>NZ_LBMT01000001.1:2578-607578 GCF_002005545.1 Streptococcus mitis
GCACTTGTTGAGGCTGAGGTAGACGCTACGGCACTTGTGCTTGCTGATTCTGATTTATATACTTTGTCAGAAACCGTTGCATCTTGGTTATAAACAGTTGGTTCATATGGTTGACTACCAGACGCTACTCTAGCATTATCCTTATAGTAGACCGTTGCAACACCATTAGGAGCCACTTCAATGCTTGAAATACGTTCGCGACCGTTTGGAATCACCTTATCATGAGCTTTTCTAATTTCTTCTTTAACTTTTTCTTTATCAGCATCCGTTAAAGCATTCTTATTCTTCACTTCAGTAACAGCGATTGCCGGTTTCTTGAATAAGTTTTCCAATTTATCCTGCTGGATTCCAAAGTTTTCAGAAGCAGGATTTCCACTCGGGTCAATAGCCTCAACCTGACGAGACCATCTATTACCATCTCTATAAGTAAGATTACTATTTGCAGTAGCTGTCACAGTAATGGTCGTACGATCATCACTCGTCGTTGTAGTAATATTTGAAATTTTACCACTACCCCATTCAGCTCTACCCTCAAAGAAATCTGTTAAATCCGTACCATTTCCTCGCATTTTCAAGGAAGCAAGCTTGCCACTATTATCTTTACCAGTAAAGGTTACTTCAATCGTATCACCCGCATAGAATTTATAGCGTCCTGCGCCATCTTTTTCCGGTGTCTTTCCATTAACCTTAACGGTGTAAGTAACAGTTGGTGCTACATCTTCTTTAGTAATACTCGTAGAAGTTAGGTCAGAAGTAAGAGTCTCTGTGCCTCCAGCAGGAGTCGTTACAATCTTCTCTTGTTTAACCGTTACGTCTCCCGTTGGAAGCAAGCCGTTATTAGCATTGTAAGCCTTTTCGAGATCTTTTGGCGTGAAGGTCAGCCTTGTATCGTTAGGTCCAGCTTCCTTAGTGAATGTCTTATCACCGATTGTCAAGGTCACTGTCGCTCCTGGTGTTACATCTGTAACTGTAATACTACGGTTCGGCAGACCTCCTTGTAGCTTCACTTGACTATCTGCGATTTGTGGTGGTTTTGGTCTAACTTTGATGGTTACAGGAACGGTGTCACTACTATTGTCCCCAGTTTGAGCTCCTTTAGGTAAGGTAACTGTGACATCTTTCTTATAAATCCCTGGAGTACTTACTGTGCTAGCATCTGGTGCAGATACCCATCTGTAGGTAGTTCTGGTAGCTTCCTCTGGACCACTAGGAATCGACACACCATCTCTAGAATTCTTAATCGCCTTGCCTGGGTCATTAATAATCTCATTCAAAGGTCCTGTATTCCCAACTGTTGTAACATACTCTTGCTTGGCTACTGGATCAACTACCGTATAGTCAAATGTTGTTTCGCTTGTCAGAGCCCGATCGTTAGCTGATGGAGTTCCGAAGCGACCTGTTGGATAGACAGCTGTCACAGTATAGGTCGTCTTGTGACTTACAGGATCCGGCCAACTTGAATTCTCCTTGGTTGTATACCATACTTCACCAAACGTGTCTCTGCCAACAGCAGTTGTTTTCTCCGGATCTGTACCATTTAAACGATACTTATAGAACCATTTAACCTCGCTACTTTCAGCTTTCAAATCATTGAGATTTGTATATCCCTCTATATTTCTACCATATGGATTAGCCCAGCCTCCGTCGACTTTACTAAGGCCTGATCCTTGCGTTCCTTTAAATGCAAAGAACTTACCTGTGACTCCATTCGCGGTTTTTGTCTCAATCTTTGGATAAACGGTATAGTTGTATGTTAAATCCGTGGTAGTTTTATCTGGATGAGTTACAGTTACTGTTGCAGTCCGAGTCCCTACTGCCATTGTAGGAGCTTGACCGTGTTTCCATGCAACTGTTGTTCCCTTAGGGAAGTTCGCCACTCCGCCAACTGGGCGCACAAGACTGCTTGGATTCACACTAGACACCGACTCATTGCTTACTGCATAGAAGTGCTCCGTTGTCTTCTCTACACCATACTTAACATTGTTTGTGACTGTATCCGTGGTTCTATCACGATAAGTAATGGTAACATCTCCATTATTAGCTACACTGATCGAACCTTCTTCAGATCCTTTTTTGTAGTCACTTGTTCCTGTACCTGAAATAAGATCGGCATTGGCCGCTTTAAAGTTAGCCAACACTTGGTCTTTTTCCTTCTGACTCAGATTTCTCGGATCATTAACTGCAACACTAGCACCTTTCGCAGGATCTTGTCGGTCATTAAATCCTTTGACTGTGATAGTTATAGTCTTATATGTCCCTTCTGCGTTAGGGTTAGGACTCGTTGCACCAATTTGATAAGAATAGGTTTTCCCAACTGTCGCAGAAGCCGTTCCGTTCCCAACAGTTCCTAAAAGCGCAGCTGTTATATTATCGTAATAACCAGGAACACCTTTACTAGGGCCTACAACATCCACACCAGGGATAGGGTCAGCACCTGTCTTATCCCATAAGTTTATACTAGTTTTAGAATGCCCTCTGGATATTCGGATAACATTTTCAATTTTATCATCATTGTATACCGTTATATTCTCGTTATCAGCTGTTATAGTTGGTGCATTCGAAACCGCCCTTGATTGGGGACCTCGAACTCTTCCACCTTGACCAGTCGATACAGATACAGAATGAACTTCCGAGTAATTTCCGCTAGTACTTTCAGAAATCGGTGCTGAACTTGTCCCTACTTGTATTCGAGTTCCTGAACCATTGCTATTGTCATCAAGTTTAGCGCTAACAACTACCGTACCGTCTAAATTACCACCCGACCCTGATGCATGTCTGTAATTATATGTAACCTCCGAGCCACTCCGGTGAGTTTCTTCCATTGAAATACCATTAAAAGTGACACTTTGAACATGAACTCCTTTGCCTTCTGCCACCTTAACACCGGTATATATGAAGCGGACTCCATGCATTCAGTTTGATAGTCCATCTAGCAATTTTAGTTTGAGGATCATAATTAGAGGCGGAAACTGTAGAAATTAAATTTTTACGAACTGGTCCAAAAGCTCTAAAACCACTGCCGTCCTGTAGTTTTTCTCCATTACGCGCATCTCTCGCCCCCGATCTGCTACGTAAAACTGCATTAGCAATCGAATTACGAGCAGAGGTCGCTAGTTTTACAGTTTCGGTCAAATCTGCCTTAGGATTAGCAAGAGCTGTCTCGATAGCAGTCACCGCAGCATTCACTTTTGCTATAGCTGCATCACTATTAGGTAAACCAGCTGCTTTTGCTAGGTACTCACCCATTTCAGCTGAAAGTTTGGTTAACTTCTTACGATTTTCATCCTGTTGTTTAGCTGAAACTTCCGATGTTGCTATGGCACCAGCAGTTACTCCCGCCAAACTTGTTAATTCTGCATTTCTAGCTGTCAAAGATGTCTCTGACTTAGCCGCATCCAATACAGGAGCGGAAAAATTAGAATTCGACAACCCTTGATTCGCAATCGATGCAGATTCTGATTGTCCAGAAGTTTCAACACTAGTAGCGCTAGTAGCAGCCGAACTACCCCCAGAATTAACCATCAACTGACTAGAACTTACAGAAGTACTTGCTGACACACTAGCTGAAGCTGAAGCACTTGTCGACGCACTAACAGAAGCCGAAGTACTTGCTGACATACTTGCAGAGGCACTAATACTCACTGATTGGCTAGTAGAGCTCGATGCTGAAGTAGATACACTCTCGCTTTCTGAGTGTGATAAACTTACCGAATTTTCTGAATTTTCTTGTGATGCCGACCCGAGAACAACTGTATCATTGGCAACTAGAACATCCGATGACTCTAATGTCTTTTCAAGGGCAACTGCATCATTGGCATGAACAGTAGTTTGTGTTGCCACTGCTCCGCCTAATACAGCTCCTGTAGCTGCCAGTCCCCTTATGATATCGAGGCCTGTAATCGTATTGCTCGTTTGGTTTTCAACCACTTCGGTCATAACCTGAGTAGTGTCAACACTACCACGGAAAACCTTGAACAAACCAAATAAGGAGGTTGAAGCCCGCAGCCAATGCTTACCGGATTTCACCAACTTATAGCGGGTCACGCGATCAGTTTCACGATATTGACCCTCTTGACGTCTGAAAAACATTTATTTTTTTCCTCCAAAAAAAGTACTACATTAGTTAGCTTAATGCAATCGTTTCCTATTATACACAAATTATCATAGTAAGTCAACTTGTTTTTTAGTGTATTTTGCTAAAAAAAAAAAGCATTTTCTGCTTGGTTTTGCATGTAGGTTCCATTGATAAATGCAGTTAATATACTAGCAAACCGAATCCCTCATTGACTAGGCTCTAAATAAAGAGAAATCCATTATTTTTACCGACGAATACGTCATACTTATCCAAAATTAAAAAGAGCATCATTTTCCTTTGAATAGACATATATATTATATATTATCCAAAGAACTCTTCGCTGTTTTCATTATGATTAAGAGATAGTAAATTTCAAAGTATATAGTTTATCTAGGATATTTCTTGAGCAAGCTGACAAGCAAAAAGGTTGCACTTTAGTAATGCAAATAGCTCGACCTACTAACTCTTATAAAAAAATCCCACAATGCCATAAGGAAAAAGCCCATGAATATAGCATTCCTGGACTTCTCTTATTAGAATATTTAGATCAACCAACATAAAGGTTAGAGATTGTTATACTAGGACACGGAGTTTGGCAAATCGATTCCATTTACAAAACGTAGTTAGTAAAGCAGTTAGCTAGTTCGCTTCCTTACCATTACGACGAAAAAATCCATAGAAACTTGGCGTTAGCTACTTAGAATGTTACACAATCAAATAAATTTTCTGAACTACGACACGGAGTTTGGCAAATCGATCATATTTGCTAAACGTAGTTAATGAGACAGTTAGCTAGACCACTCACTACCCCTTACGACGGAAAAATCCACGAATCGATACCATTCGTGGATTTTTCCTAGTGAAGCGTTTAGGTAGACCGCCATAGCGGTTACCTATTATTAGATTACAACACTGAGTTTTATAAATCGATTTCATTTGCCAAACGTAGTTAGCAAAGCAGTTAGCTAGACTGCTCACTACCAGTTACGACGTAAAGTTTTACGAATCGATATTATTCGTAAAACTTTACTAGTGGAGCGCCTAGCCAAGTTCCATAGAAACTTGGCGTTAGTTACTTAGATTGTTATACAATCAAGTAACTTTGGCGATCTACATCTTCTCTTCCAATTCTACGTCTGGATACTTATCCGCAAACCAGCGGAGGGCGAAGTCGTTTTCAAAGAGGAAGACTGGTTGGTCAAAACGGTCTTTAGCCAAGATATTGCGGCTTGATGACATCCGTTCATCCAAGTCCTCAGGCTTGATCCAACGAACGGTCTTTTTACCCATTGGGCTCATAACCACTTCCGCATTGTACTCACCTTCCATACGGTGTTTAAAGACTTCAAACTGGAGTTGACCTACAGCCCCTAGCATGTACTCGCCTGTTTGGTAATTCTTATAAAGCTGAATGGCTCCCTCTTGCACCAATTGCTCAATCCCCTTGTGGAAGGATTTTTGCTTCATAACATTCTTAGCAGAAACTTTCATGAAAATTTCAGGGGTAAAGGTTGGTAGTGGTTCAAATTCAAACTTGTTTTTTCCAACCGTCAAGGTATCCCCAACCTGATAAGTACCTGTATCATAGACCCCGATAATATCACCTGCCACGGCATTGGTCACATTCTCACGACTTTCCGCCATAAACTGAGTAACATTAGACAGTTTGGCACCCTTACCAGTACGAGGCAGGTTGACACTCATACCACGCTCAAATTCGCCTGATACGATACGAACAAAGGCGATACGGTCACGGTGACGAGGATCCATGTTGGCTTGGATTTTAAAGACAAATCCTGAGAAATCCTTGTCATAAGGATCCACAATTTCTCCGTCTGTTTTCTTGTGACCATGAGGTTCTGGAGCAAACTTGAGGAAGGTTTCAAGGAAGGTCTGCACACCAAAGTTAGTAAGGGCTGAACCGAAGAAGACAGGTGTCAATTCTCCAGCAAGGATAGCTTCCTCTGAAAACTCATTTCCAGCTTCATTTAAAAGTTCAATATCATCCTTGACTTGCTCATAGAAAGGATTGCTGCCAAAAAGCTTGTCCCCATCTTCTAAACTGGCAAAACGCTCATCCCCTTTGTAGAGCTCCAAGCGTTGGTTATAGAGGTCATACAAGCCTTCAAAGGCTTTCCCCATCCCGATTGGCCAGTTCATTGGGTAGCTAGCAATGCCCAAGACTTCTTCCAATTCTTGCAAGAGGTCCAGTGGCTCACGTCCGTCACGGTCTAGCTTGTTCATAAAGGTAAAGACTGGAATGCCACGGTGTTTGACAACCTCAAACAATTTCTTAGTTTGGGCCTCGATACCCTTGGCAGAGTCCACAACCATGACCGCAGCATCCACCGCCATCAAGGTACGATAGGTATCTTCTGAGAAGTCCTCATGCCCTGGCGTGTCGAGGATATTGACGCGCTTGCCATCATAGTCAAACTGCATCACAGATGAAGTAACGGAAATCCCACGTTGCTTCTCGATATCCATCCAGTCAGACTTGGCAAAAGTCCCTGTTTTCTTTCCTTTTACAGTGCCAGCCTCACGAATCTCGCCCCCAAAGTAGAGCAGTTGCTCAGTGATGGTTGTTTTCCCCGCGTCCGGGTGAGAGATGATGGCAAAGGTACGACGTTTCTTAATTTCTTTTTGAATATTCATAAGTTCTCTTTCTTTGATTCTCTATTTTTCTTGTTTCGATATCTAAGAATGATTTTTACATTGGATTTTACCATTCCTTTCAACACTCCATTATATCGAATTTTAGCATTTTTTTCAATTTCTATTTTATGTTAGACTATACTTGAATAAAAGCTATTCCTTATAGTAAAATATATCGAAAACCGTGACAATTCTAGCAAAAATGATATAATAAAACAAAAAGGAGATATAATCATGTTCAAAGAATTTGGTGTAACTAATTTAGAAGTGACAAAAGATGATATTTACAAGAATCCAAATAACCCTATTTTGCGCATGTATGATGACGATGAATTAATTGGAACCTTTAGTATTCTAACTGGAGAAGTATTGGAAAATTTGGACTTGGCAGACTATGACATTCGTTTTGCTCAAAAGCAAATTGAGTTAAATCGCGATAACTACCTTGAAACATGGAAGGACTACGTTGGACTACTACATGCCTAAATATTCTTTCTTAATACTCTTCAAAAATCAAATTCAAACCACGTCAGCGTCGGCTTGTCGTACTCAAGTACTGCCTGCGCCTAGCTTTCTAGTTTGCTCTTTGATTTTTATTGAGTATAAAAGTATGGTATTGAAATTCGTCCTAACGAACATAACCATAAAGGTCAAAAAGCGCATATTCACATTTATATCCACGGAGAAGAGGTCGGCTCAATGTTTCTGAACGGTGAACTGAGAGATGGTAAAGTAAAAGCAAAAGACCTAAAAATAATCAGGCAATATGTTTTAGAAAATGCAGATGAACTTCAGGCTTTATGGAATGAATACCAAAAGAGTGCATATTAAAACCAAAAAATCTTAGTTTGCTAATGCACAATAGACAAAACTAGCAAGCAATTTTAATGCCTGCTACTCAGTTTCTACTCAACTTATCCAAATACTAGGGAGCCTAATTCCCCTTGCAATTTTTCAATAAATGTTACAATAAATATAGAAAAAGATGTTGCGACAACAACACCCCACAGAGCCGTTTAAGACGGTGGCTGTAATTACATAACTAAAAAATAGCTCGTTAACTCACCAAAGTTAGGACGGCTATTTTTTTGTCTATTTTAAAAACCTCTTTCTCGACTTGCCAGATGTCTTTTTTCACCTTTCCCTCCCTTATTTATAGGAAAATATGGTAAAATAGAACAGACTAAAAATCATCATTTCACGAAAGGATGCAAGATGAAAATTACGCAAGAAGAGGTAACACACGTTGCCAATCTTTCAAAATTAAGATTCTCTGAAGAAGAAACTGCTGCCTTTGCGACTACCTTGTCTAAGATTGTTGACATGGTTGAATTGCTAGGCGAAGTTGACACAACTGGTATCGCACCTACTACAACCATGGCTGACCGTAAGACCGTACTCCGCCCTGATGTGGCCGAAGAAGGAACAGACCGTGATCGCTTGTTTAAAAACGTACCTGAAAAAGACAACTACTATATCAAGGTACCAGCTATCCTAGACGATGGAGGAGATGCCTAATGACTTTTAACAATAAAACCATTGAAGACTTGCACAATCTCCTTGTTTCTAAGGAAATTTCTGCAACTGAATTAACCCAAGCAACGCTTGAAGATATCCAATCTCGCGAGACAGCTATCAACGCTTTTGTCACCATCGCTGAGGAGCAGGCTCTTGCTAAAGCCAAAGCCATTGATGAAGCTGGAATTGATGCTGATAATGTCCTTTCAGGAATTCCACTTGCTGTTAAGGATAACATCTCTACAGACGGCATCCTCACAACTGCTGCCTCAAAAATGCTCTACAACTATGAGCCTATCTTTGACGCGACAGCCGTTGCCAATGCAAAGGCTAAGGGCATGATTGTCGTAGGAAAAACTAACATGGATGAGTTTGCCATGGGTGGATCAGGTGAGACTTCTCACTATGGTGCCACTAAAAATGCTTGGGATCAAGGCAAAGTTCCTGGTGGATCATCAAGTGGTTCTGCCGCAGCCGTAGCTTCTGGGCAAGTCCGCTTGTCACTTGGTTCTGATACTGGTGGTTCCATCCGCCAACCTGCTGCCTTCAACGGAATCGTTGGTCTCAAACCAACCTACGGAACGGTTTCTCGTTTCGGTCTCATTGCCTTCGGTAGCTCATTAGACCAAATCGGACCTTTCGCACCAACTGTTAAGGAAAATGCCCTCTTGCTCAACGCTATTGCCAGCCAAGACGCTAAAGACTCTACTTCTGCTCCTATCCGCATCGCTGACTTCACTTCAAAAATCGGTCAAGACATTAAGGGCATGAAAATTGCGTTGCCTAAGGAATACCTTGGTGAAGGAATTGACCCAGAGGTTAAGGAAACCATTCTGAATGCCGCTAAACACTTTGAAAAACTTGGTGCTATTGTCGAAGAAGTCAGCCTTCCTCACTCTAAATACGGTGTTGCCGTCTACTACATCATCGCTTCATCTGAAGCTTCATCAAACTTGCAACGCTTTGACGGTATCCGTTACGGCTATCGTGCAGAGGATGCGACAAACCTTGATGAAATCTATGTAAACAGCCGTAGCCAAGGTTTCGGTGAAGAGGTGAAACGTCGTATCATGCTGGGTACTTTCAGTCTTTCATCAGGTTACTATGACGCCTACTATAAGAAAGCTGGTCAGGTTCGTACACTCATCATTCAAGATTTCGAAAAAGTCTTCGCGGATTACGACTTGATTTTGGGTCCAACTGCTCCAAGTGTTGCTTATGACTTGGACTCACTCAACCATGACCCAGTTGCCATGTACTTGGCTGACCTTTTGACCATCCCAGTCAACTTGGCTGGTCTCCCAGGAATTTCGATTCCAGCTGGATTCTCTCAAGGTCTACCTGTCGGTCTCCAATTGATTGGTCCTAAGTATTCTGAGGAAACCATTTACCAAGCTGCTGCTGTTTTTGAAGCAACAACAGACTACCACAAACAACAACCCGTGATTTTTGGAGGTGACAACTAATGAACTTTGAAACAGTCATTGGACTTGAAGTCCACGTAGAGCTCAACACCAATTCAAAAATCTTCTCACCTACTTCTGCCCACTTTGGAAATGACCAAAATGCCAACACCAACGTGATTGACTGGTCTTTCCCAGGAGTTCTACCAGTTCTCAATAAAGGTGTTGTCGATGCCGGTATCAAGGCTGCTCTTGCCCTCAACATGAACATCCATAAGAAGATGCACTTTGACCGCAAGAACTACTTCTATCCGGATAACCCTAAAGCCTACCAAATTTCTCAGTTTGATGAGCCAATCGGTTATAACGGCTGGATTGAAGTCGAGCTAGAAGATGGTACAACTAAGAAAATCGGTATCGAACGTGCCCACCTAGAAGAAGACGCTGGTAAAAACACCCACGGTACAGATGGCTACTCTTATGTCGACCTCAACCGCCAAGGGGTGCCATTGATTGAGATTGTATCTGAAGCGGACATGCGCTCACCAGAAGAAGCCTACGCTTATCTAATTGCCCTCAAGGAAGTCATCCAGTACGCTGGTATTTCTGACGTTAAGATGGAAGAAGGTTCTATGCGTGTGGATGCCAATATTTCTCTTCGTCCTTATGGTCAAGAAAAATTCGGTACCAAGACTGAGTTGAAAAACCTCAACTCCTTCTCTAACGTCCGTAAGGGGCTTGAATACGAAGTCCAACGTCAAGCTGAAATCCTTCGCTCAGGTGGTCAAATCCGCCAAGAAACACGCCGTTACGATGAAGCTAACAAGGCAACCATCCTCATGCGTGTCAAGGAAGGAGCTGCAGACTACCGCTACTTCCCAGAACCAGACCTACCACTCTTTGAAATCTCAGACGAGTGGATCGAGGAAATGCGTGCTGAATTGCCAGAGTTTCCAAAAGAACGCCGTGCGCGCTACGTATCTGACCTTGGCTTGTCAGACTACGATGCCAGCCAGTTGACTGCTAATAAAGTCACTTCTGACTTCTTTGAGAAAGCTGTTGCCCTCGGTGGCGATGCCAAGCAAGTCTCAAACTGGCTCCAAGGTGAAGTTGCTCAGTTCTTGAACGCTGAAGGCAAAACGCTGGAACAAATCGAATTGACACCAGAAAACTTGGTTGAAATGATTGCCATCATCGAAGACGGCACGATCTCTTCTAAGATTGCTAAGAAAGTCTTTGTCCACCTAGCTAAAAATGGCGGTGGCGCGCGTGAATACGTGGAAAAAGCTGGCATGGTTCAAATCTCAGATCCAGCTGTTTTGATTCCAATTATCCACCAAGTCTTTGCGGACAACGAAGCCGCAGTTGCCGACTTCAAGTCAGGAAAACGTAACGCAGACAAGGCCTTCACAGGATTCCTTATGAAAGCAACCAAAGGCCAAGCCAACCCACAAGTTGCCCTTAAACTTCTTGCCCAAGAATTGGCGAAGTTGAAAGAAGATTAATATGTAAAAGAAACCAGCCCTGAGGTTGGTTTTTTCGCTCCTACCATGTCCCAATAACTATTTTGGCTTTATTTCCAGAAGATTTTATGGTAAAATGAAGAGTAATAATATTTATTAAAGAGGTAAAAACATGATTGAAGCAAGCAAATTGAAAGCTGGTATGACATTTGAAACTGCAGACGGAAAATTAATCCGCGTTTTGGAAGCTAGCCACCACAAACCAGGTAAAGGAAACACAATCATGCGTATGAAATTGCGTGATGTCCGTACTGGTTCTACATTTGATACAAGCTACCGTCCAGAAGAAAAATTCGAACAAGCTATTATCGAAACTGTTCCAGCTCAATACTTGTACAAAATGGATGAAACTGCCTACTTCATGAACACTGAAACTTACGACCAATACGAAATCCCAGTCGTGAACGTTGAAAATGAATTGCTTTACATCCTTGAAAACTCTGATGTTAAAATCCAATTCTACGGAACTGAAGTAATCGGTGTAACTGTACCAACTACTGTTGAATTGACAGTTGCTGAAACACAACCATCTATCAAAGGTGCTACTGTTACAGGTTCTGGTAAACCAGCAACAATGGAAACTGGACTTGTTGTCAACGTTCCTGACTTCATCGAAGCTGGACAAAAATTGATCATCAACACTGCAGAAGGAACTTACGTTTCTCGTGCCTAATCTCTAGAAAGAGGTCATTCTATGGGAACTGAAGAACAATTTGGCGAAATCGTTATCGCTCCACGTGTACTTGAAAAAATCATTGCCATCGCAACTGCTAAAGTTGATGGTGTCCATTCATTTTCAAATAAATCCGTATCTGATACCCTATCAAAACTCTCTCTTGGTCGTGGCGTCTACTTAAAAGAAAGCAACGAAGAACTAACTGCTGACATCTACCTTTATCTTGAGTACGGTGTGAAAGTACCAAAAGTTGCTCTTGCTATTCAAAAAGCAGTCAAAGATGCTGTCCGTGATATGGCTGATGTGGAACTTGCTGCTGTTAACATCCATGTTGCAGGAATCGTTCCAGATAAAACACCAAAACCTGAGTTGAAAGATCTATTTAACGAGGACTTCCTCAATGACTAGCCCATTATTAGAATCTAGACGCGAACTTCGTAAATGCGCTTTTCAAGCTCTTATGAGCCTTGAATTCGGTACAGATATGGAAACGGCTTGTCACTTTGCCTACACGCATGACCGTGAAGATGCAGATGTGCAAATCCCTGCCTTTCTTCTGAACTTGGTTTCTGGCGTTCAAGCTCAAAAAGACGAGTTGGATAGACAAATCAACCAGCACCTCAAGTCAGGCTGGACAGTTGAACGCTTGACCTTGGTCGAAAAAAACTTACTACGCTTGGGTATCTTTGAAATCACTTCATTTGATACACCTCAGCTGGTAGCAGTCAATGAAGCTATTGAACTTGCCAAGAATTTTTCAGATCAAAAATCAGCCCGCTTTATCAACGGCCTGCTTAGTCAATTTGTAACTGAAGAAAATGAATAATCGAAAAGGTGTTTGGTCTTCCAAGCACCTTTTACTTCGTCCTTGATACAGAGTAAGAACCACATAAAAACTAGAACTGACTGCCAGTTCTAGTTTTTATGTATTCTGAGGTATTAGTATTTTCTAAATCGTTGGTAACGTTCTTCCAACAACTCTTCTAGCGGTTTTTGTGAAAGTAAAGCTAGTTCAGTTTGGAGTTCTTTCTTGACACTCTTAATCAGTTCTTTACTAGAAAGTCCTGCTTCAGAAATCACCTTGTCCACCACGTCCATTTCTAGCAGCTCATGCGAAGTGATTTTCATCAGTTCTGCCGCTTCCATGGCACGAGTGCCGTCCTTCCATAGAATGGAAGCAAAACCTTCTGGACTGAGAATAGCATAAATAGAATTTTCCAGCATCCAAACACGGTCCGCAACGGCCAGAGCCAGAGCTCCACCTGAACCACCTTCACCGATAATGATGGCGATAATCGGAACTTTCAGATCACTCATTTCCATGAGATTGCGAGCAATAGCTTCTCCCTGACCACGTTCTTCCGCTCCCACACCAGGATAGGCACCTGCAGTATTGATAAAGGTCACAACTGGACGGCCAAACTTTTCAGCTTGTTTCATCAAACGCAAGGCCTTGCGATAGCCTTCTGGATGCGGTTGTCCAAAATTCCGTTTGAGGTTGTCTTGTAAGCTCTTGCCTTTTTGGATACCAACCACTGTTACAGCTTGATCTCCAAGCCAGCCAATACCACCAACAACTGCACCATCATCACGAAAAAAACGGTCACCGTGTAATTGGATAAAGTCATCAAAAATGCCTGCCGCAAAGTCCAAGGTTGTCAAGCGACTCTGCTCACGCGCTTCTCTGACTATTTTTGCAATATTCATCTAGGACCACCTCCATGCAATCTGACTAGGCTAGCAATCGTATCTGGTAAGTCTCTTCTTTTGACAATAGCATCCACAAAGCCATGTTCCAATAGGAATTCTGCCTTTTGGAAATCCTCAGGCAAGCTTTCACGAACCGTGTTTTCAATGACACGACGCCCAGCAAAACCGACCAAACTCTGTGGTTCAGCTAAAATGATATCGCCTTCCATAGCGAAAGAAGCTGTTACACCACCTGTCGTTGGATCTGTCAAAATGGTCAGGTAAAAGAGACCAGCATTTGAATGGCGCTTAACTGCTGCAGAGATCTTGGCCATCTGCATAAGACTCATGATTCCTTCCTGCATACGGGCCCCACCAGAGGCTGTGAAGAGAACAACTGGCAATTTTTCGACAGTCGCATACTCAAACAAACGAGTGATTTTTTCCCCTACAACTGTACCCATAGAAGCCATGATAAAATTGGAATCCATAATCCCAAGAGCCACAGTCTGACCTTTAATAAGAGCTGTTCCTGTCACAACGGCTTCGTCCAGACCAGTTTTTTCACGCATAATTGCTAGTTTCTTTTGATAACCAGGGAAATGCAAGGGATCCTTGCTTTCAATCCCTGTAAACAATTCCTTGAAGGTTCCCATATCAATTGTCAAAGCCAAGCGTTCTTGGGCAGAAATACGAAAGGTATAGCTACAGTGCGGACAGATACGCTCACTTCCCAGATCCTTCTGATAAATGGTATGCTTACAGCCTGGACACTGGGAGAATAATTCATCTGGAACCTCCGGCTTGGCTTGAGATTTTTCCCTAACCGAACGATTGGGATTGATTCGAATATACTTATCTTTTTTACTAAATAGAGCCATTGATTCCCCTTTTCGGTTTAAACTCTTAAAGTCATTTTATTCTTTTTCTTGATATTTAGGTAAGAATGTTTCCATCAAGAAGGAAGTATCATAATCCCCAGCAATGACATTGCGATCTGAAATGAGGTCAAGCTGGAAATCTGCATTGGTCTGCACCCCTTCAATCTCTAATTCATAGAGGGCACGTTGCATTTTCATCAAGGCATCAAAACGATTTTCACCGTGAACGATAATTTTAGCAATCATACTATCATAATAAGGTGGAATGGTATAGCCTGGATAAACTGCTGAATCCACGCGCAAGCCAACTCCACCACTTGGCAGATGGAGATTAGTAATCTTACCTGGACTTGGAGCAAAGTTGAAGGCTGGATTTTCTGCATTGATACGACACTCGATGGCATGACCGCGTAGAACAATATCTTCTTGCTTAACAGACAAAGGCTGACCTGCCGCAATGCGAATCTGTTCCTTAACGATATCCACACCTGAAACAAACTCTGTTACCGGATGTTCCACCTGAACACGAGTATTCATCTCCATAAAATAGAATTTACCGCTAGCTTCATCAAGAAGAAACTCAATGGTCCCTGCATTTTCATAACCAACAGACTCTGCAGCTCGAACAGCAGCAGCACCGATTTCATGACGCAGCGTTTTTCCGATTGCAATCGAAGGACTTTCTTCCAAAACCTTTTGGTTATTCCGTTGAAGAGAACAATCCCGTTCACCTAAGTGAATCACATGTCCATGCTCATCTCCTAGGATTTGAACCTCAATATGGCGAGCTGGATAAATAACCCGTTCTATGTACATGGCACCATTGCCATAATTGGCCTTAGCTTCACTAGAGGCCGTTTCAAAGGCTGAAACGAGGTCTTCTGGTTTTTCAACCTTACGAATCCCTTTACCACCTCCACCTGCTGAAGCCTTGAGCATCACAGGGTAGCCAATTTTTTCAGCAACAATCAAAGCTTCCTCAGAGTTATGCACTTCTCCATCTGAACCTGGAATGACAGGCACACCAGCTTTGATCATCTGAGCACGCGCATTGATTTTGTCTCCCATCATATCCATGACATGACCAGATGGGCCGATAAACTTAATCCCCACCTCTTCACACATGGTTGCAAATTTGGAATTTTCACTGAGAAAACCAAAACCTGGGTGAATGGCTTCTGCTTCAGTCAAGACTGCAGCCGATAGAACCGCATTAATATTGAGATAAGACTCTGTTGCCTTGCCAGGACCGATACAAACTGCTTCATCTGCTAAAAGCGTATGAAGGGCTTCCTTATCAGCAGTTGAATAAACTGCCACCGTCGAAATGCCCAATTCACGCGCCGCACGGATAATACGAACCGCAATTTCACCACGATTGGCAATTAAAATTTTTCGAAACATGGAGAACCTCCTTAGTTCCCTATTGCAAAGGTAAGAGTACCACTAGCTGCAAGCTTGCCATCCACTTCAGCCTTTGCTTCAACCACAGCTATTGTGCCACGACGTTTTACAAACGTTGCCGTCATAAGCAATTGGTCGCCTGGTACAACTTGCTTCTTGAACTTAACCTTGTCCATACCAGCGTAAAAGACCAGTTTCCCTTTATTTTCAGGTTTTGATAACTCCAAGACACCAGCTGTTTGCGCCAAGGCTTCCATAATCAGAACACCTGGCATAACTGGATATTGAGGAAAATGACCATTGAAAAAGGGCTCGTTAATGGTCACATTTTTGATAGCAACAATGGTATCCTCGCTCACTTCCAAGACACGATCCACTAGGAGCATAGGATAACGGTGGGGAAGGGCTTCTTTGATTCCTTGAATATCGATCATTTGATACGTACCAATCCTTTACCAAACTCAACCATTTCTTCGTTAGAAACGAGAATTTCCGTTACCACACCATCCTTAGGAGCTGGAATTTCATTCATGACTTTCATGGCTTCGATAATCACCAATGTTTGGCCTTTTTTGACACTATCACCAACTGTTACAAAGGCAGGTTTATCTGGGCCAGCAGCCAAGTAAGCCACTCCAACAAGTGGACTCTCTATAAGATCTCCCTCAGCATCCACACTTGCTTCTGCTGGTGACGAAGTTTCTTCCACTACAGTTTCTACTGGAGCAGATGTAGGAGCTACTGGACTTGGTGTTGCTAGAACGGATGCTGGAGCTACTTGAGCTGCGACTTCAGGCACATGTCTCGCTTCATTCTTGCTAAACTGCAACTCATCCGTCCCATTCTTATAAGAAAATTCTCTCAAACTTGACTGGTCAAATTGAGCCATCAAGTCTTTAATATCGTTTAAATTCATACTTATTTATTCTCCCAACGTTTGAAAGCAAGAACGGCATTGTGGCCACCAAAACCAAAAGTATTTGAAATAGCGTATGGAATTTCTTGCTCCAAGCCTTGTCCATAAACGACATTGGCTTCGATATAATCTGATACTTCACTTGTTCCAGCTGTCATTGGTACAAAGTTATGACGCATGGCTTCGATTGTGACGATAGCTTCTACCGCGCCTGCAGCCCCCAGCAAATGTCCTGTGAAAGACTTGGTTGATGATACAGGTACTTCCTTACCAAGAACAGCTACGATTGCACCACTTTCTCCTTTTTCATTAGCAGGAGTTGACGTTCCGTGAGCATTGACATAGGCTACTTGCTCTGGAGAAATCTCTGCTTCTTCCAAGGCTAGTTTGATGGCCTTGATAGCTCCCTGACCTTCTGGATGTGGTGAAGTCATGTGGTAGGCATCACAAGTATTTCCGTAACCAACCACTTCAGCAAGGATAGTAGCCCCACGTTTTTCAGCGTGTTCCAGACTTTCAAGAACCAACATTCCTGAACCTTCACCCATGACAAAACCATTACGGTCCTTATCAAATGGGATGGAAGCACGACTTGGATCCTCTGTAGTTGAGAGAGCAGTTAGGGCTTGAAAACCGGCGATGGCAAAAGGTGTGATAGAGGCTTCTGAACCACCTACCAACATAACGTCTTGGAAACCAAATTTAATTGATCGGAAGGCATCCCCAATCGCGTCATTTGATGAAGCGCAGGCAGTATTGATGGATTTACAAACACCGTTTGCTCCAAAACGCATAGCAACATTTCCTGAAGCCATATTTGGCAAGGCTTTTGGAAGGGTCAATGGTTTCACACGTTTTGGTCCTTTGTCATTTAGGCGAAGAACTTGATCTTCAATTTCTTTGATTCCACCAATACCAGAGGCCACAATAACACCAAAACGATCTTTATCAAGAGCCTCTACATCTAACTTGGCATGATTAACGGCTTCTTGAGCCGCATACAAGGCATACAAAGAGTAGTTATCAAAACGATTTGTATCTTTCTTTACAAAGTATTTATCAAAAGGAAAATCTTGGATTTCTGCTGCATTATGCACATCGAAGTTACTATGATCAAATTTTGTAATTTGACCAATTCCGATTTTTCCAGTTGTCAAACTATTCCAAAATTCTTCTGGTGTATTTCCGATTGGAGATGTTACTCCATAACCTGTTACTACTACGCGATTTAGTTTCATCTTTTTTACCCCTAGCTTCTGCTACATACTGAGGCCGCCATCAATGGCAACCACTTGACCAGTTAGATAATCTTGGCCTGCTAAAAATACTGTTAAATCTGCAACCTGCTCTGCCTGCCCAAATTCTTTCATAGGAATTTGCGCCAGCATGACATCTTTTACCTTGTCTGATAGGACCGCTGTCATATCGGATTCAATCATTCCAGGTGCAATAGCATTAACTCTGATATTGCGATTAGCCACTTCACGCGCCACAGACTTGGTAAAACCAATCAAACCAGCCTTAGAAGCTGCATAGTTAGCTTGACCGATATTTCCCATCAAGCCAACAACACTAGACATATTAATGATAGCACCTTCTCTGGCTTTCATCATCGGTTTCAAGACTGATTGTGTCATGTTAAAGGCACCGGTCAAATTAACCTTGAGAACTTTTTCAAAATCCGCTTCTGTCATCTTGAGCATCAGGGTATCTTGGGTAATTCCTGCATTGTTAACCAAAACATCTACTGAACCCAGCTCTGCAATAGCTTGATCAACCATACGCTTAGCGTCTGCAAAATCTGACACGTCTCCTGAAATAGGAACCACCTTGACACCATAGTTTAAAAACTCAGCGAGCAATTCTTCTGAGATTGCCCCACGACTGTTTAAAACAATATTGGCTCCTGCTTGAGCAAACTTGTGGGCAATAGCAAGACCAATTCCACGACTCGAACCTGTAATAAAGATATTTTTATTTTTAAGTTGCATTCTTTTCTCCTGTTTCCTCTTGTATTTATGGGAGAAGGGATTACTTGTTTTCTAGCAAAGTTTCCAAACTAGCCTGATCTTCAACATTGGCTAGTTTAGCTGTCTTATCAATTTTTTTGACAAAACCTGACAAGACTTTCCCCGGTCCAATCTCGATAAAGTTGGTTACGCCTGCTTCTTGCATGGCCGCAATACTTTCATAGAAACGAACTGGTTCTTTGACCTGACGCGTCAAGAGTTGAGCAATGTCTTCTTTTTGCATAACTGCAGCTTCTGTATTGCCGACTAGGGGACAAGTAAAATCTGAAAAACTTACCTGAGCTAGAGTTTCAGCTAGTTTCTGACTAGCAGACTCAAGGAGAGCGGTATGAAAAGGCCCTGAAACCTTAAGAGGAATCAAGCGTTTAGCTCCTGCTTCCTGCAAGAGTTCAACAGCTCGATCAACTGCAACCACTTCTCCACCAATCACGATTTGTGCAGGTGTATTATAGTTGGCTGGGGTAACCACTCCAAGTTCAGAAGCTTTTTGACATGCTTCTTCAATAACCTCTACTGGTGTATTGAGAACTGCTACCATCTTACCAGATCCAGCAGGAGCCGCTTCTTCCATATAGGCTCCACGCTTAGCAACCAAGGCTACCGCATCTTCAAAATCCAAAGCACCGCTGGCCACCAAGGCAGAATATTCTCCAAGGGACAAACCAGCAACCATATCAGGCTGATAGCCTTTTTCTTGTAATAAACGGTAGATAGCAACCGAAGTTGCTAGAATGGCTGGTTGGGTATAGCGGGTCTGATTGAGTTTGTCTTCTTCCGTATCGATGAGATGACGCAAATCATAACCAAGTACCTGACTCGCTTGATCAATCGTTTCTTTGACAATAGGGTAGTGATCATAGAGATCCCGTCCCATACCTAGATACTGGGCACCTTGACCAGCAAATAAAAAGGCTGTTTTAGTCATTTCTTACAACTCCTGCCCAACGAGAGGCTTCTTCTTGAATTTTCTTAGCTGCTCCGTAATACAAATCTTTTAGGATTTCTTCAACGGTTTCTTCTTTGGAAACAAGCCCTGCGATCTGACCTGCCATGACAGATCCACCATCCACATCTCCGTGAACAACTGCTTTGGCTAGTGCACCTGCTCCCATTTGTTCAAAGATTTCCAAATCAGGATTTTCTTGTTTAAAGGCATCTTTCTCAGCTTTTTCAAAATCACGAGTCAATTGGTTTTTAATAGCTCGAACTGCATGCCCAAAGTGTTGAGCTGAAATCGTAGTATCAATATCTCTAGCTTTTAAAATTTTCGCCTTATAATTTGGATGGGCATTAGACTCTTTTGCAACGACAAAGCGAGTTCCAACCTGAACAGCCTCTGCACCTAGCATAAATCCAGCCGCAGCACCTTCACCATCTGCAATCCCTCCTGCAGCAATAACAGGAATAGATACAGCTGCCACCACTTGACGCACCAAGGTCATAGTTGTTAATTTACCGATATGCCCCCCAGCTTCCATTCCTTCTGCAATAACAGCGTCCGCACCAATTTTTTCCATGCGTTTAGCTAGGGCAACACTTGGTACAACAGGAATGACTGTAATCCCAGCTTCATGGAAGCGTTCCATGTATTTGCCAGGATTTCCTGCGCCTGTTGTCACTACCTTAACCCCCTCCTCGATAACGAGGTCTACAATATCTTCCACAAAGGGAGACAAGAGCATGATGTTGACACCAAAGGGTTTATCAGTCAATGATTTGATCTTGTCAATATTTGCCTTGACAACTTCTTTAGGGGCATTCCCCCCACCGATA
Organism: Streptococcus mitis; assembly: GCF_002005545.1. Lineage (GTDB taxonomy): Bacteria > Bacillota > Bacilli > Lactobacillales > Streptococcaceae > Streptococcus > Streptococcus mitis_I. Next base: position 23,122 of record NZ_LBMT01000001.1, read on the forward strand.
ATGCCTAGTCCCCCAGCCTTGGAAACAGCCCCTGCCAAATCACCATCAGCGACCCAAGCCATTCCTCCTTGAAAAATAGGATAATCAATATTCAATAATTCTGTAATACGCGTTTTCATAGTGCCTCCATCAGTTCTTGCTTACGTAATAGTTCGATACTGTCATAATTTGACAATCAAACTATTGCCTAAACAAGAGGGAGCGGGTTTCCCTACTCCTTCTATCTTATATTCTGCTTATTTTGTTTGCTCTTCAACGTAGGCAACCAAGTCACCAACTGTTTTCAAGTCATCTTCTGCTTCGATTTGGATATCAAAAGCATCTTCGATTTCTGAGATTACTTGGAACAAGTCCAATGAATCTGCGTCCAAATCATCAAAAGTTGATTCAAGTGTTACTTCTGATGCGTCTTTCCCAAGTTCTTCAACGATAATTTCTTGTACTTTTTCAAATACTGCCATGATAGGACTCCTTTAAAATAAATAGTTTTTATAACAATGTGTTCACCACATGATTACCTAGATTGTAAGAATGAGCGTGCCCCAGGTCAAGCCTCCACCGAAGCCTGATAGCAGAACCGTCTGGCTACCATCTAAAGGGATGAGACCTTGTTCTACACACTCTGAAAGTAAAATCGGGATACTGGCTGCACTGGTATTGCCATATTCCATCATATTGGCTGGAAGTTTGTCTCGTTCGACACCAATTTTTTTAGCCATTTTATCCAAGATACGGTCATTAGCCTGATGAAGTAGTAGATAATCCAAGTCTGTCGCCTCTACAGGAGATTCTTCAATAGTTTGTTTGATAGACTTGGCTACATCCCGAATGGCAAAATCAAAAACTGCGCGTCCATCCATCTTCAAAAATGAATCTGCACTTTCTTGATCTGAAAATGGAGAATGTAACCCTGAATGTCCATAGGTCAGACACTCGCTGCGACTTCCATCGCTATTGAGACTCTCTGCCAAGAAATGCTCTTGCTCACTAGCTTCTAACAAGACACCACCAGCACCATCTCCAAACAAAACAGCTGTTGATCGGTCTGACCAATCGACTGCTTTAGAGAGGGTTTCACTACCAATCACCAAGCCTTTTTGAAAACGACCAGAAGAGATAAACTTTTCAGCAGTTGACAATGCAAATACAAATCCACTACAAGCAGCTGTTAGGTCAAAAGCAAAGGCCTTATTAGCACCAATATTAGCTTGGACACGAGCAGCTGTAGAGGGCATCATCGAATCTGGAGTGATGGTAGCTAGGATGATAAAATCCAACTCTTCCCCTGTGATTCCAGCTTTTGTCATCAGTTTCTTAGCAACCTCTGTAGCCAAATCACTGGTAGATTCTGTTCTTGAAATATGCCTTTGTCGTATTCCCGTCCGACTTGAAATCCACTCATCATTGGTATCCATAATCTGGGCTAAATCATGATTTGTAACCACTTGCTCTGGCACATAATGAGCAACCTGGCTTATTTTTGCAAAAGCCATTATTTCAAATCCTCCAAAAATTGATAAAGTTTAGTCAAACCTTTGCCCATAACTTCAGTTTCTTCCTTACTCATACCGTCGATAATATTTTCGACCATAGCCTTGTGGAAGCGTTTATGTAGTCTATGAACCAAGCGACCCTTCTTTGTCAAATGTAGATGCACCACACGACGATCCTGCTCTGAGCGAATGCGTTCAATGTAACCCTTTCGTTCAAGATTATTCAGACTCGTCGTAACCGTCCCAAGAGTCACCATCAACTCTTTTGACACTTGACTTGGCGTCACATCTGGGAATTTTCCAATTACATCGATTGTATGGACTTCTTTGATGGAGATATCCTTGAAACGACTACCCCTCAAGCTAACTTCCTCGATGACGAGGACATTGTTAAATATAGATGTTAAATATTCATTAATTCGTTGGTAGTCCAATCTCTTTTCCCTCCTTTTCAAAAAACTTTCACAATCAAAACATTTGACAAAAAAATTATATCAAACTTCAAAGAACAGTGCAAGTATTTTTTTATTTTCCTGTAAATTTAGGTCTTCTTCGCTCTGAATGAGCCCGAACTCCTTCTTTAAAATCCTCTGTTTGAGCTAGAGACTCTTGGAGATTCAATTCCAATGTAGCATAATCTTGCCAATCTTTAAATTGACTCTCCCAAACCAACTTCTTAATGGCTGCATAGGAATTGCTTGAACCACGTCTTAATTTTTTAAGGAGCTGTTCTCTCGTTTTTTCAAGTTTATCAGCTTCACAGACGCGGTAAACCAGCCCCCACTCTAAAGCTTTGTCTGCTGTTAAAGCTTCTCCTGTCATGGCTAATTGAGCAGCACGCGTCACACCAATACTACGACTCAAGAGGTGAATCCCACCCGCATCAGGAGCCAAACCAACCCCAACAAAGGCTTGGATAAACTTAGCTTTATCCGTTGCAAGACAGAAATCTGCAGCAACAGCCATATTGGCTGCGGCACCTGCAACAGCTCCATCAACCTCAATCAAAACAGGTTTACCTATTTGCTTGATTTTATAAGAAATAGCATTGACCAACTCTGCGATTTTCGTCAATGATGGAATATCATCCTCATCCACTGCTCGCTTCATCTCTACCAAATCTCCCCCAACGGAGAAAACTTTTCCATTAGCATTAATCAAGATAAAATGCACAGCCGGATCCTCTTCTGCCAAAGTCAGAGCTTCTAAAATCTCCTCACACATAGGGATATGAAAACCATTCGCGACCTCAGGACGATTCAAGGTAAGGATTGCCAAGTCCTCATCAAGCTGATAAATAATGTGTTCCATCTGGACTCCTTTTTATTTTATAAGCAGTTTATACTCTTCGAAAATCAAATTCAAACCACGTCAGCTTCGCCTTGCCGTACTCAAGTACTGTCTACGGCTAGCTTCCTAGTTTGCTCTTTGATTTTCATTGAGTATTAAATTATTTTATTTTCAAAGTATATCTTTTTTAAAACTTGAAAGCAAGGAAAAATCGGCTAAAAGTGTCTCAGCTGATAATACAGGCTCCCTTTAATGTAGAAAGCATCTTATTTTCTTCATTGAAAAAAGGCTTTCTTTCTGCTATAATCGTATAAAATACTTACTTTAGGAGTTCTTATGAAAGTTGTTAAATTTGGAGGTAGCTCTCTTGCCTCTGCTAGTCAATTAGAAAAAGTTTTAAACATCGTCAAAAGCGATTCAGAGCGTCGTTTTGTAGTCGTTTCTGCCCCTGGTAAACGCAATGCTGAAGATACTAAGGTTACGGATGCCTTGATTAAATACTACCGCGACTATGTTGCTGGTAACGATATTAGCAAGAGCCAAAACTGGATTATCGACCGCTATGCTGCTATGGTTAGTGAACTAGGTCTTAAACCAGCTGTTTTAGAAAAAATCTCTAAAAGCATTCGTGCCTTGGCCACTCTTCCTATTGAAGAGAATGAATTTCTCTACGATACCTTCCTAGCAGCCGGTGAGAATAACAATGCTAAATTGATCGCAGCCTACTTTAATCAAAATGGGATCGATGCACGCTATGTTCACCCTAGAGAAGCTGGTATTGTGGTCACAAGTGAACCTGGTCACGCTCGCATCATTCCATCAAGTTATGACAAGATTGAAGAATTGACAAATGCAAATGAAGTCCTTGTCATTCCTGGTTTCTTTGGAGTTACCAAGGAAAATCAAATCTGTACCTTCTCACGTGGAGGATCAGACATTACAGGTTCTATCATTGCTGCCGGTGTTAAGGCCGACCTCTATGAAAACTTTACAGACGTTGATGGTATCTTTGCAGCCCACCCTGGTATTATCCACCAGCCACACTCAATCCCTGAGTTGACCTACCGTGAAATGCGTGAGTTGGCCTATGCAGGATTCTCAGTCCTTCATGACGAAGCCCTTCTTCCTGCCTACCGTGGAAAAATCCCTCTCGTTATCAAGAATACCAACAATCCTGACCATCCAGGTACTCGTATCGTTCTAAAACACAGTAGTGATGAATTCCCAGTTGTGGGAATTGCTGGTGACTCAGGCTTTGTCAGCATTAATATGTCTAAATACCTCATGAACCGTGAGGTTGGATTTGGACGCAAGGTTCTTCAAATCCTTGAAGACCTTAACATCGGTTGGGAACATATGCCAACAGGTATCGACGATCTTTCTATCATCCTCCGTTCTCGTGAACTAACTCCTATCAAGGAAGAAGAAATCCTTCGTCAGTTGGTTCAAAAGGCTGAAGTAGACCATGCAGAAATCGAACACGACCTTTCTATCATTATGATTGTTGGAGAAAAAATGAAGAGCCATATCGGAGTAACTGCTACTGCGACACGTGCTCTATCTGAAAATAAGATCAACATCCAGATGATGTCTCAAGGTTCTAGTGAAGTATCTATTATGTTTGTTGTCCATAAGGACCAAGAGAAAGCAGCTATTAAAGCCCTCTACAATGCCTTTTTCGGTGAAAGTAAGGAAGACTAAGCATGGCTCAATCACTTAACAAAACAGTGCTCCTCAATACGACAGGCACCTCCTACCTCTCTATAGCTGGGAAAGTTGGGAAATTCCTTGTCGGAGATCAGGCTTTGGAATTTTACCCAGATGTCAATGTCGAACAATTTATCCAGATTCCTTGGAGCCATATCAACCAAATTGGAGCTAATGTTACTGGTCGCAAAATCAGTCGCCACTTCGAAGTCTTTACAGACAAAGGAAAATTCCTCTTTGCCTCAAAAGACTCGGGTGCCATTCTTAAAATTGCTCGCGAAAAACTAGGCAATGACAAGGTCGTCAAACTTCCTACCCTGATTCAGACAATTAGCCAAAAATTTAAAAATCTATTTGCAAAAAAGTAGAAACTTTAGTATAATCATAGCAACGGATAAGTAGGTTATCTTCTTCTTTCAGAAAGTCTGCGGATGCTGCGAGCAGATAGGAGGGATAGGTGAAATTCTACCGTTAGTAACAATTACATACACAATCAAGTGCACACCTGTGAAGTTGGATGGAACCGTGGCCCTGCCACTCCAACGCTTTGTCAGGTGTGCTTTTTTCATAAAGGAGTTCTTATGTTAGATATCAAACGTATTCGTACAGACTTTGATGCTGTCGCAGAAAAATTGGCTACACGTGGTGTAGATGCTGCTGTCTTGAATGAGATGAAAGAAATCGATGCTAAACGTCGTGACATCTTAGTCAAGGTTGAAACTCTCAAAGCAGAACGAAACACAGTTTCTGCTGAGATTGCCCAAGCCAAACGCAACAAGGAAAATGCAGATGACAAGATTGCTGCTATGCAAACCCTATCTGCTGAAGTCAAAGCCTTGGATGCTGAATTGGCAGAAATCGATGCTAAATTGACAGAATTTACCACTACTCTTCCAAATATTCCAGCTGATAGCGTTCCTGTTGGGGCTGACGAAGATGACAATGTGGAAGTTCGTCGTTGGGGCACTCCACGCGAGTTCGATTTCGAGCCAAAAGCTCACTGGGATCTTGGTGAAGACCTTGGCATCCTTGACTGGGAACGCGGTGGTAAGGTAACAGGAGCTCGCTTCCTCTTCTATAAAGGCCTCGGTGCTCGTTTGGAACGTGCTATCTACAACTTTATGTTGGATGAACATGGAAAGGAAGGCTATACGGAAGTCATCACGCCTTACATGGTTAACCACGACTCTATGTTTGGTACTGGTCAATATCCAAAATTCAAGGAAGATACTTTTGAACTCAGCGACAGCAATTATGTCCTTATTCCTACAGCTGAGGTTCCCCTAACAAACTACTACCGTGATGAAATCCTGGACGGTAAAGACCTGCCAATCTACTTCACTGCTATGAGCCCATCATTCCGATCTGAGGCTGGTTCAGCTGGCCGTGATACTCGTGGCTTGATTCGTTTGCACCAATTCCACAAGGTTGAAATGGTCAAATTTGCCAAACCAGAAGAATCTTACGAAGAATTGGAAAAAATGACAGCCAACGCTGAAAACATTCTTCAAAAACTTAACCTTCCATACCGTGTCGTTGCTCTCTCTACTGGAGATATGGGCTTCTCAGCTGCTAAAACTTACGACTTGGAAGTTTGGATTCCAGCACAAAATACCTACCGTGAAATCTCAAGTTGTTCAAATACAGAAGATTTCCAAGCCCGTCGTGCCCAAATCCGTTACCGTGATGAAGCTGATGGCAAGGTGAAATTGCTCCATACCCTGAACGGTTCTGGACTTGCAGTTGGACGTACAGTGGCTGCTATTCTTGAAAACTACCAAAATGCAGATGGTTCTGTGACCATCCCAGAAGCACTTCGTCCATACATGGGTGGAGCTGAAGTTATCAAACCATAAAAAATAAGGTTTAGCTATTTCTAGCTAGACCTTTTTTCGTAACCAATTCAGATAAGCGCCTAATACAAAGAGCAAAATGATTAGGCAAATAACAGTTTCAGCCACTACCAAATAATCCAAAAATGGAAATTTCAAGATTCCCTGAGCCATCTTAAGCGAAGTAGCTGTGATAATGGTCGGGAAGGTGAGGGCTGAGAAGGCTGGTTGAAAACCTTGTTTTAAAATATTGGGCAGACGAGTCAAAACAAAGAAAAAGAAGGATTGGGAAGCCAAGACCATGACAATCAAGACCCAAGTCGGTAGGCTAGCTCCTCCAACTCGAACTAGAGAAGCCAAGAGTAGAGAGAAAGGAGCACAGTAGATTCCTTCTTGCCCAAGCAAGGCTACTGGGAGTGCATGTTTCTTTAAATCACTATAAATAAGCGGGTAGAGATAGAAGGTCAAGAGAAAACCAAAACTCAAGGTCGCATAGGCAATCTCGATAATACCTACCAGTGGATAAGTCAAGGCTGCCACTGCTATTCCCACATAGAGAACCGTCCAGCTAGGAGTGGAATGAACCCTCCGCCCTGGACAAGCAAACTTGATGGTAAAACCAGCAATCAGGGCCAAATCCAAGAGAAATGAAAACCACCAGAGTCCTTGCGCTAGCAAAGGAAGATGAGGGAACACGCGAAAGACATAAGTCGATAAAATCATCCCAGCCATAGGAAAGGTGGCCATTCCTGACAAAAGTGGAGGCTTGGTCAATTCTTGCTTGGTTTCCTTCCAATTAAAGAGATGCAAAATCAGAAAGTAAATCCATAAAACCAAGCCTGATAAACTCAGTATATGTGACAGAACTGGCAACGTATCTAAAATAAGATTTCCAGCTCCTGCTAAACCTAGCAAACAACCAGAAAATACCAAGGGGAGTTTTTTCATCCTAACCTCCAATAATCATGTTAGTTTCAGTATAGCATAAAAGCGCTTAAATGAGGGGATAAAAAATGAAGTCCGTTGATTTCAGACTTCATTTTACTCAGATATGAATTAAGCATAAGGTTGCAATTCTGGGTTAATTGGTGTATTAGCTAGATTGTTGGCATAGTTACAGAGGCTTGCTAGGCTGACACCAAGAACCACATCCAAGGCATTTTGTTGGGTGTAGCCAGCTTCTAAAAACTCAGACAAGGCTTCATCTCCTACACGACCCTTGGTATTGATAACTGCCAAGGTAAACTTAGCTAGGGTGTCTAATTTAGGATCTGTTTCAATTGGAGTACGATTGCGAAGGGCTTGAAGCAGATCATCATTCATCTGGATTTGTTTGATTGAAAAGGCTGTGTGACCTGCGACACAGAAGGCACAACCATTGGTCACAGCTGCCGTGATTTGCACCACTTCACGCTCAACGGGTGTCAGACTATTGCGACGGTTGATAGCTCCGACAGTTCTGTAGGCTTCTAGGGCAGTAGGTGCATTAGCCAAGAGTCCGATTAGATTGGGAATAAAGCCATTGTTGTCTTTTTCTACTGTTTCAAGAACTTCTTTCACTTCTGCTGGTGCTGATTCTACTGTATGAATTGTAAATGCTGTCATCATAAAACCTCTTTTCATGTTGTTGAAATCTAGTCTATCACAGATTCTATACCGTGTATAATATATATTTTAAATTGCACCGATAGAAATTTTTTATGAAAGCAAAAAATCACACGCAATGTGTGATTCCATTATTTATTAAAATACTTTTTAGTCTCAGCAATAACAACTGGTGATAAAACTAAGAGGGCAATCAAGTTTGGTAAAGCCATCAAAGCGTTGACAATATCTGCGATAATCCAAACCATATCCAACTCGATAAATCCTCCCAACAGGACCATGAGCACAAAGACCACACGGTAGAGCCAGATAAAGCGAACCCCAAAGAGAAACTCGAAACAGCGTTCTCCGTAATAGTTCCAACCTAGAATCGTTGTAAAGGCAAAGAGAACAAGGAAGATTGTTAAGAGGGCAGGTCCAAAGTGTGAAAAGACTGTTGAGAAGGCTGACTGAGTCAAGGCAACTCCATTCAAATCACCACTCCAAACACCAGTTACCAAGATGGTCAAACCAGTCAGCGTACAGATAATGAGGGTGTCTATAAAGGTTCCTGTCATGGAAATCAAACCTTGCTCTACTGGTTCGTTTGTCTTAGCTGCAGCAGCTGCAATAGGAGCTGAACCTAGACCAGACTCATTTGAAAACACACCACGAGCTACACCATTTTGAATAGCCATCCGAATGCTAGCACCGGCAAATCCACCTATCGCAGCAACAGGACTAAATGCTGATGTCAAGATTAAAACGATTGTGGCAGGGATTTTTTCGATATTAAAGAAAATAACTGTAAGAGTTCCCAAAATATAAATGATAGCCATAAAAGGAACAACGGTAGTTGAAACCTTTGAAATGGACTTGAGCCCGCCAAAGACTGCAATTGCTACAAAGACAGACAAAACAAGAGCTGTGATGGCTGGCGAAATAGTCGTTGTATTCTGGATAGATTCTGTAATCGAGTTGACTTGGGTAAAGGTCCCGATTCCCAATAAAGCTACTAGAACACCTGCCAGGGCAAAGAAGATGGCAAGTGGTCGCCACTTTTCTCCCATCCCTAGAAGAATATAGTGCATGGGACCTCCCGCCACTGCACCATGGTCATCCTTGGTGCGGTATTTGATAGCTAACAGTCCCTCCGCATACTTAGTAGCCATTCCAAAGAAAGCAGCCATCCACATCCAAAAGAGAGCTCCTGGTCCACCAACCTTGATAGCCGTCGCCACCCCGATAATATTTCCCGTACCAACTGTCGCTGCTAGGGCTGTACACAAGGCCGCAAAGCTGGATACATCTCCATGCCCCTTATCCTTGGTAAAAATAAGCTGAAAGGCCTTGGGCAGACGCAAAACCTGCAAGAGGCCTAGACGGGCAGTTAGGTAAATCCCTGTTCCGACCAATAAAATCAAGAGGGGTGGGCCCCAAGCAAAAGCATCAATTGATTTAAGCAATTCTAACATTTCCTTCTCCTATCTTTTCAACCCCAAAAGAAAGAGCACATGCAAGATACATGTACTCTGGAATGCTTAGATAAATGCTAAAAAGCGGTCTATCCTAGCTCTGTCCTTTTACCTGAGAGTTTGAGCAGTTACCTGCCTTGCCCCTTCGGTGCCTTTACGGTCTCTCCAGAGTTCCGTCCATTTACAGTCATGGAAAATCAAACGATTCCCCACTTCTATTAAACTTCATTCGGTGTTGGTATTTAATTGATTCTTATTTTACAAAAAATGTTGTCTTTTGTCAATGTGTTTATTAGTAAAAATTAGTTCAACAGTTTTTACTTTATAAAGCCCGGAATACTTCTATCCTTTAAAAGTGACAATAGTCGCACCACTGCCTCCAGCATTTTGTGGGGCATAGCCAAAACTCTTGATATGCTTGTTTCTTTGTAGGTATTTGGTGACACCTTCACGGATGACACCTGTTCCGATACCATGGATGATATCAACTTGAGCCATATTATTAAGCAAGGCTTGGTCGATAAAGGCATCTAGCTCATTCATAGCTTCTTCATAGCGTTTACCTCGAAGATCCAGTCTGGCTTGAGGGCCTCGGCCAGATGTCCGTTTCACAACATTGACTTGTTTCTTCTTGACTGGTTTTTCTTGCTGAGCTTGAACAAGGTCAAATTCTTTCTCTTCCAAGGTCATCTTGATTAAACCAACTTGGGCTTCCCAACGGCCGTCCTTGAGTTGACTGGTCAAGGTACCACGCTGGCCATAACTGAGAACCACGATATCATCTCCCACCTTTGGAGCTCGTTTTTTCTTAGCTTTTTGAAGGACCTTATTTTTAGACAAGTCCACTTTTTCAGGAGCTAATTTTTTCAGCTTGGCCTTGGCTTCAATGATTTCGTGGGGCTTGAGTTGAGATTTACTGTGGAGATTTTTGAGAATCTGGTCACTTTCACTTAGGGCCATGTCCACAATCTCAGCAGCCTGTTCACGCGCCTTATTAAGCTCGGTTTCCTTTTCACGATTGAGCTCGTTGTAGAGTTTTTTAAGCGCACGATTTATCTTGAGATTTTCTTGCTCCACCTCACGGATATTGTCCAAGCGTTTACGGCTTTCCAGCGTCTGCTCTTCCAGTTGCTCAATGATCCGGTTGACGTCATTGTCCTGATCTACCTGCTGGCTGGCATCCCCTACGATAACTTCAGATAGGCCCAGACGTTTGGCAATTTCGAAGGCATTGCTTCGGCCAGGAACACCCTGCATAAAGCGATAAGTCGGGCGAAGAGTTGCAGTATCAAACTCCATGCTGGCATTTTGCACAAAGGCTGTCTCAATACCGTAGGCCTTGAGTTCCGGATAGTGAGTTGTAGCCATAGTCTTAACTTGACGCAGGCGAAGGTCCTCCAGAATAGCCATGGCAAGGGCGGCTCCCTCTTGAGGATCTGTACCAGCCCCCAACTCATCCAAGAGCAAGAGCGAATGCTGGTTGACCTCGCCAAGAATATCCACAATATTGGTCATGTGGCTAGAGAAGGTAGACAAGCTCTGCTCAATAGACTGCTCATCGCCAATATCGGCAAAGATTTCTTCAAAAATACCAACACGACTTCCCTTGTCTGCTAAAATCGGCAAACCAGACTGAGCCATAACCTGCGTCAAGCCCAGAGTTTTGAGCATGATAGTCTTACCACCAGTATTGGGACCTGTAATGACAATGGCTGTTAAATCTTGACCAAAATGGACATCATTTGCGACGGCATTTTTGACCAGAGGATGGCAGACATGGAGCAGTTGAATCTCTTGATTTTCTGATAGCTGAGGAACGACTGCTTGCCTCTCTTGGATAAAGCGGACCTTGGCACGAATCAAGTCCAGATGGCCGATAATCCAAGCATCATTGGCAATCTCATCCGCATGAGGGCGAACACGCTCAGAAATTTCTTGGAGAATGCGAAGCATTTCATAGCGCTCATCTGCTCGCAGACTAGCGATTTCTTCGCTCAGTTTGACCACCTCACGGGGTTCGATATAGACGGTGTTTCCGCTGGCAGAAATATCATGAACAACACCTGCAATCTTATTACGGTAAGTGTTTTTGACAGGTAGAACCTGACGGCCATTTCTGCTGGCAACAATCCCTTCTGTCAACATCTGCGCTTTTTGCTTGAGCAGGTCCTGTAAAACATCGCGGACCTGACTCTCGCTATCATGGATTTTCCTACGGATGCGCGCCAATTCTTCACTGGCAAAATTTTCAATGAAACCTGCATCATTAAAGGCTTGGAGATTTCCTTGTAATTGCGGAAAATCGTGTAATTTCTCAAACCAAAGGGATAATTCTTCCAAGCTGACATTTTCCAGATTAGCATAAAAACTTTGCATTTCTCGACTGGCAAGAAGCACGCGCTTCAAGAGGAGGAACTCCTCGATATTGAGATCCGCCCCCATCTCCAACCGCTTGCAGACTCCTGCAATTTCCTTAGTTGCGAGAATGGTAAAATGCGGTTGCTCGACAAAGAGAGCCTGCATTTCCTTCATCTCAGCAAAAGCCTGTTTGATTTTATCTGCTTTGGCAGTCGGAGTCAGCTGTCTCAATTGCTCCAAGCCCTGCTCGGTCAACAAATGGGGTTCAAACAAGGCCTTGACCTTATTGAACTCTAATGTTTCTAATATTTTCTTATTCATCTTTATTTCCTTGTCTTTGAATGTCTAGGTGTGGTAGCTTTTTACATTCTGATAGATTCTAGTCAATCTGTAAACAAAGGGCTAGGAAAACTCCTGCCCTTTTTATCCGATTAAATTTGTCACCCAGATTTGTTTGAGCCAACTGGTTGTTACCGGTATACTCTGGATGATGTGTTTTGCGACGATACTCTTTTCAAGAGGATTTTGTATAGCTGCCATGGGGATGGTCGCCAAGATGGTCAAGGCCATTTGCAAGACAAATAAGGTCACCAACATGGACAAGATACCCGCTGAAACTTGAAACAACTTGCCACCCAGTTTTTTACTAGGAAGTAAGTGTAATAGGAGACCAAGCAAACGACCGATGCTATAGACTATCCCAAATACAAGCAAGTAGCCGATCCCTGCGTAAAAGACCTTATCCAACTGAAAGAGTTGATCCGATGGGAAAAAGAAAGTTCCCTGACCTTCCTTCGGATTTGCATAAGGGAGTAATAAATGGAATTGTTCTCCAAGCCCCTTATAAAACTGGCCAGCTACAAAAGCAGATGCCATGGCTGAAATCAGGTAATAAACCTGTAAGAGCAGGCCTCTCCGATAGCCGATATAAAATCCCCAAGCCAAGACCAATAGAAGAAGGATTGAAATCATAAGGAATCCTCAATCTTGCTCTGTTCTTGCTTGCAAGTCACAAGCTTGTGACGGAGTTCTTCTAGCTCTTGTTCCTTATCATCAAATTCAATCTCACGGCTGAGCTGAGTTGATAAACAGTTGACCGCCAACAAAAGAGCGATTGTTTCATCGTCTGCGCTAGGCATTTGTTCTTTAATTGCTTGGTATTTTTCTGTCGCAACCTTAGCGATTTCCTCCATAAAGAGATTATCATGTTCGCTTGTCAAGGTTAATGATTTTTTCCCGAATGTAAATTTGAATCGATTTAGATTTGCCATAAAATTCACCTCACGATATTATACCAAAATTCGCTAACTTTGTCAGTTTTTACAAATTTGCCTGCTTTTGTGGTACAATAGAAACTATGGCAAGTATAACACTCACACCAAGTGAAAAGGAGATTCAGGCTTTCCTTGAACACTATCAAAGCAGTCTGGCTCCCAGTAAGAATCCCTATATCCGCTACTTTTTGCGACTACCTCAGGCAACGGTTTCTATCTATACTTCTGGAAAGGTTTTGCTTCAGGGTGAAGAAGCTGAGAAGTACGCCTGTTTCTTTGGCTATCAAGTTGTAGAGGAAACCAGCGGACAAAATCTTCCTTTAATTGGGACAGATGAGGTGGGAAATGGTTCCTACTTTGGTGGGCTTGCAGTTGTGGCTTCCTTTGTCACACCTGACCAGCACGACTTTTTACGAAAACTCGGTGTGGGGGATTCTAAGACTCTGACCGACCAAAAGATTCGTCAGATTGCCCCTATCCTCAAGGAAAAAATCCAGCACCAGGCACTGCTTCTCTCACCAAGCAAGTACAACGAGGTCATCGGAGACCGCTACAATGCTGTTTCGGTTAAGGTTGCTCTCCATAACCAGGCTATCTATCTCCTTCTTCAAAAAGGCATTCAGCCTGAGAAAATTGTGATTGATGCCTTTACCAGTGCTAAAAATTATGACAAGTACTTGGCACAAGAGGCCAATCGTTTCGGCAATCCGATCAGCTTAGAAGAAAAGGCTGAGGGCAAATACTTGGCTGTCGCAGTTTCTTCTATCATTGCGCGTGACCTCTTTCTGGAAAATCTAGAAAATCTAGGACGAGAACTGGGCTATCAACTTCCAAGTGGAGCTGGAACGGCTTCTGATAAGGTAGCTAGCCAGATTTTACAAGCCTATGGTATGCAGGGACTCAATTTCTGCGCCAAATTGCACTTTAAAAATACTGAAAAAGCGAAAAAACGCTTAGAAAGGTAAATTATGAATTCATTTAAAAATTTCCTAAAAGAGTGGGGATTGTTCCTCCTGATTCTGTCATTACTAGCTTTGAGCCGTATCTTTTTTTGGAGTAATGTCCGCGTAGAAGGGCATTCCATGGATCCTACCCTAGCGGATGGCGAAATTCTCTTTGTCGTTAAGCACCTCCCTATTGACCGTTTTGATATCGTGGTGGCCCATGAGGAAGATGGCAATAAGGACATCGTCAAGCGCGTGATCGGAATGCCTGGCGACACCATCCGTTACGAAAACGATAAACTTTACATCAATGATAAAGAGACGGATGAGCCTTACCTAGCTGACTACATCAAACGTTTCAAGGATGATAAACTCCAAAGCACCTACTCAGGCAAGGGCTTTGAAGGAAATAAAGGCACTTTCTTTAGAAGTATCGCTCAAAAAGCCCAAGCCTTCACAGTTGATGTCAACTACAATACCAACTTTAGCTTTACTGTCCCAGAAGGTGAATACCTTCTCCTTGGAGACGACCGCTTGGTTTCGAGCGACAGCCGCCACGTAGGTACCTTCAAAGCAAAAGATATCACAGGGGAAGCTAAATTCCGCTTCTGGCCAATCACCCGTATCGGAACATTTTAAGAAATCGAAGAGGCCGAGAATCACCAATCTCAGCCTCTTCTTCTATCGTGAGAAGATGATTATTCACTATCCAGTTTGATTAAGATAGAAACAAAGTTATACTCAATGAAAATCAAAGAGCAAACTAGGAAGCTAGCCGCAGGTTGCTCAAAGCACTGCTTTGAGGTTGTAGATAGAACTGACGAAGTCAGTAACATATATACGGCAAGGCGAAGCTGACGTGGTTTGAAGAGATTTTCGAAGAGTATTAACTCTCACCTATTTATGCAAAGGAATCTTATGGAAGTTTATTTTTCAGGAACCATTGAACGGATTATTTTTGAAAATCCCAGCAATTTTTATCGTATCCTTCTCCTAGAAATCGACGATACAGACGCAGAGGATTTTGATGATTTTGAAATCATTATCACGGGCACTATGGCTGATGTGATTGAGGGAGAAGAATATACTTTTTGGGGACAAATTGTCCAGCACTCCAAGTATGGAGAACAACTGCAAATCAGCCGGTATGAACGCTCAAAACCAACTAGCAAGGGCTTGGTCAAGTACTTTTCAAGTAGCCATTTCAAGGGAATTGGTCTCAAGACTGCTCAGAAAATCGTCGACACCTATGGCGACAATACCATTGACGAAATTCTGCAACACCCAGAAAAATTAGAAGGCATCTCAGGACTATCTGCCAAAAATCGCGAGGCTTTCATCTCTACTCTCCGCCTCAACTACGGAACGGAGATGGTTTTGGCCAAACTTGCCAACTACGGCATTCCCAACAAACTAGCCTTCCAGATTCAAGACTTTTACAAAGAAGAAACCCTTGATGTGGTTGAAAATTATCCCTACCAACTGGTCGAGGATATCAAGGGTTTGGGCTTTACTATTGCTGACAAATTAGCGGAAGAACTAGGCATCGAAAGTCAGGCTCCTGAGCGCTTCCGTGCCGGTCTAGTTCACAGTCTTTTTCAAGCCTGTATGGAAACAGGGGACACCTATGTTGAAGCACGGGATTTGCTGGAACAAACCCTTACTCTCCTTGAGTCTTCCCGCCCCGTGGAACTGAACCCCAGCCAAGTGGCCCAAGAGCTCTCCTACCTGATTGAAGAAGACAAGGTTCAGCAGATTGATACCAAGATTTTTGACAACAGCCTCTTTTTCGCCGAGGAAGGCATCCGCAGTCACTTGGTTCGTATCCTTGAAAAAGGAAAACAGAAGAGCCAAGATTTAGAAATCATTCAAAAACATATCACTACTGTCGAGGAAAAACTAGGGATTGAGTATGATAGCATTCAAAAACAAGCTATCTGTGATGCTATACAAAACAAGATCTTTATCCTGACAGGTGGGCCTGGTACTGGTAAGACAACGGTTATCAATGGGATCATCGCTGTTTATGCCCTTTTAGAAGGACTTGACCTCAGGAAAAAAAGCAACCTACCTATTCTTCTTGCTGCTCCAACTGGACGAGCCGCTCGGCGCATGAATGAATTGACAGGTTTGCCTAGCGCGACCATACACCGCCACTTGGGAATGACAGGTGACGATGATACCAGTCATCTGGAAGATTATCTGGATGCCGACTTTATCATCGTGGATGAATTTTCCATGGTGGATACTTGGCTGGCCAACCAACTCTTCTCCAACATCTCTTCTAACAGCAAGATCCTCATCGTAGGTGACAGCGACCAGTTGCCTTCTGTCAGCCCTGGACAGGTTCTAGCTGATCTGCTTCATATTCCCTTGATTCCTCAGACTCGCTTGGAAAAAATTTACCGGCAAAGCGAAGAATCAACCATCGTCACCCTAGCTAGTCAAATTCGACAGGGCATCTTGCCAGCTGATTTCACCCAGAAAAAAGCTGACCGTTCCTACTTTGAAATTGCTAGTGGCCATATTCCTGCTACGATTGAGAAAATCTTAGGCGCTGCCCTCAGAAGTGGCATTCCTGCCCGTGATATCCAAGTTCTGGCTCCCATGTACCGAGGGACAGCAGGGATTGATGCCATCAACCAACTCATGCAAGACCTCCTTAATCCACCACAAAAAGACCAACTCAGTTTCGAAGCTCCCCAGTGCCACTATCGCAAGGGAGACAAGGTCATTCATTTAGTCAACGATGCTGAAATCAATGTCTTTAATGGGGATCTAGGAGCTATCACAGACCTGATTCCTGGTAAATATACCGAGTCGAAACAAGACGAGATTGTCATTGATTTTGATGGCAACG
This sequence comes from Streptococcus mitis, assembly GCF_002005545.1. GTDB lineage: Bacteria > Bacillota > Bacilli > Lactobacillales > Streptococcaceae > Streptococcus > Streptococcus mitis_I. The sequence goes on from NZ_LBMT01000001.1 coordinate 39,939, forward strand.
AGGTCTCTTACCCACGTAACGAATGGTACAAGATTCGCCTGGCCTATGCCATGAGCATCCATAAATCACAGGGAAGTGAGTTCCCTGTTGTCATCCTACCTATCACTAGTGCTAGTAGGCGTATGCTGGAGCGCAATCTCATCTATACAGCCATTACACGCGCCAAAAGCAAGCTTATTTTACTAGGCGAATTACAGGCCTTCGACTATGCTACTCAACATATCGGAACTGCCCGAAAAACTTATCTGATTGAACGCTTCAGTGATTTATTGGAGAATGTTGAAGAAAAGCAACCAGTTGTCTCTGAAACAGTCACATCAAGTAACTCTGAACAATCCTACATCCTAACCGAAGAAAACTGGGATAGCATCCCCGCCATGATTGGGATTACAGACGCAGACCTCAAAGAGATTTTTGGAAAATAGTACACAAGAAAACCCACCTAATCAGGTGGGTTTTTTGTTTATTAATCTCAATGAAAATCAAAGAGCAAACTAGGAAGATAGCCGCAAGCTGTACTTGAGTACGGTAAGGCGACGCTGACGTGGTTTGAAGAGATTTTTGAAGAGTATAAGATTATTTAACTGTTGCTGTGCTTGTAATCAATTCAACAGCTTTTTTGATTGTGATATCGTGTTTCAACATATCAGCTGAAAGCAAGCTTTGTACTTGTTCAACTTCCATGTTGTAGTCTGCAGCCAATTGCTCAACTTCTTTTTGGATTTCTTCTTCTGAAGCATCAAATCCTTCAGCTTTGGCAACTGCTTCGATAACAAGGTTAGTCTTAGTACGTGACTCAGCTTCTGCTTGATATTGATTGTGAAGGTCTTCTTGAGTAGTTCCAGTGATTTGGAAGTACATGTCAGGGTTGATACCTTGACGTTGCAAGTTTCCAAGGAATTCGTTTACTGAGCGGTGAACTTCTTCGTGAATCATTTCTTCTGGAAGTTCTACGATTTCAGCGTTTTCTACAGCTTTATCAATTGCTGCACCTTCAACTGCATCTTTGTAAGCTTCTTCTTTAGCAGCAGCCAATTCTTTGCGGTATTTTTCTTTCAATTCAGCAAGTGTTTCAACTTCTTCGTCGATGTCTTTTGCAAGTTCATCGTCAAGAGCTGGAACTTCTTTAGCTTTTACTTCATGGATAGTTGTCACGAATTTAGCTTCTTTACCTGCAAGGTCTTCTGCTTGGTAGTCTTCTGGGAATGTTACGATAACATCAACAGTTTCACCAGCTGAGTGACCTACCAATTGGTCTTCGAAACCTGGGATGAATTGACCTGAACCAAGTCCAAGCGAGAAGTTTTCACCTTTTCCGCCATCAAATTCAACACCATCGATAGAACCAACGAAGTCAATGACAACAGTGTCGCCGTTTTCAGCAGCAGCTTCCTTGATAACCAATTCAGCCAAGTTGTTGCGTTCGCGTTCGATACGCTCTTCAACGTCAGCATCAGTTACTTCTTTTTCTACATCTACTGATACTTCAAGGTTTTTGTAGTCACCCAATTTTACTTCAGGTTTTGTAACAACTTCAGCAGTGATAACCCAATCTTGACCTTTTTCCATTGAAGTTACATCAATTTTTGGTTGAGCAACCACTTCAAGACCAGCTTCTTTTACAGCTGCTTCATAAGCGTTTGGCAAAAGAGCGTTCATAACGTCTTGGTAAAGTGATTCTTCACCAAATTTTTTGTCGAAGATAGGGCGTGGAAGGTGACCTTTACGGAAACCTGGAACATTAAGAGATTTCTTCACTGAGTTGAAGACACGGTCCAATTCTGGTTTGATTTGGTCTTGAGAGATAGTGAAAGTCAAGACACCACGGTTTGTTTCTTTGTTTTCAAATGATACAGACATTCTGTCATTTCTCCTTAAAATTTTTTAAATACAGTCTATTATAACATAAATGAGCGACTTTTTTCAAGTAATGAATGTGCTTTTCAATGATGGGAGAGGTACTTGCTCGCTTCTTTGATACTAAGTTCAGCCATTCTTTCCTTGTTTTTCTCAATGAAGCATGCTACCCAAGCTGGATTCGTTTTGGAGTAGTCTCTCAGAGCCCAGCCAATGGCTTTATTGATAAAGAATTCTGTTTGATTCAAATTATGAAACAGAATCTTTTCCAGTAATTGAACATTGGTCTTCTCTTTTCTTAACAACTGGTGGTCAATAGCGACGCGTCTCAACCAGATATTGTCTGACAGGCTCCATTGGAGGATTATTTTTTCCAGTTCCTGCTTCTCATACACCAAACTCCCTACTACTCGATCTAGGATATCTACCGTATCCCACCAAGACTTGGTAACAACCAACTGCTCTAGCTTAGGCAAATCGCTGTCCTTTAGATAAGACTGCATTGCTTTCAAATAATTGGCAGCCACATACTGGTATTCTCTATACTCTTTTTCCCAGCAAGTATCTACAAAATCCCAATCAATAATCTTTGTTTTTTTCGCTTCTGGAAAGTATTTTTTATAGAGTTTATTTCTTTCTGGCGCCGCAACGCCTAGAAAGGAAAATTGATGACGCATATAGGCCTCCATAGGCCCTGCTTTTTTAGGATCTTTTGCTGCTTCTAGCTCCTCAAGTAAATCTGTTAGACTCATCTAAAACTCCTCATGCCCCACCAAGTGGTGCTGAAAGGCATAGACTGCAGCCTGGGTACGATCGCTGACCTCAAGTTTGGCTAGGATATTGGACACATGGGTCTTGACCGTCTTGAGAGAGATAAAAAGTTCGTCTGCGATGCGCTGATTTTCGTAGCCCTTGGCGATGAGTTGGAGAACATCTCGCTCACGCGCAGTCAAGTCCTCATGTAGTTCTATGTGATTGCGGTGGTATTCAACCTTCTTGCTGACCTCTTGCTCAATGGCCAACTCGCCAGCAGCCACCTTACGGACGGCATGAAGCAGTTCGTCTGCACTAGAAGTCTTGAGCATATAGCCTTTGGCACCAGCATTCAAAACCGGCATGATTTTTTCATTGTCCAAGTAAGAAGTCACAATCAATATCTTGGCTTCAGGCCATTCCTTGAGGATAGCCAAAGTTGCATCAATCCCATTCATCTCAGGCATGACAATATCCATAACAATGACATCTGGACGCAATTCCAATGCCAAGTCAATACCTTGAGACCCGTTTGCCGCCTCTCCCACAACTTCTACATCGTCTTGGAGGTCAAAGTAGCTTTTCAAGCCCAATCGAACCATTTCGTGGTCATCTACTAGTAAAATTTTCATCTTTACTCCTTATAATTCCTTATCTAACAAGGGAATACGGATATCAACTGCCAGCCCTTGCTTGGGAGCTGTTAATAACTGAACCGTCCCTGCCATATCTTCAACCCGCTCCTTGATATTGCGGAGTCCATAACTCAGGTCATCTAAACTCCCCAACTGAAAACCAATCCCATTGTCCACCACCTTCAGCTGCAATTCAACATCTGTCTGATAGAGGTAGACATCTAGGCAAGAGGCCTGGGCATGGCGGAGGGTATTGCTGATCAACTCTTGCAGGATACGGAAGATATGCTCCTCGATTTTCTTAGGCAATTTCGTCACATTTTGCTTGAAACTAACCTTGAGATCACTCTTGTCCTCAAGCTCTTTTAAGAGGATTTGGATTCCCTCAACCAGACTCTTTTGCTCCAGTTCAACTGGTCGCAAGTGCAGGAGCAAGACCCGCAAGTCCTTCTGGGCTGTTTCAAGGATGGCTGTGACACTCTGCAACTGGGTCTGCATCTTTTCTCTATCCAATTTCAAAGCCTGCTGACTGATACCCGATAAAATCATGTGGGCTGCAAACAACTCCTGACTGACTGTATCGTGCAAATCCCGAGCAATCCGCTTCCGTTCTTTCTCGATGATTTCCTCTTCCTGAGCAAGACTGTGATTTTCAGCCTTTTGAAGAGCTTCTGTCAAAAGGTTAAGTTTACCTGACAAGGACTTGAAACTGGCATCTAAATCTGGATCAGCAACCTGAACCACTTCTTGTCCTGCTAATAAACGCTTGAGATTGGCCTGCATCTTTCTTAGAGAAAGCTCTTCAATACCTCGCCAAAATAGGGCTAAGAGACAGGTCATGGACATGCTGAATACCAACAACAAAAAGACAAATTTTTCTGTTTTTTCGACATCGTGCAAGAAAATAGACCAGTCAAAATCAAGAATTTCCAATAAGCTGTGGGAGAAAAATAAGACAAACAGGAAGGAGGTAATTGCAATGATTACATAAGCTTGTTTTTTCATCCTCTGACCACCTCCACATCCCCAATCATAGTAGTCAAGAAAATCTTGACACTCTTGTTACTCTTAAGATAGTCTCTTGTTTCTTGATGATAGTGTTCATTACGGAGGGCTCGCTTGGGCTGGTTGAAAAAAGTCAAGTCACCATAGAGACAGTTAACGCTGAGACTGACTTCCACATCTACAGGTACGATGATTTTGGTCGTTCCTACCATCTTTCTGAGGATAATAACATTGTCATGATTGGTTAGGATGACCCTCTCCAGATGAATGGTATCCTTGCCCATAAGACGAAAGAGATTGATATCATCAAACTGGCAAGTCTGGTAGCTTGAAAAATGATGGAGATTTCCAAACCAACGATTTTTCTCCTTCTTAACCGTCACCACCTCTTCAAAAACCAAATTGGTCTGCTCTTTTTCCTGGTTCATCATCGGATAAAGAAGAAAGAGGCTATAGATGACCGCAACAAAAATAGCTAGAATCACAAAAGGATTGAGCATGACGATGAAAAAGAAGAGAATGGTTGCCACCACCAAAAGGAGGTTATTGCCCTCTTTACCAGTGTAATAGCGAATCAAAAGCAAAAAGAGGAATAGAATCAGCAGAAAACGCGAAAAATGCTCTGAAACCATCAACATCAGAGCTCCCGTCAACAGACAGGCTTCGATAAATAAAAAGATTTTAAATTTTCTCATAGGTTCATCCTCTCCCTTCTATTTTATCACACTTCAAAAAAGTCGCCTCGGTCTGAAGATGGAAAAAAGGCGGTGGTTACGCCTTTTTCATCTGATCTTTTGCTTCTTTTAATTTTCCATAAAGAAGATAGTCTACGTTTTGCAGATCTGCTATGGTGGCACAATTAAGGGCACACATAATCAAGCGTAGATCTGCTTTCCAGCCTTGGACAATGCCAATCACTTCTTCAACTGAATAGGTTTCAACCAATTCCAGAACTGTTCGAGACAGGCCTACAGCCTTGGCACCAAAGACCAAGCACTTAATCATATCCAGCGGATTGCGAACGCCTCCACTGACCAAGAGTTCAACCTTGTCTTTCCAGTCTTGGGCATTGAGAAGGGCTTGCATAGTAGACTGGCCCCATTGATTGAGGTAGTTACGTTGGCCACTGCGGCGGTTTTCAATATAGGCAAAACTGGTGCCACCACGACCTGACAGGTCAAAGGTTCGAACGCCCAATTCATAGGCTCTTTCAATAGTCTTCACATCCATCCCAAAGCCCACTTCCTTGAGGACAATCGGAACAGGGATTTGCTTACTATAGTCTGCTAGATTCGATTGCCAGCTTCTGAACTTCCTTTCTCCCTCAGGCATGAGTAATTCCTGCATGACATTGACATGCACTTGTAAAAGTAAAGGATTCATCTCCGTCACAGTCTGCAAACCAAGTTCAACCGGCTTATCCAATCCAATATTGGTTCCAATAAGGAGATTTGGATGACTAGACTTGACAGAAAAAGAGGCATCTGATGGATCTTTGAGAGCCGCACTATAAGAGCCCGTCACAAACAAAATCTCACAGGCTTCTGCTACCTGAGCTAGTTTTTGATTGATTTCTTTACCTTTTTCACTCCCACCTGTCATGGCATTGATATAGAAAGGAAAGTCCCACTTTCGACCAGCAAACTCTGTCGACAGATCGATTTCATCCAAGTCGTAAAGAGGCAAGGAAGAATGAATCAACTCCACCTCATCAAAGCTATTATAGGAACTTTTCTGCTCAAGGGCATAGCGGATGTGCTCATCCTTACGATTTGTCGTCATGTCCTATCCTTTCTTGGTATAAGAGCTCAATCCCCAGATCGGCCCAACGGTTTTTTAGGGTTTCAGTTGATTGCTCATCAAAACTCAAGGCAATCCCACAATCACCACCACCAGCACCACTACTCTTAGCAATAGCTTGCAAATCTTGACTAGCTTCTTTCAACTGTCTGAGCGAAGGCGTGTAAATATCTGTACTCAAGCCTTCTAAAAGCTGGCTGGCTACTTCTACTTGCTCGATAATTTTTTCTGATTCCCCATGCTCCAAGGCTTCTACCAAAGCAGCCACCGTTTCTTTTGAGGAACTTAAAAAATTCTGATTGATATTTTGCTTGATTTGCTGGACCATGTGACTCGATACAGCCACTTCCTTGGTCCATCCCACTAGAAAATCACATTCTAGGGCTGGTTTCACTTGTGAGATAGAAAAGCCCCAATCACTCTCTAAAACAGTCGCCAAGTTTTCTTCTTCCAACCAAGCTGCCACCTGCTGGCGGTCAAATGACTGGTATAGAACCAATTCCTCTGCCACAATACAGGCAAGGTCCCCCATAGAACCATTGTCTCCGCGCTTGAGCAAGACAGCACTGGCCAGCTTGAACAAGAGATCCTGATCAACCGAAAGCTTATACAGAGCTAGCAGAGCCTTGATGACCAAAACAACGACGCTACCGCTAGAACCTAGACCAAACTTTTTCCCTTCTCGTTCCATTTTCCCACGAATTTCTAGAGAAAAAGGTCGCAAGGTTTGCCCATGATAAACGAGGAAATCTTCCACTAAAGCAATCGTTTCTTGAATCAAGCTGTAGTCAGGATTTGGTGTCAAGTCCACTGCGAAATCAAACATATCCGAATAGATACGATAACTATCTGAAAAAGCAATCTCGCCCTTCATATAGATAGGTATCGCCTTTATCAAGGCTAGCTGTCCTGGCTCTAAAATGGCATATTCACCCGCCCAATAGAGTTTTCCGCAAGTTTTAACAGCAATCATCTTGGCTCAAATCCTTTGTTTTTGACACAATCAAGCGATAACGTTGACCGAAGATTTCTGATAAATGCTCCAAGTCTTTCTCTTGACAGAGGACTTTGACATTGGGACCAGCATCCATAGTAAAGTAGCAGGCTTCCCCTTGCTCACGTAGCTGGCGAACAAAGTCCATGGCTTCATAAGATGCATCGGTCAGATAAGAAAAAGCTGGTGATGCTGTTTTGGTTGTAGCGTGCATAGCAAGGGCATTTTCCTCCGTTAACTCCCCAACCTTGGCAAAATCATTCTCTTTGAGATAAAGCAGCATATCCTGATAATCCTTCTCAGACTGACGGACCCAGTCATCAAAGGTCGTCGAGGTTTCCACACAAAGTTTCATCCCGTCACGGCTAGAAATTGGTTTTTTCTTGTCCTCTAGCACCAACATAATCATAGCTAGTTTCAGGTCTGTCTCTACCGGGTAAATCTCTCCGCTATCCTTGTCCCAGGCACCTAATGGTCCATAAAAACTCCGAGAGGAAGATCCTGAGGCAAACTTAGCCTCCTGTGCCAACTGGCTCCGAGTCAATCCAAGCTGAAAATAAGCATTACAAGCCTTGACCAAGGCAGACAAACCACTAGAACTTGAGGACAGACCCGCCGCGGTAGGCATATTGTTCTGAGTATCGATACGGACAAAGCCTTCTCCAACTGGACGGTAGCGGTCAATAATCTTACTCATCTTGGCATGCTCAGCCTCATTTTGTAGCTTACCATTGATATAAAAGGCATCAGCTGTCGCATCCGTCGGTAGAGATGACAAAGTTGTCTCCGTATACATATTCTCCAAAGTCAGAGAGATACTGCTAGTAGCAGGCACCATCTCTTTTTCTTTTTTCTTTCCCCAATATTTGATAATAGCAATATTTGCGTAAGAACGTACTGTTACAGGCTCTCTATCCATGTCTGAACAGCTCCTTTCTCTTCTAATCTTTCTGCTAGTTCTTGTGCGTGTGTCAAATTGGCTGCCAAGGCTATGATACAGCCTCCAAGCCCACCACCGCTCATCTTAGCACCCAGAGCACCATGACTAAGAGCTGTTTCAACCAGATGGTCTGCCTCAGGGCTACTGACCCCAATTTCTTTTAAATGTAAATGCGCTTGACTGAGGATTTGTCCCAATCCTTCAGCATCTTTTTGTGAAATCGCATCTTCTGCCTGCTGGGTCAATTCCCCCAAGGCATGCAAAAACGGCAGGGCATCCTTGCCCTTGTTTTGAACCACTTGGATGGCTTCACGAGTGTGACCATAGACGCCCGTATCTGCAATGACCAAATAGGCAGATAGATTCATCTCAAGCTCTGTAAATCCTACGTTCTTAATAAAGCGAATAGGCTGGTCACTGAGACAGGTCTTAGCATCCAAACCACTCGGATTCATATGGGCAATCATCTCAGCCCGATTGACCAAGATTTCTAGTACATCATGAGGCAGATCAGCCTGATAGTAGTCAAATACCGCACGAATAGCTGCTATGCTAATAGCAGCTGACGAACCCATTCCCCGTTTTTCAGGGATAGCCGAATCAATCTCACAGCGAATGCAGGCTTCTTTGATATCCAAATACTCCAGCGAAGCATACACCGCCATGGACAAGGTATCCTCCTCATAAAGACGCCATGGACTTTCAGCAGGAACTACCTTACAAGTCACCTCTACCTCCAAAAGAGGCAAGGAAATAGCAGGATAACCGTAAACGACTGCATGCTCCCCTATTAAAATAATCTTACTATGTGCCTGACCGACACCAAGTTTTTTTGTCATTTTTTCCTTTTGCTAGACGAAAAAGCCGTCCCATTTTTCATACAAGTATTTATTCTTTCCTATCTATTTTATTATATTTTCACAAAAAAAGCGATTGTTTCCTTCACAATCGCCTCTTTCATTATTGAACCCATTCGCCATTATAATTGACAGAATAGCCATCTACAGTGGTATTCACTGCCAAGGCACCTGAGCTATAAGCGTAGTACCATTTACTACCGACCTGGAACCAACCAGTTGCCATAGCTCCTGATGAACGAAGATAGTACCACTTGTTACCAAGATATTGCCAGCCAGTTTGCATATCACCATTTTCAGCATCTAGATAATACCAAGTTGAGCCTTCTTGATACCAGCCAGTTGCCATTGCACCTGATGAACGGAGGTAGTACCACTTGTTACCAAGATATTGCCAACCAGTTTGCATAATACCATTTGTTGGATCTAGATAATACCATGGAGCAGCTTTTAGCTTATCTTCATCATATGTAAGAGGAAAATCCTTAACCCAACCACGTGCTAGCTCCCCAACAGTCAATCTGTTGATGCGAGAATCAAAGCCACCATCCTTCAGTAAATAATACCAGTGCCCCTCATCATAAATCCAACCAGTTTTTAAGGTGTGATAACTACGCTGATCTTCAAAATAATAGACTCGTTTCTCTGCTGGACTATCATATTGTTCCCCATGATGTTTGTTGGTATTTGTAGCAGTTTTTGCTTCTAAAACTTGCTTACCAACAAATTCTTGTAGTACCCCATCTTGACCAAAGTAAAACCAATCTGGTCTAAAAGCAATATCTTGCCTTAGAGAAGAACCAATCGTAACCCCTTCGTGTGGAGCAGGTATATATTGCCAGCCGACAACCATCTCTCCAGATAAAGAATCAAAATAATAGTATTTTCCATCAATCACTCGCCAGTAGGTTTCTTTGAGTTCCCCCTTCTTGTAGTAGGTTCTACCATTTTCTTGGACAAATTGCCAACCTTCTGAATCAGCATCATCCGCCAATACTGCACTTGTCGCTAGCAAACCAAAGAAAAAGACTGCTAATGCGATTTGCATCAATTTTTTTATTATTTTCATTAGACTTATCCTCCTGCAAGGATTCTAGCAAAAATTAAATTGTATGTCAATATTACGGCTTTAAAATCATATAATAATGAACTATCATTTGATTCACTAGTAAAATCTCCTAGCAGGCTTCCCTGCTAGGAGATTTTCTTATGAGAGATACTTGTCTAAGCTTTGAAAATCGGATTTATCATCTGATAATTATCAAACAATCTACCAATTAAGCTTCTTCGTCTTCTTTACGACGACCTGCAAGACCAAGACCAAGTAATGCACTTGCGGCAGCTGCTACCATAGCTACAGTAGAATCTGCTGTACCTGTATTTGGCAATTCTTTAGCTGCTTTACGCGCATTTGCTTGTGCTGATGCTGTTTGACCAGCATTAGCTGCTGCTTGAGCAGTAGCTGGAGTTGCATGATCAGTTGATGGAGAAACTTTCGCCATGAAGTCTTCGATACGTTTAACCATTGCATCCACTTCTGCTTGACTTGCGACTGCATTGGCAAATACTTTCTTAGCATCTGCTAATAAGTCATTCGCTTCTTTTGCAGTTTCTGCATCAAGCTTAGCTGATTCTTTAATGATCAATTCATCTAATTGATGGATAGCACCTTCTAACTTAGCTTTATTCACTTTTGCATCAGTGTTATTAGCTGCGTTATTGTCAGAAGTTCCGTTACCGTTACCACTGTTATTGCCTCCACCATTTGATGGTACATATGGACGTTGTTTAAAGATATCTTCAGCTGACTTAGTTAAGTCTGCTGCTGGAATCACTGCTGTGTTTCCTGCTGGCGTTGTCACTGTTGCGTTTCCTTTATCATCTACTACTACAGTCGCACCTGGATTTACAGCTTTAACTTTGTCTTCGATGGCTTTCTTCTCAGCATCTGTAAGTTTATCTGGGTTCGCTACCACAGTCTTATCTGCTGGTTTAACTACATCGTTACCTGCATTTGGCTTAGCTGCGTCTTCTGATGACTTAGTTAAGTCTGCTGCTGGAATCACTGCTGTATTTCCTGCTGGTGTTGTCACTGTAGTGTTTCCTTTATCGTCTACTACTACAGTCGCACCTGGATTCACTGCTTTAACTTTGTCTTCGATGGCTTTCTTCTCAGCACCTGTAAGTTTATCTGGGTTCGCTACCACAGTCTTATCTGCTGGTTTAACTACATCGTTACCTGCATTTGGCTTAGCTGCGTCTTCTGATGACTTAGTTAAGTCTGCTGCTGGAATCACTGCTGTGTTTCCTGCTGGCGTTGTCACTGTAACGTTTCCTTTATCGTCTACTACTACAGTCGCACCTGGATTTACAGCTTTAACTTTGTCTTCGATGGCTTTCTTCTCAGCATCTGTAAGTTTATCTGGGTTCGCTACCACAGTCTTATCTGCTGGTTTAACCACATCGTTACCTGCATTTGGCTTAGCTGCATCTTCAGCTGACTTAGTTAAGTCTGCTGCTGGAATCACTGCTGTGTTTCCTGCTGGCGTTGTCACTGTAACGTTTCCTTTATCGTCTACCTACTACAGTCGCACCTGGATTTACAGCTTTAACTTTGTCTTCGATGGCTTTCTTCTCAGCACCTGTAAGTTTATCTGGGTTCGCTACCACAGTCTTATCTGCTGGTTTAACCACATCGTACCTGCATTTGGCTTAGCTGCGTCTTCTGATGACTTAGTTAAGTCTGCTGCTGGAATCACTGCTGTGTTTCCTGCTGGCGTTGTCACTGTAACGTTTCCTTTATCGTCTACTACTACAGTCGCACCTGGATTTACAGCTTTAACTTTGTCTTCGATGGCTTTCTTCTCAGCATCTGTAAGTTTATCTGGGTTCGCTACCACAGTCTTATCTGCTGGTTTAACCACATCGTTACCTGCATTATCTGATGATTTCTTAACTGTATCAGCTGATGGAATAACGGCTGTTGTACCATCTGGGTAAGTGACTGTTGTTGTACCATCTTGGCCAACTTTAACATCTGTTACTGTTGGGTTTGATTTCTTAACTTCATCTGCTACCTTAGCTTTTTCTGCTTCAGTCAAGTTACTTGGATCTACAACTGGTGTTACCGCTGGATCCTTAACTGCATTATCTGATGATTTCTTAACTGTATCACCTGATGGAATAACGGCTGTTGTGCCATCTGGGTAAGTGACTGTTGTTGTACCATCTTGGCCAACTTTAACATCTGTTACTGTTGGGTTTGATTTCTTAACTTCATCTGCTACCTTAGCTTTTTCTGCTTCAGTCAAGTTGCTTGGATCTACAACTGGTGTTACCGCTGGATCCTTAACTGCATTATCTGATGATTTCTTAACTGCCTTACCTGCTGGGATAACTGCTGTTGTGCCATCTGGGTAAGTGACAGTTGTCGTACCATCTTGGCCAACTTTAACATCTGTTACTGTTGGGTTTGATTTCTTAACTTCGTCTGCTACCTTAGCTTTTTCTGCTTCAGTCAAGTTACTTGGATCTACAACTGGTGTTACCGCTGGATCCTTAACTGCATTATCTGATGATTTCTTAACTGCCTTACCTGCTGGGATAACTGCTGTTGTGCCATCTGGGTAAGTGACAGTTGTCGTACCATCTTGGCCAACTTTAACATCTGTTACTGTTGGGTTTGATTTCTTAACTTCGTCTGCTACCTTAGCTTTTTCTGCTTCAGTCAAGTTACTTGGATCTACAACTGGTGTTACCGCTGGATCCTTAACCGCGTTATCTGATGATTTCTTAACTGTATCACCTGATGGAATAACGGCTGTGCTACCATCTGGGAAGGTTACAGTTGTCGTACCATCTTGGCCCACTTTAACATCTGTTACTGTTGGGTTTGATTTCTTAACTTCGTCTGCTACCTTAGCTTTTTCTGCTTCAGTCAAGTTACTTGGATCTACAACTGGTGTTACCGCTGGTTTAGCTGGAGCTGTGGTATCCTTAGTTGCGGTTGCTGGAACACTTGGTTCTGATACATTACCTGCTGGATCTGTTGCTTTCGCTGTTACGTCTCCTGCTGGAAGCTCTCTCGTTGGTGTGATTGTAGCTTTTCCGTTTTCGTCTGCTACGCCTTCACCAAGCTTGTGACCATCTTTATCAAATAGCTCAACTTTAGATCCTGGTTCTGCACTTACTTCAACTGGTGTCTTAGTTCCTGCTTTATCTGTTAGATCTGTCTTAACTTCTGGTTTAGCTGGAGCTGTGGTATCCTTAGTTGCGGTTGCTGGAACACTTGGTTCTGACACATTTCCTGCTGGATCTGTTGCTTTCGCTGTTACGTCTCCTGCTGGAAGCTCTCTCGTTGGTGTGATTGTAGCTTTTCCGTTTTCGTCTGCTACGCCTTCACCAAGCTTGTGACCATCTTTATCAAATAGCTCAACTTTAGATCCTGGTTCTGCACTTACTTCAACTGGTGTCTTAGTTCCTGCTTTATCTGTTAGATCTGTCTTAACTTCTGGTTTAGCTGGAGCTGTGGTATCCTTAGTTGCGGTTGCTGGAACACTTGGTTCTGACACATTTCCTGCTGGATCTGTTGCTTTCGCTGTTACGTCTCCTGCTGGAAGCTCTTTCGTTGGTGTGATTGTAGCTTTTCCGTTTTCGTCTGCTACGCCTTCACCAAGCTTGTTGCCGTCTTTATCGAACAACTCAACCTTAGATCCTGGTTCTGCTGTCACTTCAACTGGTGTCTTAGTGCCGGCTTTATCTGTTAGATCTGTTTTGATTTCTGGTTTAGCTGGAGCTTTTGTATCTGCTGTTGCTTTTTCTGGTGTGCTTGGCTCTGACACATTTCCGGCTGGATCTGTTGCTTTCGCTGTTACGTCTCCTGCTGGAAGCTCTTTCGTTGGTGTGATTGTAGCTTTTCCGTTTTCGTCTGCTACGCCTTCACCAAGCTTGTTGCCGTCTTTATCGAACAACTCAACCTTAGATCCTGGTTCTGCTGTCACTTTAACTGGTGTCTTAGTGCCGGCTTTACCTGTTAGATCTGTTTCTACAACTGGTTTAGCTGGAGCTTCTGTATCTTTGGTTACAAATTCTGACAATGGTTTTTTATCTGTAGAACCATCTGTATATGTTACTACAAGATTTCCATCAGCATCTTTTGTTAATGACTTGATCTTAGCATCTTTATCTGTAACTGGAGCATCTTTTGAGATATTCGCATCGTCGTTATCTTTCTTGTACTCAAGTTGCAGTTTTTCTTTGATTTTAGCTAAATCAGCTTCTGTTACGTTTGCTGGATCTGCTACGGCAACTTTTTCTGTTGGTGCCTTGATATCGTACTTATCTGTTTGAGATTTAACAACAAATTGAACGTATCCTGGTTTTTGTTGACGTACTGCATCATCAGTTGAAGCATTATAGTCTGCAGATATGTTTGACTTGATATCTTCATTATCTTTAGCTTCAATGAAACTTGTCCATTGGTTTGGAGCTTTAAGAGTAGTTACACCAGTCATCTTGATTGTTGCTGTTCTTTTATCTTTAGATACTGTTCCTTCTCCGTTTGTAACAGCACCATTATCAATCTTACCTACTGTAAATCCATACTGTGTAGCGTTATCATTTGTAACACCACCTGGTCCACGTAAGTACAAGTCTTTAACTGTCGTTTCATCTTTACCTGTGAATGTTAGGTCAGTATTCTCACCAGTGTAAACATAGATTTGACGTTTGTCTGCATTTGAGTATGGAACTTCTACTGTTGGTGCTACTCCGACAAACTCTGATAATGGTTTTGTGTCTTTTGATCCATCTGTGTATGTTACTACAAGATTTCCTTTATCATCTTTTGTTACTGAAGCAATTTTAGCATCTTTATCTGTAACTTGAGCATTTTTTGAGATATTCGCATCGTCATTATTTTGATTGTACTCAAGTTGTAATTTTTCTTTGATTTTAGCTAAATCATCTTCTGTTACGTTTGCTGGATCTGCTACGGCAACTTTTTCTGTTGGTGCTTTGATATCGTACTTATCTGTTTGAGATTTAACAACAAATTGAATGTATCCTGGTTTTTGTTGACGTACTGCATCATCAGTTGAAGCATTGTAGTCTGCACCTGTCATTGATTTTAAATCATCATTATCTTTAGCTTCAATGAAACTTGTCCATTGGTTTGGAGCTTTAAGAGTTGTAACACCTGTCATCTTAATAGTTGCCGTTCTCTTATCAGCAGATACTGTTCCTTCTCCATTTGTAACAGCACCGTTATCAATCTTACCTGTTGTGAATCCGTACGCTGCAGCGTTATCATTTGTAACACCACCTGGTCCACGTAAGTATAAGTCTTTAACTGTTGTTTCATCTTTACCTGTGAATGTTAAGTCAGTATTTTCACCTGTGTAAACATAGATTTGACGTTTGTCTGCATTTGAGTATGGGATTTCTACAGTCGGAGCTACTGCTGGAGCTGCTGGGGTTGTTGGATTAACTAGATATGCTGCTGCAATCTTATCTTTTGATCCATCAGGATAAGTGATAGTAAGGTTACCCTTTTCATCTACACTGTATTGTGAATCTGCTGGAAGACTTGGGTTAGCAGCTTTAACAGCGGCGATGACCTTGTTCTTGTCATCTTCACTAAGATTATTAGAATCCGAAACATCTAGTTTTGTACCTGCAACTGGCTCATATTTCTTAGCAGTCTCAAGAACATTTACTATAAGTTCTCTGTATATCGTTGTTGGTTTATCTCGATTCTTCGCATGAAAAATAACACTTGTACTTCCTGCTGGCTGGTCCATTGCAACAGTACCACTATATTTAGCATCACGTTGTCTAATCGTAGCTCCGTTTGAAGATCCTAGGTATCCCCCTGATGGCAATACGCCTTTTATAGCTGTCGCATTTTTCTCAACCGAAAATTTCTCTAAAGCTGTAGCTTGAGCTACAACATCAACATCAATTTTATCACCAGGATATACTGTAATTTCTGACCTACTTACCAATAGTCTAGTATCATCATTACCAGTCACGCCACCATCCTTAACAGTCACTGGTGAGGCTGTAACCGTAATCGGTGCACTCTTAGCTGACTCTTTACCACCTACTGGTGTTGAAGTCGCTGTAATCTCTCCTGCTGGAAGACTGTTTGTAGGGTGAACAGTTGCTACACCTTGGGCATTAGCTACAGCTTCACCGATTACGACACCATCTGTGTTGTAAAGCTTAACAGTTGAACCTGCTGGTGCTTTAACTGTCACATCAGCTGGAGTACTTGCTTTGCCTGCCAAATCATTGACAATTTCTGGACCTCTAGTCTCTGCCTCTGCTGCTGGTTTGTTAGTCGCTGCACCTGCCGCTGGTTTGTTAGTCGCTGCACCTGCCGCTGGCGTGCTTGGTTTTGGTGCTTCTGGTTTTGGAGTAACTGGCTTAGCTGGTGCTACTGCTTCTTTTTCAACAATTACTTTTACAGGAACTTCTTTTGTAGATGTATCCGGGTAAGTTACAACTACTGTTGCTGGTTTTTCACCTGGAGTTTTTGTATCAACTGTATCCTTGTACTTAACTGTTGTTCCTTGTGGAAGAGTGTCAAAGTTTCCAATTGATTTTGTCGCATCTGGTTGTTGTCCAGCTTTTACAGTTTGATTTTTCGCTGTTGGTTCAGGGGAAACATCAGACTGCCACATTTTCACAGGGTTAGTTGCAATGTTGGCGAAACCTGCATTGGCACCAGCAGTGGCGCTACGCATCATACCAAACACAACCTTCATATCTTTTAACTGTTCGTTAGTTGTTGTTTCAGGAACTGCAGTTCTAAAACTCCATACATAGCCATCATACCCTGAACCACCCGTAGTCGAACGATCCACAATCAAACGTTTGTCATTCAAGGCAGCACCGTATACTAACTGTTTAGTTCTCGGAGAAGAATCAGACGACGCACTCTTGAAATATCTGTCCTCCTGACCGGCAAGTTTTTCGATGGAACGGCCATAGAGAGTACTTTCCCAACCAGATGCCAGAGCAAAGGTATCTTTTTTGTCTAATGGTAATCCAGCAGCTGTAGCTGGTACTGGATTTTCAAACGTTACAGAATTACTCAACGCTGAACCATCAGGTTTTATACGTTGAACTTTTCCATTTATAAATTTAGGGTTGATTGGAGAGTTATATTTTGCACGTGTAATGCTAGTTGGCATATTAACTTCTGCAGGAATTTGGATGAAATTTCGATATACATCTCCTCCATCTGTATTATACGTATTAGCTAGATTTTCTGCATGATCATTATAAAAGACAAGCCAATCTAATGAAGTAATCTTCCCACTATTGTCTTTATTATATTTAACTTTATAATTTGTAACTCTAGAAACTACATTAACAGCGTCATCTGTAGACGTGTATCTATTAACATCATTAAGGATATAGGCATCACTATGACCATTTGCGGCTGCATTTGTACCTTCTGAATAGGCAACTTCCGCTCTAAAAGCATTATTTTTATCTAATGCTTTACCGTTACGTGGGTCGTTAGATCCTGTGTTTTCGATTGAGTTAGATTCTGATTTTTTCTCAGTATTTTCTGCTTTTTTACCTACAGTTTCTTTTCCGTTAGTAGTGTCTACTGCTGGTGTTTCTTTTTTCTCTACAGGTTTATTTTTTAATTTAGTGTTAGCTGTAGTTACAAGTTTATTGTAAGCTTTTGTGATTTCATCTTGAGTTGTTGCGTTTGCTAATGTAGCTTTTGCAGCTTCTAAGTCAGCTTTTAATACCGCAACACTCTCTTCTGTTTTGTTATCATACGTTCCGTTAGCTAATTTTGCTTCGATTTCTGCAATGTAGTTTTCTAGTTTAGTTTTGTCTAAAGCTTTAACTTCTTTTGCAGTTTCTCCATCAAGTTTTGCCGCTACTGCTGGTGTTCCAGCAACTTCTGGCTTGTTTTCTGCTACAGCAGGTGCCTCATAAGTTCCTGCTTCTCCACCGTACCCAGGCTTAGCCTCCTCAGCTTTTGAACCACTCTCTACAGTCGTTTCCTCTGCCGTGTTTGCATGGACCATTTGAGTAGCTAAGCTAGCTCCGACCGCAAAAACAAGAGAACAACCGAATAGGAAATGCTTTCCTTTTTTGATCATTCTCCAGTTCTTTTGCTCTGCATTTTTACGATTAAAATACATTACATTTTCTCCTTTTGATTTCTAAAAAATAGCATGTAATACACATACACATACACATACACATACACATACACATACACTCAACATTATAATTTATATAAGCAGATTTGTCAATTATATTAATTATTATTTATAATTTTCCATTATTTTCAGAATATTCCAGGATTTAAAGCATTTATTATATTATAATGTTTCAATAAAAATGAAATACCTCTTTTCTTCAAAACTATGATAAATTCCATTTTTTGAATACTTATAAAGAATATATTGATTTCACCTACAGCTAACTCATCTCTTTTGAGTGTCAAAAAGTAGAGAACTATGAAAGTAAAGCTTATCAGATACCAATACTCTTCGAAAATATCTTCAAATCACGTCAGCTTCCATCTGCAACCTCAAAACTAGTGTTTTGAGCAACCTGCAGCTAGCTTCCTAGTTTGCTCTTTCATTTTCATTGAGTATAAACTATGGTCAATAAGAAATCATTCTCTCTGACCATCTCTTTGAAGCATTACAAGCCGTCTAGTGACCTGCATTTTTGCCTCATCAAAAAAAGCCCCATACTATCTGTTATTCAGGAATTCCCACTACAGATAGTATAGAGCTCAAGCAGCAGTTACAAAAACTGCAACTGCTTTTCTATTCTTGCATGGTGTAACCGACACCACGCACGGTTTTAATGTAGCTTTTTTGACCTTTTACATCAAGCTTGCTACGTAGATAACGGATATAGACATCCACGATATTTGTTTCGGTCGCACTTTCATACTTCCAGACACTTTCCAACAACTGCTCACGAGTCAGAACTTTCTTGCTTCCC
The DNA here is from genome assembly GCF_002005545.1 of Streptococcus mitis. Lineage (GTDB taxonomy): Bacteria > Bacillota > Bacilli > Lactobacillales > Streptococcaceae > Streptococcus > Streptococcus mitis_I. The sequence continues at coordinate 58,773 of NZ_LBMT01000001.1, forward strand.
ATCAGAGTAGCCAAGAGGTCATACTCGCGACGGGTCAGAGCAATCATCTCTTCGCCACGATAAACGGTATGATGTTCTACATCCATACGCAGATTGCGGTAAGACGTTGGAACCTTCATCTGACTGCAGTGTTGATCGATAAAGTCCCGACCTCGGAAAATCGCTGAAATACGAGCCACCAAATTGTCAATAATAACCGGCTTATAGATGTAAGAAACGGCAAAGTGTTGGATTGTTTCAATCTGATCTTGCAATTCTTCGCGATGGTCCAAGACCATAATGACTGAGGCTGGCTTAGTCCTACTCAGCTTATCTGCAAAATCCTGGGCTGTCATATCCCCCAGACGAGCATTCAATAAAATCAAGTCATAGTCTGTCTGAAGAGCCGTGGAGAGGGCTTTTTGCCCCTCCTCAACCTGATCAACTCGGTATTGCTCTTTTTGGAGTTCCAAACTTAAAAAATGAGCTAGATTTCGTTCTTTCTCAAGTAATAAAATCCGTTTCCCCATGGCAGACCTACTTATTTTTCGTCATACCAAGAGTAGTGGAATGTTCCTTCTTTGTCTTTACGTTGGTAAGTGTGGGCACCAAAGTAGTCACGTTGCGCTTGGATCAAGTTAGCTGGAAGGTCAGCTGAACGGTAGCTATCAAAGTAAGTAATAGCTGCTGAGAAAGTTGGCACTGGCACACCAGCTTGAACAGCAAGAGCTACGATATCACGCACTGCTTGTTGGTACTTAGCAGTAACATCCAAGAAGTACTCATCCAAAAGAAGGTTAGCAAGGTCTGCATCACGGTTATAAGCATCAGTAATCTTTTGCAAGAAACGAGAACGGATGATACAGCCATCACGCCAAATAGATGCGATGTCTGCAAATGGCAAGTTCCAGTTATTTTCTTTAGAAGCTACACGCAATTGAGCAAAACCTTGTGCGTATGAAATGATTTTTGAGAAGTAAAGGGCTTGACGAATCTTTTCAATCAACTCAGCCTTGTCTCCTTCAAATTTGAAGGCAGCTGGTTTTGGAAGAACCTTGCTTGCATGCACACGTTCTTCTTTGTAAGTTGAAATGTAACGTGCAAATACTGACTCAGTGATGAGTGACAATGGTACACCAAGGTCAAGTGATGATTGGCTAGTCCATTTACCAGTTCCCTTGTTACCTGCGGCATCAAGGATGTAGTCTACGATTGGTCCATCTTGGCCTTCATCGTCTTTACGGCTCAAGATATCAGCTGTGATTTCAATCAAGTAGCTGTCCAACTCACCCTTGTTCCACTCAGTAAAAATTTCAGCCATATCTTCTGCTGAAAGACCTAGCAAGTGTTGCATCAAGTCATAGCTTTCTGCGATCAATTGCATATCACCATACTCAATACCGTTGTGAACCATTTTCACATAGTGACCAGCTCCATCAGGACCGATGTAAGTCACACATGGTTTGCCATCTTCTGGTGCTTTAGCTGAGATTTCTTCAAGAACATCCGCAACCAACTCATATGCTTCTTTTTGTCCACCAGGCATGATAGAAGGACCTTCAAGGGCACCTTTTTCACCACCAGAAACCCCAGTACCGATAAAGTTGATACCTGAGTTTGCCAATTCTTCATTACGACGGATTGTATCTTTGTAGAAAGTGTTTCCGCCGTCGATCAAGATATCACCCTTGTCAAGGTGTGGAAGAAGGGCTTGGATAGTAGCATCTGTACCAGGTCCAGCTTGAACCATCAGCATGATACGACGAGGTTTTTCGATTGAGTTTACAAAACTTTCAACGTCATAGCTTGGTACAAAGTTCTTTTCAGGATGGCAAGCAATTACATCTTCAGTTTTTTCTTTACTACGATTGTAGATAGCAACTGTGTAACCACGAGATTCAATATTAAGGGCAAGGTTACGACCCATTACGGCCATACCAACGACACCAAAGTTAGCTTTTGTCATTTGACACTCCTCTTGTTTAATTTGTTTTATTTTATCATTTTTACTTTTGAAAAGAAAGAATTTTGTAACGACTGCTTAATAGTCCAAGGCATCCGCATGTCCAGAACCATTTCCAACAAAGTAGCCTGTCTTACAGTTAAGGGTAAAGAGATAGGTTCCATCTGGCTTATAGAGATTGTAATAACCATTGCCATTAACGATATTGACACGTTCAAGGATGTATTGGTTACCAGTGATATAACCACGTGAACGTGAAGTCGCTAAAATTTGTTCCAAAACACCATCCGCGAAATCCCAAGCAGAGTTATTGCTATCATCAACAGCCGATTGATTGAACGGCACACGGCTTGAAGCTCTTTGTAGGTTAACTCCAGAACTTGATAGACCGCCATGACTATCATCACGCGCAGAAACTGAATTGTTTGATGAGGCGCTTGAAGATGGACTGGTGTTACTTGTACTACTCTCTGTAGAAGAATTTGAACTTGCTTGACTAGAGCTTGAACTGCTAGTTTGACTTGAACTTGAGCTAGAAGCACTTGTTTGCTGGCTCTTACCAAGGCTAATCGCCTTATCTAGCACTTTGTCAATCTCAGTATTCCCAGTTTTAATCTCTGTAAATTTAGCATCTGATTTGGCTTTGGCATTGGTATCCAACACACCATCCACAATAGCTGGTTTTTCGAATTGAGCATTGACATCTTGAATGGCCTTGATTTGCGTTGCTAGACTATCATACTTAGATTTGGCAAGCGTATGCTCACGGCTACCTTCTAGCTTATCAAGTAAGGTCTTGAGTTGGTTCAACTTATCAAACTGGCTATTTTTCAAAGCCGTTTTGTTGCTATCTGTATAGAAGGCATCGTAAAGTGTATTAAAATCATCCACATCTGATTGATTGGCTGTAGCTGATTGAGCAGTTTGAATTTCCTTGGTCGAGCGATTCACTTGACGATAGACATAATAAGCACTGACACAGATAATCACTGATACAAGCGCCAAAGCAGTCAAAACAAAGCCTTTTTTACTTTTCTTTTCTGAATCCTCTTGATCCAGACGAGAAAAAGTTTTCTCCTCTTCCACCTCCTCAGTCATTTCTGCTAAATTTTCATCCTCTAGCACTATAGGATCCCAGTCTTTATCCTCATCGTCCAAAGGCAATGGGGGTAAGATAGCTTCAGAAGATGGAACTTCCTCTGAAGAGGTTTCCGACTCCTCTACAGCTTCACGCACTTCTTGGATTAAATCATCCAGACTCTGAGTTTCGATTAACTCCTCTTTTTTGTATTGGCGAGTCGCAAACTTATCTGCTTCGATTTCCTCTTTGTGTTGCTTGACATACTTGTCCAAAATGGAATCTTCAGGCAAGACTCCTGCTTCCACTTCTTCATTTTTACGAATGGCTTGACCAACTGTTAACTCTTTTGCTTCATCAAAATCAAATCGTGGTTCTTGGTTTTCTTTTTTATGACGATTCCGTCTTTTCTTACTCATGAGTATCCCTTTCTATTTTACCTCTTGACGTTTAACACGTTGACCAAAATATTGATACAGATCCACTTTCAAGGTTCCGTTGTATAACTTTCGCTTCTTATCTGCTTGGCTACCATACTTGCTTTCAAAGGCTTCATCACTAGTTAGGATAAACTTGCTCCAAGTTTTGAGCGGTGCAAATACTTGACCCATTTCAGCATAAAGCTTGGTAACCCCTGCATCATCTGACAAGCGTTCCCCATAAGGCGGATTTGAGATGATCACACCATTGATTTTATCAGAACGTAAATCCTGCACGCGCATCTGCTTAAAGGTGATATCCCCTGCAACACCAGCTGCCTGGGCATTGGCCTTAGCAATTTCCACCATACGTGCATCAATATCACAGCCCATAATATCCAGTTCCAGCTCACGGTCTACTTTTTTAGCCGCTTCTGTACGCACTTCCTGAATCAAGCGATCGCTAATCCAGTTCCATTCTTCAAAAGCAAAAGAGCGACGAAGTCCTGGTGCCATCTTTCTAGCAATCATAACTGCCTCGATACAGAAAGTTCCTGAACCACAGGTCGGATCAATCAAAGGCTTATCTGGGTACCAGTTAGAGAGTTGTAAAATGGCTGCCGCCATATTTTCCTTAATAGGAGCACCACCTTTTTCGGTACGATAACCACGTTTAAAGAGGCTAGAGCCTGTCGTATCAATCATGACAGTTGCCACATCTTTGAGAATAGAGACCTCAATCTTAAACTCTGGGCCATTCTCCATCAGAGGAACACCTTCTGGGCGGGCATAGTGTTTCTGCAATTTCTTGACAACAGCTTTCTTAGAAATAGCCTGTACACTCGGCTCATTATGCAGTTTAGATTTAACACATTTTGCTTTTGAAATCGGGAACCGAGCTCCGAGTGGTAAATAATTTTCCCAATCTAGAGCGAAAACTCCCTGAAACAGCTCTTCAAAAGTCTTAGCTGGGAACGTTCCTACGATGATCTTGATACGATCTGCTGCCCGAAGCCAGAGGTTGGTTTCAATAATAGTTTTCACGTCTCCTTGAAAACGAACACGTCCATTTTCAACCTGACAATCGTAGCCCAACTCTCGCACTTCTCGTCCCACAACAGCTTCAAGACCTGCTGCCACAGTTGCAATTAAATTAAATTCTTTTTTCATGTTACAGTCTTGCAAGACCTTTCTATATGTCCACTTTAAAAAATGAGGTTGAGAAAATTTCTCAGCCCCAACCTATATGCAATTTTCTATAAGCCATGTTTTGTTCCAGAAGTGACTAGGACCACTTCCTTCGATAATCATCTGTCTACCACTAACAGCTCTAGCTGATAGCAGTCAGAATACTACGTTCGTTTCCGCGTACTCCATGCCCCGACCAAAATTTGGGTTGCTAGCTTGAGGGGTTTACCGCGTTCCACTCTCTCCGTTTCCAGAAAGACTCCGTCACTGTGGCACTTTCAAGCCTACTCTGGCCTATCCAAGGACTTAGCCATTTCAACTGCCGTAACGATTTCTCGTCCCTAGGCTTATGGTTTCGCCTAGCACAAACACTACAGGCATCACAGCCTGTGCTAGCATGGACTTTCCTCATGAGAAGCAACTCTCCTCACGCGATTATCCAAAAATTGCACATCTCAAATAACTACTTAGAAATCTGAGTTATCTAAAATTTGTTTACCAAACACTTCTTTTTCCAATCTATTCAGGCGTTTCAAAATATCAAAATTCGTCATAGAACTTGTAGTTGCCGCTTCCATAGGCTCTGCTTGAACTGGTGAAGGTTTCGGTTTACGAGCCAGTTCTTCCTTCAAATCCGCAATCTCCTGACGAAGTGACTTAACCAAGGCAGCATAGGTTTCATAGTCCTTGATGACATCGTCTAAAAACTCATCAACTTCTACCTTGCTATACCCACGAACTTCACGTCCAAACTCTTGTTCAAAAATATCTTTTGCTGAAAAAATAATACTTGTCATGTCTCTCTCCATTCTCGCTTGCTAGTATTATTATATAAAAAAAGGCAAACAAAAATCAAGGTCAAAGCTTCAATTTTCGGAAAAATTTTCAGCAAGTTCATTTAATTGATCAAATGTTAATCTCTTTATAAAATAGTCCTCTTGATTTTTCATCTTTTGGTAAAAATAAGCTAGTTTCGTTTCATTTTCTTCATCATAAAAAAGATAGGAACTAGTCGTGTTTTCCAGCAAAAACTGCTGGTAATCTCTTAACTGCCCCTTGTGCTCATAGCGAGGATAAGCATATTTGACAAAGTCTACCTGCTTAAAACGACTCAGTTTCATCTGATTGCCTTCATTCCAATTTTCCCCATGGGTTTCAAAAGCAAAAATGGTGGCCAACTGGAAACCGTACTCGGTTTTCATCTCCTGAGCAACCTCTAAAACCCAATATTCAAAACCCAAACTTCCTGTAAACACAAGCCAAGACACCCCATCTGCTGCCATAGCCTCTAAATCTTTACGTATTGCTTTTTTTATCAATTTAAGACGAGGATCCTTATCAGAAAACAAACCCAAATCAAAAGCAGAATAGCCCAAAACCAAAGCTGTAGCCATTTTTAACCCTTTCTGTGCAAATTTATGGTATAATAGAGTGATGTTATTGTACCAATAAGGAGAATTATGGTCAACTATCCACATAAACTTTCATCACAAAAAAGACAACCATCTCTTTCTCAACCCAAAAATTTCGCAAATCGAGGAATGTCTTTTGAAAAGATGATCAATGCTACCAACGACTACTATTTGTCTCAGGGCTTGGCTGTTATACACAAGAAACCAACTCCTATTCAAATCGTACGAGTGGACTATCCACAACGAAGTCGTGCCAAGATTGTTGAGGCCTATTTTCGACAAGCTTCAACGACGGACTATTCTGGCGTTTATAATGGATATTACATCGACTTTGAAGCCAAGGAAACAAAACAAAAACGTGCGATTCCGATGAAAAATTTTCATCCACATCAGATTCAGCATATGGAACAAGTCCTTGCCCAACAAGGAATCTGCTTTGTCCTTCTTCACTTTTCTTCTCAGCAAGAAACCTACTTATTGCCGGCATTCGATTTGATTCGCTTCTATCATCAAGATAAGGGACAAAAATCAATGCCACTTGGATATATTCGAGAATATGGATATGAAATCAAGGCTGGTGCCTTCCCTCAAATTCCCTATCTCAATGTTATCAAAGAACATTTATTAGGTGGTAAAACAAGATGAACAAACAAACTATCCTGCGAATAGCTAAGTATGTGAGTATCTGCTTCTTAACTTTATTTATCACAGCAGTTATGCTGGGAGGAGGCTTATTTCTCTATTACGTCAGCAAAGCCCCAGCCCTATCTGAGAGCAAATTAGTCGCAACCACGTCTAGTAAGATTTTCGATAGTAAAAACGAACTGATTGCCGATCTGGGCTCTGAACGCCGAGTAAACGCTCAGGCCAACGAAATTCCTACTGATTTGATCAAGGCTATCGTATCAATCGAAGACCATCGTTTTTTCGATCATCGCGGTGTCGATACCATCCGAATTATAGGAGCTTTTTTACGTAACTTACAAAACAACTCCCTCCAGGGGGGATCAACCCTAACCCAGCAGTTGATTAAGTTGACCTATTTCTCAACTTCCACTTCTGATCAGACCATTTCACGTAAAGCCCAGGAAGCTTGGTTGGCTGTTCAACTAGAGCAAAAAACCACAAAACAAGAAATTCTGACCTACTACGTGAATAAAGTTTACATGTCTAACGGAAACTATGGAATGCAAACGGCTGCCCAAAACTATTACGGCAAAGATTTGCGAGAACTATCATTACCTCAACTTGCCCTACTAGCAGGAATGCCACAGGCTCCGAATCAATACGATCCCTATTCTCATCCAGAAGCTGCCCTTGACCGTCGTAACTTGGTACTTTCAGAGATGAAAGGTCAAGGCTACATTTCTGCCGAACAGTATGAGAAGGCTATTAATACCCCTATTACTGATGGACTCCAAAGTTTGAAATCGGTCAATAGCTATCCAGCCTATATGGACAATTATCTCAAAGAGGTTATCGACCAAGTAGAACAAGAAACTGGCTATAACCTTCTAACTACTGGGATGGATGTTTACACAAATGTAGACCAAGAAGCTCAAAAACATCTGTGGGATATCTACAACTCCGATCAATACGTCTCTTACCCTGACGATGATTTGCAAGTCGCATCTACGGTCGTAGATGTTTCAAATGGTAAAGTCATCGCACAACTTGGTGCTCGTCATCAAGCAAGTAATGTTTCATTCGGTACCAACCAGGCCGTAGAAACCAATCGTGACTGGGGATCATCAATGAAACCAATCACTGACTATGCTCCCGCTTTAGAATATGGAGTCTATGACTCTACTGCTTCTATTGTACATGATGTCCCTTATAACTATCCTGGCACTGATACTCCACTCTACAACTGGGATCATGTCTACTTTGGAAACATTACAATCCAGTATGCTCTTCAACAATCACGAAATGTCACAGCCGTTGAGACTTTGAATAAGGTCGGTCTAGATAGAGCTAAAACCTTCCTTAATGGTCTTGGTATCGACTATCCAAGCATGCATTATGCAAACGCCATTTCAAGTAACACAACTGAATCCAACAAAAAATATGGTGCAAGTAGTGAAAAAATGGCTGCTGCCTACGCTGCTTTTGCTAATGGTGGTATTTATCACAAACCAATGTATATCAATAAAATCGTCTTTAGTGATGGTAGCGAAAAAGAATTTTCTGATGCTGGTACACGAGCTATGAAAGAGACTACTGCCTATATGATGACTGAAATGATGAAAACTGTTTTAACTTACGGAACAGGACGTGGAGCCTACCTACCATGGCTTCCACAAGCAGGTAAGACAGGTACTTCTAACTATACTGACGAAGAAATTGAAAAGTATATCAAGAACACTGGCTACGTAGCTCCAGATGAAATGTTTGTGGGTTATACTCGTAAGTATTCTATGGCTGTATGGACAGGTTATTCGAATCGTTTAACTCCTATCGTTGGAGATGGTTTCCTAGTTGCAGCTAAAGTTTATCGCTCAATGATATCGTATCTATCAGAAGATGACCATCCTGGAGATTGGACAATGCCTGAAGGATTATATAGAAACGGGCAGTTCGTATTCCAAAATGGAGCCAGACCGACTTGGACTGAAACGACATCCCAATCATCTTCAACCGAAAACTCATCAACAAGTGCAGAAAGCTCTACTAGCCAAGCACCAGCAACAAGTCCTGATGCTAGTACTAATGGTCAAAACCAAGCACCAAATGCACCCGGAGCCAATCAAAATCCAGCTCCACAGACTCCTCAAGTCCAACAACAACCACAACAGTAAGATGAAGAAAATCCTGAGAACTCTAAACTCAGGATTTTTTCATTTTCAAAATAAAATACAGAAATCAAGTAAAGTAGATTGAAATAAAAACTAAGCAAATTGATTGGGAAATTCAAATCATACTCAATGAAAATCAAAAAGCAAACTAGGAAGCTAGCTGCAGCTTGCTCAAAACACTGTTTTGAGGTTGCAGATGGAAGCTGACGTGGTTTGAAGAGATTTTCGAAGAGTATGAATAGATTTTCGAAGAATATAAAGGAGTCGGCTACAAACCAACTCCCTTACCTTTATTTGACATGTTTGGCAAGTTCTTCTTGCGCTTTTTTATTGGATTCTGCTTTTTCTTTCATCCATTTATCTTGAGCTTTTTGGTATTCATCTGCAGTAACTGCCTTGTCTTGAAGTTCCAAGTATTTATATAAGACTGGGTCACTTGTGCCTTTGTTTCCTGACAATGCAAATGGTATTGTAAATGGTACCATCTTAGACAAGATTGGACGACCAGTTTTAGAAGTTGTTGGGATGATCAAAGCACTGTCGGTCAACCAAGCTTGGGCAGCAGCGTATTTATCATAGCGTTTAGCAACATCTGTAGCCTCATCACCAGCTTCAGTAACCAATTTTTCGTAGTCATATAGACCTACTTTTTTAGCAGCTACATTATCTTCCCCTGAGTCAAATCCTAAATATGTTTTAGTACTTTCTCCTACAGAAGGTTTGATAATATCAAGGTAGGTTGATGGATCGGCAAAGTCTGGACCCCAACCGACATTATCTGATAAATCCCAGTCTTCGCCAGCAGCATTTTCAGCAAATAGAGTTACATTAAGCAATTCATCTTTTTGCAATTGTTGGATATCAATAACGACATTATCAGTTCCTAAAGTTGCTTCCAAGGATTGTTTCATAGATTGGACGCGCTGAACTTTTGTAGTTGCTGTCTGGTCAACAGGCATATCTAGGTGAATTGGGAATGTCACACCTTCTGCTTGTAAAGCTGATTTAGCTTTAGCAAATTCAGCCTTGGCTTTTTCTGGATTGTAGAGACCATCTTGTGAATCGGCCAGATTAACATCCTTCCATTCATCCCCATAGGTTACTAATTTTTCTTTGACCATATCGCCAAAGTTTTTCCCATCTGCTTGAACAAATGTTGGTGGCACAAAGAGATTACGCAAGATTTTGCTTGCTCCAGTTTCTCCATTCAACTGAGAGGCATAAGCTGTACGGTCAAATCCAAAGGCAATAGCCTGACGGAAATCCTTGTTTAAGAGCGCCTTTTTAGTAGATGTCTTTTGTTCTTCGCTAGTCTTAGATGTGTGTTTATAAGATTGACGGTCAATATTTGTTCCTACTAGATAAGTCGTAGAGTCTTGTTGAGTATAGACGATATTGTCTTTCATACTCTTCTCAAGCTCTGCGAAACTTGCACTTGTTGGATAAAGACGAGCTGCTGTAAGGCTACCATCTTTAAAGTTTTCTGCTGGTTTGCTGGTATCTTGCCCATCCCAGAATGACAATTTGACCTTGTCAATATGCACATTGTCCTTATCCCAATAGTTCGGATTTTTCGCAAATTCAACAGAGGATTTGGTCACAATGGATTTCAACAAATAAGGGCCGTTATACAAGAGACTACTTGGATCCGTCGCTTTGGCAAAATCATCCCCTTTTGAGTTCAAAAACTCTTCATTGACTGGCGCAAGCACACCCATGGTTGTTTTTGAGTTCCAAAAAGTTTCAGGTTTGTTCAAGGTGTATTGGATTGTTTGGTCGTCAAGCGCTTTAATCCCGACTTGAGCAAAGTCTGTGATTTCACCTTTGGCATAGGCATCCAGACCTTTGATTGAATCCTGTACCAAGTAAAGGGCTTCTGCTTTCTTATCTGTTGCATATTTAAGTCCTGTTACAAAGTCCTGAGCCTTAACAGGAGCATACTCTTCTCCCTCAGATGTATACCACTTGGCATCCTGACGAATCTTATAAGTATAAGTCAAGCCATCCTTAGAGACAGACCAGTCTTCTGCCAATGAAGGAACAAGGTTCCCGTATTTATCATTTTCAAGCAATCCATCAATCACATTACTAGTAATCTCAGAAGTTGCTGCCTTACCAGTTGTCAAATAGTTGAGATTATCCGGATGTGTCTCGTAGGTAAATGCAAAGGTTTTTTCACCTTGAGCGCCTGAACCCCCACCAGAACAAGCAGCTAAAACACCAGCTGCTAATAAGGTTACTCCCGCAAGAGCCAATACTTTTCTTGTTTTCATAGTATTCTCCTTTGTTTTTTTATTCATTATCGACCCTTTTTCAAGTCCTGTCAATAGAATTTTCTGAATTTTTGAAAATTATTTTTTAAACAATAAGTTTGCAAAAATATGAATATTATCAAAAATCCCTCAACTACATCACATAGTCAAGGAATTTTTAATACTTTTATAAATGAGAACTGGTGGTCAGTTTTACTTATTTAATCTAACTCATTTCTCACGCACTGCAAAGCTGATCCAATTACTTGGTGCATATCGTAATAACGATAGTGTCCTAAACGGCCACCAAAGATAACATTCCCTTGCTCATCGGCCAATTTTTTATACGATTTATACAAATGATTATTACGATCATTATTAACTGGATAATAAGGTTCATCACCTTTTTCCCATGTTTTGGAATGTTCTTTAGTAATGATAGTCTTTGCTTGACTCCCAAACTCAAAATGTTTGTGTTCAATAATGCGAGTATATGGGGTATCAGCATCAGTATAGTTGACAACTGCATTTCCTTGGTAATTTTTCATATCCAAGGTCTCATTTTCAAAACGAAGACTACGATACTCTAGTTCACCCAACTTATAGTCAAAGAATTCATCAATCATACCAGTAAAGACAATCTTAGGAAAATCTTTCAGATATTGCTCTTTATTGGCAAAGAAATCAACATTTGTTTCTACATCAATATTTTCATGATCCAACATTTTTTCAACTATTTGAGTGTATCCACCAATTGGAATCCCTTGATAGGTATCATTAAAATAGTTGTTATCGTAGGTCAGACGTACTGGCAAACGGCGAATGATAAAGGCTGGAAGTTCCGTAGTTGGCTTGCCCCACTGTTTCTCTGTATAATCTTTGATTAATTTTTCGTAGATGTCTGTACCTACAAGAGAAATAGCCTGTTCTTCCAAATTTTCAGGAGTTTTGCCATTTAAAACAGCACGTTGCTCATCAATCTTTGCTTGTGCTTCTGCTGGCGTTACAACTCCCCAGAGTTTATTGAAAGTATTCATATTGAAAGGAAGGTTATAAATCTCTCCCTTATAATTTGCAACAGGAGAATTGGTATAACGGTTAAACTCTGCAAACTGATTGACATAATCCCAAATCTCCTTATCAGAAGTATGGAAAATATGGGCACCATATTGATGAACTTGAATCCCTTCCTCTTCACGAGTATAGATATTACCCGCAATATGATTTCGTTTTTCAATGACTTTTACTTTTTTTCCTTTTAAGGCTGCTTCATGGGCAAAGACTGCACCAAAAAGACCAGCACCAACAACAAGATAATCGTACATTTTATGCTCCTTTATTTTTTAATAATTGTTGTTTTAACTCATTTGGATTTATAACCCTTAAAATCAAAATTAATACGAGATAAATCATTGCTCCCAGAACAGCATAAATCGCTACATTTATCATAGGTGATACATTTAGGAATTGTTTTATAAATAGTAGGATACCATACATAACTCCAGATGAGATTATAATTTTGATCAATGAACCTAGAATGGGCACCTCTCTCAAATAAGAACGAGTATAGAATAACTGTATCAGCCATACTAGTACCTCTGTTAAAACAGATACGATTGCCGCACCTATATAGCCCAGCTTTGGAAGCAAGAGAAGATTTAAGCCCACACTAACAATAGCAGGAATTGTTGTTGACAGCATAAATTCTCTATTCTTATTATGAGGTATTAAGATTTGAATACCCATGATATTGGTCCACCCTATAAAGAACATTCTAAAAATCATAATTGCTATCGCATAACGTGCCTCTTGAAAATCTTGTCCCAGGAAAAAATTCACAAAATCATCATTTACAATTAACATTCCTGCCATAATTGGAAAAATAACCAAATTATAAATCAGAAATGACATCTCATGCATTTTATTAATTGCTTTATGATCACCTAAGGATAAAAGATTTGAAACTCGTGGTAACATAACACTTCCCAATGAAGTCACTAGAGTTAATAAAATATTAACAAGTTTCAAAGCTTGATCATAGATTCCTACATCTTTTGTTGAAGCTAAAGCTCCCAGCATTGTACGATCCAAAGTGACATAGAGCGATATAGCAATTTGAGGTAAAAACAATAAAATAATTGGTCTCAAATGTTGCTTAGCATACTCCCAATCAAAGTACGGTTTCCCAATAAACGCTCTTGCTGGTAACCACATACTTAATTGTCCCAACAATTCAAAAATAGTAAGCAAAAATACATATAAATGTAGGTCGTTAGCTGATTTTATAAATAGAAAAATAGCAATAACGCCAATTAGTTTCACTGTAATATTTCTGACTGTAATTTTTCGAAAATCCTCTAAACCTTGGAATAGCCAAGAAATATCTAAACCTTTAGAAAGTAAACTTAAACCAAGAATAAGTGCAACTGGATTATGCATAAATTGAAGAAAAATATACAACATGCAATACAAAAATATCGAAAGAATTGTTGCTCCCAGTTGTAAGGAGTATATCCCCCAAAAATTTTTATCAATGTCTTTCCGATGTCCTGAAATTACTTTTGTGCCATAGTTAGCAACACCTAAAGTTGCTAATAGTATAAAGTAGATTACAATTGAACTGAAATAACCATATGTCCCCAAATCATCTGAAGAAAATATCCGTGTTACATACGGAGTCGTAATAATCGGAAGTATAATTACTAACAATTGATAGGAAAGGTTGTATGCATAGTTTTTTAATACTTTCACTATTTCTCATCTCCATTATATCTATATTTTGCATAATTAAAATAACTTTTTAATGCTAGCTAATTAACTAGCCAGGTATATTTCTTAAAACATTTTTTAAATATTACTGTTACTATTAAAGATACAAATAACGTAATGAAGAATCGTAGTACAACCATAAAAATTATTCCAAAAGTTGAAAACATAAATTGAGAATTCAATGAATAACTTATATATAATATTAAATAATTTAATGGATCCGAAAAAATATATATACCTAATCCATTCATTAAAATCAGCTTAAAAAAGTAACTACTACCACTACGCTCTTTCCGAGAAATCAGGTAGGAAATACTATATGTTAATAGAGAACCTAAAATAGCTAATAACTCAACTAATATTTTACTAACTAGTGTGTAAGTATATTTAAGATTAAAATTCAACAAAGTAATCAAAAGAAATACTATAGACAATATCAAAACATAATTTCTTTTTTTACTTATAAATTGATTGTATTTTTCTCTCTTTGATTCAAATACAAATCCCATACTAAAATAAAATAGAAATTGTAACGGGGCTTTAAATAAAAGTGGATCAACTTTATAACTTAAAATATGTAATACATAAAAAACAATAATTGTAGTAAATTTTATTTCTCTTTTTAAGGTAAAAAATGAAATAATAAAAATAATAAATAAAGTAAATAAATACCATAAATGATTATTCCCAATTAAAAACAATTGTCCCAATACTGCTCTAGAAAAAGTTGTATACTCAAAATAATTAGAGAAATATTTTATTGGAAAAACATATAATAAAGTAAAAATAACAAATGGAATAACCAATCGCTTAATCTTCTGTTTTAGAATTAACATAAAATTAATCCATTTATCCCGTTTAACCTGCAGGTAATAGAAAGCTCCAGATAAAGCCATAAACATTGGCATATGAAAATAATATAGAATTTCTCTCACTTTATCAAAAGTTTTATACAAAACTAATGACATATTTTGTTCTAGATATTGTTGATAATCAATCCCTCCATATTTAGTTGAAATTATATAATATGTACTATGGCTTACAAGTACCATTAAGATTGCTACTACTTTTAAAATATCGTATTCCTTTTTCATGTACTCTCTCTATTCAAAATTAAAGCGTAAAATATTCCTATAAAAAGAATAAATAATGGTGTATCTATAAAAATTGCAGTAAATAATAAAATTATAAATAAGAGAGCAAACATTTTGGTATCTATAGAAACACCCTTCTTAATTAGTACACTAATTACCGGATATAAATAGAATATCCCTAGGATTACCCCACCCTGAGCTAAAATAACAAATAGACTATTGCTATATCCTAAGTTCGTACGAATAAGAGTATTCATATTTGATTCAATTGCTTTCAACCCTAACGTCAATCCTGAACCAAAAAAGAAATTAGCTCTCCAGGCTAAAAATCCAGCTATATAATCATCAAACCTAATACTAGCTGAAATTGAGTCAGATTTTTCTTCCCAAACCTGTAACAAAGCATATATAACTATTGGAATTGTAATCAAACTTACATATTTAAATAAAGATTTCTTCAGCATTAAAACTCTATAAATTAATAGTAATCCTATTACAAATATCCCTGTTGTAGAAACTGTTGTCAAAATAGTCAGAGTTAATAAAGATAATCGTTTAATACTATTTTCTAAAAATAATTCCTGAATTATAAGTGCTGAACTTAACATTAAACTCCACATTGGAGCCTCCGTAAATATGCCACTATTTCTAATAATCGTAGTTCCAAAAAAATGAATTCCTTGAGTCTCAAAATATAGATTAAAATAATTTGGTGTTGGAAGTCCACCGTTCCAATTATTTATGACGACATTTGTTGGATGAACAACCTTTAAAATACTTCCAAAAGTCCAAAATATTAAAGAAACTATTGCAAAAATTAAAATAATTTTCACAAAGGTATTTAAAAAATCAAATAATTGGTCATTAAAATTCTTAAACATTAATAAGATAAGCATAAGAGGTGCTATCACAAAATAAAATAATATTTCATTTATTGATAAAGAATTAAATGATATGAAAATGTTAGTAATACATACAACTAAATAAATTAGTACTGTCGTTAAGATTATTTTAAAGTAATTATAATTTATTTTGCTTGATATTAGTTCTAAAACTGTTGCTATTATAACTACTAATGCTAATATTGGAATTAACTTATTTGAATCACCCGTGTTTACATATATAGAATTTGTCGTTATAACAATTAATAACGACATTAATACATCTTGGATACTTTTCAGATTAATTTTCAATTTTATATCCCCTTATTCCGAACTATATTTTTAAATTTAAAATATAAACTTGGAAACAATAAAAATAAACTATATTTCACTTTAAATTTTACAGAAGCTTTAGAATCAAAGATTATACTCCAGTAAAATGAACGTACTTTTTTAACAATATTTCTTAAAGCTTTTGTGTCCGTAGAAGCTGCTGCTTCAGATATAGGAAAAGAACCTCTAACAATTTTTAAATTTAACGCCTTTTCTACACTATTACCATCATAAAATTGTTTTATTTGAATTCTATTATTCTCACCTGCATCAAAAAAATCAAATCGCTTATCTGTAAACTGAGATTGAACGATACTACCAGGACGACGATAATAATGATAAGTAACAACAGGTGAAATAACTATCCTTTTAGCTAATCTTAAATGTTTAGCTACAACGAAAAAATCTTCGTAGATTTTTCCTACAGGAAATGGTCTCATTTCTAAAATTTGTTTTTTATAAAGTTTTGCACATGCAGATACCGTAGCAACTTTATCTTCCAGCATTAATTCTAGTGCTTCTTCTTTTGTAACTATTTTACTAGATTCTAAATTAAATTGTTCCTTGCTAAATTTTTCATATTCATTTGTAGTTTGAACTTTTGTCGAGATTAAATCAGCTTGATATTTCTCTTGAATTAGAGTCAATAATTCAAATGTAAAATGCTCTATATAATCATCCGGATCCAAAAAGAATATCCACTCATTAGTTGCTTTTAACACACCATAATTACGCGCATCTGATAAGCCACCATTCTCTTTATGAAATACCCTAATCCAATCATATTCTTGAGCATATTTATCACATAATTTTCCTGAATTATCAGTAGAACCATCATTTATTAGTAAAACCTCAAAATTTTTATGAGTTTGATTTACTAAACTTTCTATAGCATAATGAAGGTAATCCTCAACATTATATACAGGAATAACTACACTAATATTCATCCATCTCACTCCATTCTTTTTGTTGCTTATTGATTAACGGTTTTAAGATGAGATTAAATATATTTTTCAATCTATAATTTATATAAATTAGTGAGACTGTTTTTTTCGAATGATCATATTTCCATCTATAATGACATTTATGAGCATAACTAAATAATCGGCTCGCTTCCTCGATATTCTTATTCATTATAAACAACTGACATTGCTTGTTGATTAAGTATGTCAATACGTCTTTGACTACTGGTTCTATGTTCTTATCAAAGCGAATTTCCTCATAATAATCGAGAATTTTTTTTGTTACTCTATTGTGATGGTCTGCTTTTTGTTTCATCACATTTAAATTCATACTCTGATCTTTTCTACCTAAGAAATACTGGTAAACATTCAAATCAATATAAACATAACTTTTTACATATTGTAAAGGTAACAAAGTATATTCCATATCAACATAAAAAGTTTTTTCACTTATATTAATTCTAGATTCTTTCAATATAGATGTTTTGTATGTCAGAGCATGCATGGGAATACGTTTGAAAGGTATTCCCTGATATATTTTATTACAATCTAATATATCAGAAAAACGAATCTCTATTTCAGTCTGATTATAGGTATGTTGTTCAGTATAATTTGTAATAACCATATCGACATCTATACCTTTAAGTTCTTCTACTAATTTTTCAAAACTTGGTACATCAATCCAATCATCCCCATCAATAACTTTAAAAAATTTTCCTTTAGATTCTCTTATACCAACATTAATCGTTGACCCATGTCCACCATTTTCTTTATTAATAACTCTAATATTTAGACAACTATTAATAATTAAATCTTCTACAACTTGAAGTGAGTTATCCGTACTACCGTCATTAACAACAATCACTTCAAAATCCGCATAATATTTTTTATCTACTTGTTTAAATGATTCTATGCACTTAGTAATATATTGTTCAATATTATACATTGGTACTATGATTGTCACTAATTTATCGTACATTTCATTCTCCCGTCATTTCTTCTATCAATTCAATCCATTGTTCAATAATTCTCTTTTTATTAAATTTATCAGTATCTAACATCGCATTTCGTGAAAATCTTAATCTCAATTCATCATTTCTAATTAATTCTATTATTTTTTGACTCATTTGCTTTACATCAAAATTCTCAATTAAATAACCATTTTCACCATCTAATATTATCTCAGATGGACCTGTTGGACAGTCAAAGCTAACAATTGGTAATCCATATTGTTTTGCCTCTAAAAGTACTAAGGGTAATCCTTCATAACGAGAAGTCATTATATATATTGCATGATTAGGATAAATGTTCTCTATTCCTTTTACATTACCTTTAAAATGAACTCGTGACAAAACGCCACCTTTATCCAATTCAGTTATCAAATCTTGTTTTATTTGCTCATTTCCCGAACCATATATGTCCCATTCCCAATCTGTAAATTTTGACAAAACTTTAACAGCAATTTGAGCTAAATAGTCATAGCCTTTTTGATATTCCATTCTCCCAACTGTTATAATGCTCTTGCTTTTTTTAGAGTAGGTGAGAATATTATCAGTATCTTCAATCCAATTATAAATAGAAGTAACTTTTTCATTTCTTAATGAAAAGTCTCTTCGGTATCTATTTTTATCTTCCTCAGTCAAAGTTACAATTTTGTCAAAAAACTTTGCTCCAATATATCTTTGTATCTTGCGACTGAACGTGTCTTGAAACTCTAAACTATGATGATCACAAAAGACTGTTTTTATATTTAATCCTAGTGTTGCTAAAAAGATTATAATATTAGTAGCTGGAGCAATAGAAAACACTATATCAATTTCATTATTTATCAAGTATTTTCTCAACTTTATCATAGCAGGAATTATAACACGGCGAACTCTTAAATCACCATAAAAAAACGACTTAACTTCAACATCAAATGATATATCATAATTTATGCTTTTGTCTTCATCTAGTAAAATAGAAATTAAGTATGTTTTATAATTCTGAGATAATTCATTAGCCATATTTATAGCAACTTTTTCGGCTCCACCAATTTTACTTAAATTATACCTTACTATTGCAATTTTTTTCATAACACACCTTGCTCTTACTTTATTATCTTTTTAATAGAGATCACCATAACTAATAAATTAATAAGGAAATAAACTAGTGTAAATAAATCACTTAATTTCAACAATATTGCAAGTAGCATAAAAATTTGTGCAAATCCTGTTATAGAGGTTACATTAAGTGCAATCATTTCTATAATTCCAAAATTCTTTCTACCTTTGTAATGTTCACTATTTTTGTTTCCTACAGTATTTATCGCCTTATGCATAATCAATCTAGGGAACAAAACAAAAACACCAGATAGTGATCCTAAAATTAAATATGTTTTTTGTGTAAAGAACAATGTTTGACTATAATCACTTGCAATAATTCCCATAGTGAGGAATGATAAATACATTGCAGCATAACCTGCCATGGCATCTATAACACTTCCCATAGGAGAAGTAATTCCCTTGAAACGAGCAACATTTCCATCAACACCGTCAAGTAAATTCCATAAGAAAAAACAAAGCCAACTTAGCAATAGTACAAACTGATTAGAGCTTATTGTTACCAAAGCTGTTCCAATAATTAAAGGTACAATAGACAATATAGAAATCTGATTAGGTGTCATTTTTGTTTTAAGAAAAGGAATTGTCAATATGTATGATAGAGGTCTACCTACATAGAAAGCAACAATGTCTTTTTTTGCTTCTCTTTTCTTTTCTTCTGTCATCGTTTTTTGTTCTATACTTTTAACACTTATCATTTTACACCTCTATTTTATAATTCTATACAGTTTTGGACGCACTTTTGATTGAATAAAACCTAGTAGATGGAGCGACATTTTTTTCGGTAGAATTTTATAAACACTTAATAACTTAGATGGAGATACTTCTTTGTATTCTCCTCTATAGTATTTTTTAAATATTTCCACATGCGCTACCTCACTACTTTCTTGCCAAGGTCTTAGTGATAGAAAACACGTTGTGAAATGGCGGATTGTTATATTCTTTCTTGCTTCTTCTAAATCTTCCTTGCTATAATAATTTACAGGTTGCTTAAAAGTAATCATATCCTCATAAGACATATCTTCAAATATGGTCATAAAATTATATTTCGGAGATAGTGGTTTAAATGAATTGAATAAAACTGCATTCAGAACTCCCTGATCTCCTTGAATTATTTTTCCATTAAAATCCTTGATAACCTTAAATAATTGAGTTTCAACTTGTTCCTTACGCCATCTTTCTAAATCTATAAACATTACCCCGGAATTAAATATAGGTTTATCTTTTGGAATCTTCAAAACCTTCTTATATTCTTTATTAAATACATCTGCAACACCTAAAACAATATTCCCTTTAAAATCAACATCAAACAATTCTTTTAAAGAATTCATTACAATAGTGTCACTATCTAAATATAAAACTTTAGAAATATTTTTCGGAAGAATACTCCCTAACAATAATCTACTGAATGCACTCGCTGAACCTCTGTCTAATTGTAACTTATATGGTATTTCAACATTATCAACCCAACAAATTTTTCTTTGTCCATATTCTTGTGATAAATCATTAATTTTATTTTTATTTTCATCAGAGACATTATCTGCAATAATCCAAAGATTTATCTTCAAATCATGATTAGTATTATAAAGTGACTTAATAGAAGCGTATAATACGTCTACAAAGTTATTATCTGCTGCATAAACAATATTCATTACTTTTATCCTTTTCTATACATAAAAGAGAGTTTAAGTTCTCTACATACGTAACCTAACTCTCATATCATTTTATTTGAACACCAAAAATAATAATTAGGCTAAATACTTTTACTTCGCTCCATCTTTCATTACTACAACTTTTATTGTCTTCAATAAAATCTCAATATCTTTCCAAATTGTCCAGCCATCTAAATAAGTAACGTCTAATTTTACTATATCATCGAAGTTTGTAATATTACTTCTACCACTAATCTGCCAAAGGCCTGTGATTCCAGGTTTAAAGTTTAGACAACATTTTTATTCAGGTGTATACTTCACATACTCATCCAAGTGGATACCATCGAAAGTATAATCGTAATGAGAATAAAGAGTTTCAATATAATATTTTCTTCTTTTAGGAACGATGACTTCTGAGTTCTCTAATAATTTCTCCACTTCAAACCTATTTAAAATTACATCATCAATATTGATTGATTCATTGTACCCTTTAGTTGTTTTAGTAAAATAACGACGATAATGTACTAAACCCAGATATTCACAATCTAAGTTTTTCCAAGCCCAAAACAAGCCAGTTAATTCACAATAATAAGAGTTTAAATTAGAAATATTTTCTCCTGAATTGTCACCTTGAAATCCTAAATTTTTCTTTCCTTCACATCCTACATGAATTGGTAGATACATATTTGTATCACTGGGCATTTTATATTTTTTATGTGTTGCTACTAATATTTTTATATTTTTTATATTAATTATTATTACCCATTAAAACTGTATAAAATCCCTTCAAAATAAGCAAAAAATCAGTCTTGAAAGATACATTATCAATGTATAATAAATCGAGATCCATTCTGTCAGCAAAAGGCATGTCATTTTTATTTGGCGTAACTTGCCAATAACAAAGCAAACCAGGTTTCACAGACAATCTTTTAGACATCTTTAAAGCAATATCCATTTCTTTACAGGTAAGAATATGATGAGTTATCTCAAACTCTTGTAATGGACGGGGTCCCACTATAGCCATATCACCTTTTATAATATTCAATAATTGAGGTAATTCATCAATTGAAAGTTTTCGTATCACTTTACCGACTTTTGTAGTCATACTTTGAGAATGTTCTTTAAAATTTAGACGATCAGTTTTACCACTATTAATACTTTCCTTTATTCTCTGATCGGCATCTTTATACATGCTCCGAAACTTTATTACTTTGATTTTTTTTCCATTTAAACCAACTCTATCTTGTAAATAGAAAACATCTCCTGGATCTTCTATCCAAATAGCCAGAATCGTTATAGGAATAATCGGTATGATTATCAAGGTAATAAATAGGAAAAACGCCAAAAATCTATCTAAAGTATTTTTTAAAATCAAATACATTTTTAATTAATTATTTCTTCCCATAAACTCCATAGGAACCATAGACTCCATAAGCTCCATATTTTTCAACTTCTGTGTTAAATTTATTTAGAACTATACCTAAACAAGGAATTCCTGTTTGTTCTAACTGTTCTTTAGCCTTTAAAACATCACGTCGTTTTGTCTCCCCAGCTGCCGTTACCAAGATAGAAGCATCACATTTTTGCGTAATGATGGTAGCATCAATGACCATTCCAATCGGTGCAGTATCCACAATGACATAGTCAAAATACTTACGCAAGGTATCAATCATAGTGGCAAAGTTTTCACTCTGTAAAAGTGCTGTTGGGTTAGGGGATACAGGTCCTGCTTGAATAACAAATAAATTTTCAACATTGGTATCACAAAGTCCATGAGAAAGGTCAGTAGTACCTGCCAGAAAATCCGTTAAACCAGTAATTTTTTCTCTTGATTTAAAGACTCCTGACATGACAGAATTACGAATATCTGCATCCACCAATAAAGTTTTATAGCCCGCACGCGCAAAGGCCCAAGCAATATTTATTGATGTTGTCGATTTCCCCTCACCAGGTTTGACAGACGAGATGGAAAGAACTTTCAGATTATCACCACTCAATTGAATATTTGTTCGCAAAGCATTGTAATGCTCTTCTGCTTTTTTCGCAAAATCTAAACGTTTTTGTGCTATTGCTAATGTTGGCATATTTTCTCCCTTATTTTAACTTATTCAAATCTGGAACAATCCCTAGAAGTGCAATCTGCATTACTTCTTCCACGTCTTCTGGTCGTTTAACACGATCATCCAACAACTCAAGTAACAAGACTGAAACGACCATCACTGCTCCTCCCGCTAGAAAAGCTAGCAGAGTGTTACGACGAATATTGGGTGATGAAGGACTTAGGGCTGGCCTTGCTTCTTCCAATGTTGTCACATCAGATACACGAGTTACAGAAATTATTTTTTCAGCAGCCACTTCACGAAGAGCATTTGCGATACGGCTAGCTTCTTCTGGTTGTGCATTTTTTACAGTAATTGATACGATACGAGTATCCACAGGTACTGTTACCTGAATCTTCTTGCTTAATTCCTTAACTGTTTTCTCTAGTTTAAGATTTGAAATGACTTTCTCCAGTACATCTTGCGAAAGGATGATTTCCTTATAGTCTTTTACCAGATAGGTCCCAGCCTGCAAATCCTGGTTGGTCAACCCTGCTTTTTCCGATTGATTTCGATTGACCACATAAATACGTGTCGTACTAGAATACTCAGGTATCAGTACAAAACTACTTACACCAAAAGCTAGGACAGCTGCTACAATCGCAGTTAGGATAATAGCGATTTTCTTCTTCCAAAGGATTTTAAATAATTGAACAACGTCAATTGCGATTTCTTTATTTTCTTTCATGTCAACTCCTAAATAATTTGATCAGCTAAGATGAAGCGAGGATTTTCGACAAATAATTCTCTCGCCTTTCTTTCACCGTATTGTTTTGAGACGATCTCATAAGCTTCTTTCATATAAGGCGGTCTTTGGTCTAAATTGTGCATATCACTAGCAACAAAATGAACCAAATCACGCTCTAGAAAATAGCGAGCTCGTTTCTTCATAAATTTATATTTATCCCCAAATAACTTTGGTTTTAAAATGCTTGAACTATTGATTTGAGTGTAGCAGCCCATATCAATCAATTCTTTCACACGCTTTTCATTATTCTCTAATTCATGGTAGCGTTCAATGTGGGCAATCACAGGCGTTATCCCAAGCATGAGAACATTGCTCAAAGCAGTATGGATTTCCCTGTAAGGGGTAGCCATGCTAAACTCAATGAGTGCGTATCGCGTTCCATTTAGACTTGGGATCACCTGCTCTTCTAGTTTCTCAAGAATATCACTAGTATAATAAATTTCTGCTCCATAGAGAATGGTCAAATCTGGAGCCACTTCCTTGGCTATCTCCTTAACTTCTTGGAAATTTGCCTCTATTGTCTCCTCAGGTGTCTCAAACATTCCTTTTCGTCTATGTGATGTCGATACAATAGTCCTTACTCCTTGCCTGTAAGCTTCTGTCAAAAGCGCCTTGCTTTCTTGCTTCGTTTTAGGACCATCATCCACACCAAATACAATATGCGAATGAATATCAATCATTTTGTCTTATTTTCCTTCCATCACATCTTTGATAGCAGCCTTGACTGACTCTAAACTGCTATCACTTATCTCCATCATGTAGAGGTTACTGTCAGGCATGGCATAGGATGGCAAATCCATACGCCCTGTTCCTTTAAGATCTTGCGAATTGATCTTATAAGTTCCACCACTCTCAAGTTGGGCATTGACCAAGTTTATCATGGTTTCAAGCGGCATATTGGTTTGCACGGAATCTTGTAGCCCCTTAATAATACTGTCATAATTTTTCAAAGCTTCTGTAGAGGTTAACTTTTGCAAAATAGCCACAATGACCTTTTGCTGGTTACGACCACGATCCCGGTCTCCATCTGCCAGAGAATAGCGCTCACGCACAAAGCCAAGAGCGTCTTTCGAATCCAAATGTAATGTACCTACTGGATAATTTTTCCCATTATTTGTATGTGCATTAAACTCTTGATCATTATAGACGTCAACTCCACCAAGGACATCAATCAATTTCAAGAAAGAGGTGAAATTCAAACGAGCGTAGTAGTTTAAGTCAATGCCGTAGAGATTTTCCAGTGTGTGAATGGAAGCATCTACACCATAAATCCCTGCATGGGTTAACTTATCTTTTTGGTTGTTGCCACCATCTGCAATTGGAACATAGGAATCACGAGGGGTTGTTGTCAAGAGAATCTTTTTAGTTTCGCGATTCACTGTCATAATGATATTGACATCAGACCGAGAAACCGAACTGATTGGACCATAAGTATCAATTCCGCTGATATAAACGTTGAAACTGTCACCTTTGACATCTTTTGGAGTTTCAACCGTTTTGGTTAATTCTTTGGTATAAATTTTCTTAATTTTTGAAGCATAGTCAGGATATTCCGATTCGATAATGTTTTCAAAGACACTGTTTAAGATAATCGCTTTCGTATCTCCAGCCAATAAACTCTTATAGGCTGCAAGATAGGAGCTGCTTTCTTCGACTGTCAATTCCTTATTTTGACTCGTCTTAATATCAGCGATTAGCTTTTGAATATTCTCATTATCCGTACCTGTTGGCCCCTTAACACTAGATAATTGGGCAACATTATTGATATCGCTATTCTTTAAAACGACGACACTGAGAGAATACTCCGAATAATTTGAAGTTGCATTAATATGACTGGTAAATCCTATAAATTGCTGCAGAGTAAATAAAGAAACTGAACTCACTAAAACAGCTAGTGTCAAAAAGAAAATCGTGAATTTTTCTGCTTTTTTATAGATTATTAATAGTGCGGCAGTCACAGCAACCATCAAGGCAAAAACTGCTACCACTATATTAACGTGCCTGAAAGCAAGTATATTGTACTTAAAGATTAAGAACAATGAAAAACCAACTAACAATAAATAAATAGTCAACAAAACTATATTAACACTTCGCTTCACTTTCTGTGAACGTGATTTTTTAAAACGTCTACTCATGATTAACACCTATACATTTAATGTTACTATTATATCACTTTTTTACGATAAATTCTACATTTATAGAGTTTAAAAACACCCTTCGATATATAGGTGGAATCAAATCAACTTTCGATTTTATCCTATAACAATTAATACCGTTTCCCAAAAGAGGGACGATGTTTTTATCTTTTTGAGACAATAAATTCAGTAGATTTTCACAAATTTACTACAATTATTGACTTGAAATAATTTTTTCGATATACTTTCTGTATAATATATAACTCTTTATATAAATATTTTGATAACAGAGGACACATCAATGAAAAATGAATTTACTGCAAGAATTGAACATTTAAAAATGATACAGGCTAATATATCAAGAATGGCATCAAACTCATTCATTGTGAAAGGATGGGCTATAACATCAATTGGAGCAATGTATGCATACTGGTTAACAAATAAAAGTAATTTCCTCTTATGGATAATACTAGGCGCTACAATATTATTTTGGTTTCATGATGCTTATTATTTGATGGTAGAAAGAGCATTTCGAAAATTATATGACAAAATTAGAATGGAAAAAATTTCTAGAAATAGAATCGAAACATTTGAAATGACGCCAATATTTCACGAGAGTATTTTCTGCGTAGCTTTTTCAAGAAAAATAGTATTATTACCGTACGGTCTGATTTCTATAATTACTGTAATAATTCTGATTTGTAATACGAAGTAAGGAGGCAGAAATGGTAGAAAAAATACCTCTGATTCAGTTAAGTTAAGTCGTGCATATTTATTGAAAAATTACGGAATCCCACTAATGGATGAACTTGAATTTCATCCTGCTATCATTGACTTTACAGACACATTTATCAAAATAATAAAAAAACTTGAGGATAAAATACTAGATATAACGTCGGAAAATACAAAATATAATCCTAGAAATTACTTTCTGACACGTAACGAACTACTTATCCTTTTATCAATAGATAGAGACTACTCAATAAATGAATATCAAGATAACGATGTTGCTATAAAAGCAATTATTGACCGTGTATTGAATAAAAACAAGGATAGTGTACTAGACATTAGAAGAGTATTTGAAAATATAGTTAGCCAAACCAATCAATATTTAGGAAAGAATTTCGATACTTTGACAAATGAAATTGATGGAAAATATTCAAAAAACTCTTTTCCAGAATGGTTATCTAAACTGAATTCTAAATATCAGCCTAAAAACATGCCGAAAGTATTTTTATCGCATGCATATACTGATCAATCAATCACGATCTCATTATTTAAGCATTTATATGATAACGGTATATATCTATATGTAGATTGGATGCATAACACAAAAATGCAAACACTTAAATTGAAGGATAGTTTAATCAGAGAATTGAACTCATCTCATCAAATTTTATTTCTTAGAACCTTGAATAGCGAGTTAAAATTGAGAGGAGGGAATAATCAAATAAGACAATGGTGTGCGTGGGAAATTGGTTGTTTTGATTGCATGAACCAATACAATAATAATAAATTCTATTTTAATGTCTATATAGATAGTACGACTCCTCGAAGTGACCTGATTGATGGCTATAAACCAATGACTAGGATCATACCATTTGTTGGAATTACATGGAAAAATAAAGAACATAAAAATGTTATTTCGTATTAATTCGATAACTCTCAAATGTTACATAAATAATCCAAAAAAGCTGGGCAAACCTCAATTTCAGGAAAAACGAATCAAATATTCTCATAATAAAACGCATAATATTAAGACATTTTGAACTGGACCCCAAAAGTTAGACAGAAAAAATCTAACTTTTGGGGTCCAGTTCATTTCAACACTTGATACTATGCGTTTTCTAAATTTAAAGACTTTTTGACCAGTCTTATCCAAAAACCTCTTCAAAGCATACCAGTATCACCGTATCATAGTTATATGTTGCTGGAGACAATCTCAAAACAAGTCTTTTAGATTCTGTGTATATCTTCCTAGTCGCTCTTTGATTTTCATTGAGTATTAAACCATCAAAATCGATACAGTATTTCATTTACAATTCTACACAGCTAGACAACTACTAGACTGTACAGCAAAAAACAGCCCTATTAGGACGACTTTATAAAAATCATCCAATAGAACTGCTCATCATTATTTCACATGATTTTCTGCTTCTTTTTGGGCTTTTCCGATAGCTTTTTTGCTTTCTTGCTCCCATTTAGTCTTAGCTTCTTCAAACTGTTTGGTTGTCACAGTATCTTTTTGCAATTTCATGTACTTGTAGTTATTGCCATCACCCTTGATACCAACCAATGAATACCCTCTTGTAAATGGCATTACTTTGGTTACAGATGCTGTACCACCACTTGACATGGCTGACATAATCAGAGAATTGTCAATCATCCAAGCCTGTGCTTCAGCATATTTTTCATAGCGTTTGGCTACATCTTTATTTTCACTATCTGCATCTTTGAGCATCTTGGTGTAAGTATCAAGCCCCAAGCTAGCAATCTTAGCTTTATCTTCTTGAGCATCTAGACCAAAAATCTTGAGGTAGAACCCATCCTCTGCATTGAAAGGATTAAGATAAGTTGACGGATCTTGGTAGTCACCGACCCAACCATCAAAGTTCAAATCATAGTCTCGATCAGCTGGTGTTGGTGCCAAGAAGGCTACGTTATTAAAATCATCTGTTGAAAGTTGTTGAACATCAATGACTATGTTATCAGCACCTAAAACTGATTCAAGGGTCTGCTTAACTGAGTTCATGCCTGTCACAGCATTTTTACTTGTCTGATCAACTGCAACATCCAAGTGAATAGGGAAAGTCACACCTTGACTTGCCAATTCTTTTTTAGCTTCCGCAAATTTTGCTTGGGCTTTTTCTTTGTTGAAATAGGCATCCTGAGCATCTGCCAAGTTAATACCTGACCATTCTGTGCCATAGTTGACCAATTTAGAAGCGACTACTTCTCCAAAGGTCTTGTCTCCAACTTGGACAAATGTAGGAGGTACTAGGGTGTTACGAAGGGTCTTGCTAGCCGCTTCTTCCCCATTTGACTGAGCAGAATAGGCTGTGCGGTCCAAGGCAAAGTTCACCGCTTGGCGGAAGTTTTTGTTCAAGACAGCTGTCTCAGTTGACTTCTTCTGTTCATCTGTCGTTTTAGTAGTATGATTGTAAGCCTTACGGTTGACGTTGAAATTAAAATACCAAGAAGTCTTGTCCTGCAAGCTATAGACGATATTATCCTTATATTTCTCCTTGATCTTAGCAAAGTTTGAACTATTTGGATAAACCCCAGCGATAGAATAAGCTCCACTTTCAAAGTTACGGATGGTCAATTCTTGGTCTGAGCCGTCAAAATAAGCCAATTTCACGTGCTCAATCGATACTTTGTCATGATCATAGTAATGCGGATTTTTCACATACTCGATCGATGATTTAGATGTAAAATCTTTTAACAAGTACGGTCCGCTGTAGAGAATGCTATCTGGAGATAGGGTCCCAAAATCTTTGCCTTTTGAGTTTAGAAACTCTTCGTTTACTGGGAAAAGAATACTATTGGTTGTTTTTGAGTTCCAGTAAGGTTCTGGGCGTGCCAAAGTATACTCAACAGTCTGGTCGTCAATGACCTTCACCCCAACCTTAGAAAAGTCAGAATCCGCTCCTGTAATATAATCATTCAAGCCCTTGATCGAGTTTTGAATCAAGTCAATAGCCTGTGATTTATTATCCACCGCGTACTTGATACCTGTCACAAAATCTTGTGCCTTGACTGGGGCGTACTCTTCACCGTCAGCCGTGAACCATTTGGCATCTTTTCTCAATTTGTAGGTATAAGTCAGACCGTCGCTTGAAACAGACCAGTCTTCTGCCAAAGACGGAACTAGGTTTCCATGATTGTCATTTTCAAGCAAACCATCAACTAGGTTAGTAATAATAGCTGTATTATCAGCGTAGTAGTCTAATAGATAGTTAAATGTAGTTGGGTTTCCACTAAAGGTTGATGAGTAAGTTTTTGTATCTGAACCTGATTGTCCGCAAGCAGTTAAAAGCAGGGCAGCTGCAAAAGTCAGGCCTGCACTAAGGACACGCTTTTTTGTATTCATCTTCTTTCTCCTTTATGTTAGTTTTTATAACATAAGTTTATTTTACCAAAATAGTGGGAATTTGTAAAGTTAATTGAATTTTGAGAATGAAAGTTTATAAACTTTAGTCATAAAAAAACAAAGGATTTCTGTCTTTCATACAGTCCTCCCTTGTTTTTATACGATTTCAATTTTAAATTTTTCTGTAAAAAATGTTTATAGTAATTCCACACAGAAAGCATCCCATGGAGCTAAGATTTGTTTTTCAAAGACTTCTTGAGCTAGGGTGTTTTCAATCAAGACCGATTTGATGTTTCCTTCTACTGTCAAGTCTTGCTCTTCATTGGACAAGTTAGCCACAACTAGGAAGCGGCGGTCCTCGTCCTTACGGATATAGACAAAGACCTTATCAGCCGTATCAAGCAATTCAAAGTCAGCTCGAATCAGCCAGCTGTTTTCCTTACGGATTTGAACCAGTTTCTGATAAGTATAGAAAATAGATTCTGGATTTGCCAGCGCTTTCTGAACGTTGATTACTTCATAGTTTGGATTGACTGCCAACCAAGGCTGACCTGTCGAGAAACCAGCGTTTTTGCTCTCATCCCATTGCATTGGAGTACGGGCATTGTCACGTCCAATGACACGGATACTGTCCATGATTTCTTCCATCGGAACACCTTTTTCAAGAGCTTCACGCGCATAGTTGAGAGATTCAATATCTTCTACTTGGTCCAGCGTTTCAAACGGATAGTTGGTCATCCCAATCTCCTCACCTTGGTAGATATAAGGAGTCCCTCTCATGAGATGAAGCAATATTGCAAAGGCTTTGGCAGATTTTTCGCGGTATTCTTGATCATTTCCCCAGATTGAGACAATACGAGGGAGGTCATGATTGTTCCAGAAGAGCGAATTCCAGCCATCCTCAACTCCTAACTCTGTCTGCCATTTGTTGAAAATCTCTTTTAACTTAGCGATATTCAGCTCTTTTTGATAGTGCCATTTAGGCTGACCTTCCTGATACTGAAGACCGATATGTTCAAACTGGAAGACCATAGACAATTCTTGACCCTTTGGATCAGAGTAGAGCTTGGCAATCTCTGGCGTTGCTCCCCAAGTCTCTCCTACTGTCAAGAGATTCTTATCTCCAAAGGTAGCCTGATTCATCTCCTTGAGGTAAGGGTGAAGCATAGGACCATTATTGACTACTTTCTCGTCAGGAATTTTGCCAATCATGTCAATAACATCCATACGGAAACCACCAATGCCTTTATCAATCCAGAAGTTCATCATCTCATAAATTTTCTGGCGAAGTTTTTCATTTTCCCAGTTGAGATCAGGCTGTTTCTTGCTGAAGAAGTGAAGATAGTATTGACCTGACTTTTCATCGTATTCCCAAGCAGAACCACTAAAGATAGAATCTAGATCGTTGGGCTCATCGCGCCAGATATAGTAGTCTCGCTCAGGGCTGTCAGGATTTTCACATGCCTCGACAAACCAAGCATGCTCATCTGAGGTATGATTGACCACCAAGTCCATGATAATTCGGATATCACGCTTCTTAGCTTCCGCAATCAGCTCATCCATATCCTCCATAGTCCCGAAAATAGCTGCAATCGCTTGATAATCAGCAATATCATATCCATTATCATCCATAGGACTGTCATAAACAGGAGAAAGCCAAATCGCTGTGATTCCTAACTTAGCTAGATAGTCTAACTTACTGGTAATACCTGGCAAATCGCCAATTCCATCTCCGTTGCTATCCATAAAACTCTTAGGATAGACTTGATAGACTACGGCATTGTGCCACCATTTTTCTTGCATCTTCTTACCTCATTATTTTAATAATCTGTAGTCTATGATAGCGCTTTTTAAAATTTTATGCAAGCGTTTGCCTAATCTTTTTGATTCCTTTTTTAACTCCATAGTTTCCTAACTTCCAATTTTTTATTATAATAGAGGTCAGAGGTAAAAAAATGAAAAAACAAGCTTTTAGTTCTGAACAATATTTGAATCTACAGCGCGACCACATCTTGGAGCGCATTAATCAATTTGACGGCAAGCTCTACTTGGAGTTTGGTGGCAAAATGTTAGAAGATTTCCACGCTGCTCGTGTTCTTCCTGGTTATGAGCCTGACAATAAAATCAAGCTCTTGCAAGAATTGAAAGAGCAAGTCGAGGTTGTAATTGCCATTAATGCTAGCAACATCGAACATTCCAAAGCACGTGGTGACTTGGGCATTTCTTATGACCAAGAAGTTCTTCGTTTGATTGATAAATTCAATGAATTAGGAATTTTTGTCGGCTCCGTTGTCATCACACAGTACGCTGGTCAACCAGCTGCAGATGCCTTCCGCAACCAACTTGAGAAAAACGGAATTGATTCTTATCTTCATTATCCAATCAAAGGATATCCAACAGATATGGATCACATCATTTCTCCAGAAGGTATGGGGAAAAACGACTACATCAAAACCAGTCGAAACTTGATTGTCGTAACCGCTCCTGGACCTGGTTCTGGAAAATTGGCAACCTGTATGTCAAATATGTACCACGACCAAATCAATGGCATCAAGTCTGGCTACGCTAAATTTGAAACCTTCCCAGTTTGGAATCTTCCCCTTCATCACCCAGTCAACTTGGCCTACGAGGCTGCCACAGCTGACCTTGATGATGTCAACATGATTGACCCCTTCCATCTCCAAACTTACGGAGAGACCACTGTCAACTACAACCGTGATATCGAGATTTTCCCAGTGCTCAAGCGCATGTTGGAACGCATTCTAGGAGAGTCTCCATACGCTTCTCCAACAGACATGGGTGTCAATATGGTTGGTTTCGCTATTACAGATAATGAGGCTGCTATCGAAGCCTCTAAACAAGAAATCATCCGTCGCTACTATCAGACTGTTCTTGATTTTAAAGCCGAAAAAGTGGGCGAAGCAGCTGTCAAGAAAATTGAGTTGCTTATGAACGACCTAGGTATCACACCTGCAGACCGCAAGGTTGCTGTTACCGCACGTCAAAAAGCAGAAGAAACTGGCGGACCAGCCCTAGCCCTTGAATTGCCAAGTGGGGAAATTGTCACTGGTAAGAACTCAGAGCTCTTTGGCCCAACAGCCGCTGCTCTTATCAACGCCATCAAGAAATCAGCTGACATCGCTAAAGAAGTAAAACTAATCGAACCTGAAGTTGTTAAGCCAATCCAAGGTCTTAAAATCGCTCATCTGGGTAGTCGCAATCCACGCCTTCATTCAAATGAAATCCTGATTGCACTTGCTATCACAGCTACAGAAAATCCTGATGCTGCTCGTGCTATGGAAGAACTTGGCAACCTCAAAGGAAGCGAAGCCCACTCAACTATCATCTTGACTGATGAAGACAAGAATGTCCTTCGCAAATTGGGTATCAATGTAACCTTTGACCCTTACTACCAATACGACCGCTTGTATCGTAAATAAAGATTTCAACCTCTCCACACTCGGAGAGGTTTTCTCTCTGTCTCAAGAGCCGGCTTTATGTTATAATGAAAAGAGAAAACTGAAAGGATTTACCATGTCAAAAGAAGTTATTGTTGAAAGTTTTGAACTTGACCACACCATTGTTAAAGCACCCTATGTTCGCTTGATTGGGGAAGAAACAGGACCAAAAGGAGACATCATCTCCAATTATGATATTCGCTTGGTACAACCAAACGAAGACTCAATCCCTACCGCTGGCCTTCACACTATCGAGCACCTCTTAGCAAAACTCATCCGTACCCGCATTGACGGTATGATTGACTGTTCACCATTTGGTTGTCGCACAGGCTTCCACATGATTATGTGGGGGCGTCATACCAGCGCTGAAATTGCGGCTGTTATCAAGGATTCGCTCAAGGAAATCGCTGAAACTACTACTTGGGAGGACGTCCCTGGAACAACCATCGAATCTTGCGGCAACTACAAGGATCACAGCCTCTTTTCTGCTAAAGAATGGGCTAAACTTATTCTAGAACAAGGGATTTCAGATGATGCCTTTGAACGTCATGTGATTTAAACACAAAAAAGGAACCAGTTTTTCAGCTGGCTCCTTCTTTTTTATCCTCAAAATCCTGTCTTAGGCTTTTTCACGAATAACTAAAATGCCATCTTCCATATCTGCTTCTAGGTGTTTGGCATCTAGGTGATCCAAATGGAAGTCTGTCACCTTATCCCGAATTTCTTGTTCAACCACGCGACGGAGCGGACGAACACCCATGACTTCGTCATAACCTTCTTCTGTGATATAGTCCTTAGCCGCTTGACTGACTACCAAATCAATGTCTTTCTTAGAAAGCGTCTTGTTAACTTCAACCAACATAAGGTCTACAATCTTAGAAAGATCTTCTTTGCTCAAGTGTGAGAATTCGATGACAGCATTGAAACGGTTAAGGAATTCTGGACGGAAGTAAGGTTTCAAACGATCCATCAATTCTGGTTTATCCGCATCTTCTGTCAAGTTAGCTTCGTAACCAAAGCCTGCGTTTGAAGTTGCGATAATCACCGTATTCTTGAAGTTGACAGTGTTACCTTGACCATCTGTCAAACGACCATCGTCCAAAACTTGGAGGAGAAGGGTGATGACTTGAGGGTCAGCCTTTTCAATCTCATCCAAAAGTACGATTGAGTATGGATTGCGACGAACACGTTCTGTTAAGGTATTGCTATTGTCATCGTAACCAACATAACCTGCAGTTGTACCAATCAATTTAGATACGGCTGTGCGGTCGCTGTATTCTGACATGTCCAAACGGATGATCGCATCCTTGGTTCCAAACATATCGAGCGCCAATTGCTTAGCAAGCTCCGTCTTACCAACCCCAGTAGGTCCTACAAAGAGGAAACTACCGATTGGGCGATTGCCTTCATCAAAACCAGCACGGTTACGACGGATAGCGCGAGCTACAGCTTCTACCGCCTTGTCTTGGCCGATTACCTTATCTTGCAGACGATGAGCCATATCTTTCAAACGTTCGATGTCTGATGCTCCCATTTGTGATACTGGGATACCCGTCATTCGTTCTACAGATTCAGCCACATCGTTGACACTTGCAGTCACTTTCATATCTTCTGTGTGGTTTTCGATTTTCTTTTCCAATTCTGCAATGCGTGTTTTATAGTTTAGAGCTGCTTCAAAATCTTCTGCATCAACAGCTTTTTCTTGCTTGTCTTTTTCTACCTCAATTTCACGTTCAACAGCATGAACATCTGTTACTGGATGCTGAGCTGCCAAGTGAGCTGCCGTTACATCTACAAGGTCGATAGCCTTATCGGGCAAACTACGTTGAGGAATATACTGAACAGAATAATCCACTGCTGCTTTCAAAACCTCGTCTGGCAAGATGACATTGTGGTGTTGTTGATAAAGGTCACGAATTCCTTGAAGGATTTTAAAGGTATCCTCTGCTGAAGGAGCATTTACTTTCACTTCGTTGAAACGACGAGCAAGAGCTGCATTCTTCAAGATGGTGTTACGGTATTCGTCTTGAGTTGTTGCCCCAATCACTGTCAATTCACCACGAGAGAGGGCTGGCTTGAGAATGTCTGCAAGTCCCTTAGATCCACTATCTCCACCAGTGCTACCAGCACCGAGAATTTGGTGAATTTCATCAAAGAAGAGGATAATATTCCCTGCTTCTTTCACTTCATTGACTAAATTTTGAACGTTTTCTTCAAAACTACCACGGTATTGAGTCCCAGCCTCAAGACCTGAAATATCAATGGAAATAATTTCCTTATTCTTAATAGCAGCTGGAACATCGCCGTTCACAATTGCTTGAGCAAGACCTTCGACAACAGCTGTCTTACCAACACCTGCATCTCCGACCAGAACAGGATTGTTCTTGGTACGACGTGAGAGGATCTCAGATGTTTCTTGAATTTCCTTGTTTCGTCCGATAACAGGATCCAGCTTGCCCTCGCGAGCTTCTGCTGTCAAGTTTCGCCCTAGTTTAGCAAGGACACCATCTTGTTTCATACCTGAAGCCTGTTGTGGCATTTTGCCATCAACTTCTACATTTCCTGGTAATTGACCAGTTGCACGATAGTGAGCAAATTCCTCAGGTGTGACTTCACGTCCATTAATCAAGTAACGACGATTTTCAGAACTGTATCCGCGCATACCACCCATCAATTGGTTAAATAAATCATCCATGTTGTTAAAATTATTAAAGTTGTTGTTCATATTCTTTACCTCTTTTTGTTTACTTAGTTATGATTACTGATATTGACTATCTTTGACCTTTGTTTTAAAAAATTTAGACTAGCTAAATCGCTACTCTAGGTACTATTTCTGGTTTTTCTTTTTCAAGCAGGAGTAGACTATCTTTACTTCTGAAGATTTCTAGATTAAACATAGACCCACCTCTTTCTATTTTACTTTAAATAAGTGTTCGAGTAAGGCTTTCATTTACCTTACGTTTATAATATACTACATTAGTCAGAAAAGGTCAAGAGTTTTGACTTTAATTGACCAATGTTTTTTAGAATGCAAAAACACCCTGAAACTGAACATCAGGGTGCCATTCTTACATCAAATATAAAATTGCTAGGGTCAGGAGACTTGCTAGAAGCCCAACTCCCCAAAAGAAGAGGTCAACCTTCCACTCGCTCCAAGGATTTCCTTTACCAGAAAATCCCCCAAGCTCAAAATGGTGATGGACAGGCGTCATACGGAAAATACGTTTACCACCAGTCATTTTGAAATAGCTGACTTGCATCATAACCGAAGTTGTTTCAAAGACATAAATAATTCCGATAATCAAGAGAGTCCATTCTTGGTGAAGTGCCATAGAGATTGCTGCCAGCATTCCACCGAGAGCCAAACTTCCCACATCTCCCATAAAGACCTTAGCAGGCTTATGGTTAAAGACAAAGAAACCGAGCAAACCACCAATCATGGCCAAAATCACTAGAAGGATATCCATCTGACCTTGCACATAGGCAATAACTCCATAGGCAGACAAACTAATCACAACGGAAATACTAGCTAAACCATCAATACCGTCTGTCAAGTTGACTGCGTTTGAAAAACCGACTAGCCAGAAAAGAGCGAAGATAATATAGAAAATCCCTAAATGCACTTGGTAGCCAAAGACAGAGAGCATATCGCCCCCACGCTCATAAAAAAGGTAGAAAATGACGCCACCTAGCAGCTGAAGAGCCAATTTCTGTTTGGGATTAAGGCCCTCATTGATTTTACGGAAGACCTTGAGGAAGTCATCTAAAAAACCAACCAAACCATACAAGACCAAAATAAACAAAACCATACCAACATTATTGGTCAATTGTTTTGAAAAAAGAGCGACGAGGAAACTCACCACAACTGCAGCAATGAGGAAAACAAGCCCCCCCATTGTAGGAGTCCCAGCTTTTGCCTGGTGCTGTTTGACATCCTCATGCATCTGCTGGCCTGTAATTTGCGCCTTTCTATAAAATTGGATAAAGGCCGGAATTCCTACTAAAGTTAGTAAAAATGTCACAATTCCAGCACTGATGGAAATAAACATATTAGTCTCCTAAAGTTAATTTAATTTTTTTAATGTTTTTGATAGCTGTATTAGTCCGAACATCTTGCTTCTGAACAACGGAACCTGAACCTTCAAATTCCAGTTCAATATCCAACCATTTAGCAAAGGTCTCGGCAGTCTCTTTTTTCCAGCCATACATGTCTGGAATTTCTTCTACCTTATCCGATAAAAGGAGAACTTGTTGGTTTGGTGCAAGATTGGTCCCTTCTTCTACAGAAGTCTCTTTAATCTTTGTTCCAGTACCTACAACGATTGGTTGCACAATATTTCGGCGTAAGGCTTCCGCCAACTCACCAGGTGAAATATCCTTGATGCTAGGCATTGCATAAGAAGATTCTGTCGTAACTTTATCTAAATTTTTGGCTGGAGATTGAAGATTGAGAGATTCTTTCATAGCTGAAGCCCGCTCCAAGATTGGGGTGGCAAATTCTCCCAACTGGATACCTGAAAAATGCTCAGGCTGTTGAACCGTTACATACAAGATAAAATCAGGATTTTCAGCAGGATTCATAGTCACAACTGAGAAAATATAATTGGTAGAACCAACCAAGTATCCTCCATTTTTCTCATCAGCGATTTGAGCCGTACCGGATTTAACTGCTACATTTTGTCCAGGAACTGTTATAATTGGCTTTCCTGTGTAGTGATTATACATAGTTCCATATAGAGGGTCCGTCCCAACTAAGATCATGTGATTTCGAGTTGTGCTTGCTGCCTCTTTGGAAACAGGATTTCCTACTATTTCTTTTTGTGACTTACGTACAGACTGATTGTTAGTATCATAAATAGCACTTATAAATTTTGGCTCCAGCATAACTCCATCATTAGCAATAGCTGTAAAGGCACGAAGCATTTGTGTTTGTGTCACTGAAATTCCTTGCCCAAATGAGCTTTGAGCAATACTAACAATATTATCAGCTGGAAGTTGACCAGCGTATTCATCTGTCAAGCCAAAGCGAGTTGGAACCCCAAATTTAAAGCGTTTTAGATAATCCAACCAAGTAGCATCTCCCATTTTTTGTTCAAGTAGACTCGTTCCAACATTACTGGAGTGAGCGAAACCTTGTAAGAAAGTCATCATCCCACCAGTAGTCAAACCACCATTAACATCCCAATCTCGAGTCGTCACATCCGCCATTTTAAATTCACTGCTATTGAAGTATTCTCCACTTGGGAAGGTATTATTATCAATAGAAGAAGCTAACATCATGACCTTAAAGGCTGATCCTGGTTCATAGTTACTTTGATAAAGAATATCACGCCAAACAAAGTCCTCAGTGATTCCTTCTTTAGTATCTGCATTAAAGGTAGGTCGTTGGGTGGTAGCGAGGATTTCACCGGTCTTTGCACTGACCAAGGTCGCGGTCATATACTTACCTTTTACTTTTTCTAGAAAGGCATCCATCTGAGTTTCCATGAAAGATTGTAGCGGACTAGACAATGTTGTATAAACATCCTTGCCATCCACAGTTTGTTGCGATACCAGTTCTGTACCTGGTACGATATTTCCTACACGGTCTTTTTCATAGGTAATAATACCGTCTGTCCCAGCAAGAATGGTATTTAAAGAACTCTCCAAACCAGAAGTCCCTAACAAACTCTTACTACCATCCTCATTTTCATGAAGTTGGGCTAAGCCAATAAAGCTAGAAGCAAATTGTCCATTTGGATAGCTTCTGTTAGGGCTAGTTGTAAAGTCAATCCCTTCCACACTAGCATCTTTCAAATCTTTTTTAATAGCCATCATATTGGCATATGTAATCCCATTTCCTTTTGCACCAAAAGAAACTTGAGTCAGATTCGGTTGAGACAATTGTTCTTTAACATAAGCCTCGTCCATATCCAGATACTTATGGAAAACCTCTGCTACCTTATTAAACTGGGCATCTTCTACATAAAGAATTTTACCCGTTGCTGATTTGTATTTTTTATCAATAACAGCATAGACATTATAGGAGGTTGCGTCCTCAGCAATCGGGACTCCATTGCGGTCATAAATAGTCCCACGTTTGGCAGGGACTGTACGAGTTATTTGGTGAACTTTCTTAGCCTCTTTTACTAGATCCGTTCCAAATTTACTACCACTCCCGATAATAACAGCAAAATTGACCAAAAAGACAGCGAAAAGTACGACAGCTAACAAGCTGATGTACTTCCCTACTATTTTACGGTTTTCTGCTGGAGATTTACGGTTTCTAATCGCAAATCGGGTTATTCTTTTTGTCCACTTCATATCTTACTCCGCTGATCGAATATTCTCGTTATTCAATTTTAAGTCCTTAGAATTTGCGATTTCTTTCAAGCGTTCTGAACGAATCAATTCATTCACTTCCTGCTTAGCATCATCGAGCTCTGTCTTCTTCTCTTCTATCTGTGCATTGATTTTTGTCAAATCATTTTGTACTTGTAGGAGTCGGGTCTGCATAAAGATAATACTCACTGCTAAGACGAGAGCCGTAAACGCAATGGAAAGATAAAAAGCCTTCTCCACACGGGAGAATTTTTTTATACGACTCTGCAAGAATTGACTGGTTGTTTCTTTCTTATCTACCATTTTTTCCTCTTACTTGTGAATTTTTCTGGCCACGCGCAACTTGGCTGAGTGCGAGCGGTTATTGGCTTCTAATTCTTCTGCACTTGGCAAGATTGGCTTACGGGATACCAATTCCATCTTGGGCTTGAGGTCATCTGGGATGAAGGGCAAACCTTTTGGAACTTCCACTGTTGAAGCTTCCTTAAACAATTGCTTGGTCAAGCGGTCTTCTAAGGAATGAAAGGTAATCACTGAAATTCTACCATCTAGAGCCAGCATCTCCATAGCCTGCTGGATAGATTCATCTGCCGCCCCCAGCTCATCGTTAACTTCAATTCGAATAGCCTGAAAAATCTGCTTGGCAGGATGGCCCTTCTTCTTGAGTTCCTTGGCAGGTTTGGCCGACTTGATAATTTCTGCCAATTCAGTCGTTGTCTCGATTGGCTTGACTTCCCTAGCTTGTTCAATCTTACGCGCAATCTGTTTAGAGAATTTATCCTCACCATACTTGAAGAAAATACGAACCAAGTCATGATAGTCATAGTGATTCACCACTTCATAGGCTGTCAGACTAGCATCCTGATTCATGCGCATGTCCAGTGGCGCATCCTTTTTATAAGAAAAACCACGCTCACGCTGGTCCAGCTGAGGACTAGACACTCCCAAGTCATAACAAATCCCATCAATTTCCTGAACACCAGCTTCGCGCAAACGTGCCTGCAAATGACGGAAGTTATCCTTGATAAAGGTTATCATCCCTTTTTCGATATAGGGTGCCAAGCGTTTTTGCGCATTATCAATAGCATTCTGGTCCTGATCAAAGGCATAGAGATGGCCTTTTTCACTTAATTTACTTAATAAATATTCGCTATGGCCTGCTCCACCCAAAGTCGCATCAACGTAGATACCGTCAGGCTTTACGTCAAGCATATCAATCGTTTCGTGGAGTAAGACCGTTACATGATGAAATTCTTTTGTCATATCTTATCTATTTTACCACAAATCTGACTAGCTTGCACTAGTCAGACAAATCAGCCAAAAACAAGTAAGATTTCTTTAAGAAATATGTCAAATATGCTTGACATTCTCTCTATAGAAGAATATAATATAGTCAAATATATGCGACATAAATCAGAAAGGAGAACAAATGAATCGTGTGAAAGAATTTCGCAAGGAACTGGGCATTTCCCAGCTCGAGCTCGCCAAGGATATCGGTGTCTCGAGACAAACCATCAACATGATTGAAAACGACAAGTACAATCCGACTCTGGAACTCTGTCTCAATCTCGCCCGCAGCCTCCAAACTGACCTCAACAGTCTCTTTTGGGAGGATAATTTTTAAAAAAGGAGCCAACTCATGAAAAAAGAAACCTTCACTGAAAAACTGATCAAGCGCACATACGGTATTTCTGATCCACTTGACGAATACAAACGACGCGAGGCTGATCGTATCGGCAATCAAGTCTTTATCATCCTCTTTTATCTGATGATTTTCGGAAATCTTATTCCACTCCTTCTGGCCTATAAATACCCTCAAGAAGTGGCTCTAATCTATCCTCCTCTGATTTTAGTGATTGCCCTCATCGCTGCTGGCTATGTCACCTACCAAATGCAAAAAACAGGGATTACAACTATTGAACCAGATATGCTGAGTGAGAAAGAAAGTAAGCAACTACATTACCCTGGTCTGAAAGCTGGAATAGTCTATGGATTAATGAGTTTTTTTTCAACCCCTCTTCTCCTTATACTGCTAGGTGAGAGTCAGGACTATCTTCAGTCACTTCTCGCTTTTAAAAATATTTTTTCAAGCATCCTCCAGTCTGTCTTTTTCGGAGTGGTTATACAGATTCTCATCTCCCGTCGCATTGCAAAAGCCAAGAAAGATCAGGATAATGATTAGGAGGAAACTCATGAAAAAAGAAAAGAAACAGTTACGTCATCCTGGTCTGAAAGCAGGTTCGATTTATGGAACAGTGATATTTTTTATAATTCCACTCATTGATACCCTAACAAGTGAAAATCCAAATTTTATCACTTCTCTTCTAAATACAAAACATATTTTTAAAACTATACTGGGAGCTTTCTTTTTCGGAGTGATGATGCATATTGTCGACTCACTTCGTATTGCAAGAGCTAAAAAAGACCAGGATTAGGAGGTACCTATGAAATCATTACTAACTTTACTTACCTATCATCTTTTGTTCAGTTCTCTGCTCATCTTCATCATCGTTTCAGGGAACTTGCCATTCAGCGAGATATTCCTCCTTCTAGTCTTTATTCCAGCCCTCAACAAAGGACTAACTTATCTAAAGATTGACTCCCAAAAAACACGCATACTCAACTTAGCACTGTGCTTTATGATTCTATCTTTTCCACAACTGATGCTCATCTCAAGCGATTGGAAATATTATTTACTGCTCACTATCGCTATCCTTTCTTCTATCACTTATCTTTATTATCTCTATCAATTCGTAAAAGAAAGTCAGTAAAACCACTCATTTAGGAGGTTACTAGCATGAAAAAAGAAGACTTAACCACTCGTCTACTTCGAAATCTCTTTCATATACAAGGGCCTTTTGATGAATGCCGGCAAGAGATTATCTATAAGGCTTGTGCCCGTTCCATGGTCCAAATCGTTTATTCTTCCTTCTTTCTCTTCTTGTTTTATCTATTATTTGGACGCTTCATA
This sequence comes from Streptococcus mitis, assembly GCF_002005545.1. Taxonomy (GTDB): domain Bacteria; phylum Bacillota; class Bacilli; order Lactobacillales; family Streptococcaceae; genus Streptococcus; species Streptococcus mitis_I. Next base: position 101,477 of record NZ_LBMT01000001.1, read on the forward strand.
GAGGTCGTTCGCTATGCCATGCCCTACGTTTACTCTGGACTCATTTTTTTCATTGCCTTAAAAACTCAAAGAGCCGTCAAAGAACTCCATCTGGAAAAAGATGACAAGTCAGAAATCATCCTCAAAACCTACAGCAAAGCCCAAATCAAATTTCGAAGCTGGATTGTGTTTATCGGTCTTCAGATTGGCCTCTTTACCCTACTCATCTTTCATAAAGTCTTCGTTCAGCAAATGTCCCTTTCAGATTTTGTGAAGTTGCTCATGCAATTCGATAAAAGTGGTCCTTTCCTAATGTACGACCTGATTATCGGTAGCATTTTTGGAACCCTGACCTACGGCTTTCTATCATTACAGGAGGAAAAAACTCCTAAAAATACCAAACAGAAGGAGAAAAGCAAACAATGACTTCACTATACGATTTTTCAGTCTTGAATCAAGACAATCAAGAAACTCCACTAGATGCCTATCGTGGGAAAGTTCTCTTGGTTGTCAACACTGCTACCGGATGTGGTTTAACGCCCCAGTACCAAGGACTTCAAGAACTCTATGATCGCTATCAAGAACAAGGTTTTGAGATTTTAGACTTCCCTTGCAATCAGTTTATGGGACAAGCACCAGGTAGCGCAGAGGAAATCAACACCTTCTGTAGCCTACACTATCAAACCACTTTCCCACGTTTTGCCAAGGTCAAGGTCAACGGTAAGGAAGCAGATCCCCTCTATGTCTGGTTGAAAGACCAGAAATCTGGCCCACTAGGAAAACGAATCGAATGGAATTTCGCTAAATTTCTCATCGATCGTGATGGGCAAGTCTTTGAGCGCTTCTCTTCAAAAACAGACCCAAAACAAATTGAAGAGGCAATACAAAATCTACTATAATTTTACAATCTCACTTTGATTAGGTCTCCTTTAACCTAATGAATAGTGAGATTTTTTGATTAGCTTTGACTTATACTCTTCGAAAATCTCTTCAAACCGCGTCAACGTCGCCTTGCCATATGTATGGTTACTGACTTCGTCAGTTTCATCTACAACCTCAAAACAGTGTTTTGAGCTGACTTCGTCAGTTTCATCTACAACCTCAAAACAGTGTTTTGAGAAGCCTGTGGCTAGTTTCCTAGTTTGCTCTTTGATTTTCATTGAGTATTAAATAGAAAAAATGAATAAATGTCTACTAGGAATATCATAAACATCATGAGTTTTAATCAAACTAAAAGGACTTAGCCCTGTACAATACAGAACTAAATCCTTTAAATAAATAATTGATCTAACTTTTAAAATCCCTACAGAAATTCCAGTTTTTCTCTATTTGATACCAGACATTAGTTTTTCAATACGTGGAACGTAGAAGAATAAGATAATACTGAATACAATCGTAATTCCTCCAACAATTCCATAGTAAGCGACTTCAGTTTCGCTTGTATAAAATTTTACAATTTGAGCATTGATAGCTTGGGCAGCAGCGTTACTCAAGAACCAGATAGACATCATTTGTGCTTGGAAGGATTTTGGTGCTAGCTTAGTAGTGACTGATAAACCAATAGGCGAAATCAGCATTTCCCCCACAATCACAATAGCCCAACTCATAATCAACCAGAAAGGACTGACCTTAACATCTGTCCCAAAGAGCATCCCTGGTAACATCATCCACAAGAAAGATAAACCTGCCGCAAATAAACCGTAAGCAAATTTCTTAGAAGAGGACGGTTGCTTTTTACCCATTTTCCCCCACAACCATGCAAAAATCGGCACATAAATCATAATGAAAAGTGGATTGATACTTTGGAAAAAGCTAGATGGGAAATGAATCTGATTTCCAAATACATTAAAGTAAAGTCGAGTTTGATCATCCGCAAATAGAGCGAGAACAACAGAGCCCTGCTCCTCAATAGACCAGAAGAGTACTCCAGCGATAAATAAAGGAATGTAGGCAAACACTCGAGATCTCTCAGTGGCACTTATTTTATGACTAGATAAAATTTTGAAGAAATAGTAGATTGGAATGATTACCGCAATCACTGTAAAGATATTAACAATCATATCCACGTTAAACTGGTGAGTAAAGACTAAACCTATAACCACAAGAATAACCATGACAAGTGTAATCAGCAAGCGTTTAATCAAGGTCTGCTGGTCCTTCTGTGAAAGTGGATCAGTGGGGTAAAGACTTGATTCAGGCAGATATTTCTTCCCATCCAAAACATACTTCACTAGACCAAAGAACATCCCAATAGCAGCTAATGAGAAACCTAGATGGAAATTGACTTCCTGACCTAGATAACCCACTAGATAAGGGGCAACGAAGGCACCTAAGTTAATACCAAAGACAAAGATACTAAAACCTGCATCCCGTCTATCATCCTCTTTCTCATAAATTCCCCCCACCATATCTGAGATATTGGGTTTTAAAAATCCAGTACCAAAGATAATCAAAGCAATAGAAAGATAGAGAGCCACTTGTCCAAAAGGTGTTGCCAAAGCAATATGCCCTAGCATAATCAGAATCCCACCGTAAAAGACAGTCTTACGACTTCCTAAAATACGGTCACTGACAAAACCACCGATAACCGAGGACAAAAATACCAGCGAGCCATAAATCGCCATAACCGATGCAGCTGTGGTCTTATCCATTCCCAATCCACCATCTTGCACACTATAGTACATATAGTAAAGTAGGATAGCTCGCATTCCATAGTAAGAAAAGCGTTCCCACATTTCTGTAAAGAAGAGGGTGGACAAGCCCATAGGATGTCCAAAAAATGTTTTCTGTTTTTCCATATATATTCTCCTTTAACGATATAATAATTCATTTTACAGAATTTTCAAATAAATGTCAAACAAATCCTGTTTGTTTTAGAAAATTTCTGAAAAAATCACACGTCTCATACTTAATTCCATCATAAAACTCCATTTCAGACTAACTTCCACTTCGGTCAGGCAAGCGAAAGTTACTTTGAAAAATCACCTTTAAAAATTTGCTCTTATTTAGTTGAAAAATGTTTTAAACCTCGAAACATACTTATCCTCTCCTCTTCAGTAAACAAAAAACATCCCTATGCCAAACTTGTAATTACTAAAATACAAGCCAATAAGCATAGAGATGTAAAACTGTTACACATTAAAAAATAATAATTAGCAATCAAAGAATAGAAATTGTGTACGAAATGTCTCAATTAGTTTTCGCTAGTAAATATCATTTCCAACAAACGCCCTCTCAATTCCTTATCCTGATGATGCAAGATATTCATTAACTCATGAGAATTTTTGGCATTGATGAATTGATTTAACAATCTATCTTTTAATTCATATGGAAGAGAAGCAGTCTTTAGTAGTCTGAAAACTTCATCATTTAGGGATGTCCTTTTATGATCTTTCCATTCAAATCTAGCTGTATCATTCTTATTTGGCAATTCAATCATAGACACATTCGTTCCTTTAAAATGAATTCTATGTTTTCTATTACTTGGAACGATACTAGAATCTCCTTGTAATGTTAGCTCTACCATCCCCATTTCCCAGTCGATTGATAATCTTGTTTTATATCTTTGACCATTTTGATCTTCAATCATTTCAAAAGAATGTTGTTCGCCTGGGAATACATACCAATCTACAACTTCAGGTAAATCAACACCCATATCTATCTCGGAACCAACCAAGGGAATGATTGCACCACTTTTTGCAAACACAGGTATCGTCGAAATGTCTCTATAAACACTCAACTTCACACCACCTGTATATTTTTTCTCTGAAAAGAAGTCATACCATTCACCTTCAGGGAACCATACATCTACTTTTGCAGATTGGAATGCCAAATCCATCTTTTCTACAATGGGAGCCACCATCAGTTCTGTTCCAAAAAAGTATTGATTTGGAACATTATAGCTCTCATCATTCTCTGGGTAGAAATAATACATTGGGCTGATTAAAGGGGCACCTTCCTCGTGTGTCTTTACATTCATGGTATATAGATATGGAATCATCTGATGTCTCAAACGAAGGTATTTCTTCATAATCTTAGATGTTGTTTCTGAAAAAAACCAAGGTTCTTTACTATTAAAGGGACTTCTAGAACTATGTAAGCGAGTAATCGGACTAAAAACGCCAAACTGTAGCCATCTAGTTTGCAGCTCTTCGTCATAATCCCCCAGCATGTGTCCACCAATATCATGGCTCCACCAACTATAACCGATATTTGATGCTGTCGCTGTAAAATAAGGTTGAAATCTTAAGGAATTCCAACTAATAATAGTGTCCCCTGAAAAACCAACAGGGTAGCGGTGACTACCAGGACCTGCATACCTTGATAAAATTAAGCCACCTTCTGCATTTTTACAACTATCCTGATAGTGATAATGGTTTAAAAGCCACAGTGGATCCAAGATACCTTGAGTCCCTTGTTGCCAGTCAATCCACCAAAAATCTACTCCCTGCTTTTCTAGCTTATAATGAACATCTTTAAAGTAGGATTCTCTAAAAGATGGATTAAAAAAATCAAAAATAGCAGGTTCTTCTAGTTCTACATTTAACCCCAATCGTTTTGCGACCCGAGGATAAGCTTCTTCATAAGCCCGTATACCATCAGCAGGATGGACATTTAAGGAAAGTTTTAACTTCCTATCATGAAGTTGTTGCAATAACTGTTCTGGATTTGGTATTAAGTTTCTATTCCAACTATATCCTGTCCACCCACTTCCAAAACGGGCTGGAATTTCAGTTATATGCCAATCCATATCTAACACACCGATAGATAATGGAATTTTCTCTGTTTTAAATCTGTCTATTAAATTCAAGTATTCATCTGACGTATATGGCCAATACCTACTCCACCAATTTCCTAAAGCATATCGTGGCAACAAGGGTGTTGAACCAGTCAAATGGTAAAAGTCTCTGATTGCTCCTCTATAATCATGCCCATAGGCAAAGAAATAGAGGTCAATTTGATTTTCTCTCTCAATATAACCAGACTGTTCATCCCAAATAAATCCTTGAGAATCATCCAATAAGGCTATACCATTTCGGCTAATAATTCCATCTTCTAACGAGATTGCTCCATCTGCCTTATCCAGAGTCCGAGCTGTTCCTTTTAACGTTTCAATAGATTCACCAAAATACCAGCGACTACCATATACGGCAAAATTTCCTTTTAATTCTATAAATAAATTTTCGGCGTTAAATTCTCCTTTATTAAAGTGCAAATGAAAATAGTTCGTCATAATATCTAGTACGTTTGATGTCTCGATATAATCTAACGAAACTTGGCCAAAATCTCTATTATAGATAAGTTGTGTCGTTCTATCCTCAAAACTTCCAGTTTGAGAGTATTCTAACCTTACTAACTTGTCTGTTAATACAGAGATTCGATAAAACTCTCCCTTAAAAATTTTCACTTTGTTTTCCTCCTTTTAGTAAATTTCTTTACCTTATCAAACATTTTATTTGTTATCGTTACATTCATCAATCCACAAAAAGCAAAGCCCCCAAATGTAAATACGTAAATAGCTGTTAAAACTCGTTCTGGACTACTAAAACTCATATACAGTACAGAAATATTAAATAAAACCAACATGATAGCTTGTATTGGATTTAACATACAAATTAATACGCTATTTACAATACTATTTTTTAGATTATCTTTAAATAGACCAATATAGGGAAAAATAACACTCATCAAAAGTATTATAACAAATAAAAAGGGCAACACTAACAATAAACTATACTCTGAAAGTAAACTTGAATAGCCCCAAAGACAATAGTTCACATATAAAAGTAATTCTATTAGGAGGATAAACAACCAAATAAAAGTTGATTGTTTAAAATTTTGTCTAAAGATCCGAAAATAATGATAAGCAATATCGGTATCTTTACCTTTTAAAATACGATACCACATTGTCGTAAGAGAAGTTAATGATGCCCCAATTGTAACTATTGGAATACAACTAACAATAAATAGAGTATTTAAAATAATTAAATCTGTCAAAAAAGTTAAAATTCTAACCACTTTTCCATCTAATGAAAATAATTTTTGCATAATATATTCTCCATAAAATCAATCGTCTTAACTCTATATTTTAGAATGTCAGTTGCACAAAAATATTACCTAAATTATTTAAAAAACATTTCCAAATTTCTTTAAAAATTAGAATAAAGGAAGCGAGATAATTTGATGTTATCAGTCTCGCTTCCTGTAATTAGCTAGTCCCTTGTTTATACAACCAAGAGTTCATATAAAGTATTACTCTTTTACTTCTTTTTGGTAACGATTATATGCTTCCTGTTGAATCTTCATAAATTCGTCCAATCCCATATTCTTAAGAGTTTCTTTGTATGAGTCCCATTCTTTTTCTATGCCGCCTTCAACTACCCATTTAGATGCTTGTTGTTTGACATAAGATTCAATACTCACATAGATTGATGATAATTTGTTAAGTTCTTCTTGTGAATAAATCACATTAGGGTAAGCTGGCAACGCAAATTGTTTCAAATCTTGGTCCATCTTCAATTTCAATCCATCACCTTGTGTTTGATCGATTTCTACGCGACTATTGATATCATCGCTTACGTATTTAGGACCAAAATCTCGAAGTGAATTAATCCATGCCCATTCATCAGCTGATTTACCATCTTTAGGAGGTAACACTTTAAACTTATCACCATTCTTTTCAGTAGCTATTCCAAATGATCCATAGAAATTCTGAATACTTGCTTCATCTGTATATAATTTATCCAACCATTTCAATAATTTAGCAGGGTTTTTGCTCTTATTTGTAATCAAAATTTCATTTCGACCATAGTTGTAATGATCTGGATCAGAAAAGACATATTGTTTACCATCCATACCTTTTAAAGCAGGTAGAGCAATATACTCACTTGAATGTAAGCCAAACGTTGCATCTGCTGTCCAACCACTAGAAACACCTACTCTAGATACTCCCTTATCCATACGTTTCGCAACACTCATAGAGGTATCTTCTGTAAAGATTTCCGGATCAATCAAACCTTTTTTATAAGCTTCATGCATTGCTGCAATCCCTTGTTTATAACTTTCCTCTGTACGAAGGTAGACTGGTTTTCCATCTTTTACAGACATTTCATATGTATTATCTGCACCTAAACGATTATTGAACGGAAGAATATATGAAAATGTTGGATCAAAGTTTCCTGCTCCGAATGGAATTTCATCAGAAGCGTCTCCATTTCCGTTCGCATCTTTATCCTTAAATTCTTGTAGTACTTTTACTAAATCATCATAAGTTTCTGGAACTTTTAATCCTAGATTATCTAGCCACTTTTTATTAATAAATAGCTGATTTGCTACAGTAGGGCGCATCGGTAATTTTTTAGGTAGGCTGTAGATATGACCATCTGGCGAAGTAATCATAGCCTTAATCTTAGGCTCTTTTTCCATAGCCTTAGTTAAATTTGGCATGTTTTCCTTGATTAAATTTTCCAATGGAATAAATAAAGATTGGTTCTGAGCAATTTCTGAATCTGTAAAAGCATTTGAACCTAAAAATGCATCTGGTAAATCTCCGCTAGCAACCAAAACAGATTTCTTATCTGCCCAATCTGCCGCTACAAGTGTATCCCATTTTACATCGATACCTGCTTCCTTGGCAGAATCTGTTAGAAAACCTTTATGATAATCTTCTCCCCAGTCAGACCAACGAACAGTTGTGATTTTATAAGAATCTTCTCCAGACTTATCGTCCTTATTCGCATTATTGGAATTTGCACAGGCTGTTAAGCCAGCAAGGGTAACTGTTCCTAAGAACAAATATGTAAATGATTTATTTTTCATGTTTTTCTCCTATTCTTTCAAGGCGCCAATCATTACACCTTGATTAAAATATTTTTGAACAAAGGGATATAGCAACATAATCGGAGCGGTTGAAATAACAATTGCTGCATATTTCATCATATCAGCTTTGATACGAAGATCTGATGCCACTTCTCCTGTTGCTTGCGATTGTAACATTTGATTACTAATTAGTAAACGTCGTAAAATTAATTGCAATGGCTGTAAATTTTCATTCGTTAAATAAATTAAAGCATTAAACCACGAATTCCAAATACCAACTGCAGTCCAAAGTCCAATAACTGCTATAATAGCTTTTGATAACGGAACGACTATCTTAATAAAATAACGAATTGTACCACAGCCATCAATTTGCGCAGCCTCCCACATCCCGTCTGGAATACTATTATTAAAGAAAGTTCTAGCAACAATAATATTGTATGATGAAACTGCAAAAGGTATTACCATTACCCAAAATGTATCAATCAAGCCTACATTCTTTACTGTTAAGTAGGTAGGAATCAAGCCACCTGATACGAACATAGGGATTATGTATAGAATACTCATCCATTTTCTACCAACTAATTCTTTTCTAGATAAAGCATAACCAGCTGGAATATTGACTACTAAAGCAACTAAGGTACCAACAACAGTATATAAAATGGTATTTAGATAGCTACGCAAAAATAAAGGTTGTTGAATAAGACGTAAATATCCATCTAATTTCCATTCTCTAGGAATAAACCATACCTTCCCGTTTGCAACATCTGAAGGATTACTAAAAGATGCAATCACTACAAACCATAACGGATAAACAATTAACAGGATAAGGAAAATTGCTAAACCATAGGTAACTATATCAAATAATAATTCAGAGTTTGTTTTTCTTGATTTATGAAACCATCTCACTTTAAGCACTCCTTCCTTTAAAAAAGACCCGTTCTAGTATATCTTTTTGAGAACCAGTTAACAGATAACAAAATTATTAGATTGACTACGGTGTTAAATAACCCTATAGCTGTCGAATAACTATACTGAAAATTCACCATACCAACTTTATAAACATAGGTCGAAATTATCTCACTTCCTGCTAAATTAAGAGGATTCTGTAGTAGTAACACTTTCTCAAACCCTACACTTAATAAACTACCTGCTCTTAATATTAATAGAATCATAGCAGTCGGCAAAAGCAATGGTAATTCTATATGCCGAATTTTTTGTAACCTAGAGGCACCATCCATAGTTGCAGCCTCATAATATGTAGGATCAATTGCAGAAAGCGCTGCTAGATAAATAATACTATCCCAACCAATATGTTGCCATACATCGCTCCAAACATAAACACCTGCAAAATGACTAGGTTTTGATAAAAGATCTGGAATAGTAATTCCAACAGACTTAAATACATTCGCTAACAAACCACTAGTAGGAGATAAAAATAAGATAATCATCCCACACATAACCATTGTAGAGATAAAATGGGGTAAGTAGGTTGTCACTTGAAATATTTTTCTAAATTTCCCAACTCTTAACTGATTACTGATTATAGCTAGTATAATAGGTAAGGGGAATCCTACTACAATACTATAAAGTGAAATTTTTAATGTATTGAACATAGTTGTCCCGAATTGGAATGATGAGAAAAATTGAGTAAAGTACTTAAATCCTACCCACTGACTAGCAAAGATACCATTGGCTGGTGAATAGTCTTTAAATGCAATAATTAGTCCCAACATGGGAATATAGGAAAATAAAATTAATAACAATATTGAAGGAAAAAGTAATATATATAATGGAATACTATGTTTTAATTTTATTTTATGAAGTTGAGATGCTACTTTCATTTTTTTCCTCCTATCTGATTTTCTACGATTATTTTACACCATATAGAATTCCCTTAATAGAACTTTTTGGACTAGGTTTATCAATTTTTCAGTTTTTTAATTTTAAAAACTATTACTTTTCCGACATCTTGATAAAACATATCTGTTTTGTTACATGATATCGTATTTTCAAAGTGCTATAATTTTAAGAGGAGAATAGTATATGAAATTAAATCACGACTTATCAAAAAAACATTCCATTCATTTTTTCTTTAAACTCCTACTTGTACTACTATTGATAAATATTTTAATCAATATTGCTATGAGTAACATAACCAGAAATTTTATTAAAAACCAAAATATAGTACACTTGCGTAGTTCAATTGAAATTTATGCTGACTCTGTTAATGAGAAATTGCATTCTGTAGAACGCTTTATGTACTCAACAATAACGCATAATGAATCTTTAGAGAAATTAAATCATGTACAAACGTTTCTTGACTATCAAGAAAATCTCAAAAAAGTTCAAACTAGCTTTACAGAGTTTGAATATCAAAATGAAACCCATATGACATTCTTATTAGAAACCGATAGTACTGATCATTTTATAAATGTCTCCAATCTTTATATTCCATATGAAGATTATCTACTGTTAAAATCAAATCTAAAATCATTGCGTAGTGATATAAGTGACCGTAAATGGAAAAATGTAACTACTAAAAACAGCGAATACTTAGTTAAATCTGTTCATTACGAAGGAAAAATCATTTATGCCGTCATATCTTCAGAAGATATCCTAAAACCTCTAAGAAAACTCAATATTGGAAATAATGGTAAACTTTCCCTAAAAGAGCCTAACAATATCCCCTCCGAAAACTACCTAATTCATGCTCAAAATGAAAAAACGCATTTACCTTTCGATATTTATGTTTTAGTCGATTATGCCGAAGTCTTTAGAAATATCACACTCTTAGAAGTATTTTTGTCAGCCGTTCCTATTATTATCACCATTTTATCAATCATCATTATCCTGTATATTCGTCAGTGGATGATTAAACCGATAACAAGACTCACTGAACGGCTCTCTCAACTTGGGGACTCCATCCCCCCTTCTGAATTTTTTATATCTGAAGGTATACTAGAAATTGATAAGGCAAATGATAAACTTAATAAAGTAATATTTGACATGCAAGAATTAAAAATACGGGAATACCATTCACAACTAGAACTTAAGAAGATAGAACTTAATTATCTTAAGAACCAAATTCGTCCGCATTTCTACTTAAATATGTTATCAATGATTCATAGTATGCTTCAAACAAAAAACTATAAGGAAATTGAAGAGTTAACTATCCTAACTTCAAATTATCTCCGTCATTTATTTATGGCTAATCAAGATTTTTCAGAACTTAAAGATGAAGTTCAGCATATTAAAGATTATTTAGAAATACAACGAATTCGATATGGAAATAGCATCTACTTTTCACTAAACTACAATGATGACCTACAAAATACTCTTGTCCCATCATTACTTTTACAAACATTTATTGAAAACACAATCAAACACGGTTTTTCATTTCAGGATTTATTTACAATTTTGCTATCGATAAAAAAAGTAAAAACTGAGAACTCAGATTATATTCAGATTTGTATCGAGGATAATGGTCCAGGTTTCTCTGAAGAAATTTTATCAAAACTAAATCAGAAACAGTCTCTAATAACAGAAGATGGACATCATATTGGGATCACAAACACCATCGAACGTTTAAATCTTCTCTATCCTAATGACTATAGTATTGCATTTGAAAATAATGAAGAAGGTGGGGCTAAAATTCTTTTACTTATTCCATACAAGATTATAGACGGAGGTTATAATGAACATCTTATTAGTTGATGACGATCGCTTTATCATTGAGGCTTTACGAGAGAAAATAAATTGGGATAAACTACACATTGACATTGTTTATGTTGCCTATAGCCTCACTCAAGCTCAAAATATTATTAGAGAGCATCCTATTGATCTCATGATAAGCGATATAGAAATGCCTCAAGGTAGTGGCCTCGAACTCTTATCGTGGATTAGAAATGAAAAATATGATATAAAAACAATTTTTTTAACCAATTACGCCGACTTCAACTATGCTCAAAAAGCAATTGAATTACAAAGCTTTGAATACTATCTAAAACCCATTAACTTTGAAAAATTAGAATTTATTATTCAAAAAGCCATTAGTAAAATTGAAAATCATAACTTAAACGGAAAAAATGATGCACTTTTACAAATAGAAGATAATTTCTGGTATGATTACCTTAGAAAACCTCAAATTTCTCGAATTGATGAGCTAGAAAATATAGCAAGCAAACAAGATTTTATTCTTCAAAAACACCAGTATTTTTTTCTTGCAGTTTTAACAATCAATCTTAATGAAGAAGATTATTCTGCAGAAACTCCATCATGGACTTCTCAACTAAAAAGAGAACTTCAAAGAATTTCACAACTTTCTTATAAGCTGATAAGTCTATTCAAGATGGAAAGCCAGGTTGATCAATATGTTTGTCTCTTTAGAGTAGACTCATCCAAACGTAGTGACAAATTGGCATATGAGATTCATTCTCAAATTTCTAAGAACTTTAGTAAATACTCAAACATTATATATAAGAGTTGCCATAAAATATCCGATATTTTATTTCATACCAAAGAACTCTACACTTATAATGAACAATATGTTTCTTATTGGAATACTATTACATGTGTTCCACATAGTTTTCCAACTTCCTTTAAAACAGAAACTCTTTCAATTACTTTTTTAGATACCTTAAGTGAATACGAATTAAGAGAAAAAATTAATTCACTTGCCTATAATTCTCAAATTCCTACTTTCACACTACAACAAATTTTACTAGATTGGACTCAACAAATAGGAATATATCTAGATCAAAATGGAATTTCAGCTCATAAATTATTCCAAAACAGCACTCATGATTTCTTATTCCAACGACGCTTTCATTCAATTGAATCTTTTCAGGATTACTTTGATTATTACTGGTCACATGCTAAGAAATTTGCAACAAACATTGAAAACCAAAAAAATAGTATTCAACGCATCGTCGAATACATAGATCATCACTACTATGAAGATATAAATCGTTCTATATTAGCAGATATGGTTTATCTCAGCGCAGATCATTTAGCTAGAATTTTTAAAAAAGAAACTGGAGAAACTCTTGTTAAATATATAACGGATAAACGCATTAATGCTGCTAAATCTCTCCTATCTCAAACAAATATCTCGATATCACAAGTATCTTGTCAAGTAGGGTATGATAATTATTCTTACTTTACTAAAATTTTTAAACAAAGAACTGGACTTTCTCCTGGAGATTACCGTAAAACTTATCAAAACAAAATGTAAGCAATCTAAATCATTGAAATGATAAAGACTGTGGTAAGCTTTGACACTCTACAATTTTTCCAAAGATAGCTCCATAAACTTATTTGAAATTGCTGATAAGGTAACTTCTTAAAAAGTCAGTTTGAGAAAAACAGCCAGCAAATATTTCTAGGATAAAACGTATACTATCAAGTTTTTTATTCCTGATAGTATGCGCTTTTTATTTGAATACTTGCTACAAAACCTCATAAGGTTTACTATCATTCCATAGCAAAATGAACTGCACCCTAAAAGTTAAATAGAAAAAATCTAACTTTTAAGGTGCAGATTACATAAAATATTCTAGTACAATAGAGCATTCTTATCCAGGGTGGTCGAATGTATAAACTCATAACTTGAAAAGAATTTTTTCAAATAACTTCGTTAATTTAGTTTTGTCTCCATAAACTGTACCATCCATATACAGGTGATAAATCTCATCATATCACCGATTGATATTTCACATTCATAACCTTTCATTAAAGCTAAAGAGCGAATAACCTCCCTCTGCGTTCTACCGTTTCCCTCACGGAATAGATGAAAATAATTGAGATTATCTAAAATTTCGACCAATAACTGAATGACTTCTTTTCTACTATTAGCATTGTCATGAAATCTATCTATCAAATTATTAAGGTAAGTGAGTGCTGTATCGAAAGACTGAATCGGCATAAAAGCATTACCACTTTTTGAAATATTGACTTTTCTAAATTCACCTGCCCAGTGATACATATCTTCAAACAAAAATTGATGAATTTTCAATATATCTTTTACACTATAAACTGGGATAGGATTGATAAATAATTTCAAACTCTTACTAGCAACCATACGATATTCAAGATCGCGTGCTTTTTGCTCATCTCGTTCTTCCTGCTTATTTCTTAGAACTGAAGAATCTGGATAGGTATATAAATTATTCGGATCAATATAGTCATAAGAATCATAACATTTACGCTTCATTAAGCCATCCCCAGAGCAAGAGCTTCATCTCGTAATTTTTCAACATCACTAACCGTAGGTCGCCATCCTTCAATCATATTTGTACTTAAAGCATACCAAACACTCTTAAAAACGGAGCGGTTTTCAAAAGCTACTCCCATGATTGTCATCTTTTCTTTATCTATATCTAAGGACATATACTACCTCCTTTAGTTACATTATACCATGTTTCTCTGTAGCTTTTAAACATTTTATTTTGTCTGTAATATCTAAATTTCAGTACGTTTATCCTATTTTATAAATCTTAAATCCAAATATAAAAGCGCGTTCTTTTTACTTTTTTACTAGTGATACTGAGTAAAAACTTAACTTCAGGGGAAAATAAAGTAAGACTAGACAAAATTCAAAAACTGATCTCGTACAACTCAAAATACTAATTTTAGACTGATGATAATACTAGAATACTAATTAATGTTTTTATAATAAAGAGCTGACGACTTATGTTGATTTCTTAAGAGTATAAAAAAGAAACAATAAGGTAAACTTTCGAGTGATTTGAAACATTGATAGTATCGTATTGATTAACGTTTTGAGGCAACTAACTTCGTCATGTTGCAGCCACATTTGTAAGCGACTAAAGTCGCAACAACTGTGTCAATTGCACCAATTTAGTAAGAAAGTACAAAAAGAACACCCCGAAAGGTGCTCTTTGTAAGTATAGTAATTCTTGCGAATTAACGTTTACTAAATTGTGATGCTTTACGAGCTTTCTTAAGACCTGGTTGGATACATTTATATTTGAATAAGTTTCAAAATCCCCTTTAAATCAGCGTTTCCTCGCTTTTTTTAGAAAACTAATTTCATCTAATTTGAATAAGTTTCAGTTAAATGGTGTGAATTTTACCCTAAAAATACACGAATTGAGCTAGAATTTACTAAAAAGTTCACACCATTTAAATTGTTATTGTTTTGTACATATTAATGGACAAAACTCTATAATGAAATTAAATGAAGAATTTCTCATACAATTGTTCCAAGGTGAAAATTTCAACGAAGTACTCTTGCTAACTTATCACGTTTTAGTAATTCTTCAAAAATAATTTGAAACACATCTTTCTCGATAAAACTCTTTAACAATCTTATATTCTCAAAAGAACCTACATGTTTCCTATACGTTTCTTTTAAACCATAATTTTCTATAATTTTCATATCCACTTCTGATAGTTGGGCAGTCACATTATCAAATATATTATCAACTACTCTAAGCAGTTCTATTTCGGTTAAATTTTGGAATTCTATCTTTAAATCAATCCTAGAAAAGATAGACAAGCCAAGTTTTTCAGCAATTTCTTGATCATTACTAAAATTTGTTGTCAAAATAAATATACAGTTAGAAACATCTACCAAGTAATTTGTATCTTCCAACTCTCCCTCATCAAACATTTGATAAAAAACATTGTATAAAGCAGCATTTACTTTATCAAATTCATCAATTAAAACAATATTAGTTTCTCTGGACAATAAATCTTTAGCTAATGAACTTTTACCATGAGCATCTCCAAATATATACTTGTATGCTTCTTCTGTTTGCATCATCGAAAACTGTATTCGAGTCAATTTTCCATTAAAATATTCGCTCATAGTTTTAGCCAACTCAGTTTTACCGATACCTGAATTACCGTAAAACAACATGACAAGAGGAGACTTATTTGTTAGGGTACTTTTCTTTAATAGACCAATTGAAATATCTTTTTTAGCATGCTCTTGGCCTACAACATTAGAAGAGATCATATGATTATAGAAATCAATAATTTCATCATTATCTATCACATGATAGTTTGAATAGTGTTCTTCTATAATGTCATCGAACTGAACTCTTAAGGAAGTCTCAACTCTCTTGGGAGGATTTTGTATATAAAGATTTTTAATGTCATGTCCTAAAAGTACAATATTGTTAAAATTTGATATAACGTGATCCGTTACAGAAGCATAATCATCAGCAAAAATAACAACATTCTCAATTTGTTGTTCGCCAAATCCATCTGGAGCATATTGTGAGGCGTTTATATCATTAGCTCTTACAGTGATATTATATTGTCTAATAAGCTCCATAAACGGAGTAAAGTCTTCAACGGCCCTCTCATTTAATAATGTATTAAAATCTCTCTTAGAACCTTTAAAAAGTAAAATACTATCCATTTAGTTCACTCCTGCAAGTATTACATCATAAACTGGATATTTCTGTTCTAAGCAAGTCTTAGCATTTTCTGAAATTCCGGTAAAAGATAGATTTTTCTGTTGTAAATTAAACTGTGTATCAAAATTCAAGTCACTAATAGTTGTTTCGCCAACTTTTATTGAATAAAGTTTAAGAGTCATTTTTGTTAAATCGTGAATTCGATAATTGTTTTTAAAAGAATTGATATTAAAACGGAAAATCCTCTTAATTTCATGGTTTTTATTATACCCTATAAGTTCAAAATATCCCTTAATCTCTCTAATTCCTGAATTAAGTTTAGAAAATGACATCGATACATTTTCCATTCCTTCTATACTCTGGGAACCTTCCATCATTTCTGAAATTGGCGCAATCATAGCAAAATAAGACATCGAATTCTCACTTATTTCTAAAGTATAATTTTCTGTAATATCAACAAGATAATTCTTCTTACGTAACTCTACAGTATCCAGAAAATCATACAATAAGGAATTTTCAAGTATTGTCTTTGCTATTTTATTTCCTTGAATCCCTCCTGAACTAGTAGTGGAAAGAGTAAATGAACCACTTAACCCTGTCATTTTTTCAAAAATTGTTTTTAAAGCACTATTTTTACCAATTGATCCCTCAGCATCAATGGTCACACCTGTTTCACCTTCCAATGTGGTCATGAGTTCAGTTGTTTTCGTTAACTTTCCCTTGGATTCAATTTGTAAAAAATCTATTGCTGTCGATTCATCGAAATAAATTACCCCTTCATCACTTATCAATAATCACCTAACTCCCTTAACCTTTCCTGCTCTATCTTCAACATCTCTTTTTCCACCGTGTTCCATTTTCCAAATAGGCATTCGTGTAAAACTTCTGCTGCTGAGATTTCGTCTACTTGCGAATCATAAACACACGATTGATCTCTTTGATAAATTTGAATTTGTCTAAAAAGTTCACTCTTTTCTAACTCCCGTAAGTTATCAACCAAATGTTCTACAATTCCATCATGGTGTGCTTTAGGAGTCGCTCTAGCCTGACTAGGATCTATGGCGTAGAGCTCCTCATAACGTATCAAAGTACTGAGATAGGACAATTCTGGCTTAGTCGCAATCAGTGCAAGTGAGACTTGATAGCCTCTAGTTGTCAATAATTGTACTGTTTTCCGAGGGACTTCGGTCGTTCTCAAGGTACCTTCGATTAATAAATGATAACCTTGCTTACTCAACTCATCTACAAGATATTCAACCATTTGTCCCGCGAATACTTTGGTATAATCCACACTATCTTTACCATACTTTTCCTGTAGACCAAGATAGTTCGGATGAAAAGAGCGATAACTATCTCCATCAATGATAATAATATTTCCTTGAAATTCCCTTTGTTTAATTCGATGAATCGTTGTCTTACCAGCACCACTCTGTCCACCAAGCAAAATAGCCTTGGGATGAGATGAAGTTGTTTTTCCACGAGTTAAAGAACGAACGAGTCGATTAGAGGCTTTAATAAAGTCATCCTGACTAAATTTATCTAATTTCATTAAGCCACCACTAGATGACTAGCTTGTTCTAGCACACGTTCAATGCCATCCAAATAGCCATTATATCGCTCTACATCCTCAAAAGTTGCAACAAGATAAATCTTCGTGTTAATCAAATCAGAAAGATCATCGCTCATTAGAACCCAAGGATTAGAACTATCATCAAATTTAATTCCTTGTTCATCTTGAAAACGATAAAGTTGCGCTAAGATATTCGCTCCTCGTTCCTTTATCAATTCTATTTTTAATGTTAACTGATAATCTTCTACTGGTTTGAGCATTTTTTCCTCCCCTACGATATCGAGATAGGAAACATTAAATTTTTTGCAGATACGATCTACTAATTCTGTCGAAACTGAACTTGTTCCATTCTCATAACGGCTCAGGCTATTTCGAGAGATGCCAATAATCTTTGCGAATTCAGGTTGGGTGAGATCATGTGTTTTACGTAATGTTTTTATATTTTCTCCAATCATGAGAGCCCTCCTTTTATTTATTTCTATTATAGCAAAAAAAATAGAAACACACCATTTTTGGTGCGCAAGAAACAAACTTTATTAAAAGTATTAATATCTCAGATTTAGAGATTGAAGACTACATAATGAAAACTTTGAAAAGTACCGATATCATGCTGCTTCCCATAGTTTTTAAATTTTTAAGCAAAACAAAAAAGACACCCAAGAGATGACTCTTGAGTGCTTTGAAACATTGATAGTATCGTATTGATTAACGTTTTGAGGCAACTGGTCTTGTCCGGTTGCAGCCGCATTTGTAAGTACAGTAATTCTTTCAAATTAACGTTTACTAAATTGTGATGCTTTACGAGCTTTTTTCAAGCATTGTTTAATATAATTTTACATTAAAGTGTTTGAAAATAACTTGATATCAATATTTAGAGTCTGGGACAAAAAGATTTTGATTTTAGGAATTCTTTATTATAAATTTTAAAAATCGATAGATTAGGTAAAAAATCGAACAATACAGAATTCTGATTGTCAGATAACTCGTTTGGTTCGCTTTTTATATTTAAGGTTAGACTTTTGTCCCAGACTCTTAAGAAAATTTGAAAAAATTTGGTTGCAACAGGGTAATTTCTTAATACTTTTTATTTCCTATAATAAGCAAGTGAAATCAATCCCTACTACTTCTCTCTTCTTTATAATCCTGTATGTATTCTTCCATTAAACATGTCCTTTTTATTATCATGTTTTCTAATCTCTCAATCATATTTAACAATTCGTTTAGATTGAGTTTCTTGATCTGGCTTGTCCTATTTTTGTATTTTTCCACCTCTTCTTCACAAATAGCTTTACCAGTCAAGATATTAATAGGCATACCGTTTTCAACAAAATTATCAAACATAAAATACTCAATAAATTTCTCAAATGTCTCAAAATGTTCAAGCCAAGTTCGTATCCCGTCTGTGTTATTTTGATAAAGAGTAAATAAGATATCATCCTTATATTGTTCTTTGTTATATTCTCCATCTAAAGCATGTTTTATTTCTAATAGTGTTAAATCCACTCTATCTTCTATATAAGAACCTACCCCACGATTTAAATTATATTTACTATTCCGATATCCTTCACTTTTCTTCGGTACAGGCCAAATAAAAGATCCACCAAGTGTTCTGGTATTTTGAACATAATCAATTAAAATGTTTAAAACTTGCTTTCTCTCAACTTTAGATTCGTTAGATTCACTCTTAGATAAATAATTAATTCTAGCTAAGGGATACTTGAGATGCCCATAAGTTTGCTGATAAATACCTTCATTCCCGGAGAAACCAAATTGATCTGAAGTTAGTCTGAATAACTCCTCATCATCTTGTTTCACAACAATTTTATACTCGTCATTGTCTTTTAAGTTTTTCTCATCATCAGTGGTTAGTTTAGCATTTTTAGGAGGAACAAAAGAGAATTTATTTTCATAACAACTTTCACTCTCTCTCTTTTTTAGAAATTCTGTTAAAAAATTATAATAAGGTGTATTGATATCATCTATACAGTCGGGATCAACGTATTTGCCACCATTTAACACACTTTTATAATAATCACCAAAACCTTCACACTGATATATAGTCTTTAATTTCTCCATTTTAAAATATCATCCTTACTTAATTTCTAAAATTACGATCCACATTGCAATTATCCCTAAAAATTAAATTACTAGCCCAATTATACATAGTATAGAACATCAATAATTTAGATAAACTTTATAAGAACTAGGAACTAGCTTAAATGAATTTTCCGTAATAGGTCCATCATAAATTTTAATTTTGCACTGTTTTGATTCAATATTTAAGTCATAAACAAAATATATTTTATATGGAAATCCAGCGCGAGATGCCTCTAATTCATTAGAACTCAGTTCAAAACCATCCGAAAACTTTAGTTTTGATGCTTTCACTTCAATATGGACTTCTTCTCCATTTTCATCCCAAAAACAAATGTCATAACCAAGACCATCACCTTTTGTTTTTGATACATGTTCAGGTAGTTTCAACCCCTTCTCCTCGGCTTCCTTACATAGTAAATCAAAGACGATTTCTTCACCTGCGACACCAGTCCTCTGTTTTAATTTATTTTCAAGTTCCCAATCAATTTTACGCCCAGTAAATTTATGTTTCTTAGGTTTGGTTGAACGTCTAGGTCCATCTTCATCAATAAGTACTGTAAAATCCTCTACATTTTCAAATTCTTTGCATTCAGCAGCTGTAAAATCAGGATTAACTGACGTGCGATAGATAGATTCAATAGAATCAATAGAAATAATTGGACGATCTTCCATTAGTGCTACAAAGTCTTCATATGAGATTTCATTCATTCCATATTGATCCCAAAAATGCAACCATGAATTTGGCTTTTTACGTTTTTTCTTACTCGGTGTTTTCCATTGATAATTTTCAATAAAGTAATCACCCTGTCTAATCGGAGGTTCAATCTTAAAAGCATGTGAAATTACTGCAATAACATTACCGTTCTCATCTGGTTCAGAAATGCTCTCAACATAACCTCCCCCATAAATTTCCCATTTACGATCTTTAGTAATTTTACCAGGGTGGCGGTTTAAGACAACTGCTCCAACCTTTAATTTTCCATATTGATGAATATTCCATCCATAACTAGTTGCATCATCTGCATATTTCAATTGGCCATCATCTTCTATTTTCCCATGATCCAAAATAAATGCTTTTTGACCTTCAACAGCTGGTGGTAATAATTCTGAAATAGTGTACATATTCTACCTCTTTCTTTTTTAATCGAGACATTTTTTTGTTCTGATTGAATGATACTAAAAATATTAAACATTGTCAAATCAGAATATTTTTTTGTTCTGATTGAAATTTTTAAATGCAGTTCAGGTTATTTTTAATCATTTGAGAATTTTTAATGCCTCTTTATATTTTTCTTTGTTACGATATAACTATGAAAAATATTAAAGAAAACAATATCCGCAAGACATTATGGCATATTGAGCGCCATTGCAAAAATATAGAAAATAATCACGAAAGTGGATACAGTAAAACTGAGTTATTTCACTTAAAATCTAGCATTGACATTGAAACACTAAGTCGAATTTTGAACAATCATGACCACCCGTCAAACGGGTGGTTTGTCCCAGGGCTATAAGCCCAAATTACCAGCCAGCGCCTAAAGACGCTGGCTTTCACTTTGTTCAAGCCTTATTGCTCTTGACTCGTCACTTGCCTCTCAAAGAGGCTTTAGTATTACTTACCACTATCCCTAAAGGGATCCTCATATTCTTTTACACTTAATTTATCTAGTGCTGTATCATGCTTTACTCGTTCTCAAATTTTCATACTCGTGAAGAAATCATCCACTGGATAATTTCTTTAATCTTGGATATATTTCTTAATCGTGGCTTCATTGAGTCCCACCGTACTCACATAATAACCTTCCTCCTAGAAATACTTGTACTTGAGATTGGCGTGTTTGTCAAATATCATGAGTGCACTTTTTCCTTTTAAATAACCCATGAAACTCGAAACACTTATCCTTGGTGGAATACTTACTAACATATGTACATGGTCTGGCATTAAGTGACCCTCGATAATTTCAACTCCTTTATAACTACACAAACGATGAAATATTTCGCCTAAACTACTTCGATATTGATTATAGATGACTTTTCGTCTATACTTAGGGGTGAACACAATATGATACTTACAGTGCCACTTTGTGTGCGATAAACTATGAGCCTTTTGTGCCATATTTTTCTCCTTTCGCTTTACAATTGGCTTGAACACCTTTATGGTATCGCGTTCGGAGTTTTTTGGGTATAACCTTCGACGCGCACCCGCATAGCGGGTGGTTTTTTTGTCTCGCACCTAACGGAGCGAGACGGACTAATAGTCACATAATGAAAAGCCCTATCCAAATTTGGATAGGGAGGAAGTATATTGAAAGCTATTCTCTCCAGATTTTTGTTCTAATGCCACTCTTATTATCCCTGCATTGACAGAGATCATTTTAGCGTATTTGGAATTCGCTCTATTATTTTACTATTATATATTTCAAAAAATTTTATTATTTTTTTAAAAAGAGGATTTTCCATCTAAGAAATAGGCTATATATTCAATGATACACATTATCACCAAATATCATATCTCAAATGATTATCAATTAAGATAAATGATGAGCAAATATGAAATAAGCAGATCCATATCCCAAAACAATTGATATTACGTAATAATTTATTTAATTTTTAAAAATATCTCTGGGAAATAAGTTAAATGTGTATTAACATTGAAAGATTCCATCTGATTCATATTTAATTTTATACTAAAACTCTTCCCAGGTATTAATTTCAATTTCAAGTTCGCTGGTATCTATATGTTCCAAATTAAATGATTTTGTTTTAAGAACTTTTCCTATTACTTCAAAATTGCGAGTCACGAAAATATTAATTTTACCAGTATACGTTTTATAATTAGCTGGAGAGGTAATAATTTCTTTTGTATCATCATCCCTTCCCCAATAATCATAAAATATTTTTTCTGATTCCAAGTTTGCAGTCACTAGATAAGTTACTGAGTTTTCATCATAAAAAGCAACTTTAATATCTTGCAAAGATAAATCATAATTTTCTAACTCTTCATCTTCTCCTTCAATATCATTTAATAAATAATTTTCAACAAATCTGTCTAGCTGACTATTTCTATCCAATTCTTCTAAAAAATCGAACTTATCATTGGCAATAAATACTTCAATTATGTTTTCTTGAGATATATTATGTTCTTCTGCAATAGAGGTATAAAATTCATTACTCGATTTAATAATCAACTCTCGAGATGTTTCTTCTCTAAACAACTCTTTTACCATTTCCTCTTGAAAATTTCCCTTAACATCTGAAGTTACAAAAATAATATTTTTTGATTCTTTTTTAGATAGATTCTTTAGCTCCTCTATTATAAAATAATCATTAAACTTTGCTATCCCTTTTTTATTTTTATCAGGATTCAATTTTTTATCAGCATCATAAGAAACTTTATCAAGAGTTCCTCTTGATAAAGGATTTCCGATTCTACTTTGCTGTTCCAAATTTCTAATGAAGTTCTTTATATAATCTTCATCAATTTTTGATAATGATGGTTCAAATAAAATTGAAAAATCAATATCATCCAATAGTTTTTCAATTTGAGCTTTTCCATTATCAAGTATGGAAACAATATCATCTAAAATAGTTTCATCAGAAAAATGATTTTCAAATTGTCTCAGTCGTCTAACAAATAGATATTCTTTCTCTTTATTTTTATTCAATAAATCCAAAAATTCTTCCTTATATTTCTGAACCGATGGTAGTTTGTAAGGTTTATCTTTAATAGGAGATAACTCATGATGTATCGTATCAGTTAAATAAATACGATCTCTCTCCATCTCTAGACATTGAATGATAAAATTATAATAGTTAGGAGACGATTCAAAAATATCGGATATTACATTAGTATCCAACACAAATATCACATTATCGGTCATATTTATACCTTCCACACAATTTTATTATAGTCATATAAAATACATTCTAACTATGAAAATAGATTATACTTTAGAATCTATCCCGAGCATAACATTAAGAAGTAGAATTCAAAAATATATATCTAAATTCTGCTAAGGTCTCTCAAATACTTTCTACTTCATTCATCAATCCATTCTCTTCTTTATTTCAAACTCATCTAGTCGATTCCTTTTCTCTTTTGCATTATCAATATATTTTTTATAATTTCCTTTAAAATTCTCTAAACTCACCAAAGAAATATACGAATCATACTCATCACTATAAAGGTTATTACATGGATCTTTCTTAAAGTTAGATTTAATATTTAGCATATTCTTACGAGCTAAATTGTCAAAATATTTTAAAGTTCTACATGATTTAGTTTGTTGACAATAAGAACAATAGTGTGAACTGCTTTCTAGTATCATGTCTCTAGCATCATCAGTATACACAGCAACTACACCATTCGTTCTATTGTTAGTTCTATCTTCCAAAGAATATCTTAGTTCATCATAAAGCCAGTCATCATATTCCCCCCAGAAATTTTTGTTATAATCAACGGCTTTGGGTGTCAGCAACACTATTGTAACTGATGTGTCTTTTAGTTTCTCATACAAATAATCCTGAATAGATTCATCACTCATTTGACTTCTATCAACATCTTCTGATCTATTAATTACCTCAGTAGATTCATCAAATAACTCAACTAGTTCATCTTTAATCTCTTTTCCATCATTAAAACGAAATGAAATAAATACTTTTGTTGCCATTATCGTGTTCCTTTAATAATACTATTAATTGCAGAAAAAACTTTTTTTGAATCAGCTTCAGACTCTAATATATCCCAATAATTATCTAGATATCTAAATTTTTTCGATTCTTTCATCTCTTTAAAAATTCTTTTTGCAGTAAATCCTGTAGATGCTATTGGA
Source organism: Streptococcus mitis (assembly GCF_002005545.1). GTDB lineage: Bacteria > Bacillota > Bacilli > Lactobacillales > Streptococcaceae > Streptococcus > Streptococcus mitis_I. The sequence goes on from NZ_LBMT01000001.1 coordinate 126,160, forward strand.
ATTATTATTTTTCCTGTTTTTTTAGCTATTTCAAATTCTTCCAACATGCCAGTTGCATCTACTATGTTTCCATTAGAATCTGCTTTATTACCAAATATAAATATGCATACTCCGGCCGAACTAATCATTTCTTTACGATTCTCCGTCCAACGTTCAGCTAAATTTTTTCCCCCAATCTCATATTGTGGAAAAGGGAACAAACCAAGATACTCATTTACATGTCTATATTTGCTTTCATAAATTTTATCAAGAGCTCCATTAATAATGCTACTCCCTATACCAAAACCAAATCCTGATATAATCTTATAGTTTTCTGAAATAAGAAAATTAGATAAATTATAACAATATTTATTTACATTTTCTTCACTCCAAGTTGTATTATATCCTGAAATACTACCTGAAATAAATATTGTTTTTTTCAAGTACTCCTCCTCAATTTTTAGTATTAATTGGGGTATTTCAGAGTACTCATCAACTAAAACTGTCTCTATACCATAACGTTTCAAGTCATTGATTTTTAAATCTTGTTTGATTAAAGCATAAGTAAACTCATCATTAATAACCTCTTCAGTTTTTCCTGGAGCATTAAAATCAGACTTTAAAACTTTCTTTTGAATACAAAAATGTTCTCTTGTATTTTCTTTTAGTAAAACATGTAATTTCCCTAAGATAGAATCTAAATTAGGATCTTCAAAACTAAACCCAACAAATAAAAAGGTTTTAGAAACCAAATCACCATGCAAAGCTGTTATAAATAATGAGTGATCATTACTGTATCTTGCATAATCATCCTTTGAAATGACAGCTTCTTCAGGTAACATTACATCTCCATGCATTTTATAAACCACCGCATCTCTATTAGGAACACTGTATGCTAAATTGGTCTCCTTCCTCTTTACATCAGCCTTACGATGGTTATTCTCCAAACCTTTTTCAATTACTGTATCATAATTAGTTGTCCAATAAGTTGAAATAGGAAGACGTGTTAACAGATTCATAACATCTGTTTCTGCCTCTTGGCTTAAAAAATTGTCGATTATTGCCTGATTAATATTCGCTCTGTGTCGTTTAGCATTGATATAATATTGAGTCACACCTATTAAGTCTGTTTCTTTCTCAATATCCAGCTTAATTTCTTCGGAGAACGGGCGTACTAGTTCTTTCCAATTAACAAAACCAGCGCTCACAGATGTTCCTGCACCTGCGAAAATAGCTGCGTTCCCTTCATGAATAGCTTTTGAAAACTCCTTTATAAATAGTTCCTTGTCCATTATAAATCCTACTCTTTCTAATACAGACTCCCATTTTTAATTCCCACAAGAGGTTGAAAATCTTGAATCAATTGACTTCTACTTTTTGATTGTTTATTCTGTCTAAATCTATCAATATAAAATCGACTTTCATCTAACCCATTTGTCTTATAGTCAAAAGTGCCAATTTCCCATGCACACCATTCCCGTATTTGCCTTTTACCTCCCTGAAGGGCTAATTCACTATTTAAAGTTCTTAGAAAAAGTAATTGATCAGACTTTTTAATTTCTTGAATTAGATTATCTTTAAGTTTTTTAGTTTTTGAATTTTTAGGTTGATGCATCCAATCTACGTATAAGTAAACATTTTGGTCATAAAAATATAAAAACAGCCCTAAAGTATATAATTTATCTACAAAAGCATGAGAAAGAAAAACTCGATTTTTGTTTTCTAAGTCTTTGTATTTATCATTTTCTCTAATAATTTTAACAATAACATCTATACCTATATCTTTAATTTTTTCATTTTGAAGTTCGGTAATAGTATCCAATACTTTCGAAATGATTCTTCTAATATCTATCTTTATTTTTCTTTTTTTATTTTCAATACTACTCCTTTTTTCAGCATTATTCTTAACTGATAAAGACTGTTCCTCCAATTTTTTTTCATTATTACTTAATAATTCAATCTCTGCCAGTAACTTCTCTTTCTTCTTTAACCATAATGAAATTTCATCCAACAACTTCTGAAGATCTTTATTATCAAAATTATCGACGAAATCAATAAGTTGAAAATATCGTAATTCATCCTGTAGTTTAAGAACAACCTCTATCAAATCTGTTTCATTTGAATCTAACAAAAATAAAATATTCTCAAGTTCCTTAACCACCTCATTTGAAAACTCAGCTAAGCTAGCGAATCTACCTAAGTCATTTTCTCTAAAAAATTTAATTACATACTCATCTAATATTACTCCCTTAGATAAATTTCTTGCCAACAGACTTTCTTCTGATACATTTCCTTCCATCGTATACTCCTTTTTACATTAGTAATAGAAATCTCTTAATCACAAACAGTATTCAGAATCCTTATATTTCATACAATAATTATATCATATAAATAAAATTCGTTATCATTTAACTTTATTTTTAAAGATTTTCCTTTGCAAATCTTAAATAACTAATGGATAATAAAAACTTTCCGAAAAATTTATATTTTCCTGAAAGAAGTTGATTGTTCATTATAGTACAAAACGTATTTTAATAAACACTCGTAGTGCGACTTTATTTATCATGAACGATTTTGAATATGGCTTACCTGTGACTTGGCTAGTATAATTTACCGAATCTTTAAATGAATCTTTAGATTTTAAAAAATTGATGTAACTTCAGATAGTCTAAATTTAATACCAAGTATAAAAAACTATAGACTAGATGATAAGATCAAGGACAATCTACCTAGCTTCCTGCCTTATGGTCAATTGAAAAGCAATAAAATTCGATTTATTTTAACTTAAACTACCCAGATGATTGTTTGGGCATAGTATCATTTAATAGCAGAAACTACATTAATGCAGACTTATTACAGTAATCTCATTAAGAAATGGATTAACGATGCTAAGATTATTGAAATGAAGTTTACCTATTTCTTCGTCAGATAACAAAAAAATATTTGAACCAGTAAGAATCTAACTTCAATCTTATGCAAAAGAAATCTAGCATACTAACGTTACTCCCAAAAATATGGTTAACTATCTCACTATTTATTGACCTATTCAGATTGGTCTTGATTTCTGTAATCTTCGTCTAAATTATAAATTTGTTTAGCTTTAAGAAATCTCTTATCATCAATTATTTTATTTCTATTTTCACACTCCTCTTTAATTAGATCAATTACTATTTTCGATATACTTTCAAAAATTTCTTTTTTAGTTTCATTATTAAATATTCTTGGAGATGTTTTTTTAGCAACATAATAACGATTACTATTTTTTATTTGTATCAAATCTAGAAGATCCTTAGACCGATCTTTATCAAATATAAACGGAATAAATTTACCTTCATCTTCCTTTTTACCTTTTACCATTGGTAAAAATGAGCCATCAGCCTTGCCAACACAGGTATATAAATTCACATTATCATGTTCAGAAATTGTCCCGTCACCTGGCAAGTCAGGAAGATGATATTTTACTACATTTTCGTTAAAAATTTGACTACAAAGATTCTCCTCGAAACGTTTATTTTTTGGGGGCCACTTATAGATTTGTTCAGCTTTTATGATTGTATCTATTTCAACTATTTCAGGGTTCTCTTTCGTTGGAGCAACAAATACTAAATAAACATCTTCTTTAATTCTTTGACGAATTTCTGGCGATAAAGCATGATTGGCATGACAAAAAGAATACAAGAAATTTTTATTCCAAATAAAAGGATCTTCATTATTTTTTTCATCTTTAAATCCATCAAAACTAATCTTGTATTTTTCTTTATCAATTACTAATTCTTGTTTCTGACGAATTGGGTGTCCAATAAATACAATGTTAAACTCATCATAATTTTTCTTTTTTTCATTGCTATTCCTAACAGTAGCCATATATCTCCTATCTTGCTAATTACATACTATAATTTTAATCTCCAATAGATATTCTATCACATTCATTAAAAGGATACTCGATACTGTCAATGTTTTTCTGGAATATTGAGAAATGCAAAAACACCTCGTACAATTCATACGAGATGTTTTCATTCTTCCCCTACTCTCTAAATCTCTTTCAATTTTTCAAGATAGGCGGTTAATTCTGCTTGGGCTTCTGGTGTTGTGCCTACTAGCTGGCTACGCATGTGTGCGAGTCTGGTTTCTACCTCTCCAATCTCTTTATCAATCTCTGCGAGCTGGTCGGCGAGGGGAACTACGGGTTCTTCCTCAAAAGTATTTCAAAGAAGGTATTGGAGCAGATAGTCCATTCCTTAATAAAAAGCAAACCTGTAATTATCTAAGTGTGTCCAATAACACTTTAGATATTTGGATTGCAATGGGACTACCATATATTAGAATCGGAAAATCTATTCGTTTCAGTAAAGAAAGTATCAATCAATGGATGACAAGATTTGAAATTAGTACTTAGATAGGAGAATCATGGGAATTTCAAAGACTAAAAACGGTTCGTTTAGACTAAGAGTTTATATACCTGATGAAGTTCAAGGAAAACTTGGTCTAGGAAAAAGATACGAAAAAGATTTAAAACTCGTAGAGAAGCAAAAGAAGCAGAAACAAAGTTAACTATTGATATTAAGAATGCTCGATTGGGTAGAGTCCCTGTTAATTCAAAGAATAAAGGTAATATCTTATTCAAAGACTTTTATAAAGATATTTGGCTGGAACCATACAAAGCAGGTCAAACTACCACTACATTAAAACCTCCTACTAAAGCAATCGTATTTCAAACAGAAAATATATTTAGGCTTCATATCATTCCAATTTTAGGTAATTACTCAATAGAACATTTGATTAATAATAAACAACTTGTACTATCACTACTTACTCCAAAAGCAAATAGTTATGCTAATTTCAAGGTAATTAGGAGCTATGTAAATTCTGTTTTCGATTGGGCTGAAGAGCTTGAATATATTCCATCAAATAAACTCCGAAAAACAATTAGTAGAATTAAAGCAAATAAAAAATTCTCCTTAAAGAGAGTAAACGTAAAGAAGATCTTTCTCTCGATAAAAAGGAGCTAAAATTATGCTTACAAGCTTTTGACACTGATTTAAAGGAAGGAATCATTGACCTAAAAGACTACACTCTCTTTTATACTACCTTCTTCTTATCTGACCGAAAATCAGAAAGTTATGCTTTGCAATGGAAACACATCAACTTTTCAATCAAAGAAATACTTATAGAACAAGCTTTAGACCGTTTTGGTAATGTAAAATCAACTAAAGGAAACAAAAAAACTCTTTTTAAAGCTCCAACTGAACTACTAGAAATACTAGAAAAATGGAAAATCAAACAACAAGAAAAACTGAAACTTTTTGGACTGCGACAAACACAGAAACAATTTGTATTCACATATAACGATCGAACCAATAACATCAATATTCCACTCCATACTGACTATCTGAATTATCGAATGAAATCAGTCAGAAAAAGACACCCTGAACTTGCTCCAGCATTCCCTCATAAATTAAGACATACAGGAGCAACGCTTGCTAAACAAGCAGGAATGAGCTTAGAAGCTATTTCTGAGGCTCTAACACACAGTGACACAGGAACAACAAAGACTTATATCAACACTTCTAATGTAGTTCCTATGGCAGTTGGTGAATTTGTTTTAAAGTCTCTAAAATAATGAGGTGAAAATATGGTAAATTTTGAGGTGAACTTTTCAAAAAATATAAAAAAGCACCCATGAGGTAAACTCTTGAGTGCTTTGAAACGTTGATATAATCGTATTGATTAACGTTTTGAGAATTGTGATGCTTTACGAGCTTTCTTAAGACCTGGTTGGGGCACCACTTATTTCATCTAATTTCAAAGTGCTTTAAAATCAACGTTTTCATAAGTTTTCAAAAAATAAAATTTCAACTAATTTCAATCAGTTTCATTAAAATAAGGTAAACTTTCATAAAAAATAAGCAAAAATCGAACCAGAATATCAAAAGCTTACCTTATATAAAATTTTTACATGTATACTAATTTGTTTCCATTAGAAAAGAGAGCCACCGCTCTCTTTCTTTTTATCTATTATATTTTCGTTTTCCTGCTAAAGCTAGTAGTCCAACACTTGCTCCAAGCAATGCTAAAAGTCCTGAATCCTTAGTTCCTGTATTTGGAAGTTGTTTCTTCAGTTCTGCTTTTGCATTTGTAGTTTTTGCAGGAGCTTGATATGTTTTATCGTCTTTAGTTCCCACTGTAGCCACGTTTACAGTCTTGTTTTGAGCCTTCCCATCCACAATATCAACTACTTTACTGTCAGCGTCAAGGACAGGTTTAACCTCCCCACCTGCTTTACGGATTGCATCTTCTTTGTCTTTCAAAGCTTGCAAGCGTTGTTGTTTAGCAAGGTATGCGTCATGGTCGGCTTTGAGTTGCTTGAAGTTCTCATACCCACGAGCCTCAACTTCTGCGATACCCTCGAGACGAGCCAACTCGTCCTTAGCAGTCTCCAACTCAGCACGGAGTACACCGAGTTTAGCATTAGTATCAGTAAGCTCTTTGTCCAAAGCCTTAAGGACTTCATCACGGTGTGTAAGAGCAAGTTCAAGTACTGTATGAGTGTCAGTAGCCTCTTTAGATGCTTCACGTTTACGAGCAAGGTCTTGACCAGCTGACTTACGAGCCAAGACTGCTACATCATGAGCTTTAGTAAGAACTTCCAATTCACCTTTAGCTGAGGTAAGAGCCTTGTCTGCATCTGATTGTTCAGCCTTAGCAGTCTCAAGAGCTGTTTTAGCTTCAGCAAGCGCCTTAGCTTTGTCAGTAGCATTTGACTTAGCTAAAGCAAGCGATTCCTTAGCAGTTTGCAAAGCTTTAGTGTCCTGCGCTAGTTTATCTTTAGCGTCAGCAAGAGCCTTTTCAAGTGCTGGAACATCAATCTTGTTACCTACCAAATCAGAGAGCTGTTTACGAGCATTAGCAAGTGCTGTCTCAGCGTTAGTGTAGGCAGTTTGGGCTGATTGGACGGCTGTTTTAGCTTCTTGAGAGGCTTTAACTGCATTATCATAAGTTGATTGAGCCAAGTCTAGTTTTTCTTGGAGTTTAGCAACTTTGTCAGCAGTGCTTGGAGCTGTTACGACTTTGGTTTTGTCGAATTTTGCATTTTCTGATATAACATTATCAGAAATCTTAGAGTACTGAATAACTGAGGTAAAGGTGTTGTTAGAACGGAAACCTAAACCTGTGTATTGCATATAACCCACATTGTTATTTTTAGGCAGTACCCCACTCAAGCTTGTAGCATGACCCCATTTAGCGTGAGAGTCGTTGAATAGCATAGACAATGCGTCATCATAAATACGGTTTTTAAGGTCTGCAACAGTATCTGTAGCTTCATCACTAAACCCTGCAAGCTCACCTAGTAGTACACCATTAGCTTTTCCTACCTCATCCAATGCTTTGAAGTCATGACCGTACTCTTTAGTAGATTTACGAGCAACTTCATCTGCAATACGGATTGAGTCTTCTGTTACCTTAACATCACCAGTACCAAACTGTTTACGGATCTGGTTAATAAGGTCTGCTGCAAATAATGATAACTCTTTACGAGTTTCGTAGTCAAGATTGTTAATATCTACCTTAGTGTTTTGGTCTTTCTTAGACGCTTTAGGGTAAGTTAAATCGTAACGGTAAATGTCTCCGTCCTTAGAATAAGTAATCTTTCCGAAGTTCTCATACTCTTTATAAGCAATAGCTTTAAGTTTGTCTGAAAGCTCTTGACTTGGGTTAGCAAAGTACTCTTTAAGAAGAGAAACATACTCTGAACCTAAGTTAATAGTATAGTTTCCAGCTTTTGAGTCTGCAAGCTCTTCTTTGGCACGGTCTAGGTCAGCCTTAGCTGTAGCAATAGCTTGGTCTTTGTTAGATTGGTCAGCTTTAGCACTAGCAAGGGCTGTAGTAGCTTGAGTGAGATTAGACTCAGCGCTAGATACCCCAGTTTGAGCGTCTTTGATAGCTTGGTCTTTATTAGATTGAGCTTTTTTACCATTATCAAGGTTAGTCTGAGCAGTTTCTACGGCTTGAGTGTCTTCAGCGACCTGAGTAGTAAGCGTATCTACCTCTTTTTCAAGTTGGGTGGTGTCAGTAGTAGATGAAAGAGCATCTACTTTTTTCTGAGCGTCAGCAACCTTGTTAGCCGTAGCTGTGGCAGTTTTCTCAGCATTAGATACTAACTTAGTCTGGTCAGCAACCTTTTCAGCAGTCGCAGAAACAGACTTATCAGCATCAGCTACAGTCTTTTCAGCCGTAGCAAGCTCGTTAGCCTTCTTGTCAGCTTCAGCCTTAGCCTCAGCTACCTTTTCAGGTGTAACAGACTTAGCCTCTTCTACCTTTTTAGTAGTGTCAGCAATAGTCTTTTCAGCATTAGCAATGTTTGCTTCAGTAGTTGAAACAATTTCTTTTTGTTTAGCTACGTCCTGACTAGCCTTATCAGATTCAGCCTTAGCCTTATCAACATCAGCTTGACTAGGAACTTTAGGGACTACCTCGTCCTGAGCAACTACCCTAGTTGCAGGCTCATTAACGGCTACCTCAGTCTCGTTAGCTGATACCGTAGTAGATACCCCAAAAGCTGTAAGTGCTAAAGTAGAAACGACTGCGCCAGTACGCAATTTTTTGATAGTGCCGTGACCTTGTGTGTTGAATTCCATCGTATAAACTCCTTTATGTCTTAAAAGACTGTTTTATAAATAATATTATACCATACTTTACAGTCTTTTAAATATTATTTTCGAAACTATTTCAGTCTTTTGATAATGATTTGTTTAATGAGATAAACTTGTATGATAGTTATGAGGTACTATCATGACGGAAAAAATAAATTTAAGAGAATTTGTTGCAAAACAAATCAGACTTCTAAGACTGAAAAGTGGGATGACGCAAGAATATCTAGCAGAAAAAGCTGATTTGGGTTTTAACTATATATATAGGTTAGAAAATAAACAATTAAACGTTAAGCTTGAAACCATTGAAAAAATTATACAAGCACTTGAAGTTGACATGAATACTTTTTTTAATATTGAAAATCAAAATCAAAGCGGAGAGTTTTCACAACTCATTGAAGATATTAGAAATCTACCGACAGAAAAAAGAGAACCTACTATAAAGGCTCTCCGAGATATATTAAAACAAATAAATTAAGCCAAGTATTTTTGAACTTGGCTTTTTAATTTAATTTTTAGTTTCTCTCTTTATATCATGCTCTGTTTTAGTCTGACTGTGAATAAATTTAGGTATATCTTCACCATTCAATGATTTCTTAGCATTATTGAATAGCCAATTTAGTAAAACAAATTTATCATAAGTTTTTCCAAATTTAATGTTAAATTCATTCATCCCCGCTAGTCCATTAGTTGCTTTTTCAATGCAATCCAATAAACCTAACTCTTCTAGACGTTCAACTAACATAAATGAATCTTCTTTTAAATAGTCGTTATATATCTCCCTTTGATATAAATCATTAGTAACAGAAAATCTTCGAATAATGTTAAAAATTTCGCTACTTTTTTGAGGCTTAATAGTGGAAGATTTTTCTCGATAATTTTTCTCATATCTTTTTAACTGCGAGAGCGATAAAGACCCTGCTGTTTTTGTATAAATATTGTATTCAAAATATTTTTCTAAAAAACGTTCTTGTGATAATTTATCTTTTTTTCTTTGTCTGTACAATATTTCAGAAATATTAGAAGAAATAAACTCATCTTGTATTTCTAACTTTAAATCTTCAAAATTAATCATATCTTACCTCCTTTTAAAAACATTATAGCACCTTTCAATAATAGTGTCAAAAAAAGGATTCTAACCATAAAATTAGAATCCTTTTTTAGTTATAAAAAAAATATAAAATAGTATCAAAAGTTAGATAAAAACTTTAAATGATAAGTTGTTCAATTATTAATATCCAAATCACTTATTAGAAACAATATACATAAAAAGCCAATTTAATTGAAAATATTAATCATAATTTATATATTTTACATAAAGAAGATTCTTTAAAGAATGGTGTCAAAAAAGAGACACCAACTATATTAATCCCTCACATTGCTCATGGAATAAAAAAAATATATACTAGTGTCATAAGTTAGCTAACTAATTCAAATATAGACCGTCCTATCATTCAAAGTTAAAATTGCTAGTCAGACGGAAGATTAGCAAAGGAGGCATTCATATGTCAAAAGAGAAAAAACTAATCGTAGGAAACTACAACAGCGCAAAATCATTCTTAGATGCTCATGTAGCTTCTACTAGCATACCAGAAACTATCAAAGTCGTTGACACTAGCAATGGCATCATCAACGAAGGTCAAGAAAATCAACGTGCGTGGGCATCTCTTACATGCGTAGATGTCGAACTCTATGAACAGTTCGCAAGCATTGAACAAGAAGACTACTGTCCAACTTTTAAAATCAAGCTGAAGAACTATCAAAACGAAAGTTTAGACAGTTTGATTAACTCTGATATCGTACTTAACAAGTATGACTTGTCATTTGTTCTTGACAAGTTGAAGCAACCGATCGGACTCGCTCTTGTCACTGAGCTTGCTGATATTTCATTAAAATAAGTGCTAAAAATAGTGAGTTATCATCTGCATTATGTAGATGATAACTACTCACTATATGACGAGGTAACATATATGTTGATAAAAATATCCTTTTATCTTATTCTTGCATTATTTGTATGGCAAGGTTTTAATACTCTATACATTTTTCTAAAACGACAGTTTCTCATTGTGTCAGATGAGGTTGTTAAGAGAAATGAAAAATTATGGGAACAATCTCTCTTATTGACAGGCAAGCAAGTTAAGATTATAACCACATTGTTCCGAAATGTCACTATTTGGTTGTTGAAGAAGAAAGCTGATGAACAATTACAAGCTCGAAAAACTACTATCTTACAAAATGTAGTCAATCATCTCAATCAAAACTTATCTCATGATTTACAGTTAAAAACTATAAATCCTGCTACCACTGGTGGTGTAGATATTTGGGTTTATCTTGCTAATAATCTTGACATAAACTCTCAAGAAGAGCTTGAAGATTATTTTATGGGGGTGTTGGCTAAATACACAAATGAATTTGCTCTTGACTATATGCACATAGAGATGAACGCTGGTGCTGGTTGGATTGCTAAATTCGATGTCAAAACAATTGAAGAGGCAACATACAATCGTATGGCAAGACAGACTGAAATCAAGCAAGAAGAGGACTTCTAATATGATTAAAAACGTTTTTGAAGTCAACAACAGAGGTCAACCCACTCCTGTTTCTATTGACATAAACCGATACCATGCCTGGATTATTGCAGGCCCATCAGGGGTAGGAAAGTCAACGTTCTTGCGCAGGCTGGTAGGATTGATTTCCTTTTATGACGAAACTGCTGAAGCATATTTCATGGATTTTAAAGCTGATGAAGATATGTTTTCAATGACCGGCAATCATGTTGCTAGAGGTTTTGAATGCCTTGAGTTGTTTGAGACTGTTTATGATCGCTTTCAAGCCAGACTTAATAAATCGGAAGAAAAAACTCATAATATTTATCTTATCTTTGACGAGTGGCAGGCATTCCTAGCTTATCTTGAACAAATTGATAAAAAAAAGCACAAGGAAATACTGTCTAAAATGCTAATGATGAATAGTATGGGCAGAAGTCTAGGTCATAGGCTAATCTTATCCAGTCAGCGGTTCTTATTAGTAGATTTGCCCGGACGATATAACTTTAACTGTGTTATATCTTTGTCTACTAGCTTTCTGCTAGCAGCAAACAACAGACAACTCCTTTTTCCTGATATGGAAAAAGATGAAGTTGTAGTAAAACCGAGAGGATATGGCTATTTCCAACTTGAGGGAGAACCTGTTAAGATGTTTCGTACGATTCAAGTAAGGGACGAGGAACGGTTAAATCAACGGATGCAGGAGCTATTTTCAAGATATAGCTAGCGATTTTTCTGCTACACTTGTTTGATGCGACACTGGCCTTACAAATAGTTTCATCGGTATAGGTGTCGGCACGACCTCATTAGCAGGAAAATGCCTATTCGCAAGGGCTTGAGGGGTGGAGATTTTTTAAGCGCAACGAATGCCAACGGCAGAGAGTGAAGCGCCAAAAAATACTACCCCATCCCTTGCTGAATTGGCAAGCGTTTTCGGTTCGATGGGGTTTCATCGGGCAGGAGAGGCTAGGGTTTGGGGCAAAGCCCCAAGAGAAGATTTATTGGGGTTACTACGACCCCCAATAAATCAATAATCAATAATCATAGAAAGACGATAAAATGGCTAAAGAAAAACGTTCAAATAAATGGGCATTCCTATTCTATAAGGAAAGTGCCCCAGAAAATTATTTAGAAATTCTCGAAGAGTTACACATTCCATTTATTCTAAGTCCTTGGCATAATAAGGACATTAACAGGGAAACTGGGGAATTTAAAAAATCGCACAAGCACGGAGTCTTATTTTTTGAATCGCTAAAAAGTTATTCCCAAGTATCAGAGCTTCTTACTGAGAAACTCAATACACCTTCCCACGTTGAAGTTGTCATGTCACCAAAAGGTATGTATGATTATTTCATACATGCAGAAAATCCTGAAAAAACTTTATACAATATAGAGGATATTGAATCAGGTTGCGGATTCGAACTTGATAAGTTCTTGATAGAGCAAAATTCAAATTTATTTCTAGAAACTGTTATCGATGTAATCACCGATAACGATTTTACCGAGTTCGAAGACTTAGTTCACTACGCTAGAAATAAAGATATTTCACTACTGGGATTAATAATTGAACGAACCTACTTTTTTACAAAATTTTTAGATTCTAGACGTTATAATCCCCAAAACAACAAAAAAACCTCATCAGAAGATACTTTGGCGAGCAATACTGATGAGGCAAATACAGATGATTAAAAATCAACTGATACTTCAATTATAGCACAATAGGGAGAAATAACTTATGCAAGTAATTCTACCAGACGAACAAGTTCAACAAATTCAGCACCTACTCGCTGAACTTATCACAAAAGAAATTGAAAAGAAACTGCACCATAGTAACCTTGAAAGCCCATTTTTAAACAAACAGCAGGCTTGCCACTATCTAGGCATCTCAAACAATACTCTAGATAGTTGGATCAAGAAAGGACTGCCTACAATAAAAATAGGCAAGACTATACGATTTAATAAAGAAGCCATTAATTCATGGCTTTACTCACAAAACTAGAAATATCTATATTTTTGTTTTATAATAGTCATGATATTTTCTGGTTCGATACACAAGGAGAATATCATGCCTATCAGTAAGACAAAGAACGGTACTTTTCGCTTAAAAATCTATATCCCAATAGAAGCACGAATGCCACTTGGTATCGTTAATAGCAACTATTACGATAAGCGATTTAAAACAAGGAAGGAGGCAAGACAAGCTGAGATAGACTTGCTTACCAAGTTAAATCAAATAGAAGAGAATGAATTTACAGGACTAGCAAAAGGAGATATTCTTTTCTCAGACTTCTATAACAATATCTGGTGGGAATCTTATAAAGAAGGACAAACTACATCTACTTCTAAACCACCAAGTAGGTCAACAGTTGCTAATACCAAAACCTGTTTTGAAAAACATATACTACCACTTCTTGGAAACTATACGATACAGTTTCTAAATCAAAACAAGCAGGTTATCCTAAATCTAATGACGTCTAAGGCTAATGAATATGCAAACTTCAAATCTTTACGTAGCTATGTGATTTCTATTTTTGACTGGGCAGAAGAACTTGAATATATAGAAGCTAATAAGGTTGCAAAAATATTAAGAAGAATAAAGGCCACTAAAAAGATTCAACTTGCAGAGTCAAAGAGAGAGGAAGATTTATATCTAACTCATGAACAACTCCAAGAGTGGTTCTCAGCATTTCAAGAAGATTTAGAGAATGATAAAATAACCCTTAAAGATTATGTCCTATTTTATCTCACTTTTTTCTTAGGCGATAGAAAATCTGAAACCTATGCTCTTCAATGGAAACATATCGATTTTTCAAAATCACAGATTCAGCTAATTCAAGCTTTAGATAGATATGGACAAGTGAAATCTACTAAGGGAAATAAGAAAACTATTTTCTCTATTTCTAATGACTTACTTCAACTCCTTACCTCTTGGAAAGAACAACAAAAATATGAACTGGCAAAATTTGGCATCATCAGTAATCCAGAACAATTTATTTTTACATATATCGACACAAAAGGAAACATCAATAAGCCTTTACATGCTGACTATCTAAACAACAAAATGAAAAGTATTAGAAAGCGACATAAAGAGCTGACACATGCTACACCTCATAAACTGCGACATACAGGAGCAACACTTGCTAAACAAGCAGGAATGAGCTTAGAAGCTATTTCTGAAGCTCTAACACATAGCGACACAGGTACAACATAGATTTATGTCAATACTTCTAATGTAGTTCCTATGGCAGTCGGTGAATTTGCCTTAAAGTCTCTAAAACAATAAGGTAAAAATAAGGTAAACTTTGAGGTGAACTTTTCAAAAAAACACGAAAAAAGCACCCATAAGGTAAACTTTTGAGTGCTTTGAAACGTTGATATAATCGTATTGATTAACGTTTTGAGAATTGTGATGCTTTACGAGCTTTCTTAAGACCTGGTTTCTTACGTTCAACTTTACGTGAGTCACGTGTAAGAAGTCCTGCGCGTTTCAATGAATCGCGGAAGTCTGGGTCTACTTGAAGAAGGGCACGAGCAATACCGTGACGGATAGCTCCTGATTGACCAGCGTATCCACCACCTACAACGTTAACGAAAACGTCGTATGAACCTGCAGTTGAAGTAACTGCGAATGGTTGGTTGATTACAAGACGAAGGTCAGCGTGTGGGATGTACTCTTCAACATCTTTTTTGTTAACAGTGATTTTACCAGTTCCTGGAACAAGGCGAACGCGTGCAACAGCGTTTTTACGACGTCCAGTACCTGCATATTGTGCTTGTGACATACTTTATTGTTCCTTTCCTTAGATAAGTCCTGAAATGTCAAGAACTTCTGGTTGTTGTGCAGCGTGAGTGTGCTCAGCTCCAACAAATACTTTCAACTTCATACCTTGAGCGCGTCCAAGAGTATTGTGTGGAAGCATACCTTTAACTGATTTCTCGATCAAACGTACTGCATTTTTAGAACGAAGTTCACCTGCAGAGATTTGTTTCAATCCACCTGGGTGGTTTGAGTGAGTGTAGTAGATTTTATCAGTTGCTTTTTTACCAGTCAATTTAACTTTTTCAGCATTGATAACAATCACAAAGTCACCTGTATCAGTGTGTGGTGTAAATGTTGGTTTGTTTTTTCCGCGAAGTACGCTAGCAACTACTGCAGAAAGACGTCCAAGTGGTACATCAGTTGCGTCAACTACGTACCATTTACGTTCAACTTGGCCTGGTTTAGCCATAAATGTTGTTTTGTTCATGATTTCTCCTATATATAGTTCGATTTTTGTTTACGGTGATGGGTGTTCCTTCCCATCGAAAAGTATTTGGAAGGTTCCGGGGCCTTTCAAATGGGGTAAACAATACCGCCTACTATAATACCAAATTTCACCCCTAAAAGTCAATAGATATGAAAAATATTTTTCTGAATTCCACTCTTTTTATCTCTAAAAAACCTCGCTTTCGCGAGGCTCTTCTATTTATAAGATAAGGCACGTTTAAATGTTTTCCAAGGTCCTAAATCATCTGTTTGCAGAACGAGACTAGCATACATACGCCCAATAAAGACTGTTGCCGTTACTGCAAAAGCAATCGTAATAGCAAGCGAAATCCAAGCTTCTAACCCATTTGCATAACCATTAATAGCTCTAAACGGCATGAAGAAAGTCGAAATAAAGGGAATGTATGAACCAATCTTCAAGATGAGATTGTCACCAGCTGCACCTAGAGCTGTCACTCCAAAAAAACCACCTATAATCAAAATCATCAAAGGCGACAAGGCTTTTCCTGAATCCTCAGGACGAGAAACCATAGAACCTAGGAAGGCTGCTAAAACAACGTACATAAAGAGGCTAACCAAGACAAACAATAAGGTGTTGAGCGAGAAAGCCTCTCCTATATGGTTTAAAATACCAGATTGTGCCAAGATTGGTAGGTCTTTAAAGAGAAGAATGGCAGCAAGTCCACCCACGACGTAAATGCCAATATGGGTCAAAATCACAAGAAGCAGAGCTAGCATGCGAGCGTAGAAATAATGACTAGCTCGGATACTAGAGAAGACCACCTCCATAATTTTGGTTCCTTTCTCGCTAGCCACTTCCTGAGCAGTGACACTAGCATAGGTAATCAAAATCATATAAAGAAATAAACCAAGCCCTGCGGCCGCAAAGGTTTGAACAATTTTTTTGTTTTCCTTAGATTCATCAATCTTCTCAGTAAAATCAACGGTTTGACTCAGGCGTTTTTCCTGTTCTTGAGACAAATTAGCCGCCGAGCGATTGAGTTGGTATTGCAGTTCGTTGAGCTTATTAGTTACTGCTAGCTTGATGCCTGTTTCAAGAGAAGTTTCACCATGATAGACGGCCTTGAGGACGCTGTCCTCTTGGTCAATGGTTAGGTAACCCTTGATTTTCTCATCTTTGATAGCAGCTTGGGCACTGGCTTCATCCTTATAATCAAAGTTGATACCATTGGTACCCTTGAGCCCATCTTCCACAGATGGCACTGTTGTCACTACTGCCACTTTATCATTTTTAGCCATTGAAGAACCTTGGAGATAGGCAATTCCTACAGAGATTCCTAAAAAGAGGAACGGCGAAATTACCATAAAGAAGAAACTCCACGATTTGACATGTCGAAGATAGGTTTCCTTGATTACAACCCACATATTTCTCATACTTCCACCCCTGATTCTAGTTTAAAGATTTCATCGATTGTTGGCGCTTGCTGGTCAAAGGTTGCGATATATTGCCCCTGAGTCAAGATTGGGAAAAGTTCCCTTCCAGCGCTCTCATCCTCCAAGATCAATTTCCAACTGCCTTGTTTGGTCAAGCTCACCTGTTTAACATGAGGAAGTTTTTCCAATTCTTCCTTGCTTCGTTCACTTGAAACAAAGAGACGCGTTTTCCCGTATTGATTGCGGACATCCTGAACTGGTCCATGCAAGACCACACGGCCATCTCGGATCATGAGAATATCGTCACAAAGCTCCTCGACGTTGGTCATGACATGGTCAGAAAAGATAATGGTTGCCCCACGTTCTTTTTCTTGAAAAATGACTTGTTTGAGCAATTCTGTATTGACTGGGTCCAATCCACTGAAAGGCTCATCCAAGATAATCAAGTCTGGCTCATGAATCAGAGTAATGATGAGCTGAATCTTCTGCTGATTTCCTTTTGACAGACTCTTGATTTTATCTGTCAGCTTCCCTTTCACTTCCAACCTCTTCATCCATTGAGGGAGTTTTTCCTTGACCTCCTTGGCATCCATGCCTTTTAGAGTCGCCAAGTAACGCACTTGTTCAAGGACTGTCAATTTAGGCATAAGACTGCGTTCTTCAGGCAGATAGCCAATCCGAGCGTAGGTTTCCTGACGAATATCCTGATTATCAAGACTAATTTCTCCTTGATATTCTAAAAACTTCAAAATACTGTGGAAAATTGTTGTTTTTCCAGCACCGTTTTTCCCGACTAATCCCAAAATACGACCTGGTCGTGCTTGAAAGTCAATACCAAACAAAACTTGCTTGGGTCCAAAACTTTTCTCTAGACTTCTTACTTCTAGCATCTTTCACCTCCGAAATGTCTTGCACTCATTATACTCCTTTTTGATAGCCTTTACAATGATTTCTGTCCATTTTATCATCCTCATTTTAGTAAAAAATCTTGGAGTACTTTTGGTTATGAGTACATTATACAGTAGCAAACTTAATTTATCCACTCTGCTCCTCAACTGTCAGTTTTTGATCCTGAATTGTTATTTGAAAAGCAAAAATCCACCCCGGAGGATGGATTGATGATTTAACGAACTTCTGCGTTGACTTTTTCTTCAAGCGATGCTTGGATTTTTTCCATATAGCGTGCTACTTCTTCGTCCGTTAAGCTATCTTCTGGATTTTGGAAGGTCAAGCTATAAGCCATTGACTTCATACCAAGTCCCAATTTTTCGCCTGAGAAAACGTCAAAGAGTTTGATATCTGTCAAACGTTTCACGCCGGCAGCTTGGATAGCATCTATAACTTCTTGGTGAGTCACTTCTGCCTTGAGGAGAAGGGCGATATCACGGCTGACTGCTGGGAATTTCGTGATTTCCACAAATGGAGCAGCAGGTTGAAGGGCTACTTCGATGGCTGAAAGGTTGAGCTCAGCCACATAAGTTTCTGGAATATCGTAGGCCTTAGCAGTGACTGGGTGTACTTGGCCAAGGAAACCAAGAACTTGGTCACCGAGTGAAATGACTGCTGTACGACCTGGATGAAGGCTAGCAATTTCAGATGTTGCTGTATAAGTTACTTTGAGGCCCAAACGAGCAAATAGCGCTTCAAGGATTCCTTTAGCATAGAAGAAATCAACTGGAACTGCTGCTGTTTGGAAATCTTTTTCAGCAACCAAGCCTG
The DNA here is from genome assembly GCF_002005545.1 of Streptococcus mitis. Classification (GTDB taxonomy): domain Bacteria; phylum Bacillota; class Bacilli; order Lactobacillales; family Streptococcaceae; genus Streptococcus; species Streptococcus mitis_I. The sequence continues at coordinate 144,714 of NZ_LBMT01000001.1, forward strand.
TCAAGGCAAAGGCAAAGCTGTTGATTTCATTTGGAAGTTCTTCTTTTGGATTACCTGTTTGTTCAAAGACTTTTCCAATCTCGTAAAGGGCCAAGTTTTTGTTCTTACGAGCCACGTTGTAGGCAACGGTATCAAGGATACCAGAAATCATATTTTGACGGAGGACAGAACGGTCCACTGTCATTGGCCACATGAGTTCAGTAAGGTTGCTTGGTTGAGCCGTAAACTCAACTGCTTTATCAGGAGTTGTTAGAGCATAGGTGATGATTTCTGTCAAACCTGCTCCTTCAGCAATAGTACGAACTTGACGGCGAAGTTTTTGTGTTGCAGTCAATTCACCAGCTGTACCATCATCTTTTGGAAGGCTGGTTGGCAAACGGTCATATCCATAGATACGAGCGATTTCTTCAAAGAGGTCTGCTTCGATAGTGATATCCCAGCGACGACGTGGAACGCTGACTGTAAAGCTATCTGCATTTCCAGAAAGGCCAAATCCAAGACGACGGAAGACGTCTTCTACATCAGCATAAGAAAGCTCAGTTCCGAGGACACGGTTAACATCAGCAAGAGTTGAAGAAACTTCCACATCAGAGGTATCAAGTTCACCCGCTGAAACGATGCCCTTACGCACAGTTGCACCTGCAAGTTCGGCAATCATACTAGCTGCCGCATCAAGAGCTTCGTTAACAGTTGCCACATTGATCCCTTTTTCAAAGCGAGAAGATGACTCAGAACGAAGGTTGAGGCGACCACTAGTCTTGCGGATAGATTTTCCATTGAAAACAGCAGCTTCAAGGACGACACGACTAGATTTCTCAGAGATTTCTGTTGCTTGACCACCCATGACACCTGCAAGAGCTACTGGTTTGTCTGCGACAGTGATGACTAGGTCATTCACGTCCAAGTCACGTTCTTCACCATCCAAGGTCACCAATTTTTCACCAGCACGCGCTTCACGTACACGGATGTCAGTCCCTTCAAAGGTATCCAAGTCAAAGGCATGCATCGGTTGACCAAAGTAGAGCAGGATGTAGTTTGTCACGTCCACCACGTTGTTAATAGGACGGATACCTTCATTCATAAGAAGGTTTTGCAACCATTGTGGACTTGGTGCGATAGTCACATTGTCCAAAATACGAGCTGCATAGTAAGGCGCCTTGTCTGTCTCAATACCTACAGAAAGGGCATCTGCCGCAACTTCATTAGTTTCTGTTAGAGTAAATTCTTTAAAGTTGACTGCCTTATCATAGATGGCTGCCACTTCATGAGCCACTCCACGCATAGAAAGAGCGTCCGCACGGTTGGGTGTGATTGAAAGTTCGATGATTTCATCATCCAAGTCTAGGTATGAGAAGACTTCCTCACCTGGAACGGCATTTTCTGGCAAGATTTGGATGCCATCTGCGAATTCCTTAGGTACAACTGAGTCAGAAATTCCCAATTCACCAAGTGAACAGATCATCCCAAGTGACTCAAGACCACGGATTTTTCCTTTTTTGATTTTGTAGTTGTCAGCGATGCGAGCTCCTGGAAGAGCCACCATAACCTTGATGCCAGCACGCACATTCGGTGCACCACAGACGATTTGACGGGCTTCTTCTTCGCCAACGTTAACCTGACAAACATGGAGGTGAGTTTCTGGCACATCTTCGCAAGACAAGATCTCACCGACGACAATTTTTGAGAGACCAGCAGCAGGTGATTCGACACCTTCTACCTCGATCCCTGTAGTTGACATTTCTTCAGCCAACTCTTGTGATGGCACATCAATGTCCACCAATTCTTTTAACCATTTATAAGATACAAGCATAATTTAGTTTTCCAGAATGACAGTTGCCACTCTGGTTCTTTTCCTTTCCTATCATTTCAATAGAAGAATCATCTTCTTACCTTAATTTCTTTCTCAGTAACCAATCTGTATCTACTTTTTGACCAACCATAAAATGATGTTGGCTAAATTTTTCAAAACCATATCGATTATAAAACGCTTGAGCTTTTGTATTATGCTCCCAAACACCTAACCAAGCCCAGGAAAAACTATTTTTTGTAGCAAGTTCAAGAGCGAATTCAAACAGTTGCTTACCGAATCCAAATCCTTGGAATTTTTCTAGCACATAGAGGCGTTGAATTTCAAAAGCGTCCTCTAATTCTCTCTCAGTCTGAGCACTTCCCCAGTTGACTTTGAGAAAACCAGCTATCTCCTCTTCATACATAATGAAATAGGTTTCGGATTCTGGATTTTCCAACTCAGTTGACAAAACTCTCAGACTATAAGCCTCTTCAAAGTATTCCTGTAACTGCTCTTCCATATTATCATGAGCAAATGTTTCACGAAAGGTTTGTTTGGCAATTTTAGCCAACACCTCAACATCTGCCTTTTCTACTTTTCTAATCATTATTTAAACTGTTCTGAGAAGCGGACATCTCCTTGGTAGAATCCACGGATATCGTTGATTCCGTAACGGAGCATAGCTACACGCTCTTGTCCAAGACCAAAGGCAAATCCAGAGTAAACAGTCGCATCGATACCACTCATTTCAAGGACACGTGGGTGAACCATACCGGCCCCCATAATTTCGATCCAACCAGTTTTCTTACATACGTTACAGCCTTCTCCACCACACTTGAAGCAAGAAACATCCACCTCAACAGATGGCTCTGTGAATGGGAAGTAAGATGGACGCAGACGGATCTGACGCTCTTCACCGAACATTTTTTGCACAATCAACTGAAGGGTTCCTTGAAGGTCTGCCATAGAGATATTTTTCCCAACAACCAAGCCTTCAATTTGGTGGAACTGGTGACTGTGGGTCGCATCGTCTGTGTCACGACGGAACACACGCCCTGGTGAGATCATCTTCAAAGGACCTTTAGAGAAATCATGGGCATCCATAGCACGCGCCTGAACTGGAGACGTGTGGGTACGGAGTAAGATCTCTTCTGTGATATAGAAAGTATCCTGCATATCACGGGCTGGGTGGTCTTTTGGAAGGTTCATACGTTCGAAGTTGTAGTAGTCTTGCTCCACTTCAAAACCATCCACGACTTGGTAACCCATTCCAATGAAAATATCTTCGATTTCTTCACTGGTTTGTGTGAGGACATGACGGTGACCAGTCGCAACAGGACGACCTGGAAGAGTCACATCGATACTCTCGCTAGCTAACTGTGCAGCGACTTTCTTTTCTTCCAAGAGCTTAGCTGTTTCTTCAAAGGCTGCTGTCAAGACATCACGAGCCTCATTGACGTGTTTCCCAATGATTGGACGCATCTCAGCAGAAACATCTTTCATCCCTTTGAGGATTTCAGTGAGCGAACCCTTTTTACCAAGGACAGAGACACGCAAATCTTGCATCTCTTTTTCATTTTCAGCAGTAATCTGCTTCAAGCTAGCCAGCGTTTCTTCACGAAGCGCTTTTAATTGTTCTTCAATAGTTGACATAATTCCTCCATCAGTCGCTCGTAGATAAAAAGAAAACCACATGCCAAAAACTCCACTCGGAGCGTTGACACGCGGTACCATCCGTTTTCATCTGACAAGTCAGACCTTCATTTCTAAATCCATGCGCAAGTGAATTCACCCAGCTTTCATATAGAGAGCTTGCAGTCACGGCTCTCCTCCCTGATATACTTCCCTTGAGTTACTAGTCTTGCGGATTCCTATTCAATTACTACTTAGTTTATCAGATTTTGAGTTAAAAAACAAGTTAGATTAGACTAATTTCAATATAAAACTCATTCCTTTTTCTGTTGCTCCATTTTCCACAAATCCAAGCGACTTGAAACACCTCCTAGAAGCATGATTGTAGGTGTAGATTTCCTTGACTCTCAATTCTTTCCATCCTTTTACTCGAGCCAATTCAATCAAAGCACTTAGAATCTTTTTTCCAAGTCCTCGATGTTGGTAAGCGGAATTCCCAATCACAATGGGGAGATTATCCTGAGATAGAGTAACATCCCCAATTGGAAACCATTCTCCCTTCTCCTTGACTTCAATCCAAAAAAGTTCACCATGCTGATCCAAATGGGAATACATAGCTTCCAAAGTTTCTTGACTATAAGGTCTCTTCACACCATCTACGAGGTGAACCAAGTTCACATCCTGATACCAAGCAAAAGCTTCTTCACAATGATTGACCTTATCATAAGGAACAAGACGCAGTGAATTATCTATTTGTAGGGTCTGTTTCATCTGCTTTCCTTTTCAACAAAAGAGTTCCTGCTTGATTAAAACCATCACACCAGTTATACCATTTTGCTTCATACTCATCTTGAGGTAAGATATGATTTTTTAAATCCAGAACAGAGTAAATTTTTCTTTCTTCGCAGGCTTGCGCATAGAGATGATATAGTTCATCACCACCATCTCTATCCCACTCAGCAGAAATCGTATCCCGACCTGCCAATAAAGCCTGATAAGCCCTGTGATGTCCATCTGTAACCAGCAAGCAATCTCCTAACGCAAGAATACTGATTGGAGCAACATTGTTTAGTTCTACAGACTGATAAAGCATCTGAATATCTTGCAACTTCTTTTCTGATAAATATAGTTGAGTCGGATGAAGATCTGCTATACTGACTTTCATTTCTTTCTCCTCAAGGGAATTTGATACTCACTTCTGTTTGCCTTTAAATCGCCATTGGAAGCGCAGCTTGTCATAGAAGGGAAACTCGATAAACAAGACTCCCAAGCCCACACAGAGACTGGCAAGAACGTCTGATGGATAATGAACTCCCAGATAGACCCTTGATACCAACACACTGACTAGGTAGAGGCCAAGGACGATTTGTACGATTTTTCTCCAGACCGGATCTTTAATCCGCTGACTAAGAATAACAATCAAAGTCCCTACCATCAGCGTCACAGCCAGAGAATGGCCACTTGGGAAAGAAAATCCCTTCTCCTCAACCAAGTGTAAAATAGCTGGTCGTGGGCGCTGATAGATATTTTTAAAGGTCACGATTAAAAGTCCTGCCAAAGCCAGATTTCCTAGCATGAAGAAACTTTCTATCTTCCACCGCTTACGATAAAATACAAAAGCTGTAATGACAACCCAAGTGATAATCACTGGGATATCAATCAGGCGTGTGATGAGCCTGAAAAGAATAGTCAAGTAATCTGGTAAGTCTCCACGAACGGCAGTCTGTATCGGTTGGTCAAAACCGACCAGCGTTTCAGGGTAAAATTTGACCATGTAGCCAAGAATAACGAAAAGTAAAAGGGCAAAACTGCCCTTCATTAAAAATGTTTGTTTATCTTTCATAATGTTTTAAGGTTGGTTTCAAGAGAATATACAACAACCAGAATGAAACGGAAAAGATTACTCCTTCAATCAAGTTAAAAGGTAATACCATGGTCATTAGGTAGTTGGAAAGTCCCAAAATTTTTCCAATATCAAAGTTAGCAAACTTAGCGTACAAAGGAACAGCGTAAACATAGTTGAGAACCAACATAGCCACGGTCAAGCCAATAGTTCCAGCTAGAGAGCCTAGTAGGAAACGAAGGGTTGTCCGTTCCTTTTTCCAAATCAAAGCAAATACGATGACAAAAACTCCCAAAGCTACGATATTCATCGGCAAACCAATGTAAGTATTCACTCCTTGACTATTAAGAAGCAATTTCAAGAGTGAGCGAAGCAAGAGAATTCCTAGAGCAGCAGGCAAATCCATGACCACCAAGCCCACAAGGGCTGGCAAGATACTAAATTCGATCTTGAGGAAGGACGCCGCTGGTAAAAGCGGAAAGTCAAAGTACATCAGCACAAATGAAATGGCTGATAGAATCGCAATGGTCGAAAGTCGACGTGTGTTTGTCATAACAGGTTCCTCCAATTTTCTATAAAATCAGAAGAAGTTAGAAAGGATTTCTCTATCTATTCTATCTTTTTATATCCCAAAAGTTCCCTCTCACTCTATTAAGGAAATTCAAGCAAGCGGTTACAGTTTAGCTATAAATCTATCAGAACAGACAAAGCTATTCTTTCGTCTTCTCCCATCCAGACTATACTGTCGGTTGTGGAATCTCACCACATCAGCTTGCGCTCGCGGACTTCTTTAAAGAGAAGGAAATAGAGATTTTTCTTTTAGACTAGGCGACAAGCTGTAGGCATAACTTCTGGTTAGGCAAAGCTTGTCAACAAAGTATAAAAGGAAAAGATCATTTCCTAGTTAAAGTCACCGCCGGTCGGGAATCACACCCTGCCCTGAAGACTCTTTTATCATAACAAAAAACGCTTGCAAGCGCAAGCATTTTGTTCATTTTCATTTTTTATTTCAATTTATCCACTTCATAGGTATGAACAAGCTCAAGACCTGCAAAATTCTGCTGGCGAAGAGCCTCATAGACAATCATGCAGACGGTATTAGACACATTGAGACTGCGGACATGTTCATCATTCATGGGAATACGGAGAGCCTTTTCAGGATGTTCGCGCATAAAGTCCTCAGGCAAGCCCTTGTCTTCGCGTCCAAAGAGAAAATAATGGTCTTCGTCAGTCGATAAATCTACCTCAGAATACACGTTCTCAGCAAATTTTGAGATCAGATAGAGTTTGCCCTTCATCAGAGACATGAAATCCTCCAAACTCTCGTAAAAATAAATCTCTAGCTTATCCCAATAATCCAATCCAGCCCGCTTCATCTTGCGGTCATCGATAGGAAAGCCCATTGGCTTGATGATATGGAGGGGAGAATTGGTCGCAGCGCAAGTACGCGCGATATTGCCTGTATTTTGTGGAATTTGTGGTTCAAATAATACAATGTGATTTGTCATGACTTGCTTCCTTTCACCATTGCAAAAAAATAGCCACACTGCCCGGAGTCAAGCTCAGCAAACAGCGTGGTTAAGGCATCGTTAACTTACCTCACAACAGGTTTGAAGTAAATCAGCGAAACTACTTTCTTAGTATAACACTTTCAGAATCATTGTCAATAGAAACGACTTGATTTTTTCAATTTTTTCAAGCTATTTCCAAGGGTTGTAAAATCGTCCCTGATTCTGCAAGATAAGTAGTAAACTAGCTACTAAAAACAAGGCTGCCAAGAGCAAGGTAAGATAATCACCTTTTTTCAAGGCCTGATAACTATACCAAGTCCGTTTTTTCTCTTTTCCAAAGCGGCGAAGCTCCATGGCGGTCGCAATGGTATCAATGCGTTCTAGCGAGCTAAAAATCAAGGGCGTAATAATGAGCAGATTGCCTTTGATTCGTTGCATTAGAGAAGCTTTCTTGGATAATTCCATCCCACGCGCTTCCTGAGACATCTTGATTGTAAAGAATTCTTCCTGCAAATCTGGAATATAGCGCAAGGTCAGACTGACAGAATAGGCAATCTTGTAAGGCACACCAATTTGATTTAAACTGGAAGCAAACTGACTAGGGTGGGTTGTCATCAAAAAGATAATAGCCAGAGGAATGGTGCAAAGGTACTTAATAACTAGATTTAGCAGATAAAAGAGCTCTTGACTGGTCAGAGTGTAGGCACCGATTCCCTGCCAAATCACACTCCTCTCTCCGTAAAGTCCAACTCCATACTCAGGAGAAAAGAGATAGACCATCAAAACGTTTAAAACGGCAAATACCGTCGCAAAAACGGCTACAAAGGAAACATCTTTAAAACGGATTTCTGACAAATAGAGGAGAAAAACCGAAAAGATGGCAATCAGAACAAGCAGTCTGGTATCATAGCTAATCATAGCAGCCAGTGACACGAGAATGAAAAAGAGGAGTTTACCAGCTCCTGACAAGCGATGAATCACAGTATCTCTATGCTGGTAACCAATTAATTTAGCTTGCATCCTTCTCTCCTTTCTTTGTAAAATGCCGTTAAAGCAAGTGGATCCACGTCTAGTTTCTTGGCCAAGTTAAAGATAGAGGTTTCTTTTAGATTGGCTTTTACTAACAGCTCAGGATTGCTCAACAGACTAGCTGGATCAGTATCAGCAATCAATTCTCCATCAACCATGACAAGAGCACGATCAGAATAATCCAGCATCAATTGCATATCATGGGTAATCATGACAATGGTATGCCCTTTTTGATGCAACTCTTCGAGAAATTCCATAATCTCAGTATAGTTCTTCTGGTCTTGACCTGCTGTCGGTTCATCTAAGAGGATAATTTCAGCCCCTAAGACCAAAATCGAGGCAATAGTGACGCGTTTTTTCTGTCCAAATGACAGGGCAGAAATAGGCCAATTACGGAATTCATAGAGACCACAGATTTTCAAAGTTTCATAGACTCTCGTTTCAATTTCCTGCTCGCCCACACCTCGCAAACGAAGTCCCAGAGCCACCTCATCAAAAATCATATTGGTTGAAATCATTTGATTGGGATTTTGCAGCACATAGCCTACTCGTTCCGCCCGCTCTGCAACAGAATCTCCTTTTATATCCTGCCCTTCCCAAAGATAGCGACCTTCAGTCTGAATAAAGCTACTCAAAGCCTTGGCTAGAGTTGACTTCCCTGCTCCATTTTTCCCGACAATGGCAATCTTTTCACCCTTTTTAATATCTAAATGAATGGATTTTAAAATAGGTCTATCATCATAAGAAAAAGACACGTCCTCTAGTCTAAAGAGTGACTGCAATTCTGGTGTTTCTTTTACCAGTTCCGTCCGCAACTGAATCTGGTCTTTTGAGATAGACAAGTTATCCAGATTCGCTAATTGTTCTTCCTTGACTAAATCCACACCCAATTGACGGAGAGTGGTTAGATAAAGGGGTTCCCGAATTCCATTTTGGGTCAACAGATCAGTCGCCAATAATTGATCAGGACTCCCATTAAAGAGAATACGGCCATCGTTTATCAAGACAATCCGATCCACAGGACGATGCAGAACGTCCTCTAAACGGTGCTCAATAATCAGAGTCGTCGTTCCTTCTTCCTTATGAATCTGGTCAATCAATTCGATAATATCCTGACCTGACTTGGGATCCAGATTGGCGAGTGGCTCATCAAACAAAAGAATCGGACTCTCATCAATCAAGACACCAGCTAGACTGACTCGCTGCTTTTGTCCACCTGACAAATCCTGAGGCCGCTGAGCTAGTAAAGGGAGAAGATCCAGCTTTTCAGCCCATTTATGAACACGACTTTTCATCTCATCTAGAGCTGTCACATCATTTTCCAGAGCAAAAGCCAAATCCTCTGCCACGGACAAGCCGATAAACTGCCCATCTGTATCCTGCAAAACTGTACTGACCAGATGAGACTTATCGTAGATGCTCATATCAAAGGCTGCTTGCCCCTTGATCAAAAATTCTCCAGACATCTGACCCTTGTAAATATTGGGAATAATTCCATTCAAACACTGACCCAAGGTAGACTTACCTGACCCAGATGGCCCAACAATTAAGACTTTCTCTCCCTTGTAAATAGTCAAGTCTACCCCTTGCAAGGTCGGTTCTTGTTGTGTTTCATACCGGAAAGAGAAATCCTTCCACTCAATTATAGCTTCTTTCATCTTACTCTCTTCATTCGCTTCTTCTACTCAATGAAAATCAAAGAGCAAACCAGGAAGCTAGCCGTAGGTTGCTCAAAACACTGTTTTGAGGTTGCAGATAGAGCTGACGCGGTTTGAAGAGATTTTCGCAGAGTATTAGACTTCTATTTTATCATAAATTTACCCCTTCTTGCAGTCTCTTCTCTTAAAATCTTAGCTCCAACAAGATTCCTATCCTAGCTTACTTGCCTAACTAATCTATAAACATCGAAAAAGACTGGTTGCCCAGCCTTCCCCATGATTTTAGTCCTTTTTCAAACTTCCTGCACGAGTTTGAGTTCCTGCATAGGCAAGCAAGAGAAGAGTTCCTGCAATAGCTACAGATACACCATTAGCAATTCCCGCAACAATCCCTTGGGCAAATACTTTTTCTGCAGCTTCTTGATAGATCACAACATCTCCAAGTGGTGCCAAGACACCCCAAACAAGGGCATTTGCAAGTAGTTGAATGAGGTTAAAAATGAGAATATCTTTCCAGTCAAAGACACCATTGATCACTCGAACGTACTTTCTAAATAGTCCCACAGCTAGACCAAAGAGCCCACTAGCGATAATCCAAGTCCACCACAGACCGTAACCAGCAAGAGAGTCCTTGATTGCATGACCAATCAACCCGACAAGCAAACCGATAATCGGGCCAAAAATAATAGAAAGTAGCGCTTGTACCGCATACTGAAGCTGGATGCTTGTATTTGGAACAGGGGTCGGAATATTGATCATCCCGATGACGACAAAGAGGGCAGCGCCAATTCCGACAGCAACAACTTGTTTAATTGTAAATTTGATTTCCATACTATTTATTCTCCTATTTTATCCTTCTATTTTCTTTATTTCAATGGTCCAAGATGAACCGACACCCACATTATAAGCCTTGGCAAAAGAACCTTGGTTGATAGCCAGACCTAAACGATAGAGAGAGTTGATGTAAAGGATGGGTTGCCCAATTCTCACATCTGCAAATGATTTGCCATAAACAACCTGATTTTGATAGACTAGCATATCAGCGTGATAGATAGTCACTTCAAAACGGTCACCGAATGCTGGTTCCAGCTTGTAAAATTCTTCTCGTGTGATAGAGGTCCAGAGCGAACCAAAACGCACATCTAGAATATCAATGGCTCCCTTCACCAGATGATCTTCTATGATGGTCGCTACGACTGGAAGTTCCACAATCTGATCCACACTGAGCTCTGGCCCCACTTCCTCAAAAGTAATGTGACCGCTGGCTAGTTTAGCACCAGTATAGGCATAGACATCACGACCGTGGAAGGTATAAGAATGCTCTGTGTTTTGACGCCTATTAGCTACCTCAGAAATTTCACGAATAGCTACAATACCAACGTGTTTCTTGATAAAAGAAAGCGTTCCATTATCTGGCGTGACAATGTATTGATTTTTTGCAGTCTTAGCAACCACACTCTTACGTTTCGAGCCGACACCTGGATCAATAACCGATACAAAAGTCGTTCCCTCAGGCCAGTAGTCCACCGTCTGAAAGAGGCGATAGCTCCCCTCAAAAATATTATAAGGCGTGATATCGTGCGTCAAATGATGGATTTTTAAGGTTGGAGATTCTTCTAAAGCCACTCCAATCATAGCCGATACCGCACCATCAACCAGACCAAAGTCTGATTGTAATACCAGTAAATTATTATTCATTTTATCTCCTTGTATATCCTTTATCATACCATATTTCAGAGAAAGTCGCTAATAGCTATTTCAATTGGTTAGGGTATAGTTTTACCTTATAGCAAATTTCCTACTAAAAGTTCTTGTTATTAGCTAGTAGGTGCATTTTTTCTTGAAAAAAGGTATGATAGTTACATCATGAAAAAGTAGGTTTTAATATGAAAATTATCCTTGTCGGAGGGGGAAAAGTTGGTTTTGCCCTCTGTCGCTCCTTGGTTGCAGAAAAGCACGATGTTTTGCTGATTGAGCAAGACGAAGCTGTTCTCAATCATATTGTTAATCGCTTTGATATCATGGGTATCCTTGGTAACGGGGCCGATTTTACCATCCTTGAGCAAGCCAGTGTCCAGGATTGTGATATCTTTATCGCCTTGACTGAATACGATGAAGTCAACATGATTGCAGCCGTTCTAGCCAAAAAAATGGGAGCTAAAGAGACCATCGTTCGGGTGCGGAACCCTGAATATTCTAACTCTTATTTCAAGGAAAAGAATATTCTCGGTTTTTCTCTTATCGTTAACCCTGAGCTCTTGGCTGCCCGCGCTATCGCGAATATCATTGACTTCCCCAACGCCCTCTCTGTCGAACGTTTCTTTGGTGGACGGGTCAGCTTGATGGAATTCACTGTTAAATCCTCCAGTGGTCTTTGCCAAATGCCCATTTCTGATTTTCGGAAAAAATTTGGCAATGTCATTGTCTGTGCGATAGAGAGGGATCATCAAATTATCATTCCAAGCGGTGACATGACTGTACAGGATAAAGATAGAATCTTTGTCACTGGTAACCGTGTTGACATGATGCTCTTCCATAATTATTTCAAGTCTCGTGCCGTGAAGAGTCTTCTTATTGTTGGAGCTGGTAGAATTGCCTATTATCTACTAGGTATCCTCAAAGACAGTCGTATCGATACCAAGGTTATTGAAATCAATCCTGAAATCGCTAGCTTCTTTAGCGAGAAATTTCCAAACCTCCACATCGTTCAAGGAGATGGTACCGCAAAAGATATCCTGCTGGAAGAAAGTGCTCAAAACTATGATGCCGTTGCGACTCTAACAGGGGTCGATGAGGAAAATCTGATTACCTCTATGTTCCTTGACAGGGTAGGTGTACAGAAAAATATTACCAAGGTCAATCGTACCAGTCTCCTCGAGATTATCAATGCGCCTGATTTTTCAAGTATCATCACACCTAAAAGTATTGCTGTAGATACAATCATGCACTTTATTCGTGGTCGGGTTAATGCCCAGTATTCAGACCTTCAAGCCATGCACCATCTAGCCAATGGCCAAATCGAAACCCTGCAATTCCATATCAAGGAAGCTAATAAAATGACTTCCAAACCTCTTTCTCAACTAAAACTGAAAAAAGGGGTTCTTATTGCAGCCATCATTCGAAAGGGCAAGACCATTTTCCCAACTGGGGAGGATATGTTGGAAGTTGGAGACAAGCTCCTAGTAACAACTTTGTTGCCAAACATCACCAAGATTTATGACTTGATCGCGAGGTAAGAAATGAATAAAAGTATGATTCGCTACCTCCTTTCAAAATTACTTTTGATTGAAGCTGTTCTTCTTTTGGTTCCTGTGTCTGTCGCTGTCTATTACCGTGAATCGAGCCAAGTCTTTACAGCCCTCTTTACAACGATTGGGATTCTCGTATTACTAGGCGGTTCAGGAATTTTACAAAAGCCAAAAAATCAACGGATTTATGCCAAGGAGGGAATCTTGATTGTGGCCCTCTGTTGGATCCTTTGGTCTTTCTTTGGCGGTCTCCCTTTTGTTTTTGCTAAGCAAATTCCCAGCGTTATCGATGCCTTTTTTGAGATCAGCTCTGGCTTTACAACTACTGGAGCAACTATTCTGAACGACGTTTCGGTTCTCAGTCGTTCCCTCCTCTTCTGGCGAAGTTTTACCCACTTGATTGGAGGGATGGGAGTGCTTGTTTTTGCACTTGCTATTATGGACAATGCCAAGAATAGCCACCTAGAAGTGATGAAGGCTGAGGTTCCTGGCCCTGTTTTTGGTAAAGTAGTATCCAAACTAAAAAACACTGCCCAGATTCTCTATCTCCTTTATCTAGCTCTCTTCTCCCTCTTTGTCATCATCTATTATCTAGCTGGCATGCCCCTATTTGATAGTTTTGTCATTGCCATGGGAACAGCAGGTACAGGAGGCTTTACCGTCTATAACGATGGAATCGCCCACTATGGTAGCTCACTGATTACCTATCTGGTTAGTATCGGAGTTTTGGTTTTTGGGGTAAATTTCAATCTCTACTACTACCTCATGCTCCGTCGAGTCAAGGCCTTCTTAGGTGACGAAGAACTTCGTGCTTACTTGGTCATCGTGCTGGTTTCTACAGGCTTGATTAGCCTCAATACCCTCTATCTCTACCCAGGATTTTCCAAGAGCTTTGAAATGGCCTTCTTCCAGGTTTCCAATATCATTACAACGACTGGTTTTGGATATGGAGACATTACCAACTGGCCCCTCTTCTCCCAGTTTATCCTCCTCTTCCTCATGGGAATCGGTGGCTCTGCTGGATCAACCGCAGGTGGACTCAAGGTTATTCGAGGCCTTATCCTTTCAAAAATTGCTAAAAATCAGATTTTGTCAATCCTATCGCCCCACCGTGTTTTGACCCTCCATGTTAATAAAACGGTGATTGACAAAGATACCCAGCATAAGATTCTCAAATACTTTGTCATCTATTCTATGATTTTGCTAGCGCTTATCTTTATTGTCAGCCTAGATAGCAATGATTTTCTGGTTGTAACCAGTGCTGTCTTTAGCTGTTTCAATAATATCGGACCTATTCTAGGAACCACTTCTAGCTTTGCAATCTTTAGTCCTATCTCAAAAATTCTCCTCTCCTTTGCAATGATTGCAGGGCGCTTGGAGATTTATCCAATCCTACTTCTCTTTATGAAGAGAACTTGGTCTAAGAGATAAAATACAACCACACCTTGTGTCTTACAAAGTGTGGTGTTTTTATTTTCATACTCTTCGAAAATAAAATTCAAACCACGTCAGCTTCGCCTTGCCGTAGAAATATGTAACTGACTTCGTCAGTCTTATCTACAACCTCAAAGCAGTGCTTTGAGCAACCTGCGGCTAGCTTCCTAGTTTGCTCTTTGATTTTCATTGAGTATCAAATACCTCCCGCAACTCAACAAGTATCTTTGAATCCCGGTCAGACATTTCAGTACCTGACTCAAGGAATTGAAGATCCCAAAAAACAACCCTCAGTCAACTGACTGAGGGTTCCTTATTTCATTATTTAAGAACTTGATTAGCTCAATGCATCCAAGGCATCATCCATTGAAAGAACTTCGTGGAAGACACGTTGTGTCAATTCAGTTTTTTGTTCTGGAGTGAGGTATTTAGTGTTTACACAGTATCCAGAGATACGTACGATAACGTCTTCACCTGACATGATCTTTTCGTAAACATCGTTCAAGTCCATAACGTTCAAGTTAACGTGTTGTCCACCGTTTTCGAAGTAACCATCAAGGATTGTTACCAAGTTATCAACTTGTTCGTCACGAGTCTTACCAAGAGCACGTGGAGAAACCTGAGTAGTCAATGAGATACCATCAGCTGCATAACTAAAGTCAAGGCTAGAAAGTGAGTTCAAGTTTTGCAACCATCCACCTTTAGCTTTATTTGATGGGTTAGCACCTGGTGAGAAGAATTCAAGTTTAGACAAGTTTACAGAACCATCTTCGTTGAGGTATACACCTTTGTGGACTGGTGAGTTACCAGTTTGTTTAGAGTAAGCAACGTTAGATGTGATAGTCAAAAGTGAAACTGTAGCTTCTGCGTCTTTGTAAAGTTTGTGGCTACGTAGACGAGTTGTGTAAGCTTCGATCAACCATTCTGCCAATTCGTTTGAACGTGGGTCATCTTCACCCCAACGTGGGTATTCACCGATTGTTTCGTAATCGTAGATGTAGCCATTTTCATCACGGATTGGTTTAACTGTAGCGTATTTGATAGCTGACAATGTGTCAACAGTGTTGGCAAATCCACAGATACCGAATCCCATGTTCGCACGTTGTTTAGTTGGCAAGAATGCCATTTGAACAGCTTCGTAGTTGTACTTATCAGTCATGTAGTGGATGATGTTCAAAGCATCTACGTAAGTGTCAGTCAACCAGTCAAGAGATTTTTCAAAGTTAGCTTTAACTGATTCAAATTCAAGAACTTCGTCACGGATTGGTTCGATGTCAAATACTTTGTAGTCTTTGTGAACATCGTCGTAACCACCGTTCAAACCAGTAAGAAGGGCTTTCAATACGTTTACTCGCGCACCGAAGTACTGGATGTTATGGCGTTGTTCTTCATTTTCTGGGTCAAGTGGAGACACACAGCATGAGATACAGCTCATTTCACCATATCCGTCTTTAGCCATTGTTGTTACACCTTCGTATTGGATAGAAGAGTGTTTGTGGCTCATGTGCATACAGTAGCGACGGAAGTTGTATGGCAATTTATCAGTCCAAAGAACTGTCAAGTTTGGTTCTGGAGAGTTACCGATGTTGTCAAGAGTGTTCAAGAAACGGTAGTCCATCTTAGTAACACGGTGACGACCGTCGTTACCCATACCAGCCATAGAAGTTGTGATGAAAGTTGGGTCACCTGAGTACAATTGGTCGTAAGCTTTTGTACGAGCAAATTTAACTGTACGAAGTTTCATAACAAAATCATCAACGAATTCTTGGATTTCTGATTCAGTAAATGTACCACGAGCAAGGTCACGTTCTGCAAAGATATCCAATACGATTGGCACACGTCCTAGAGATGTAGCAGCACCGTTGATAACACGGCAGACAGACATAAAGGCGATGTTAACCCATTGGATTGCTTCTTTAACGTTCATCGCTGGTTTACGAACATCAACTCCGTAAAGGTCACCCAAGCGAACAACTTGTTGCAATGCTTGGTATTGAAGATTGATTTCTTCACGAAGACGGATTGTTTCTTCATCGATTTCTTCGATTGCATTCCAGTCGTTTACTTTTTCTTGCATCAAGTAGTCTGCACCGTAAAGAGCAAGACGTGCGTAAACACCGATGATACGTCCGCGTGAGTATGCGTCTGGAAGACCAGTTACAGTGTGAGCGTGACGAGCGCGACGAATGTTTGAAGTGTAAGCGCGGAAGATACCGTCGTTAACTGTTGTTACGTATTTAGTGAAGATTTCGTGAACAGCTGGGTCTGGTTCGTATCCATTTTCTTTCAAAGTAGTTTCAGCCATACGGATACCACCTTTTGGCATGAAGTTCAATTTGAAGAGTTCGTCATTTTGGATACCAAAGATAACTTCGTTTTCTTTATCGATAAATCCTGCTGGGATATCAGCGATAGATGTTGGACGAGTGTCCATTGGGAAACGAGTTTCTTCGTAGTGAGCCTTAGTTTCTTCTACAATTTTTTTGATGTGAAGTGAACGTTCTGTTGGTCCTGCAAGGAAGCTTTCGTCTCCATCATAAGGTGTGTAGTTAGCTTGTACGAAGCGTGATACACTTGCTTTTTCTTTCCAATCTACGCCTTTGAAGCCTTCCCAAGCTTTGTCAAAAATATCTTGTGCTTCAACAACTGTCTTAACAACCATGTTAATGTCCTCTTTTTTCTTTCTAGTAACAACCATCTGTTACATTCATGAGACAAGTATACCACACAGTAATCGTTTTCAACAAGTGGAGAATCCCTATTTTTACACTTTCTTTTCTAAAACAGTCTATATTTTGCCCTAAACTGTATTATATTTTTGAAAAAAATATACCCTTTTTTCCTTTTTTCAGAAAAAAGGGTATAATAAAAGAAAATAAGCTGTAAAAAAGGTGCTAGGCATGTTGATTTTTCCTTTGTTAAATGATCTGTCAAGAAAAATCATCCATATTGACATGGATGCCTTTTTTGCTGCGGTAGAAATCAGGGATAATCCTAAACTCAGAGGAAAACCTGTCATTATCGGAAGCGACCCTCGGCAAACAGGTGGACGTGGTGTCGTTTCTACTTGTAGCTATGAGGCGCGAGCTTTTGGTGTCCATTCTGCTATGAGTTCTAAAGAAGCCTATGAACGTTGTCCCCAGGCCGTCTTTATCTCAGGAAATTATGAAAAATATAAAGCTGTGGGACTCCAAATTCGAACTATTTTTAAGCGCTATACAGATTTGATTGAACCCATGAGCATTGACGAAGCCTATTTGGATGTAACAGAAAATAAACTCGGTATCAAATCAGCGGTCAAAATCGCTCGCCTCATTCAAAAAGATATCTGGCAAGAACTCCATCTAACTGCTTCTGCTGGCGTTTCTTACAACAAATTCTTAGCTAAAATGGCCAGTGATTATCAAAAACCACATGGTTTGACAGTGATTTTACCTGACCAAGCTGAGGATTTTCTCAAACAAATGGATATTTCCAAGTTTCATGGAGTAGGAAAAAAGACGGTAGAACGTCTGCATCAAATGGGTATTTTTACTGGCGCTGACCTACTTGAAGTTCCTGAAGTGACTCTGATAGACCGTTTTGGTAGACTGGGTTATGACCTTTATCGAAAGGCTCGTGGCATCCACAATTCCCCAGTCAAATCCAATCGCATCCGTAAGTCAATCGGTAAGGAGAAAACCTATGGGAAGATTCTCCGTGCTGAGGAAGACATCAAAAAAGAGCTGACTCTCCTATCAGAAAGAGTCGCTCTCAATCTACATCAACAAGAAAAAGCCGGAAAAATTGTCATTTTAAAAATCCGCTACGAGGACTTTTCAACTCTTACTAAACGAAAAAGTCTTGCTCAAAAAACACAGGATGCTAGCCAGATAAGCCAAATAGCCCTGCAACTCTATGAAGAATTAAGCGAGAAAGAAAGAGGGGTCCGCCTGTTGGGGATTACCCTGACTGGATTTTAAAACCTTGAAGAGCTGACTCTTCAAGGCTTTTCTTATACAAATAAACGGACAAAGCTATAAAGCAATAAGATACTACCAAGCACGATGCGGTATTTACCAAAAAGGGTAAAGTCGTGTTTTTTCACATAACTGGTCAAGAAACGAATAGCGATCATGCTGACTGCAAAAGCGACTCCCATAGCAACCAAGAGCAAGAACAATTGCCCAAAGCTCAAGAGCTGTCCTGCTTTTATAAATTTGAAAATCTTTAAGGCACTAGCTCCGAACATAACAGGAATTCCAAGATAGAAGGTAAATTCTGTCACAACAGAACGACTGGTTCCATTTAACAAACCACCGACAATCGTTGCTCCAGAACGGCTAGTTCCTGGTAAAAGGGCAAGAACTTGGAAAAGACCGATATAGAAAGCTGTCGTATAAGGAAGTTTGTCCAACTCTGTTACACTTGGCTCTATTGCACGCGCTTTATTGCGCTTTTCCAAATAGATAAAGGCAATCCCGTAGATAATCAACATGAGAGCAACAGAAACCATATTATGGAAGTGGGTATCAAACCAATCATCAAATTTAAAGACGGCAAGTAAAGGCAAAGTGGCAACCAAGACCTTCAACCACAGTCTCCAAGTCTTACGAACTTCCTGCTTGTCCTTAGTCGGTTTGAAAGGATTGAGCTTGTTAAAGTAAATGACCATAACCGCTAAAATCGCACCAAGCTGAATCACGACATTAAACATGGACATAAAAGATTCATTCTGATTTTGGTATTGGATAAATTCCTCTGCTAAAATCAAGTGACCTGTACTGGAAATCGGCAACCATTCCGTAATTCCTTCAACAATCCCGAAGAAGATAGATTTTAAAATTTCAATAAGATACATAGATTACTCCTTTTTCTATCTTCCATTATAGCATATTTTAGCTCTCTTTAAAAGGCACCGATACTGCCACCACCTCCGCCTCCAGAGAAGCCACCGCCAGAACTTCCACTTCCAGAAGATACGGAGTAGGTGCTTGCTGTATTTGCGACACTAGCATAATGGCTCATTTGCGCGCTTGAATGATAAAACATACTATGCCAGCCATAAGCTACATAAAGATTGATATCTGGATTTTCCACTTTAATCTGATGAACCTTCATCAAATGACTAACCTTGTCCGCATAGCCAAATAAGGTCGCATAGACCAAGAGGCGATTCCAGACCACAATACTTTCCAATTCAGCCTGATCCAATCGTGCAATCTCACGCAACATATTTTCAAAACTGGTCCAGAGATAGTAGACTTCTGCTCCTGCTTCATTTAGGACACCATCACGATTATCTAATCGAAGCTTCCAATAATAGAAAACAGCCAAAACCAAACCTAGAAAACCAAGTATTGGCAGGAGGAGGTAAAGATAGCCATAAACATCCAAACTGTACAAGAACAAACCAAATCCGATAAATAGGGACAAGATAGTCAAGACCCCCATACCCACTTGCAAGGCCTTTTCTCCACCAGTCAAGGGACGATAATAATCTGGGAGCCCCCAGAAGGAAACTCGTTTTCTCACTCCTTCTTGCATCTGGTTCAATACTTCTTCAAAAGAAGATTTGAGCTGACGCCCCTTTGCTTGAATCCGTTTTTCATCAGAAACTTTGGCTCTACGATAAAGACTATCGGATACCTTGTAATCCGCAAACAAATTGGAAAGAGTTTCTTCTTTTTTACCTGAAAAAGTCAGATTTAGACAGTCTCTCTCAAAGCTTGACAAACCATCTTCTTTTACTAGCCTCAAACCAACTGCATCTCCTTCTGAAATAATAGAAACATTCCCACGGTCTATCACATCTAACAAGGTAGCTTGAATAAGTTGATCAAAGGTAAATTTACCTGCTCCTTTTGTTAGAGGACTCACTTCCTCCAAGGAGGTCGAGTAAACCGCCTCTGATAAAACCATAGGCTCTAATTCCATTGGTGGTTCATAGAGACGATGATTTTTGGCATATTTGACGGAAGGAGTGGTCTTTCTTCTATAGATGAAATAGAAGCAGATGCTCAATAACAGAGAGATAGAAAGTATCGAAGGGAAGACCCACGTAAGGAGTTGTTTACTTTGCTCTTTGTCTTTAACAATCGAGTCTTCTATCTTATTAAACTCTTCTAAACGATTCCCTTTCAATCCCTGATCCCTAGCATTAGCAAAATCGGTCCGAGGCCAGTAGGCATGCAACTCAACTCCACGCTTAGCTGGAAGATTGTCTAAACGGATAGTATAATCAAGATTACTCTTTTCAACCGTTCCCTCTCTAAAAAGTTTCCCTGTATGGAAAAAGAGTTTTTCAGCCCCCTTGTCTCCCCTTACATGAAATTCAAACTTTCCAATAGTCCCTGAACTATCTGTTAAAGGTTGCCAATTTAATTCAGCGATATCATCATAAAGGAAAAGCAAATTCTTTAAGTTCCAAACGAGGTCAACTTCAACTGTGTCGCCTTCTTGACCTGGATTATAAACTTTAACAGTATAACCATCTGCTCCTTCTATCACTTCGCTAGTAACGTCTGCTAGTTCAGCACCATTTTTCGCAGCCTGAACCTTTGGATGAGGATCAATGTCAAATCCACTAGGCATCTTGCCAGCACGTCCAAGTCCCACGATTTGGCCCTTAAAATCCTCCTCAAACTGGTAAACTATCTTCTGTCTAAATTCTGCCGTATTATCTGCATGAATATACAAATCTCCTTGATAAGAGTTTATCTTGAAATCAATAGCAAAAACAGAGAGTGGAAGAAGGCAAAACAAGCCTAACACCAGTAAGAAAAAAGTTTTTTTCATCAACTAAGCCCCCTTTTTATCTTTGCTATCATTATATCATTTTTTCTCAAGTAAGGGCTTACCTATATTGAAAAATAGAGTTTTTTTCGATAAAATAGGAGACAGTTATTTTTTAATAGATTAGAAATAGGAGAAATCATGAGAAAAATATACTTATCTATTTTCACAAGTCTCTTGCTGATGCTAGGACTTGTCAATGTTGCTCAAGCCGATGAATATTTACGCATCGGGATGGAAGCAGCATATGCTCCCTTTAACTGGACTCAGGATGATGATAGCAATGGAGCTGTCAAAATCGATGGGACTAACCAGTATGCTAACGGATACGATGTTCAAATCGCCAAGAAAATCGCTAAGGACTTAGGTAAAGAACCTTTGGTTGTTAAAACAAAGTGGGAAGGTCTAGTCCCTGCCCTTACTTCTGGTAAGATTGACATGATTATCGCAGGTATGAGTCCAACTGCCGAACGCAAACAAGAAATTGCCTTTTCAAGCAGTTACTACACTAGCGAACCAGTTCTACTAGTCAAAAAAGATTCTGCCTACGCAAATGCTAAATCTTTAGATGACTTTAATGGTGCGAAAATCACTTCTCAACAAGGTGTCTACCTCTACGACTTGATTACACAAATCCCGGGTGCTAAAAAAGAAACAGCCATGGGAGACTTCGCTCAAATGCGCCAAGCTCTTGAGGCTGGTGTCATCGACGCCTATGTTTCTGAACGCCCTGAAGCACTGACTGCCGAAGCTGCTAACTCTAAGTTTAAAATGGTTCAAGTAGAGACAGGTTTTAAAACTGGGGAAGAAGATACAGCTATCGCCATTGGACTTCGTAAAGATGATAACCGTATTAGCCAAATCAATGCCAGCATTGAAACCATTTCAAAAGACGATCAAGTTGCCTTGATGGATCGTATGATCAAGGAACAACCTGCCGAAGCTACAACAACTGAAGAAACTAGCAGTAGTTTCTTTAGCCAAGTCGCTAAAATTCTTTCTGAAAACTGGCAACAACTTTTGCGTGGTGCTGGTGTCACTCTTTTAATCTCTATCGTCGGAACTATCACAGGTCTCATTATCGGTCTTGCCATTGGTGTTTTCCGTACTGCTCCCCTCTCTGAAAATAAAGCTATCTACGGCCTACAAAAACTAGTCGGCTGGATTCTCAATGTCTATATCGAAATTTTCCGTGGTACACCAATGATTGTTCAATCAATGGTTATCTACTATGGAACTGCCCAAGCTTTCGGGATCAACCTTGACCGTACACTGGCTGCTATCTTCATCGTTTCAATCAATACCGGTGCCTACATGACTGAAATCGTCCGTGGTGGTATCCTAGCAGTTGATAAGGGACAATTTGAAGCTGCGACTGCTCTTGGTATGACTCATAACCAAACCATGCGTAAGATTGTCCTACCTCAGGTAGTCCGTAACATCCTACCAGCAACTGGTAATGAATTTGTCATCAATATCAAAGATACATCTGTATTGAACGTTATCTCTGTTGTCGAACTTTATTTCTCAGGAAATACAGTGGCAACGCAAACCTATCAATACTTCCAGACATTTACAATCATCGCCGTGATTTACTTTGTCCTCACCTTCACCGTAACACGTATCCTACGCTTCATCGAACGCCGCATGGACATGGATACCTATACTACAGGTGCTAACCAAATGCAAACGGAGGATTTGAAATAATGACACAAGCAATCCTTGAAATTAAACACCTCAAAAAATCCTATGGCCAAAACGAAGTGCTAAAAGACATTTCACTCACTGTCCACAAGGGAGAGGTCATCTCTATCATCGGAAGCTCTGGAAGCGGGAAATCGACCTTCCTACGCTCCATTAACCTACTTGAAACGCCAACTGATGGACAAATTCTTTATCATGGACAAAACGTCCTCGAAAAAGGCTATGACCTCACGCAATACCGTGAAAAACTAGGGATGGTGTTCCAATCCTTTAACCTCTTTGAAAATCTTAACGTACTTGAAAACACAATTGTCGCTCAGACAACTGTCCTTAAACGCGAACGTACAGAAGCTGAAAAGATCGCCAAAGAAAACCTTGAAAAGGTCGGCATGGGAGAACGCTACTGGCAAGCAAAACCGAAACAACTCTCAGGTGGTCAAAAACAACGTGTGGCCATCGCTCGTGCCCTTTCAATGAATCCTGACGCTATTCTCTTTGATGAACCAACATCAGCTCTCGATCCAGAAATGGTTGGAGAGGTCCTCAAAATCATGCAAGATCTGGCTCAGGAAGGCTTGACTATGATTGTCGTAACCCATGAAATGGAATTCGCCCGTGATGTCTCTCACCGTGTTATCTTTATGGATAAGGGTGTGATTGCTGAAAAAGGCAAACCAGAAGACCTCTTCACCAATCCTAAAGAAGACCGTACAAAAGAATTCCTTCAACGCTATCTCAAATAAAAAGAAAAGGCTGCATCAATCGTGCAGTCTTTTTGCTGTTCTCATACTCTTCGAAAATCTCTTCAAACCAAGTCAGCTTCGCCTTGCCGTAGGTATATGTTACTGACTCTGTCAGTCTTATTTACAACCTCAAAGCAGTGCTTTGAGCAGCCTGCGGCTAGCTTCCTAGTTTGCTCTTTGATTTTCATTGAGTATCAAAATGAAAAGGCAGACCTTATTCAAGAATCCGCCATTATCCAAAGATTAATCTTCAAATTTTTCATGATTTTTTTCATAGAAATCAATTAAACCTAGAGCTGTTTCAAATGAAATATTTTTTACTTTTGCACGACCCTGCGCTAGAGCAATGATAGACATTTCACGCGCATTCGTTTCTTTAGAGATACGGTAGCCTGTGATTTTCTTATCACGAACCCAGCCAACAACTGATTCTACTTTTTCAAAGTTTGACTTAGCCATGTTCTTCTCCTATTTTCTTCTTTACGTTATATTATTCTATACGTTTTTATGTCTTTTGTCAATAAAAAAACATATATTCAATAAAATAAATGATCCAGAATCTTCTTACTTCCTTTTTAAAGCCGATAATATATAGGTTTTTGCTTACTATAACCCATTAGTATGCTCCTAAAAAACAATTGCATTATTAAACTTTAAACTCGTAAAAATATTCATGTATACTGAATGCCAGTTTCTCAATAGGATAGACAGGATTTACTATTTCATTCTATATATTCCTTTTAAATCAACAAGTCCACTAAAGATAGTCTTTCACTCCACACTATCTCTAAACCATTCCGTTTTCTTTCTCCTTCTTTGGTTCCTTTCCTGTCCTTATCTATATCTTATTTATTTCACAACCGGTACTACTTACATTGTCCAATCTTGCACCTTCTGATTACACACCCGCTTTCCAGCTAGTCATTTAAAAATAGTATCACTAGCTGTTTCATGTCTAGCACTATTGTTTATCTCACGAGTTTTTTCAGCCGACTCACCTAGCAACCATCTCACAAACATTGATTATTTTTTCTGATTCCTATTATATTTAGCGAAAGTTCAAATTAGGGATATATACAATTGGGGATTTCAAAAAATTTCCTTATATATAGTAAGTAATTCTGTCGCCTTAATATAAACAGAATCAAAAATAATAGGTGCTATAGTGAGTTGTAGTAGAAATAGCACGATAGATTTCCTAAGTCCATAGGAATCGCCCCCTTTCTTCACCCTCATTATAACACCTATACATCAGTTGTGCAAATAATATGATATTTTTTTATTAGTCCTCAGACAAGCATATTATAGAGCGTTTCATTACCATTTAAGTTAATATAAGCTGGATCAAAACCTTCCATTCGACGAATCAATCCTGCATAATCATGCTTATCTGCCAAAGCGATCCCAATTAAGACTGGGCCTGTACCCTTGCTAGCTCGCTTGATATACTCAAATCGTGTGATATCATCATTTGGTCCCAGGATATCATTTACAAACTCACGCAGAGCACCTGGACGCTGTGGAAAATTGACCACAAAGTAATGCTTGATCCCATCATAAATCAAGGCACGTTCTTCCATTTCTGGCATACGGTTGATATCATTATTTCCTCCAGAAATGATACAACAAATGGTTTTCCCCTTGATATATTCAGCTAAAACTTCTAAAGAGGCGATACTAGCCGCTCCAGCAGGTTCTGCGACAATCCCTTGCTTAGAGTAGAGGTCAATCAAGGTTTCAGAAATCAATCCCTCATCGACACCTACCAAAGTTTGAACATGTTGACGAGTTGCCTCATAGGTCAATTGACCTACCTTTTGTACAGCAATCCCATCCGCAAATTTGTCAATTTCTTTGAGTTTGACTGGACCACCAGCTTCAAAGGCAGCCTTCATGGAACGTGCTCCATTAGCCTCTACCCCAATGACTTCAATTTCTGGACTTGTTTCCTTGATATAGGTAGAAACCCCAGCAATGAGACCGCCACCACCAACAGGGACCAAGACAGCATCAAAATCAATCGATTCTTTTCGAGCTTCTTCTAAAATCTCATAAGCAACTGTCCCTTGACCAGCTTGAACATGAGCATCATCAAAGGGATCAATAAAGGTACGATTTTCAGAAACTGTAAATTCTTGAGCTGCTTTAGCTGAGGCATCAAAGGTATCTCCAACTAGTTTAATGGTCACGAAATCCCCACCAAAAAAGCGAACCTGCCCAATTTTTTGTTGCGGTGTAGTAATGGGCATAAAAATAGTAGCAGGAATTTTCATCTCATTACAAGTATAGGCAACTCCCTGCGCATGATTTCCCGCAGAGGCACAGACTACCCCACGCTCACGCTCTTCCTTGCTGAGCTGAGAAATAGCATAATAGGCACCACGAATTTTAAAAGAGCGAACACGTTGGGCATTTTCCTTTTTCAAATAAATCTTAGCATCATACTTCTCCGATAAATAATGGTCATAATCAAGCGGTGTATTAACGACCACACCATTCAAGACCTTGTGAGCCTTGATTATATCTTTTGAACTTAACATCATTTTCTCCTAGACTATTTCATACTTATCGCAATCCATCCTCTTAAAAGTGAGATGAATTGATTATAAAAGCGAGTTAGTCCCCCAACTCGCCTTCACCTTAATTTCTATCCATTAGTTATAGATTTTGAATGCATCGTCGTCGTTTTTACCAACGAATGGCATTGCTTTACGCAATTCTGCACCAACTTTTTCAATTTCAAGGTTCGCTGCTTGTTCACGGTAAGCAGTCAATTTTGGACGTCCAGCTTTATAGTCATTTACAAAGTCATTTGCAAATTTACCATTTTGGATGTCTGCCAAGACAGCTTTCATGTTTTCTTTAACTTGCTCAGTGATGACACGTGGACCTGATACATAGTCACCGTACTCAGCAGTGTTTGAAATAGATTGACGCATTTTCTTGAATCCACCTTCGTAGATCAAGTCAACGATCAATTTCATTTCGTGAAGAACTTCAAAGTAAGCCAATTCTGGAGCGTAACCTGCTTCTGTCAAGACTTCGAAACCTGCTTCGATAAGGGCAGTCAAACCACCACAAAGTACAGCTTGTTCACCAAACAAATCTTCTTCAGTTTCTTCTTTGTAAGTTGTTTCAAGAAGACCTACACGAGCTGCTCCAACACCTTTACACCAGTCCATAGCAATGTTTTTAGCATTTCCTGTTGCATCTTGGTATACTGCGTAAAGAGCTGGTACGCCAAATCCTTCTTCGTAAGTACGACGTACCAAGTGTCCTGGCCCTTTAGGAGCACACATGAAGACATCTACATCTGCAGGAACTTTGATAAATTCAAAGTGGATGTTGAAACCATGAGCAAATCCAACTGCGTTTCCAGCTTCCAAGTTTGGAGCGATTTCTGCTTCGTACAATTCTTGTTGGATTTCGTCTGGTGCCAAAATCATGATAACGTCAGCCAATTTAGTAGCTTCTGCTACTGTGTAAGTGTCAAATCCATCTTCTTTTGCTTTATCAAAAGATTTACCTGGACGTACACCGATAATAACGTCACGACCTGAGTCACGCAAGTTTTGAGCATGCGCATGTCCTTGTGAACCATAACCGATAACGGCGATTTTTTTACCGTCAAGTGCTGCTACTTTAACATCTTTTTCGTATTCCATTTGAACTGCCATAGTTTTTTCTCTCTTTTCTATTATTTATTGCCTTTTAGGCTGGTTTAACAAATTTAAGTTGGATTTTTAATCGCGGGTAAATCCAGTTGCACCCGTTCTAGCAATATTACGAATACCGTATGGTCGAATGACTCGCAATAGAGCTTCACTCTTTTCAGCATTTCCTGTCATCTGAATGGTAATCGAGCTTGGCGCTACGTCTACCACTGTTGCACGGAAAGGTTGAATAATAGCTAGAATCTCAGCTCGTTTCTCAGCTGGCGCTGACATCTTAACCAAAATCACCTCTCGCTCCAAATGAGGTTTATCCGTAATATCACGAATGCGAATTACATCAATCTGACGATTGAGTTGCTTGATGATTTGCTCAACTTCATCATGTGAAGCTACATCAATAATTATGGTGATGCGCGATACATTCGGATCTTCTGTTGCTCCAACAGAGATGCTTTCGATATTAACCTGACGGCGAGACAGGACACCGGTAAAGCGGTTGAGGACTCCTGAACGATTTTGTAGTTTTGCTGTTAACATTCTACGCATGGAACTTCACCCCCAACATCTCATGATTACTCTTACCAGCTGGTACCATTGGTAACACCTGCTCCTTACGAGAAATATCTACCTCGATTAGCATAGGAACATTCTCAGTGATGACTTCAAGGTCTTGAGCCAAGGTCTCAGGATTGTCAAACTTATAGTTTTTAATGCCATAAGCCTGTGCCATCAATTGGAAATCAGGAAGGGTATCAAAGACTGACTCTGATGTTCTACCTTCATAGAAGGATTCCTGCCACTGGCGAACCATTCCAAGTGAGTGATTGTTCAGCATAACCACCTTGATTGGCACTTTGTAAATATTCAAAATAGCCAATTCTTGGTTGGTCATTTGGAAACCACCATCCCCAACGAACAAGACTACTTCCTTATCTGGGTTAGCAATTTTAGCACCGATTGCTGCTGGAATTCCGAATCCCATTGTTCCCAAACCGCCTGAAGTCACTAACTGACGTTCATTTTGGTATGGATAATACTGGGCTGTCCACATTTGGTGTTGACCAACGTCTGTTACCACAATGGCATCCCCGTTCGTCAATTCACCAATTCGTTCAATAACGGCTTGCGGTTGAACCACACGCTCTTTCTTGTCATAAGAACGAACACGGTTCTTATCTTTAGTAACTTTCTCAATCCATTTCTCAGTATTGTTATGAACTATTGGTTCCGCCAACAACATTTGCAAGGCCTTCTTAGCATCTCCAACTACAGGAATATCTGCACTGATAATCTTACCAATCTCAGCTGGGTCAATATCAATGTGGGCAACCTTGGCATTCTTAGCGAAGGTCTTAGGATTCCCCGTCAAGCGGTCATCGAAACGGCAACCAATACTAATCATAAAGTCCGCTTCCGTCATGGCAATATTAGCTGCGAAAGACCCGTGCATGCCTCCCATTCCAAGGAAGAGTGGATGAGTCGTTGCAATCGTACCTTGTCCTAAGAGACTAGTTACCACTGGAATTTGATAGCGTTCTGCAAATTCATTTAGTTCCGCAGCAGCTTCAGCATAACTAATTCCGCCACCAGCTAACAAGACTGGCTTTTTAGCCTTGGATAATTGCTTCAAGATTTTCTTGATTTGCATATCATTTGGCTCAAGAGTCGGCTGATAGCTTGGTAAATTCACTTCTGGTGAATAGATGAAGTCTGTTTCTAAAGCAGATACGTCTTTAGGTAGGTCAATGACAACTGGCCCTGGACGTCCTGTAGTTGCGATATGGACAGCTTCCGTAATGATACGAGGGATATCAGCTGTCTCACGAACTTGGTAATTGTACTTAGTGATTGGCATGGTAATTCCCACGATATCTGCCTCCTGAAAGGCATCCTTTCCAATCCCTGCTCGCGCCACCTGACCTGTAAAGACCAAAAGGGGAACGCTATCGCTCATGGCATCTGCAATCCCTGTAATGGCATTTGTTGCTCCTGGTCCGCTAGTGACGACGGCAACACCCAACTTTCCAGTTGATTTGGCATAACCTTCAGCTTCATGCAAACAACCTTGCTCATGGCGTCCTAGAATGTGGCGAATGCCTTTAAAATTATATATCGCATCATAAAAAGGCAAGACAGCACCACCAGGATAACCAAAGATGGTATCAATTCCTAAATCACGAAGTGTTTCCAAAACTAGGTCCGACCCCGTCTTAGGAGATTCTAAACTGATTTTCTCCATTGTTCCCCTTTCTCTTCTCTTAAAAATAACTTGTTACTATCATACCACTTTTTCAAAATTTTTCAAGACAAAAGAAGAAATTTTCTGAATTTTCTATTTTAACGTTTATTTATGAATGTTATTTTTGTTTTTATTAAAAAGATACCGATTTCATTTACTGAAAAAGAAAAAAGAACTGATTTCTCAGTCCTTCATTAATCTTATTCCACACTAAATAGGTATGGGTAAACAGGTTGTTGACCTTGGTGAATCTCTACTTCAACATCTTCGAATTCTTCTGCGATTTCTTGAGCAATTTCATTGGCAAGTTCTTCGCTTCCGTCTTCACCGACATAGAAGGTTACGATTTCACTATCTTCATCCAACATATGTTTCAATGTTTCAGTCAAGGTTTGGTGCATGTCAGGGTTTGACACGAGAATTTTCCCATCGACCATACCAAGATTATCGTTTTCATGGATTTCTAAGCCATCAATCGTTGTATCACGCACAGCTGTTGTGACGCTTCCGCTAACTACATCGCTAAGGGCTGCAGTCATACGCTCTTGGTTTTCTTCGATTGACTTGCTTGGGTCAAAAGCGAGAAGACTAGTCAATCCTTGAGGAAGAGTACGAGCTTCTACCACTACTGCTGGTTGTTCCAAAACTTCTGCTGCAGATTGAGCTGCCATGAAGATATTCTTGTTATTTGGCAAGAAGATAATGTTACGAGCGTTGACCTGTTCAACAGCCTTGATAAAGTCTTCTGTTGAAGGGTTCATGGTTTGACCACCTTCGATAACATAATCCACACCTTGAGAACGGAAGATATCTGCTAGACCTTTACCAGCCACTACAGCAATCAAAGCATACTCTTTTTCTTCAGCTGGCTTGCTAACTTGGGCAGCTTCTTTCTCAACCTGTGCTTCGTGTTGGTTACGCATATTGTCAACTTTTACCTTAACCAAGCTACCATATTTGAGACCTTCTTGCATAACAAGTCCTGGATCTTCTGTATGGACATGGACTTTGACAATTTCATCATCGTTGACAACGAGGAGAGAATCTCCAAGTTCATTCAAGTAGTTACGGAATTCGTCGTAGTCAAAATCTTTAGCATAGGTTGGACCTTGCTTAAGAGCTACCATGATTTCAGTACAGTAACCAAATGTGATGTCCTCAGTCGCTACGTGACCAGCTACAGACTTGTGGTGCTCCGCATTGATCATCTCACTCATGTTGGCAGGAGTCGCTACAAAGTCCTCAGATGCAATATATTCGCCAGTAAGGGCTGAAAGGAATCCTTCGTAGATGAAGACCAGTCCTTGACCACCTGAATCCACAACGCCAACTTCCTTCAAGACTGGAAGCATATCTGGCGTTTTAGCTAGAGCGGTTTTAGCACCTTCTAAAGCTGCGCGCATGACTTCAACAGCGTCATCTGTTTGCTCAGCTTTTTTCTTAGCACCGATAGCAGCCCCACGAGAAACTGTCAAAATCGTTCCTTCAACTGGTTTCATAACTGCTTTATAAGCAACTTCCACACCTGATTGGAAGGCGAGGGCCAAGTCTTGACCTGTTAACTCGTCTTTATCTTTGATAGCTTGTGAAAATCCACGGAAAAGCTGAGACGTAATAACGCCTGAGTTCCCACGCGCACCCATCAAAAGACCTTTAGCAAGAATGCTCGCTACCTCTCCAACTGTAGAAGCTGGCTTGTCTGCAACTTCTTTAGCTCCATTTTCAATGGTCATTCCCATATTTGTCCCAGTATCTCCATCTGGAACGGGAAAGACGTTTAATGAATTGACATATTCAGCTTGCTTATTCAAGCGAGTTGATGCAGCCTGCACCATTTCTTGAAATAAGCTAGTAGTAATTTTTGACACGGTTATTCTCCTACAACTTTGATATTTTGAATGTAGACATTTACAGTCTGAGCAGTAATTCCAAGCTGGTTTTCCAAACTAAAACGAACACGCTCTTGAATGTTTTTTGACACTTCGCTAATCTTTGTTCCGTAGCTCAACACGGTATATACATCAACTGCAATACTGCCATCTTCGGCCGCTTTTACGACGACACCTTTGGAATAATTTTCCTTACCTAGAAGGGCTTGGAAATTATCTTTGAGGGCTTTTTTACTAGCCATACCGACCACACCAAAAATCTCAGTTGTTGCACCACCTACGATAGTTGCAATCACTTCATCTGTTAGTTCGATTTGACCATCTTTTGTATTAATTTTTACAGTCATCCTTTTTACCTCAACTAGTTGATACTCTATTTTATCATATTTCAGCCCAAGTGTAAAAGCAGAATACTGTATCAGCGGATATTTACTCTATTTTTTTATACCCACAATAAAAGAAAAAAGACCCTAAGGTCTCCTTACTTTTATTATTAAACGCGTTCAACTTTACCTGATTTCAAAGCACGAGCTGAAGCCCAAACTTTTTTAGGTTTACCATCGATAAGAACAGTAACTTTTTGAAGGTTTGGTTTTACGGCACGTTTTGTTTGGTTCATCGCGTGTGAACGGTTGTTTCCTGATACAGTCTTACGACCTGTAAAGTAACATACTTTAGCCATTGTGTTTTCCTCCTATTAGATCTAATATAGCGGATGTGCTAGCACCACATACCGTACTATGTTATCACACTTTCTTCATTTTTGCAAGGGAATTGGAAGATTTTTTTATTTAACGTAGACAATCCCCAACTTCCCAAAAGCCACATCTCCACGGATAATCAAGGTTTTACTTGTTGGGGCTAGAGAAGTATCTGCCTTAGCTACACCACAGAAAGTTTCTACCTTTAAATCAACTCGCCAATGTTGGGGAACATAGATAACTGCATTGCCAAAACCAACTTCTACTTTCAGGGTTGCAGTATCTCCTAAAATCTCTGCATTGTCATAATATATCTTAGCATTGCCAAAACCAACTTCTACTTGGTCTTCTACCAATTCTTGGTTTTGCTTGTAGAAAGTCCCAGTCCCAAAAGCGACTTCCTTATCTGTAAGAATGGTCTTTTCACCATCATACCACCATTTTTTTCCATTCCAAGTTCTGTTAGAATGAGTGAGTGCGCTGACACCCATTACGATTAAAATACTTGCCCAGAACAATGACTGATTGGGAATTGGTAAAATGCCATAAAAGTGGTTAGCAATCATTAAGGCTACTAGAGCTGTAAAAGAGGCTGAAGTTAAGTGACGACGCAACAAAGCTCCAACTGATTGATAGGCAAAAAATGCAATACCAAGCAAGGGCCAAATTTGCCCACCGAATGAAGGGATTCCAAAATTTCCTTGTAATAATATTAAAGCTGCCAATACTAGCAACACAATACCAAATGCTTTCTTTTTCATGTTCTTACCTCATGTTTCTTAGATTTTCTTTTAGGAGGGATTGGTAATGTCGTGAGACATGAACCTCCTTGTGGGTCTGATAAAAGGAAATGGTGCCCGTTCCTGAAAAGGACTTGTCCACCGAGTAAACTTGCCGAATATTAGCAATGGTCGACTTGGATACTCGACTGAAATAACGGGGCAGGATAGACTCTAACTCATAGAGTTTAAGCCGAACCTCGTAGGCATCTTTCTGGGTATGGGCATAAATCTTGTTCCCCTCTGTTTCAAAGAAGAGAATTTCCGACAAGTCCAGATAATATTCACCCGTCCCCTTGTAAAAAATCAAACGAGGAGACTTGGACTCTTGCAAGAGCCGCTGTAAATCCGCAATCTCATCTGTCAAAGCCGCTGCCTTGATGACAATTTCAGTTTCCTCTAAATTGCTGTCAATTTCGATTCGTAACTTCATTCCATCTCCTTTCTGACTCTACTATATCAAAGCCAAAATAAGAAAACAAGAGCAAAAAAGCAAGTGGTTACTTTAGACCCGTAAGTGGTTGTAAGGCTACCTTAACTTACAGGTCAAAATAGAAAGAAAAGCACACCCCACACAAGACCACAAATATAGCCAACCACTACATCCTTAGGATAATGCACGCCACCTAAGACTCTCACTAGACCGAGGAGAGCTGACAAGACCAACAAGATAACCCCTACGGATAAACTAGCATGTAAGCAAGCCATGGAGATAATGGTGGCTGAAAAGACATGACGACTGGGCATAGACTGACCAGGACTATCTCTGTCAAGCAAGGGTTTAATATCCCATCCCTCATAAGGCCTAGGGGCATTGATTTTCTTACGAAGAAAGGACAAAATCACAAAACCTGATGCAGGAATAAACAAATAGATTCCGACCTGTTTCCCAAGTCCTTCTTGGAGATAGGTAGTAGTTAACAAGATTAAATAAACTATAGGCATAACTACTGTCATGAAGCGATTGAAAGCTCTCAGCAATCTCAGAAAGATAGGCTTATTTTCAATATTAGCAGCAATATGGTCATACCATTCTTGATAATTTTTCATATATTTTCTCATTACTTACTCAAATTTTGCTTGCAGGGAAACACTTATCTTCTAGTATAGTGCAGAAAAAGAAGGCCGTCAAGCCTTCTTTGGATTTATTCTTCTGCTTCGTCTTCTGTAAACTGACTGTTATAGAGGTCAGCGTAGAAACCAGCTTGCGCCATCAGCTCATCATGATTTCCTTGCTCGATGATATTGCCATCTTTCATGACGAGAATAAGATCAGCATTTCGGATAGTTGACAAGCGGTGGGCGATGACAAAGGAAGTTCTTCCCTCCATCAAACGGTCCATGGCTTTCTGAATCAATTCCTCCGTCCGAGTATCGACAGAAGAGGTCGCCTCATCTAAAATCAAGAGCGGTGCATGTTTCAACAAAGCACGAGCGATAGTCAAGAGTTGTTTTTGCCCGACAGACAAGGTCACCGTGTCGTCCAAGACGGTATCGTAACCATCTGGTAGGGTCATGATAAAGTGGTGAATCCCTACAGCCTTGCTGGCTTCAATCACGCGCTCATCACTAATCCCCTCTTGGTTATAGATGAGATTATCTCGGATAGTACCTTCAAAGAGCCAAGTATCCTGCAGGACCATTGAAAAGGCATCATGTACTTCCGAACGCTTCATCTCCTTGGTATCCACGCCATCGATGCGGATACTTCCCTTATCAATCTCATAGAACTTCATCAAAAGATTAACAATAGTTGTCTTACCAGCCCCGGTCGGTCCAACAATGGCAACCTTTTGACCTGCATGAGCTATCGCAGAAAAGTCATGGATAATGGTTCGCTCTGGTGTGTAGCCAAAGGAAACTCGATCAAAGACC
The DNA here is from genome assembly GCF_002005545.1 of Streptococcus mitis. GTDB lineage: Bacteria > Bacillota > Bacilli > Lactobacillales > Streptococcaceae > Streptococcus > Streptococcus mitis_I. The sequence continues at coordinate 179,236 of NZ_LBMT01000001.1, forward strand.
ACTTGACCTTTCATATCGCTCAATTGTCTTTCTTTATGGGATTCATCTTCCATTTCCTCTTCAGCTAGAAATTCGAAGACACGCCCCATGGCTGCGCTAGCCTGCTGCAAACTAGTAATCCCTTGAGCAATTTGAGAAAGGGGCTGAGAAAAGATACGAACGTAGGCCATAAAGGCAACGATAATCCCGATACTGATGTGCCCATTCAGAGCCAAGGCTGCACCAACAATAATCACTAAGGCATAACTAAAGTTCCCAATAAACATCATAATCGGCATCATAATCCCTGAAATAAATTGAGATTTCCAGATACTATCATACAGACGATTGTTTAATTTCGCAAACTCTTCTTTCGTGCTCTCGATAGCATTGTAACTGGTCACCACATTATGGCCAGAGTACATTTCCTCCACATAGCCATTGACAGCTGCCAAATCCTGTTGCTGACTCTTAAAAAAGCCCTGTGATTTGCCCATAAAGACAGACACGAAAGCAAAACCGATAAGAGTTGACACAACCGTCACCAAGGCTAAAATCCAGTTCATCCCAAACATGGTTACCAAGACTGCTAAGACCAATAAACTAGATGAAAGAACCATTCCCAGACTTTGATTAAGGGACTGGGCTGCAGTGTCAACATCATTGGTTACACGAGACAAGGTATCCCCCTGAGAGTGTCCATCAAAATATCCCAATGGTAGGCGATTGATTTTCTCTGCAATGGCTGTTCTCAAACGCTCTGAAAAACGTTGAATGGCTGTTGTAAACAGAAATGCCTGTAAATAATTTGATAGAAGTCCGATCACATAAATCACGGCCAAAAAACCACCAATAGCTGCAACCGCTGCGACATTCACACTTGTTTCCAGACCACTGGCAATGATATTGGTCATTTCCTTGATGCGAGTCGGCCCATAAACAGTAATGATATTGGATACGATTGTTGCTAGAAAGGCTATCAGAAGGGCAAACTGGAGGCCTGCAAGATAGGGTTTACTCTGTTTCCAGAGAGACATTTTCTTATTTTCCATGTTCCAATTCCTCCTTCGATAGTTGTGAATAGGCAATTTCTTGGTAAACTTCGTTATTAGCTAGAAGTTCCTTGTGGGTTCCTTGTCCCACGACTTTTCCTTGATCCAAGACCAAAATCAAATCAGCATCCATAATCGTTGAAATACGTTGTGCAACGATAAGTTTGGTCATAGATTTGGTTTTCTCTGCTAACTCTTGGCGTAGAACTCGATCTGTCTTGTAGTCCAAGGCTGAGAAGGAGTCATCAAAGATGAGGATTTCTGGCTTCCGAGCCAAGGCACGCGCAATGGCCAGACGCTGTCTTTGACCACCTGAGAAGTTGGTTCCTCCTTGGGCCACTTCTGACGCTAAGCCCGCTTCCTTGTCTTCGATAAAGTTCTTAGACTGAGCCAACTCCAAAGCCTGCCACATAGCCTGCTCACTAAGTGGTGTTTCTTGACTTTGTCCAAAGTCTAGATTGTCCTTGACATCACCTGAAAAGAGAACCGCTTTCTGAGGAATATAACCAACCTTGTTGCGCAAATCTTCTAAGGCATAGTCTTGAACATTGACACCGTCCACCAGAATTTCTCCTGCTGATACGTCGTAGAAACGTGGAATCAGATTGACCAGAGTTGATTTACCAGAACCTGTTGATCCTATAAAGGCCACTGTTTGACCAGTTTCTGCTCTAAAGCTAACATTCTCAATAACCGCCTCCGAATTTGCCGCATAGCGGAAGGTCACATCCTTAAACTCGACCTGACCTTTGAGGTTTTCATCAGCCAGCTGCACTTGAGCAGGGGTTTGGATAGAAGAATGCAAATCTAAAACTTGATTAATCCGCTTAGCAGAGACCATAGTTCGGGGAAGAACGATGAAGAGTGCTCCCATGAGAAGGAAGCCCATGACAACCTGCATAGCATAAGACATGAAAACAATCATGTCACTAAAGAGAGGCAGACGCGCTATCGGAGCAGCGTCGTTAATCACATAGGCCCCAATCCAGTAAATCGCCACACTCAAGCCACTTGAAATCCCCATCATGATAGGGTTCAAAATAGCCATAAGACGGTTGACAAACAAATTCAAGCGTGTCAATTCATCATTTGCTGCTGCAAATTTTTCATTTTGGTATTCTTCAGCATTGTAGGCACGAACGACACGAATACCTATTAAACTTTCACGAGTGATACTGTTCAGTTTATCTGTCAGCCCCTGAATCAAGGACTGTTTTGGAAAGGCTAGCGTCACCAAAACGATCGTCATCAAAACGTTGACAATCACTGCCACAAGTACGGCCCAGAGCCAGTATTCTGAATGGCCTAAAATCTTCCCGATGGCCCAGATAGCCATAATCGGACCACGCGTAACCACTTGCAAGCCCATGGTAATCAACATCTGAACTTGGGTAATATCATTGGTCGTACGAGTTAAGAGACTAGGGATAGAGAATTTCTTAATCTCTGTCTGCGAGTAGTCTAAAACTCGATTAAAAATATCACTTCTTAGCCTACTAGTATAAGAAGCAGCCACTCTAGACGCAAAAAATCCAACTGCAACTGCGGACAAGAAGGCCAGAAAGGACATTCCCACCATCATGCTTGCTGGCTGCCATAACTCATCTAAGTTGCTACCCTGAGTTCCTAGTAAATCCGTAATTTTCGAGATATAGGTTGGCACTTCCAACTCTAGATAAACTTGAAAGCAGGTAAAGAGAATGGCTAGAAAAACAATCCCCCATTCTTTTCCACTAATTCGTTTTGCTAATTTCTTCATTCTCTCCTCCTATTCTCTTGATATTTTCCTGTAGTTGAGCAAGGACCTTCTCAAAAATCAGTAATTCATCTTCATCTACGTCTTCTATCAACTGCTTGTCAATGCGTTCAAAGAATGCCTTAACCTGCTGCATTTGAGAACGTGCTTTGTCCGTCAAACGTACAAACTTGGCCCGCTTATCGACAGGACTCGCCTCCAATTCCACCAAACCATTTTGCACCATACGCTTGACTAGATTACTAGCAACAGACTTGGTAATATTGAGTTCCTGCTCGATATCTTTAATCAAGACCAAGTCTTGATTTTCCTCACGGCTATCCAAAAAACGTACAACCTGACCTTGAGGCCCACCCATAAATTCAATGCCACAACGTTTGGCTTCCTTTTGCACCATGAGGTGAATCTGATGACCAAAACGCTTAAAGACTAACATCGGTTTATCCATACTAACTCCTTTCTAACCATCACATTTAGTTCTCCTAGGAACTAAATAAGTTTCCATGAGAACTATTTTACCATTTTCAGAAAAGATGTCAAGAAAAAGTTTTCATGAGAACTATCTTAGTTTAAATTGACATTAGGCAATATCTTTTATATAATAAGCGCTAACTACTGTGGATAGAAATCCATTCACTCAATGAAGGGAGAAAACTTTCAAATGAAACCAGAAGAACAAAGAGTTTTAGGAATCTTAGCAACCATTTTTGGAGCCATTGCACTTTTAGGATCCTGGATCCCGTTTATTAACTATCTATCGTTGTTCATCGCCATCGTCGCATTTATCTTGGGGATTATCGGCCTTATCGTCAACCTCAAAAAACGGAAAACAATGGCTATTATCGGAACATCCCTGGCAGTTGCCTCTGTTGTACTTTTCTTTACGAGTCAGGCACTATACGCTGATGTCTACAAAGAGTATGCCAAGGAGTTTAACCGTTCCTACATGGATACGAGTGCCTCAATGGAACGCGAAGAAAAAAGCGACTTGACAGACGATACCTTCACCTGGACCCAAGAACAGTTCGACGCCTTAATCGAAGGCGACCTTGACAACAAAGGAAAAGGTGGTACCACCTACGAGGATATTATCAATAAACACGGAAAGCCAGATTCCGAGTTTGACTTCACTCTTGGGGGTTACAATACGAAAAAAATCACCTATATCTCCATTGGAGACAAGATCAAGACTGTTACCTTAACTTTTGCAAAAGATGACAATGGACAGCTCTTGCTCGTCCAAAAACATGCAGTCGGTCTAGGTCTAGAAAAAAGCAAGCAACAAAACGATTCTGAAACCTGAGTCTAAGTTCAAATATCAAAAAAACGAACAGCTAGTAAAACTGTTCGTTTTTCTATTAGAATCCATCTACGTTTGTGTAGATCTTTTGTACGTCTTCGTCGTCCTCAAGAACGCTGTAAAGTTTTTCAAAGGTTTCAAGGTCATCACCTGACAATTCCACTTCTGACTGAGGAATCATTTCCAATTCAGTCACTTGGAATTCTTCGACACCTGACTCACGAAGGGCAACGATAGCCTTGTGAAGGTCTGTTGGAGCTGTGTAAACAGTAATTGTTCCTTCTTCTGCTTCTACATCGTCCACATCTACATCTGCTTCTAGCAATTGCTCAAAGACCGCGTCCGCATCTTCACCTGCAAATACGATAACACCCTTGTTGTCAAAGAGGTAAGAAACAGAACCTGAAGCACCCATGTTTCCGCCGTTTTTACCAAAGGCTGCACGGACATTGGCTGCTGTACGGTTAACGTTTGATGTCAAAGTATCAACAATCAACATAGAACCATTTGGTCCAAAACCTTCGTAACGTCCTTCTGTAAAGGTTTCGTCTGTGTTTCCTTTAGCCTTGTCCAAAGCCTTATCGATAACGTGTTTTGGCACTTGGGCTTGTTTAGCACGGTCGATAACGAATTTCAAGGCTGAGTTTGATTCTGGATCTGGATCACCTTTTTTAGCTGCTACATAGATTTCTACACCAAATTTTGCATATACTTTAGAGTTAGCTCCATCTTTAGCCGTTTTCTTAGCTACGATATTGGCCCATTTACGTCCCATTAGGAATCTCCTTTTTTCACATTTTAATCTTTCTTATTATAACACAAGTTTTTTCGATTTTCACTAGAGGAAATGGATTTTATTAGCAAATACAGCTAGGAGAGCACTTTGGTTGCCAAGATTGCCTTGCCTTCTTTTATCAAGGGGTGACGAAACAGTGAAAAATACAGTTGGATAGTCATGGCAACCCAGATTAGGGGTTCACAAAGAATAACTCCCTTATAGCCTGCCCAAGGGATAATCAAGACCACAAAAGCGATTTTCCCGATTAATTCGATAAAGCTAGAAACCAGAGGAAGGATTTTTTGCCCCAAGCCCTGCAAACAATTGCGATAAATCAACAAGAGGCTCAAAATAGGATAGAAGACTGAACTGATTTGCAGGTAGAGACTTCCATTTTCTATCAAGTAACCATCCGTCGAACTAGCCAAGAAGGAAACCAAGGCTGGACTGGCAAAAAAGAGGAAGATACAAATAAAAACTGCCCAGGATATACTTAAACGACTACCGATTCGAAGACCTTGAACAATGCGGTCTGGTCGTTTAGCTCCTAGATTCTGAGAAGCAAAGGTCGTCATCGAGGCAGAAATAGCGGTCATAGGAAGAAGGGCGAAAGCCATAATACGTCGAGCCGCCGTCTGGGCACTAATAATCACTGCACCAAAGGTATTAACAGAAGACTGTAAAATCACACTGCCGATAGATACAATCGAACTCATCAAGCCCATAGCCAAACCTTGCTCCAAGAGATCAGCGTACAAGCTTTTGTCCCATTTAAAATGCTTGAGCTGAGGGAGTAGCTCAGGCACACTCTTACGGATATAATAAAAGCAGAGAACCGCTGATAACCCTTGCGAAATAATGGTAGCTAGTCCCGCGGATTGAACTCCCAGATGCAATTGCGTAATGAAATAGAGATCCAGAACCACATTAACCAGAGCAGAGAAAATCAGAAAACCAAGCGCTGCCAGACTGTCCCCAATGGACCGCAATAAACCTGCAAAGAGATTATAGGCAAAGCTGACACCGACACAGGTCACAATCATAGAAATATATTGATAGGACTGGGGAAGAATTTCTGCAGGAGTATCTAGGTATTGCAAGAGAGGATACAAACCAAGAAAGCCCAGCAGCATAACTACAACACTCAAAAGAGCACCTAAAATCCAGGTGGTTGCTACTGCTTCCTTAATCTTAGTAAAATTCCGAGCCCCATAATAGCGAGCAATGACAATTCCCATGCCATTGCCAACACCAAGAGTAAAACCTACGATCAGGTCAAAAATCGCTGTCGTCGCTCCTACTGCAGCCAAGGATTCTTGACCAAGAAAACGCCCAACAATCAAGACATCAGCAGTATTATAGAGCTGTTGAAAAATATTTGATAGCAAGATTGGGAAGGTGAAGCTTAAGAGCGAGGGAAGAATCGGACCATGTATCAGGTCCACTGTTCGTTTTTTATTCATAAGGCTATTATATCAGCTTTCTAGAGGAGCGACAAGAAACAGCAAACTATAGGCAATCTGAAATCTTGAACAAAGAATCGAAAAAGCAGTAGATTTCTCCACTACTTTGACAGCTTATTCTTCAATTTCGATTTCAAGCTCATCGCCTAGGTCAAGAGTTACTTCTTCATTCACAGAGTCTACTTGAGTTGCTTCATCTTTTTTGCTTTCAGCAGCTTCTTCTCCATCAATCAAACCAAATTGAACACGGACTTGATGGTCAATTTCATCAAAGATTTCTGGATGATCTGCCAAGTATTTCTTAGCATTTTCAGAACCTTGCCCGATTTTCTCATCCTTGTAAGAGTACCAAGCTCCTGCTTTTTTGATGATATCCAAATCGCTTGCGATTTTCAAGAGTTCACCAGTCTTAGAAATCCCTTCTCCGTACATGATTTCAACGAAGGCTTCCTTAAACGGTGGAGCTACCTTGTTTTTCACGACCTTGATTTTAGTTTCTTTACCGACATTGGTATCTTTTTGGTCACCAGTTCCCTTGATTTGTGTACTTCCACGAACATCCAAACGGACTGATGCGTAGAATTTCAGAGCACGTCCACCAGGAGTTGTTTCTGGATTTCCAAACATGACCCCAACTTTTTCACGTAATTGGTTGATAAAGATGGCAATTGTTTTGGTTTTATTGATAGAAGCACCGAGCTTACGCATAGCCTGGCTCATCATACGAGCCTGCAAACCAACGTGGCTATCTCCAATATCTCCATCAATTTCCGCACGAGGAACAAGGGCCGCAACGGAGTCGACCACGACAAGGTCCACAGCACCTGAGTCAATCAATTTTCCTGCAATTTCAAGACCTTGCTCTCCTGAGTCTGGTTGAGACAAGAGCAATTCGTCAATGTTAACACCAAGGGCCGCAGCATAAGCTGGATCGAGGGCATGTTCCGCATCGATAAAGGCAGCAATACCACCTTCTTTTTGCGCTTGTGCAACTGCATGAAGGGCAACCGTTGTCTTACCAGATGACTCTGGTCCATAAATTTCAATGATACGCCCCTTCGGATAACCACCTGAACCAAGGGCAATGTCAAGCGCCAAGGAACCTGAGCTCATCACTTGTACCTTTTGCTCGGCACGTTCACCCAAACGCATGATTGATCCTTTACCAAAGTCTTTCTCAATCAATTTAAGAGCGTCATTCAAGGCTTTTTCACGTTCTGCCCCGAATTTTTTTGAAATTTCATCTAATTTTTTTGGTTTTTTCGCCATTCTATTCTCCTACATTCTAATGGTCCTCAGACCTATCTACTATTATATCAAAAGTTAGTCACTTAATAAAGCCTTGCGAACTAGGTTAAAGGCATACATAACCGCAATGTGACGCACATCTGCTCGACTTCTGCCTCCAATATTCACCTTGATGACCTTAGTTCCATGCTCCTGTGCCAAGCCTATGAAGACTGTTCCAGCTGGGTGCCCTTCGAGCCTATCTGGTCCTGCCACTCCAGTCAAACTAATGCCAAAATCTGACTGGGTCTTGCTTCGTGCCTGCTCAGCCATCTTCTGAGCTGTAAATTCAGACACCACACCATGTTCTTCCAAATCCTTGACAGGAATATCCAACATCTTTGATTTTTCCTCCAGGCTATAGGTTACAAAACCACCCTTAAATATACTTGAAGCACCCGAAAAATCCGCTACCCTAGCTTGGAAAAGACCAGCCGTCAAACTCTCTGCAGCCGTGATAGTTTTCCCTTGCCTTTTCAGCTTTTCTACCACAATACTGGCTAAACTAGTCTCTTCCCCATAACCATAACAAAGTTCTCGTAAAGAAAGGCCTTCAAAAGTTTGGCGATTCAAGATTTGGTTTTCTAAGATATCCAGCGCTTGATTCGCCTCTTCTTGACTGCTAGCTTTTGTTGACAGACGCAGAGTGACTTCTCCTGTCTTAGCATAAGGGGCCAAGGTCGGATCTGTTTGATTATCAATTAAATCAGCTAAAATCGTAACCAACTGACTTTCGCCAATCCCAAAGAAACGAAGAACTCGGGAATACAGCTTGCTCCCTGTCATCAACTTGGGTAGAAGTTGGTTTAAGACCATGGGTTTCAATTCACTTGGTGGACCTGGAAGGACAACGTAGGTCACTCCATCGACTTCCAATATTCCTCCTACAGCCAGTCCTGTTTCGTTTGGCAGTGGAGTCGCACCTTCTACAATTTGAGCTTGTCTTTCATTATTCGGTGTTCGGGCATAGTCTGGTCTCTGGGCGAAAAATACATCTAACTTTTCTTGTGCCTGAGGATCGAAGACTAATTCCTTCCCTAAAAATTTAGCCAGAGTTTGTTTTGTCAAATCGTCCTCAGTTGGGCCCAAACCGCCTGTCAAAATCACCAGACTACTACGTTGACTGGCAATCTCAAGCAAAGACAAGAGACGAGCTTCATTGTCTCCTACAGCCGTCTGAAAATATACGTCTACCCCAATCTCTGCTAGTTTTTCTGATAAAAACTGAGCATTGGTGTTGACAATCTGTCCTGTCAAAATCTCTGTTCCAACAGCAATAATTTCTGCTTTCATGTTTCCTCCTACCTATCTATTCGTATTTTTTTGAAAAAATCGCAGGAAATTTCCCACGATTGATTTTTTATTTGTATCAAGAAAGTTAATTATCTTCGTCACTAACAGGCACCCGTCCAAACAAATCTTCAAATAAGACAACATTTGTTTCAAGCTGAGTGACTTCTTCTTGTCCCAAAGAACGTCTCAAAAGATTCTGCATTTCCAACATATGGTTTCTCGTAACAATTTGATAAGAAACGCCTTGTAGCATCTCCCCTTCACCCTTCAACTGTTGTGTTTCAATAGTTTTAAATGAATCTTTATAGCCCAACAAGCTCGGAATACTTTTCGCAGATAAATCGATATTAGTCTGCATATTAGTACTTAGGGCTTTTAAGATAGACTGATAGTGACTGACACTATTCAAACTAAGAACTTTTTCAACAACTTTTTGAATGACTTCACGCTGACGCTTTTGACGACCGTAGTCTCCTTCTGGGTCTTGATAACGCATGCGTGAATAAACAAGCGCTTCTTCTCCATTTATTGTCTGCTCTCCAACACCGATAGAAATGGTGTTAAATTCTTCTTGATCACTGATAGAGATTGGGAAACCTAGTGTATTATTGACCGTAATACCTCCCACTGCATCGACCAATTGTTGCAATCCTTGCATATTAACCATAATGTAGCGATCGATATGGATATTCATCATCTTTTGAATTGTTTCTATAGCAAGTTCTGCACCACCACCAGCATAGGCAGCGTTTAACTTCGCTTCTTCAATACTACCATCTTTATGTTGAATTTTAGTCAGGATATCACGCTCCAAGCTCAGCATCATGGTCTTCTTAGTATGTGGATTGACAGTCAAGAGAATCATAGAATCACTATTTCCAGCCCATTGATCTGTACGCTCTACATTCCCAGTATCAACCCCCATTAACAGAATGGTCAAAGGCTCTGTTGCTTCAATAACCTTGGTTTCTTCCCCTATTTTTTTATAGGTCTTTGATAAGGTTTGTGTGCCTTGCTGATAAATAGTATACGCAAAAACACCGACACCTAAAACTGTCACAGCTAGAAAAGCTAGCACCATTCCAATAATTTTTTTAACCATATTTCTACTAATCTATCAGTTTACCCATCAAGTAAACATCGATAAATTTCCCTTCTTCTATATATGCTCCACGCTCTTGGCGACCTTCAATGACAAAGCCATGCTTTTGATAAAGATGAACTGCTGCTTGATTACGAGTTTGGACAGTCAGCTGGAGACGACGCAGAATGCCACTTGCTTGTGCCCACTCTATCGCTTCTTCTAGCAACAAACTTCCCAATCCATTATTCCAATATCTTTTTCCAATCACAATGAAGAGATCTCCAATATGACGGACTCTCTTGCGCTGGTCAGCTGTAATATTTATAATACCAGCAATTTTATCATTTAAGAATGCAAGTAAGGTTATCTGATTGTCCGAACTAGCTTGCTTGTTGAGGAATATTTCCATCTCCTCACTGGTCAAGAGAATACCATCTCTGTCTAGGCTGGTAAAATCTGTCTCCAAACTTACACAATTTAAAAAGGCCACTAATTCAGCTGCATCTTTAGGCTCTGCTTCCCTAATGAGCAATTCATACTCCATGTTGAAGCTCCTCTAAGAGTTTTTCTGCATGCAAACCCTTTGCTTGGAAATGTAATCTGCGACCGTCTTCTTCTTTTAGAATTTCCAACTCTAAATAAGTATCTGGCAAGGCATCTCCTAAGAGATTTCCCCACTCGATAACAGTCACTCCGCCACCAAAGAGAAACTCATCCAAATCGATAGAATCCGCATCTCCTTCAATTCGATAAACATCTAGGTGATAAAGTGGCAGTCTGCCTCCTTCATACTCTCTTACGATAGTATAGGTTGGACTTTTAATCATCTGGGAAATCTGTAATCCCTTTGCAAGTCCTTTAGTAAAGGTCGTTTTACCTGCGCCCAGTTCTCCAGTTAAGATTAAAACATCATTCTTTTCTAATAAATGGCCCAAACGCTCCCCTAAGGCTTGTAGCTCTTCTTCATTTTTTGTGTACATATTCTTATTATACCAAAAACTTTTCTTTTGTGTCTATTTTCCTGCTAAACTTACCATCATAACATCCATAAAAACAAGCTTTCTCTAAAAGAAAATGAGCGTAGCAATGACCAATACAAGATCTCGGAAAATATGACCATAAAAGGAAACTTCCTTTTTAACAGAATTTGGGACAAGATAGGCTGCAAAAAACAAACCCAGTCCAATATACATCAGAAGTGAGACAATGGTCATTGGATTTCTTAAGAAGAGAAGTGTTGCTAAAATAGTCACCAACACTGTCTTTTTTCTATCTAGCATAGCAAGAAAATCGCGCATGTATTTTTTCAAGGGTAAAAAAATCAGCAAATCTAGTCCAAATAGGAAAAAGAAGGATGGCAATAAAAAGTCAACTAATTCTTGCTGCAACGTATTTTTGATGAACAAGTTATCTGACAGGACAAGAACAGCTCCTAACAAATTAATTAAGAGCAGGATACTGTAAAGAAGCTTCACTGACTTCTTACTGGCTAGGACACTATGGACTTCTTGCTTACGGGTATAAAGATAATTTACTCCAGCACAGATTCCCGAAACGAATACCATACTTCCGATGAAAAAAGCTGTACTTTGTTTAAAGGACAAGATACATTCCTTCCATAGGAAACAGCTACTCAAACTGATTTGAATTAAAGCTAACAAAAATAAGATTCTCATTGATTTCATCTTTTCTCTCCCTTCCTACCAATCATTATACTAGGAGAAAAGAGAGAACTGTTTTCAATCTTCTCAAATGTCTCTTTTAGACGCTAAACAAACACCTGAGACTAATACTCAATCATGACCACCCGTCAAACGGGTGGTTTGTTCCAGGGCTATAAGCCCAAATTACCAGCCAGCGCCTAAAGACGCTGGCTTTCACTTTGTTCAAGCCTTATTGCTCTTGACTCGTCACTTGCCTCTCAAAGAGGCTTTAGTATTACTTACCACTATCCCTAAAGGGATCCTCATATTCTTTTACACTTAATTTATCTAGTGCTATATCATGCTTTTCCTGTTCTTGAATATATTTCTTAATTGTGGCTTCATTAAGTCCTACTGTACTCACATAATAACCTTCCGCCCAGAAATGCCGATTCCCAAACTTATACTTGAGATTGGCGTGTTTGTCAAACATCATGAGTGCACTTTTTCCTTTTAAATAACCCATGAAACTCGAAACACTTATCCTCGGTGGAATACTTACTAACATGTGTACATGGTCTGGCATTAAGTGACCCTCGATAATTTCAACTCCTTTATAACTACACAAGCGATGAAATATTTCGCCTAAACTACTTCGATATTGATTATAGATGACTTTTCGTCTATACTTAGGGGTGAACACAATGTGATACTTACAGTGCCACTTTGTGTGCGATAAACTATGAGCCTTTTGTGCCATATTTTTCTCCTTTCGCTTTACAATTGGCTTGAACACCTTTATTGTATCGCGTTCGGAGTTTTTTTGGTATAACCTTCGACGCGCACCCGCATAGCGGGTGGTTTTTTTGTCTCGCACCTAACGGAGCGAGACGGACTAATAGTCACATAATGAAAATAAGGCTGATAGTATTAATTTCACTATCAGCCTTACAGGTTATTTAACGTTTCAGAAAAACTATAATGTCAAGATTAACTAAACAGTATCTAATTCCTTCAAATAATTTTCTATCTTCATCAACATTAAAGGATTGTTATAAATCTTACATAACTCTCTTGCTTCTATATAATAATTTTTGACTTGTTCTTTGTCTAGAAATTTGGCTCCAGCATTTCCTACAAGAATAAATAGAGGAGCCAGTTGGTAGCTTGTCTGTCTTTGTTTACAGAGTTCAATCGTCTCAAGAGCTTCTTGGATAGCTTCGTTATATTTTTCCTTTGACACTAGGTAGTGAGCGTAGTTGTAACGAACTCTGATGTAGCCAAATAAAAACTCTTGATGCTCAAAATTTTTTGTCTGATATAACTCCATCAAATGAGAGTAGTTTGCCTCATATTCTTGTTCACGACCCACTAAGGAATAGAAATTAGATAGAGTATTCAACGCCTTTAAATAAATCAGAGTATTTGAAGAGACTTTTAATAATATATTTTCCAATGAAGAAATAGCCTCACACTTACTGTCATATTGATAGAAGTCAATAATAGCTTTAATCCATTCAAGGTAAGTTCGGTCTTCTAGTGTTAGAAAAGTACTTCGTTCAATCTCTATTCTATAAATATATTCCAAATCGTCATAATTTCTATCATCTAATAGTCGAACAGATAATTGCTTGAAATTAGAGAGGTTAGATTTAATTTCAATTTGTTCATTAAAAAAATAATCTAATGGCACTTCAAGTCGTTGCGAGAGTTTGAACAAAAGGTCTGCGGAGGGAATGAAATGCCCTCTCTCAATTTTACTAATCTGGCTTTGTTCACAAATTCCTTCTGCAAGAGTTTGTTGGGAGAGACCTAACTCTTTTCTTTTCAATCTGAATTTCTCTGCGAGTGTATTCATTAAAGATAATAAACCTTCCTATTTGCTTAATTTCATTATAAAATTTTTAGTTCAAAATAGCAAGTTAAAGGAATAAATAATTCTTTATGGTAATAAACCCCCAAAAAAGTCAAAATATACATAAAAACTTGACTGATTTTCATATGTGTGTTAGAATTAAGCAGAAAGAAAGGAGGTTCATAATATAAGATGAGGAGAAATCGTGGAATTAAAAAAATAGTTATATTTGTATTACTAAGTGTTCTTGCATTTGGTAATACAATTCCCTATCAACAGTTTGTTCAGAAGAATAGACAAATGGTAAAGTTTATAATTTCGCTTCATCTGGTGAGTGGATTTAATATTGGAGGTATATATAAATGAAACTTTTGAAAAAAACTATGCAAGCTGGACTAACAGTAATTTTCTTTGGTTTGCTAGCTACGAATACAGTATTTGCAGATAACTCTGAAGGATGGCAGTTTGTCCAAGAAAACGGTAGAACCTATTACAAAAAAGGGGACCTCAAAGAAACGGACTGGCGAGTGATTGATGGGAAGACCTATTATTTTGATTATAATGGCGAAATGGTTGTTGGTTGGCAGTACATTCCAATGCCAGTTAAAGGATATACAATTGGTCCTTACCCTAATGGTATCAGATTAGAAGGTTCCCCAATGCCAGAATGGTACTACTTTGACGAAAATGGAGTGCTACAAGAGTTTGTTGGTTGGCAAGAATTAGAGCTAAAATATTCCTTAACCGTTGGGAAAAAACATGGTGAAGGCTGGGAAGGTCCCGAAGTTCTTAAATTAGCATACTACTACTTTGATCAAGATCATTATTTAAAGACAGGTTGGCTTTATGATCAATCTAACTGGTATTACCTAGCAAAAACAGGAAATTCTGGGAATAAGAATCTTGGTGGTGAAAGACGTGTAGGTTGGATAAATGATGGTTCAGCTTGGTACTATCTAGATTCAGAAACTGGTATCATGCAAACTGGTTGGAAGCAAATTGGCAATAAGTGGTACTACCTCCGTTCATCAGGTGCAATGGCAATTGGTTGGTATCAAGATGGTTCAACTTGGTATTATTTAGATAATAAAAATGGTGATATGAAGACAGGTTGGGTATATGTTGGTAACCGTTGGTACTATCTCCGTTCCTCAGGAGCTATGGTAACTGGTTGGTATCAAGATGGTTCAACTTGGTACTACCTAAATGCAAGTAATGGAGATATGAAGACAGGTTGGTTCCAGGTTAATGGCAAATGGTACTATGCTTATGGTTCAGGTGCTCTAGCTGTTAATACCACAGTAGATGGTTACTACGTAAACTATAATGGTGAGTGGGCTAAGTAACGAATGCTAATCGTAACTGTAGTTGATACTTAACTTAGTAAAAAGAGCTTTTTTCTACCATTTGTCAACTCTATCAAGGCTTTAAGAATTAAATGAGTCAAGACAGTAGCTATTCAGTATGTTTATCTACTGTAGTAGGTTGAAGAAAAGCTAAGAACGAGAAAGGACGAAGTTAGTCCTTTCTTTTTTATGAGCTTTTAACCGATTGATTGAGCCAATCAATTCTTAAAACCAAAGAGCAATTTCTCGCTTAGCTGACTCTTCTGAATCTGAACCATGTACAACATTTTGGATAACCTCATTTTCTCCAGCAGCTTTTGCAAAATCACCTCGAATAGTGCCTGGTAAAGCTTCTTCTGGACGAGTCGCACCCATCATAGTCCGCCAAGTTTCAATTACTTTGGGACCAGAAATAATACCTACAAGAACCGGTCCTGAAGTCATAAATTCACGAATCGGTGGGTAAAAACTTTGGCCAACCAAGTCCTGATAGTGCTGGTCAATCAACTCTTCTGAAAGCTGTGTACGCAACTCCAATTTTTCGATTGTCAATCCACGTTGTTCGATGCGTTTTAACACTTCACCTACTAGTCCTCTTTTTACACCGTCTGGTTTAATGATAAAAAATGTTTGTTCCATACCTGTCTCCTTTGTCAGCTTCTTTCTTTTATACTCTTCGAAAATCAAATTCAAACCACGTCAACGTCGCCTTACCGTATATATGTGACTGACTTCGTCAGTTCTATCTACAACCTCAAAGCAGTGCTTTGAGCAACCTGCGGCTAGTTTCCTAGTTTACTCTTTGATTTTCATTGAGTATTATTTTACCACATTTCATGGAAAAATGGAGAAAGTTTTCAGAAAAAGAGAAAGAGAACCCGAGGGCTCTCTCATTCTCTTTTATTCTACTGTTTCTTCCACAGTTTCAACGGCAGTATCCACAACTACTTCTGTTGTTTCTTCGTTTCCTTCTTCCTCTACTGGAGGATTAAGGTATTCTTCTTCGTTGACAGCATGTGGTTCAAGATTACGGTAACGGGCCATACCAGTACCTGCTGGGATGATCTTACCGATGATAACATTTTCTTTAAGTCCAAGAAGATGGTCTTTCTTACCACGGATAGCTGCATCTGTAAGGACACGAGTTGTTTCCTGGAAGGAAGCCGCTGACAAGAAACTGTTGGTTTCAAGCGAGGCTTTGGTAATTCCCATAAGAACTGGGCGACCTGTTGCTGGAACCCCACCTGCGATAAGGACATCTTTGTTAGCATCTGTAAAGTCATTGATATCCATGAGGGTACCCATGAGAAGATCTGTGTCACCTGGATCCATGACACGGACTTTACGGATCATTTGACGAACCATTACCTCGATGTGTTTGTCACCGATTTCTACCCCTTGGCTACGGTAAACTTTTTGTACTTCACCGAGAAGGTAAGTTTCAACCGACAAGACATCACGAACTGCAAGGAGACGTTTTGGTTGGATAGAACCTTCTGTAAGAGCAGCACCACGCGCTACTTGGTCCCCAACTTCGACACGCATACGAGCTGTAAATGGTACGACGTATTCACCTTCGCCAGTTTCGCCCTTAACAAAGACTTTCTTAGTACGAGTTGAGGCATCTTCTTCGATAGCAGTAACTTGTCCTTTAACCTCTGTGATAACCGCTTCCCCTTTAGGATTGCGGGCTTCAAAGATTTCTTGGACACGAGGAAGACCCTGAGTGATATCGGTATTTGAGGCAACCCCACCCGTGTGGAAGGTACGCATTGTAAGCTGTGTACCAGGTTCCCCGATAGATTGGGCAGCGATTGTACCAACTGCTTCACCAACTTCAACCGCATCACCAGTCGCCAAGTTGATACCGTAACAATGACGGCAGACACCATGACGAGTGTTACATGTAAATACAGAGCGGATAGTCACTTCTTCCACACCAGCGTTGACAATTTCACGCGCCTTGTCTTCTGTAATCAACTCATTTGGACCAATGATCACTGCACCAGTTTCTGGATGTTTAACAGTTTTCTTAGTGTAACGACCATTGAGACGCTCTTCGAGTGATTCGATCATCTCTTTTCCTTCTGCGATAGAGCGGATCAAGAGACCACGATCTGTTCCACAGTCGTCCTCACGGATGATAACGTCTTGGGCAACGTCAACCAAACGACGAGTCAAGTAACCTGAGTCGGCTGTCTTAAGGGCCGTATCGGTCATACCTTTACGCGCACCGTGAGTTGAGAAGAACATTTCCAATACCGACAAACCTTCGCGGAAGTTTGAAAGGATTGGCAATTCCATGATACGTCCGTTCGGAGCCGCCATCAGACCACGCATACCGGCAAGCTGTGAGAAGTTTGAGATGTTACCACGGGCTCCAGAGTCCATCATCATAACGATTGGGTTCTTAGGATCTTGGTTGGCAATCAAACGTTTCTCAAGTTTTTCACGGGCAGCACGCCATTCAGCTGTAACGGCATTGTAACGCTCGTCGTCTGTGATCATACCACGACGGAATTGTTTTGTGATTTGTTCTACACGTTTGTGTGATTCTTCAATGATTTCAGCCTTGTCATCAACGACTGGGATATCGGCAATACCCACTGTCAATCCTGCAAGAGTTGAGTGGTGGTAACCGAGGTTCTTCATGCGGTCAAGTAGGGCAGAAGTTTCTGTCGTACGGAAACGTTTGAAGATTTCAGCGATGATATTTCCAAGGTTTTTCTTCTTGAATGGAGGGTTGAGTTCAAGTTTGCTGATTGCTTCCTTGATATCTCCACCAAGTGGCAAGAAGTATTTAGCTGGAACGCCTTCTGTCAAGTTGGCATTGTTTGGTTCTTGCAAGTATGGTAGGCCCTCTGGCATGATGTCGTTGAAGAGAATTTTACCAACTGTTGTAAGCAAGACCTTATGTTTTTGCTCTTCTGTCCAAGGTTTGTTGAGGCTATCTGTTGCGATACCAACACGTGAGTGAAGGTGAACATAACCATTACGGTAGGCCATAACCGCTTCGTCACGGTCTTTGAAGACCATTCCTTCACCTTCACGACCAGCTTCTTCCATAGTCAAGTAGTAGTTACCCAAAACCATGTCCTGAGATGGAGTAACAACTGGTTTACCATCTTTCGGGTTCAAGATGTGCTCAGCAGCGAGCATCAAGATACGAGCTTCTGCTTGAGCTTCTTCTGAAAGCGGTACGTGGATGGCCATTTGGTCTCCGTCAAAGTCGGCATTGTAGGCTTCACAGACAAGCGGGTGCAAGCGAAGGGCCTTACCATCAATCAAGACTGGCTCGAAGGCTTGGATACCCAAACGGTGAAGGGTCGGTGCGCGGTTCAAAAGCACTGGGTGTTCTTTGATCACTTCTTCAAGGATATCCCAGATACGCTCATCTCCACGTTCGACCAAGCGTTTAGCCGCTTTGACGTTTTGCACGATATCACGGGCAACGATTTCACGCATCACGAATGGTTTAAAGAGCTCAATTGCCATTTCACGTGGCACACCACATTGGTACATCTTAAGAGTTGGACCAACGGCGATAACGGAACGTCCTGAGAAGTCAACACGTTTACCAAGCAAGTTTTGACGGAAGCGTCCTTGTTTCCCTTTTAGCATGTGGCTCAATGATTTAAGAGGACGGCTACCTGGTCCTGTGATTGGACGACCACGACGACCATTGTCAATCAAAGCGTCAACCGCTTCTTGAAGCATACGCTTCTCATTTTGAACGATGATACCAGGCGCATTCAACTCAAGCAAACGAGCCAAACGATTGTTACGGTTGATAACACGGCGGTAAAGGTCATTCAAGTCAGATGAGGCAAAACGACCACCATCCAACTGCAACATTGGACGAAGATCTGGTGGAATAACTGGAAGGATGTTGAGAATCATCCATTCAGGTTTGTTTCCAGACTTGTAAAAGGCATCCAAAACATCCAAACGACGAATGGCTTTGACACGTTTTTGTCCAGTAGCTGTTTTCAACTCTTCTTTGAGTTCAGCAATTTCTTTTTCAAGATCTACTTGTTTCAAAAGGTCTTGGATAGCTTCGGCACCCATCTTGGCAACGAATGATCCATAACCATACTCACGCAAGCGCTCACGGTATTCGCGCTCTGTCATGATAGACTTGTGCTCAAGTGGTGTATCCTTAGGATCAATCACCACATAAGCCGCAAAGTAGATAACTTCCTCGAGGGCACGAGGACTCATATCAAGGGTCAAGCCCATACGGCTTGGAATCCCCTTGAAGTACCAGATGTGAGATACAGGAGCTTTCAATTCAATGTGCCCCATACGCTCACGACGAACTTTCGTACGCGTTACTTCAACCCCACAACGGTCACAAACAATCCCTCTGTAACGAATGCGTTTGTACTTACCACAAGCACATTCCCAGTCTTTTGTAGGACCAAAGATAACTTCATCAAAGAGTCCTTCACGTTCTGGCTTCAAGGTACGGTAATTGATTGTTTCAGGTTTTTTGACTTCTCCATAAGACCATGAACGGACTTTGCTTGGAGAAGCTAGGGTGATTTGCATACTTTTAAAACGATTTACATCAACCACTATTTCTTCCCTTTCTATTCTAAGTGAACTGCTTATTCTTCTTCAGCAGCTTCTTCTGTTGCTTCCGCTTTTGTTGCTTTCTCAGCTTCTTCAGCTTCAAAGGCTGCTTTAGCCTCTTGTGCTGCTTTTTCGCGGGCTTTTTCAAGGTCATCTACGTGGATGACATCTTCGTCCATTCCTTCATCCAAGTCACGAAGTTCCACTTCTTGGTCATCTTCGTCTAGGACACGCATGTCAAGACCAAGAGATTGCAATTCTTTGACAAGAACTCGGAAGGATTCTGGAACACCTGGTTTTGGAATTGGTTTTCCTTTTGTAATGGCTTCATAAGCTTTCAGACGTCCATTGATATCGTCAGACTTGTAAGTCAAGATTTCTTGAAGGACATTTGACGCACCGTAGGCTTCAAGAGCCCAAACCTCCATCTCACCGAAACGTTGTCCACCAAACTGAGCTTTACCTCCGAGTGGTTGTTGGGTAACAGTTGAGTATGGTCCGACTGAACGAGCGTGCAATTTATCGTCAACCATGTGGTGGAGTTTGATCATGTACATGACTCCGACAGAAACACGGTTATCAAACGGTTCCCCAGTACGTCCATCGTAAAGGATTGTTTTGGCATCGCTATCCATACCAGCTTCTTTAACAGTTGACCAAAGGTCTTCAGAACTTGCTCCGTCAAAGACTGGTGTTGCGATATGAATACCAAGAGTACGAGCAGCCATACCAAGGTGAAGCTCCATAACCTGACCGATATTCATACGTGATGGCACCCCAAGTGGGTTCAACATGATATCGACTGGAGTTCCATCTGGAAGATAAGGCATGTCTTCTACAGGAACGATACGAGAGACAACCCCTTTATTTCCGTGACGTCCGGCCATCTTATCTCCGACCTTGATCTTACGTTTTTGAGCGATGTAGACGCGAACCAGCATGTTAACACCTGATTGCAACTCATCTCCATTTGCACGTGTAAAGATCTTAACATCACGAACGACACCATCGGCACCGTGTGGTACACGAAGAGAAGTGTCACGTACTTCACGAGATTTATCTCCGAAGATAGCGTGCAAGAGACGTTCTTCAGCTGAAAGGTCTTTCTCACCCTTAGGTGTTACTTTACCTACAAGGATATCACCTTCTTTAACCTCAGCACCGATACGGATAATACCCATTTCGTCAAGATCTTTAAGGGCATCTTCACCAACGTTTGGAATTTCACGAGTAATTTCTTCAGGCCCAAGCTTTGTATCGCGTGTTTCTGATTCGTATTCTTCAAGGTGAACAGATGTGTAGACATCGTCTTTAACCAAGCGTTCGCTCATGATAACGGCATCCTCGAAGTTGTAACCTTCCCAAGTCATGTAGGCAACGATTGGGTTTTGTCCAAGCGCCATTTCTCCATTTTCCATAGAAGGTCCGTCAGCGATGAAATCACCTTTTTCAACGGCATCACCAACTTTTACGAGAGTACGTTGGTTGTAAGCGGTACCTGAGTTTGAACGACGGAATTTTTGAATGTGGTAAACGTCCAATGAACCATCTTCACGACGAACTTCTACCTTGTCAGCATCTGCGTAAGTAACTTTACCATCATACTGAGCAATCACAGCCGCTCCAGAGTCGTGGGCTGCTTGGTATTCCATACCAGTACCAACGTAAGGTGCTTGAGGATTGATCAATGGCACAGCCTGACGTTGCATGTTGGCTCCCATGAGGGCACGGTTGGAGTCATCGTTTTCCAAGAAAGGAATACATGCTGTCGCAACGGCAACTACCTGTTTTGGTGATACGTCCATGTAGTCAACAACATTAGCTGGATACTCTTGGTTGACCCCTTGGTGACGTCCCATGACAACTTTTTCAGCAAATGTTCCATCTTCATTCAGACGAGAATTAGCCTGTGCTACAGTGTATTCATCTTCTTCATCGGCTGTCAACCAAACGATTTCGTTCGTGACAACACCTGTTTCACGGTCAACCTTACGGTATGGTGTTTGAACAAAACCATACTTGTTCAAGTGCCCGTAAGATGACAAGTTATTGATCAAACCGATGTTAGGTCCTTCAGGTGTCTCGATTGGACACATACGACCATAGTGAGTGTAGTGCACGTCACGTACTTCATATCCAGCACGGTCACGTGTCAAACCACCAGGTCCTAAGGCTGACAAACGGCGTTTGTGAGACAACTCAGAAAGCGGGTTGTGTTGGTCCATGAACTGTGACAACTGTGATGAACCAAAGAATTCTTTAACTGCAGCTGTTACAGGACGGATATTGATAATTTGTTGTGGTGTCAAGACTTCGTTGTCCTGAACAGACATACGTTCACGGACATTACGTTCCATACGAGAAAGTCCCAAACGTACTTGGTTGGCAAGCAATTCACCAACCGCACGGATACGACGGTTCCCAAGGTGGTCGATATCATCTACACGCCCAAGTCCTTCAGCCAAGTTGAGGAAGTAGCTCATCTCGGCAAGAATATCTGCAGGAGTGACGATACGAACCTTGTCATCTGGATTAGCATTACCAATGATTGTTACAACACGGTCTGGGTCAGTTGGTGCAACAACCTTGAATTTTTGAAGAACAACTGGCTCAGTCACAACGGCTGCATCATTTGGAATGTAAACAATCTTGTTCAAGTCGCCATCCAAATGGCTTTCAATGCTTTCAATCACACTACGAGTCATGATTGTTCCAGCTTCTACCAAGATTTCGCCTGTTTCAGGGTCTACCAATGGTTCCGCAATGGTTTGGTTAAGCAAGCGTGTTTTAACATTGAGTTTTTTATTGATTTTGTAACGACCAACTGCTGCCAAGTCATAACGACGTGGGTCAAAGAAACGAGCCACAAGCAAGCTACGTGAGCTTTCAGCAGTCTTAGGCTCACCTGGACGAAGGCGTTCGTAAATTTCTTTCAAGGCTTCGTCTGTACGAGAGTCCATTGGGTTCTTGTGGATATCTTTTTCAACAGTGTTGCGAACCAATTCGCTATCACCAAAGATATCAAAGATTTCATCATCACCTGAGAAACCAAGCGCACGAACCAATGTCGTAAATGGAATCTTACGAGTACGGTCGATACGAGTGTAGGCGATATCTTTTGAGTCGCTTTCAAGTTCCAACCAAGCTCCACGGTTAGGGATAACCGTTGAACCGTAGCCCACTTTACCGTTTTTATCAACTTTATCGTTAAAGTAAACACCTGGTGAGCGGACCAACTGAGATACGATGATACGTTCACCACCATTGATGATGAAAGTACCCATTTCAGTCATGATTGGGAAATCACCAAAGAAAACTTCTTGGGTTTTGATTTCGCCTGTTTCTTTATTGATCAAGCGGAAAGTTACAAAAATTGGTGCTGAGTAGCTAGCATCGTGAATACGAGCTTCTTCTAGCGTATATTTTGGTTCCTTGATTTCATATCCAACAAATTCCAACTCCATTGTGTCTGTGAAGTTTGAAATTGGCAATACATCTTCAAACACTTCCTTCAGACCATGGTCTAGGAAATCTTTGAATGAGTCAGTTTGAATTTCAATCAAATTTGGTAAGTCAAGAACTTCTTTGATTCTTGAAAAACTACGACGGGTACGATGTTTCCCGTATTGAACGTCATGTCCTGCCAAGATGATTCTCCTTTGTAAATAAGTTCCAAGCCTTGTCAATCAGGCTTTCTAATCGTCATATGGTTGTAAAACCCCTATCACCGTGTCCTCTTGACAAATTTTCAGAATCTTTAAGTCTTTGTTACAAGTACTCAAAATCCTGAAAAAAAGCACAAAAAGAGCAGCTAAATCTGACTTTTTCAGAAGATTTAACTGCTGTGAGTCTTGTCTGGACAATATTTCAGACAAAACCTACGACAAATGATTACTCATATTATACCCTATTTAGCTAGATTTTTCAAGGGGATTAACGATTTTTTGACAAAATCTTTTCCTATAAGAAATACTAGCTAAATCGTAGCAAAACCTGTTGCGATTTTCTTTTGTTTTAATTTTGAGAAAACGCTTGCATATTGTTTTACTACATGCTATACTGATATAGAAATTTATTGATTGGAGAATCATCATGAGAAAAACACCAGCTCAAACTGAGAAAAAAATGGTCTACAGCATCCGTTCCCTCAAAAATGGAACTGGTTCTGTCCTTATCAGCGCAAGCCTTGTCCTACTTGCTATGGCTACCCCAACTATCTCAGCCAACGAAAGTACACCAACCACTAACGCAAGTAATAGTGAAACTACTACTGCCCTTGCCCAACCTCTTACTGATGCAACAAACATCGCTGGCAAGAACGAAAGCGATTTTTCTTCACCTGATAGTGCAAACGCTTCCCTAGAGAAAAAAGAAGAAAAACCTGCAACAGAGCCAACAACTCCTGCTGCAACTCCAGCCGATTCAGCACCACAAACTGGACAAGATCGTTCAAGTGAGACAACTACTTCTACTAGTCCAGTAACGACTGAAACTAAGGCAGAAGAGCCCATCGAAGACAACTACTTCCGTATCCATGTCAAAAAACTTCCTGAAGAAAACAAGGATGCTCAAGGACTATGGACTTGGGACGATGTTGAAAAACCTTCTGAAAATTGGCCAAACGGAGCCCTGTCCTTTAAGGATGCCAAAAAAGACGACTACGGCTACTACCTAGATGTCAAATTAAAGGGAGAACAAGCCAAGAAAATTAGCTTCCTCATCAACAATACAGCTGGAAAAAATCTAACAGGCGATAAATCGGCCGAAAAACTAGTTCCAAAAATGAACGAGGCTTGGTTGGACCAAGATTACAAGGTTTTCTCTTACGAGCCACAACCTGCAGGTACTATTCGCGTCAACTACTACCGCACAGATGGAAATTATGACAAGAAATCTCTCTGGTACTGGGGAGATGTGAAGGAGCCAAGTAGTGGTGAATGGCCTAACGGAACAGATTTTACTGCTACAGGCAAATATGGTCGCTATATCGATATTCCACTCAAAGATGCAGCTAAAGACCTTGGATTTTTATTACTAGACAGAAGCAAACAAGGAGACGATGTGAAAATCCGTAAAGAAGATTATAAGTTCACAGATTTGAAAAATCATAGCCAAATCTTCCTCAAAGACGATGACGAATCGATTTACACAAATCCATACTATGTCCACGATATCCGCATGACAGGGGCTCAGCACGTAGGAACTTCTAGCATTGAAAGTAGTTTTTCAACACTAGTCGGTGCTAAAAAAGAGGATATCCTCAAGCACTCCAACATCACTAATCACCTAGGAAACAAGGTAACTATCACCGATGTTGCAATCGATGAAGCTGGTAAGAAAGTGACCTACAGTGGAGATTTCTCTGACACAAAACATCCATATACTGTTAGCTACAATTCCGACCGCTTCACCACCAAAACAAGCTGGCGTCTTAAAGATGAGACTTACAGCTATGATGGCAAACTGGGAGCCGACCTAAAAGAAGAAGGAAAACAAGTTGATTTGACCCTTTGGTCACCAAGTGCTGATAAGGTTTCTGTTGTTATCTACGACAAGAATGACCCTGAAAAAGTGGTTGGAACTGTCGCTCTTGAAAAAGGGGAAAGAGGAACTTGGAAACAAACTCTAGATAGCACAAACAAATTAGGCATCACAGATTTCACTGGCTACTATTATCAATACCAAATCGAGCGTCAGGGTAAAACTGTTCTTGCACTCGATCCTTACGCTAAATCTCTCGCTGCTTGGAATAGTGACGATGCTAAGATCGACGATGCCCATAAAGTGGCTAAAGCTGCCTTTGTAAATCCAGCAAAACTAGGACCTCAAGACTTGACTTATGGTAAAATTCATAACTTCAAGACTCGTGAAGATGCCGTTATCTATGAAGCTCATGTGCGTGACTTCACTTCAGATCCGGCCATTGCAAAAGACTTGACCAAACCATTTGGTACCTTTGAAGCCTTTATCGAAAAACTAGACTACCTCAAAGACTTGGGTGTAACCCACATCCAGCTCCTTCCAGTCTTGTCTTACTACTTTGTCAATGAATTGAAAAACCATGAACGCTTGTCTGACTATGCTTCAAGCAACAGCAACTACAACTGGGGATATGACCCTCAAAACTACTTCTCCTTGACTGGTATGTACTCAAGCGATCCTAAGAATCCAGAAAAACGAATCGCAGAATTTAAAAACCTCATCAACGAGATCCACAAACGTGGCATGGGAGCTATCCTGGACGTAGTGTATAACCATACAGCCAAAGTCAATATCTTTGAAGATTTAGAGCCAAACTACTACCACTTTATGGATGCTGATGGTACACCTC
The DNA here is from genome assembly GCF_002005545.1 of Streptococcus mitis. Taxonomy (GTDB): domain Bacteria; phylum Bacillota; class Bacilli; order Lactobacillales; family Streptococcaceae; genus Streptococcus; species Streptococcus mitis_I. The sequence goes on from NZ_LBMT01000001.1 coordinate 204,978, forward strand.
GAACTAGCTTTGGTGGTGGACGCTTGGGGACAACCCACCATATGACCAAACGTCTCCTAGTTGACTCTATCAAATATCTAGTTGATACCTACAAAGTGGATGGATTCCGTTTCGATATGATGGGAGACCATGATGCAGCTTCTATCGAAGAAGCTTACAAGGCTGCACGCGCCCTCAATCCAAATCTTATCATGCTGGGTGAAGGTTGGAGAACCTATGCTGGTGATGAAAACATGCCTACTAGAGCTGCTGACCAAGATTGGATGAAACATACCGATACTGTCGCAGTCTTCTCAGACGACATCCGTAATAACCTCAAGTCTGGCTATCCAAACGAAGGTCAACCTGCCTTTATCACAGGTGGCAAGCGTGATATCAACACTATCTTCAAAAATCTGATTGCTCAACCAACCAACTTTGAAGCAGACAGCCCTGGAGATGTCATCCAATACATCGCCGCCCATGATAACTTGACCCTCTTTGATATCATTGCCCAGTCTATCAAAAAAGACCCAAGCAAGGCTGAAAACTATGCTGAAATCCACCGTCGTTTGCGACTTGGAAACCTCATGGTCTTGACAGCTCAAGGAACTCCATTTATCCACTCTGGTCAGGAATACGGACGCACCAAACAATTCCGTGACCCAGCCTACAAGACTCCAGTAGCAGAGGACAAACAACCAAACAAATCTCACTTGTTGCGTGATAAGGACGGCAATCCGTTTGACTATCCTTACTTCATCCATGACTCTTACGATTCGAGTGATGCTATTAACAAGTTTGACTGGACTAAGGCTACAGATGGAAAAGCATATCCTGAAAATGTCAAGAGCCGTGACTATATGAAAGGTTTGATTGCCCTCCGTCAATCTACAGACGCCTTCCGACTTAAGAGTCTCCAAGATATCAAAGACCGTGTCCAGCTCATCACTGTCCCAGGTCAAAATGGTGTAGAAAAAGAGGATGTAGTAATTGGCTACCAAATTACTGCTCCAAACGGTGATATCTACGCAGTCTTTGTCAATGCGGATGAAAAAGCTCGCGAATTTAATTTGGGAACTGCCTTTGCCCACCTCAGAAATGCTGAAGTTTTGGCAGATGAAAACCAAGCAGGACCAGTAGGAATTGCCAACCCTCAAGGACTTGAATGGACTGAAAAAGGCTTGAAATTGAATGCCCTTACAGCTACTGTTCTTCGAGTCTCTCAAAGCCGTCCAGCTATGAAAGATAAACCAGAATTTGAACTTCCGAATTCTAGACAAGAACAAGGTCAAGGTCAAGAGCACAGTACAAGCGATATTCCAAATCGATTAAACAAACCTGAACATCAAAATACAGATCCAGCTCCACAAGCTAAACCTGATTCTACTAAACCGGATGCAAAAGTAGCTGATGCGGAAAATAAACCTAGCCAAGCTACAACTGATTCACAAGCTTCACAACCAGCACAAGAAGCACAACCAGCATCTGTAAAAGAATCTGTTAAAAACGAATCGGTAGATAACTCTAGCAAGGAAAATATAGCTGCGCCCCTAGTTAAACATGCTGAACTTCCAAATACAGGAACCAAAAACGAGCACAAACTCCTGTTTGCAGGAATTAGTCTCCTTGCCTTTCTAGGTCTCGGGTTCTTGCTAAAAAACAAAAAAGAGAACTAAACTAGCCCTCCTATAGAACAATCCCCCAAGCCTTGACGCTCGGGGGATTGATTTTTGACCTGATAAATCTATCTATCAAATCATATATTCTACACTATAGGTCGCATCCGAAAGTATTCGTGCCAAAAACTGCTTGGTTCGTTCTTCTTTTGGGCGACTAAAGAAATCATGGGCATTATTTTCTTCAACAATTTTCCCGCCATCCATAAAAATGACATGATTGGCTACATCTCTGGCAAAGCCCATCTCATGAGTCACTACTACCATAGTAACCCCTTCTTTAGCTAACTGTTTTAAAACATCCAAAACATCCCCTACTAACTCTGGATCCAAGGCTGACGTTGGCTCATCCAATAAAATGACCTCTGGTTTCACAGCGATGGCACGCGCAATGCCGATTCGTTGTTGCTGACCTCCAGAAAGCTGAGAGGGATAGTAATCTTTATAAGCTAGTAAACCAACTTTTTCTAAGGCAGCTTCCGCACGTTTGGTTGCTTCTTCCTTAGGAATTTTCCGAGCAATTACCAACCCCTCTAAAATATTTTCCAAGGCTGTTTTATTGGCAAATAAATTATAATGTTGGAAAACAAAGGCGGTCTTCTGGCGAATTTCTAAAATATCTTTTTTAGTCAGTTTTCCAAGATCGTAGTCTTTGTCAGCAAGTTTCAAAGAACCACTATCGGCCTTTTCTAAATGATTGAGACATCTAAGAAAAGTCGTTTTACCTGATCCAGATGGCCCCAAGATTACAACAACATCTCCTTGGTTGACCTTGAGATTAACATCTTCTAGGACTTGTCTGTCTCCAAATTTTTTTGCAACATGTTCTACTTGTAACATTGTCTCCTCCTATGCTAAACCTGTACTGGGCACTACTTGTCCCTTTTCTCTTTGAATATAGCGTTTCTCTAAGATTGAAAAGCCCCATTGAATCAATCCACAAATAAGAATGTACTGTAAAAAGATCACAAAATAAGATTCAAAATACTGATAGCCATAAGACGCTTCAACACGGGCAATGGCTGTAATATCCTTAATGGTCATCACAAAGACTAAAGAGGTTCCTTTTACAATATTGATGACTAGATTAGCCAGATTGGGTAGGGCTGACCGCAAGGCCTGTGGAAAAACAATCCTCACATAAGCCTGGCTAGTGGTTAAACCAATCGCTTGTGCAGCTTCTAATTGTCCCTTATCCACAGTCAAAATAGCCGAACGTAAGATTTCTGATAAACTACCTGTTGTCATCAAGCTATAGATAATAAAAGCATAATAGATAGGATTGAGTTTAAAGATGTCCACATCACTTCCTATGCTTTTGAGAAATTGATTGAGCAAACTCGGAAACAAGCTATAAAAGAAAAGAATCAGCAAAATCGGAGGCGTTGCTCTTATAAAAGCTAGGTACACGAGGGAGAATGTTCGAACACCTTTGATTTTGTATATTTGCCCCAGAGCTAAAAACAAAGCTGGTACAAAACTTAAGACCATGGCTACAATCATGATAATCAAGGTGGTTGGCACCCCTTTTAAAGTCTCTAAAAAGGTTTTTGCAATATAGTCAAAATCCATATCCTATCTCCCTTTCGTTTCCAAAGATTTTTCTAACAAGCGACTCAAGAAGGAAACAGCCAAGGCTACACCCCAATAAAGAATGGCAACCGCTGTATAGGTTTCAAGAGAGTAATTTCCCAAATTGCGACTGATTAAGAGATTCCCAGCCCCCATGACATCTACAAAACCAATCGTATAGGCTAGGGCAGCGTCCCGCATTAAATTTAGAATGGCGGTCGTCACATTTGGAAGGGCCACTTGAAAAGCTTGAGGAAAAATGATTCTCCAAAATGTCTGACTAGGTGTCAGACCAATACTGACTCCAGCCTCCATCTGACCTTTTGGAATTGCCTGATAAGAAGCCTTAAACACCTCTGCAATGATAGCTGCAAATAGCAAGACCATGGTAAATAAGACAAAGACCGTTTTAGACCAGTTGTTGATATCTAAATTCAACCACCATTTTAAAAATTCAGGTAAACCATAAAATACTAAAAACAGTAAAACAATGGGGGGAGTACAGCGAAGAGTGAAAATATAGCCCTTGGAAAGACCTGCAAAAGTCTTGTCTTCTCCCACTTGAGCCCAAGCCAGTAAGCCACCGAAAAGGGAACCAAGGATTGTAGTAAAAAAGAGAATGGACAAGGTCATAGGAAGAGCCTGCCATAAGGTTGGTAAAAATTGGAACACTCTTGAAAAATCATATGAAACCATGTAAACCTCTTTCTAACATGCCTGATTGCTCATCTAATCTTTATCAACGTAGCTAAAGACATCTTCTTTAAAGTATTTTTGAGAAAGTTTAGCTAGAGTACCGTCTTCTTTTAATTCTTTAATAGCCTTTTCATACTCTTTCGCAAACTTCTCACCCTTTTCATCACGGTGAATCAAGGGATAGGTTGGGATTCCTTTATAAGGGAACCAGCTAAGTTTGTCCGCATATTGGTGGTAAGAACCATCCTCTGCTGTCACTGCTTTTTCAAAAGACAGCTTGATGTCAAAGAAAGCATCATAACGTCCTTCTAAAACCCAAGCATAAGCATCTGCCACTTTGAAGGATTCAGCAGCCGTCAATTCAATCGGTGTATCCTTGTGTTTCTCATTATAGCTATTGATAACATTCCACTGGGCATTTTGAGGAGAGATGGGTACTAATTTTCCTTTGTTTTTGGCGAAATCATCAATATTCTTATATTTGGCTTCATCTTCTTTTCTAACAGTAAAACCAATAATGCTGGCTCCTACTGGCTCAGATGGAATAATGAATTTCTTAGCCCGTTCATCTGTATACCAAGCACCTTTTGTCCCAATATCGTACTTGCCAGACTCAAGTCCAATCAAAAGATCATCATCACTAGTTCCAGTATACTCAAATTTATAATCCGCTAATTTCTCATCAACTGCCTTTAAAACAGCGACTTCATAACCATCTGATTCCCCTTTTTCATCAATAAAATCATAAGGGACATAGTTTTGAGTATGGGCAACCTTTAAAGTTGTTACTTGTCCAGACGAAGCTGCATCTGCACCTTTAGCAGATGCTCCTGCTAAAGTTCTACCAATAATTGTTGCTCCAAGCACTGCCGCAACCGCAACTCCACCAATAATCCATGTTTTCTTACTCATATTCTTCTCCTTTATTTAGCTACTGCTTCTCTCACCCACTGGATACGCTCCACTGCAATATCGCTTGGAATGGTACAATCTGCTCCTAGCACGAGGCCCTCTTTGCCTGTTTCTTCAATCAATCGTTTGGTTTCAGCTTGGATTTCTTCCTTACTGCCTCGATAGAGAAGACCCTCTTTTCCGTTTTCAAATCCTCCCAAAACAGTACGACCCTTGAAAATCTCACGACCTTCTTTTAGACTAATCCCTTCTGGACCAACTGCCCAGTTAAAAACATGAGCTGGATAGTCGGCAAAGATATGAATATCGTTTCGAGCTCCTTCATAGCCACAGATATGAAGGATATTTACCCCACCAACCGACTTAGCTGCATTTAAAACAGTCAGTTCACTCGGCGCAACAATCTCCTGATAGGCTTCAACAGAAACACGCGCATCCTGAATGCTTTGCACACTGAGATAGATACCGTCCGCTCCTGCATCTCTAATAATAGCTTGACTCAAGCTAGCGATATCTTGCGCAATGACATCGAGGACTTTTTTCAATTTCTGAGGATCTTGGACTAAGAAATCTGCAATGAGATCATCTCCACCAGACACTTCTCCAAGTAACCATTTGAGGTAAGTCACAGGCGCAAAAATATTGTAAATAGCAACAATATCTTCCGTAAACTCCTGCTTAATTTTCTTCACCAATTCTACTTGCTCTCTAATCCACGGATGATCTTCTCCCAGAGGTTCAATCTCTGCCAACTCTTGGAGTGTCTTTCCTTTGGCAATAACTGGATTTGGATAAGCAAAATAGCCATCACTCATCAACTTAATAAAGTCGGGATTTAGTTCACGGATAAATTGTTTGTGACCTTGTATATTCTTTTCAATAATCACAGGATTTGAAAATCCCTTTAACCATTCCTCTTCTGATGTAAAGTGGTGCCAAAAACCAACAGGCACACGATCGACTACTTCTCCTCTAAATGCTTTTAAAACCCATTCTCTTTTTTCTGACATCTCTATTCTCCATTTCTTTCTTTTTCGACTAATAAAACACTGGCAATATCATTGGTTTGAATAAAGGGAAGACTTCCCTTCTGAAAATCCTGAACTCCATGGCATCTTGTCCCTTCTTTACAAGTAAGTCCCTTGGTGAGACTGATTGCAAGTAAGATGACAAAGCCAAGGACCGTCCCTACTAATAGCCACTTTTTTCTTTTCATAAGGCCCTCCTATTCTAAAATAGCAGCCTGACGAATCCAGTCCAATCTTTCTAATTCAAAGTCATCTGGAACCGTGCAATCTGCTCCAAGAAGGACTCCTCTAGTCCCAGCTTCAGCCAACAAGCGTTTGGTTTCCTCTTGTAGTTCAGTTTTTCTACCTCCATAAAGCAGGCTCTGCTTCCCATTTTCAAAACCACCTAAGACCGCTTTGCCATGAAATAGCTCCTGACCTTGAGGCAAACTAACTGCTTCATGGTGGGTTGCCCAGTTGAAAACCTGGGCTGGATAATCTTTGAAAATAGTCACATCATTACTGGCACCTTGGAAACCGCAGATATGCAGGATATTTATCCCACCTGCCTGATTAGCAGCTTCTAAAACCTTTATATTACTTGGATCGATATAGGTCTGGTACAAGTCTGGTGTGATGCGCTCATCCTGAATTTCTTGTGTACTGAGGTAAATCCCATCTGCTCCACCATCCTGAATGATTTTCTTAGTTAGGATGGCGATATCCTCAGCTATCACATCTAAAATCTCCCTGAATAGCTCTGGATTTTCAAGAAAAAGATCTGCAACCTCCTTATCACCTCTAGAAGTTTCTGTACGAAACCACCTTTTCAGGTAGGAAATCGGAGAAAAGATATTGTAGAATGAAGCAATTTCCTCAGTGAAGGTCGCTCGAATGGCTTTTACCACTTCTACTTGTTGTTGAATCCAAAGATGGTTTTCACCAATCGACTCAATAGAAGCCAACTCCTGAACACTGGCAGTCGAAGGACTATAGACATTACTTGGATAAATGAAAAAGCCGTCACTCATTATTTTGACAAAGTCAGGATGAATTCTTTCAACGTACTGTCGATGCCCCTCTACACTTTTTTGGAAGATACGTGGGTTATTTAATCCTTGCCCTTTTTCCTCCAGTGTTACAAAATGAAACCAAAAGCCTACAGGAACTCGTTCCACTTCTTCTCCTCGGATGGCTCTAAAAACTAGCTCTCTTTTACTTGTCATACTTTTCTCCTTCCATTTGGATTGAAACCATCTTACCACTCCTTTTGACCTTTTCCCAATATATATTGACTATCAACTTGATTGGGATTGTTTATATCAATAACGAAAAAAATCTCTGGAAAGCTTGATTTTACTAGCTTTTCAGAGATTCTTTTCTGTTTATTACTTTTTTAAAAATAGTTGTTATATAGATTTTTTATCAGCTTGATTAGGATTTTTTATTAAGCCTCTTTCATGGCAAAATAAGCCCGTACTTTGGGTGCTACTTGTGTTCCAAAGAGTTCAATAGCTCTTAGGACTTGTTCATGAGGCATGGAACCAAGAGGTAGGTGCAACATAAAGCGATCCAAACCTAAATCCTCAATCATGCGAATCAATTTTTCTGCCACCTGATCTGGATTGCCCACAAACATGGCACCATTTTGTCCAATTTGCTCCAAATATTGTTCATAACGCAATTCCTGCCAATGAGGACGGTCTTTGGAAATAGCATCCACTACTTGCTTGGTCGGATGGAAATAATCTTTCACCGCCTGCTCGCCATCCTCAGCAATCCAACCCCAAGAATGGGCCCCAACTTTTAGCTCATGACTGGCATGACCCGCTTCGCTCCCAATCGCACGATAAGCCTGAATCAACTTTTTAAAATAACGCGGATTGCCACCAATAATAGCATAGACAATCGGTAAGCCTGCCTGAGCAATCTTCACTGTTGACTCTACATGACCACCTGTCGCTATCCACAAGGGTAATTTGTCCTGAACTGGACGAGGATAAACTTCTTTACCAGCAATCGTTTGAGTCAATCGACCTTTCCAGTCTAACTTAGTCTTTTCATTGACTAATTGAAGCAAGTCTAATTTCTCATCAAAAAGAGCTTCGTAGTCTTTCAAGTCATAGCCAAACAAGGGAAAAGATTCCGTGAAAGAACCCCTTCCAGCCATAATCTCTGCACGTCCATTTGACAAAGCATCGATAGTGGCATACTGTTGGAACAGACGAATAGGATCCATGCTTGAGAGAATACTGACTGCACTGGTCAAACGGATTTTCTTTGTATTGACTGCCCCGGCGGCCAGAATAATCTCTGGGGCTGATACTGCAAAATCCGCTCGATGGTGCTCACCAATCCCATACACATCCAAACCAACCTTGTCAGCCAGCTCAATCTCTGCCACTAACTGACGAATGCGTTCAGCATGACTGTAAGTTTGCCCAGTCCCCTCAAGCTCCGTTGTTTCCCCAAATGTTGAAATTCCCAATTCTACCATGGTGTTTCCTCGCTATCTCTTTTAGTTTTAGGGTATTCTATCACTAATTATTTTTACTTTCAATAAATTGGATCATTAGAAAAAAGCCTAGATAACTAGACTTTTTTTAGATTATTCTACCGTTACTGACTTAGCAAGGTTACGTGGTTTGTCCACATCGAGACCACGGTGAAGCGTTGCAAAGTAAGCGACCAATTGCGTTGGTACGACCATTGAGATTGGTGAGAGGTAAGGGTGTACGGTCGTAAGGACGATATCGTCTGTATCTTTGGCAACATTTTCTTCTGCGATTGTAAGCACCTTGGCACCACGGGCTGCGACCTCTTGGATATTTCCACGAGTATGGTTGGCAAGGACTGGATCTGACAAGAGGGCCAAAACAGGCGTTCCTTCTTCAATCAAGGCAATAGTTCCGTGCTTGAGTTCTCCTGCCGCAAAACCTTCACACTGGATGTAAGAAATCTCTTTGAGTTTGAGACTTGCTTCCATAGCTACATAGTAATCTTGACCACGTCCGATATAAAAGGCGTTGCGAGTTGTTTCAAGAAGCTCACGAACCTTGGCTTCAATGGTTTCTTTCTCTGAAAGAGTTGATTCGATCGACTGAGCTACGATTGACAACTCATGAACTAGGTCAAAGGCTTGCGCTTTAGCATTGCCGTTTGCTTGACCGACTGCTTTTGCAAGGAAGGCGAGGGCTGCGATTTGCGCTGTATAGGCCTTGGTTGAGGCTACGGCAATTTCAGGACCTGCATGAAGAAGCATGGTATGGTTGGCTTCACGAGAAAGAGTTGAACCTGGTACGTTTGTCACTGTCAAGCTTGGGATTCCCATTTCATTAGCCTTGACCAAAACCTGACGGCTATCCGCTGTTTCACCAGACTGACTGATAAAGATGAAGAGTGGTTTCTTGCTGAGAAGTGGCATACCGTAGCCCCACTCAGATGAGATTCCAAGTTCAACTGGCGTATCTGTCAATTCTTCCAGCATTTTCTTAGAAGCAAATCCTGCGTGGTAAGATGTCCCAGCTGCAAGGATGTAGATACGGTCTGCGTCTTGAACAGCCTTGATGATAGCTGGGTTTACTACTACTTGACCAACCTCATCTGTGTAGGCTTGGATTAACTTACGCATCACTGTTGGTTGCTCATCGATTTCCTTGAGCATGTAGTAAGGATAAGTTCCCTTACCGATATCAGATAAGTCTAGCTCAGCAGTGTAGCTAGCACGCTCACGACTGTTGCCATCATAGTCTTGAACTTCCACGCTATCAGCCTTGACGATGACCAACTCTTGGTCATGGATTTCCATATATTGGTTGGTCTCACGAATCATAGCCATCGCATCTGAACAGACCATGTTATAGCCTTCCCCAAGACCAATCAAAAGTGGTGATTTATTCTTAGCTACATAGATGACTTCAGGATCTTGTGAGTCAACCAAGGCAAAGGCATAAGAACCACGGATGATGTGAAGAGCTTTTTTGAAGGCTTCAAGAACTGACAAGCCATCTTCTTCTGCAAATTTTCCAATCAAGTGAACGGCGATTTCCGTATCTGTTTGCCCTTTGAAGTGGTGACCTGCAAGGTATTCTTCCTTGATTTCAAGGTAGTTCTCAATCACCCCATTGTGCACCAAAACAAAACGTTCTGTCTCAGAGCGGTGTGGGTGAGCATTGTCTTCCGTTGGTTTCCCGTGAGTCGCCCAACGAGTATGTCCAATACCAGTTGTTCCCTCAACACCAGCTGTCTTGGCAGACAATTCTGCTATACGACCAACAGCCTTGACTAGATGGTTTTCAGCACCACCTAGGACAAAAATCCCCGCAGAATCATAGCCACGGTATTCAAGCTTTTCAAGTCCTTGAATCAAAATATCAGTTGCATTTGTGTTTCCAACAACACCAACAATTCCACACATAGTATATACGACACAGACCAGCTGTGCTTTCTCCTTAAAATTGGTATAGTCTAATTCCTCTTTTATAGAATCAGCAAAAACAGTATATACTTGTTTCTTTAACTTGTCAAGAGTAAAAATTGGTATAGTTCAAATTAAGCTCCTGTAAGCAAAAAACTCTGACCAATTAGGATAATCAGTCAGAGTCCTTTTTAAAATCCATTATTATCGCTTAATTCCTTGAACCAATGCCCTGATTTTTTCAGACGACGTTCTTGCGTTTCCAAGTCTAATTCGACCAAACCATAGCGATTTTTATAACTGTTGAGCCATGACCAGCAATCGATAAAGGTCCAAATCAAGTAGCCCTTACAGTTGGCTCCATCTTCAATGGCATGGTGCAGTTCACGAAGATGACCTTTTACAAAGTCAATACGGTAATCATCTTGAATCATTCCATCTTGACGGAATTTTTCTTCCCCTTCAACACCCATGCCATTCTCAGTCAGCATCCACTCGATATTGCCATAATTTTCCTTGATATTTTGGGCAATATCATAAATCCCTTGCTCATAAATCTCCCAGCCACGATGAGGATTGATTTTACGCCCAGGCATCACATAAGGCTCGTAAAAATGTTCTGGTAAGAGTGGACTCTCTGGATGCTTAGCAAATCGAGGAGCCATAACACGCAAGGGTTGATAGTAGTTGACACCAAGGAAATCCACTGTATTGTCACGAATGAGATCCAACTCCTCCTCTGTAGTATCAGGCAAGAGACCGTATTCATGCAAGATTTCTACCAACTCCTGTGGATAAGTCCCCAAAACGGACGGATCTAAGAAGGATTGGGCCTGAAAGAGATCCGCAATCCGAGCTGCTTTGACATCAGCAGGATGCTGGCTACGTGGATAAGCCGGTGTCAAGTTGAGGACAATCCCAATCTTGGAATCTGGCAAGAGTTCATGACAGGCCTTAACCGCCCGACTGCTAGCCAATTGTGTATGATAAGCTACTTTAATGGCTGCCTCTGCATCCACCTTATGTGGATAATGGGCATCGTAAAAATAGCCAAATTCTACAGGAACGATGGGCTCGTTAAAGGTAATCCATTGATCCACTAAATCTCCATAAGTCTCAAAACAAAAACGAGCATAGTCTTCATAGGCTGAGACAGTCGCCTTATTTTCCCAACCATCACCATCCTCTTGAAGGGCAAAAGGCAAATCAAAATGATAAAGATTGACTAAAAGACGAATCCCCTTAGCCTTAATAGCCTCAAAAACCTTACGATAGAAATCCACACCTTGAGGATTGACTTCCCCACGCCCTTGTGGAAAAATCCGTGACCACTGAATAGAAGTCCGAAAGGCCGTGTGACCAGTTTCTAACAAGAGGTCGATATCCTTTTCCCAGTTTTCATAAAAGGTTGATGTTTTATCTGGACCAATTCCATTATAGTAACGATTTGGCTCTACTTGGTACCAATAATCCCAGAGATTATCTCCCTTACCGTCACCAGCTACACGCCCTTCTGTCTGCGGCCCAGAAGTGGAGGATCCCCAGACAAAATCCTTTGGAAATCTTAGCATACATTTACCTCTTTATCTACTCATTTTTCCCATTATACAGAAAAAACAAGGTAAAAACTAGTTACATTTTTTCCTTGTTTTTCTTCTGATTATAGTTTTTATTTCTTGCTGAGGATTTCAAGCGTTTCAAGCACGTTATCGGCATGAACTTCGATGGTGTCACCAGTCGCTTTAATCTTAACTTCTACAATGCCATCGGCTGCTTTTTTACCAACAGTGATACGGATTGGCAACCCAATCAAGTCACTATCGCTGAATTTGACTCCGACACGTTCATTACGGTCGTCTGTCAAGACTTCGTAACCAGCTCCCATCAAGCTAGATTCAAGTTTTTCTGTCAAGGCTTGTGCTTCTTCGTCCTTGACATTGACAGTAATCAAGTGCACATCAAATGGTGCCAATTCTTTAGGGAAATTGATTCCCCATGCGTAACGGTATTCACCTTTTGGCGTTTTGTTAACAAAGAGGCGAGCGTGTTGCTCCATCACTGCTGAAAGGAGACGGCTGACACCGATACCGTAACATCCCATGATAATTGGCACAGCACGGCCATTTTCATCCAAAACATCTGCTCCCATGCTTGCCGAATAGCGAGTACCGAGTTTGAAGATGTGACCAATTTCGATACCACGCGCAAAGTTAAGGACACCTTGTCCGTCTGGAGAAATTTCACCCTCACGAACTTCACGGATATCCACATATTCCGCAGTAAAATCACGACCTGGATTCACACCAGTCAAGTGGTAGCCATCTTCGTTAGCACCGACAACTGCATTGCGAACATCTTGCACCTTACGATCTGCAATGATTTTAATATTCTCTGGCAAACCAACTGGGCCAAGTGAACCAAATCCTGCTTGAACAAGATTCGCCACTTCTTCGCTAGCAACGTCAAAGAAATCTGCTCCCAAGTAGTTTTTCAACTTAACTTCGTTGAGTTGGTCATTTCCAACTAGAAGGGCCGCAACAAGCTCACCATCTGCCATGTAGAAGAGGGTTTTAATCGTTTGTTCTTCTGGAACATTGAGGAAGGCTGCAACTTCATCAATTGATTTAACATCTGGCGTTGCAACACGAGTCACTTCTTCTTCAGCGACAACACGGTTGCTTGGTTTGTACTCGTTTGTTGCCATTTCTAAGTTAGCTGCATAGCTAGACTCACTTGAGTAAGCAATGGTATCTTCACCAGAAACCATCCATTTGAGCAATTCTGCCTTGATTTCTTCTTGCACTTCTGCAGGAATTTCATCAAATGAGGCAACTGACTTGTCCAAGACAACCCAGCGGTCAAGGTCTGTACGAGCAGGTGTAATGGCCATAAATTCTTGGCTGTCCTTACCACCCATAGCTCCACCGTCACCAATAATAGCCTTGAAATCTAAGCCACTACGAGTGAAAATTCGCTCATAAGCAGCCTTATACTCATCGTAAACACTGTCCAAGCTATCATAGTTAGCGTGGAAACTGTAAGCATCCTTCATGATAAACTCACGTGTACGGAGAAGTCCATTACGTGGGCGTTTTTCATCACGATACTTAGGCTGGATTTGGTAAAGGTTAAGTGGCAATTGCTTGTAAGACTTAACAGAATCACGGACAATAGCTGTAAAGGTTTCTTCGTGAGTTGGGCCTAGGATAAAGTCTGATTTTTCACGGTTTTTTAGTTTGTAAAGGTCTTCACCATAGGTTTCGTAACGACCTGATTCGCGCCACAATTCTGCACTAAGAAGGGCTGGAGCCAACATCTCAACGGCACCAATCTTGTCGAATTCTTGACGCATGATATTTTTAGCTTTTTCAATCACACGGTTGGCAAGTGGTAGATAAGAATAAACACCTGCTGAGACTTGACGAACATAACCAGCTCGCAACATAAGAGCATGGCTGATAACTTGAGCATCGCTTGGCATTTCGCGAAGCGTTGGGATAGGCATTTTACTTTGTTTCATAATATTCCTCGATTATCTAAAAAAGAGTCGCATGATGTCATTCCAAGTCACAGCAATCATCAAGACAACCATGATGACCACTCCGGCCAAGGTGACATAGGTTTCAATTTCTTGTTTCAATGGTTTGCGGCGGATGGCTTCTAGGATATTGAGCACAATCTTACCACCATCCAGAGCTGGAATCGGAATAAGATTAAAAATCCCGATATTGATGGAAATTATTGCCAAGAAGTACAAAACATTCTCAATTCCATTTTTAGCAGCATCACTACTTGCCTTAAAGATGGCAACAGGTCCACCTAGCTTGTTCAAATCCGGTTGGAAAATCAGATTTTTCAGAGCTGATAGAATTCGGAGGGCCGAGTCGGCTGCAGTTGTAAAACCACCTACAAACATGGATAGAAAATCTGACTTAATTCCCGGTTGAACACCTAGAAGGTAACGGCCTTGACTTTCTTCCGGAGTAACAGTGACTTGTTTGTCACTACCCTTTTCAGAAATAGTCACATCCAAGGTCGGGGCCGTCTTATCTTTGGTTTCTGATTCCACAGCCTGGATCAAGCTTTCCCAGTTGCTAACTTCATGTGAGCCAATCTTGGTAATCTGGGCCGTTTCTGGCACTCCTACCTTAGCCAAGGCCCCTTGAGGCATGACATGGAACTGATTGGTATCAACATCTCTGACACCACCCTGCATGAAGATTAAAATCCAGAAAACAACGACACCTAAGATAAAGTTGTTCATAGGACCTGCAAAGTTAGTAATCAGTTTGCCCCAGATAGTTGCATTTTGATATTGAACATCCAAGGGAGCAATTCGAACCTCAGTTCCATCTGATTCCACAACCGTTGCATCGTGATCTACTGCAAATGTTTTTTCTTCTTCCAGAACCAATCCTTTGATAAAGAGCTTGTCTTCAAAATCAAACTGGGTCACCTGCATAGGGAGGGCTGTTTGATCCAATTTTTTACCTGATAGATTGATACGTTTAACCTTACCATCATCAGTAAGCGTCAAACTAACAGGAGTTCCTGTCTTAATTTCAGTTGTATCATCACCCCAACCGGCCATGCGAACATAGCCCCCAAGAGGCAAAATTCGAATGGTATAGGCCGTCCCATCCTTGCCAATATGAGCAAAGATCTTGGGGCCCATTCCAATGGCAAATTCACGCACTAGAATCCCTGATTTCTTGGCAAAGTAGAAGTGTCCGAACTCGTGCACTACCACAATAATCCCGAAAACCAGAATAAAGGTTAAAATTCCGAGCATAGTATTTCCTCCGTCTTTTGATTAAAAGAGTCCAAACAAGTGCATGATTGGAAATACAAGCAACATACTATCAAAACGATCCAAAACACCACCATGTCCAGGGATAAATTTCCCAGAATCCTTGACACCAAAGTGACGCTTGATCGAACTTTCTAGTAAATCACCAAATTGTCCAGCAATGCTAAAGAAAATAGCAAATACCGACATCTTGTAAATTCCATACGGAAGAGCAACTGTTCTGTCAAACATCATAAAGATGATGGTTACTAAAATCGCACCTAAAATACCACCCAAGGCACCCTCAAAGGTTTTATTTGGAGAAACTGTCGGAGCTAGTTTTCGTTTACCATAGTTCATCCCAACAAGATAGGCACCACTGTCTGTTGCCCAAACAATACACAAGGCTAATAGTGCCTTATCTAAACCTGCAATTCTAGCATCTAATAGAGCATTAAAACCAAAGCCCACATAAAAGCTCATAGCAAGAGGGAAAACAGCATCCTCAATCGTATATGACTTGCTAAAAACAGTCGTTCCTAACATAATTGAAATCAAAACACTATAAGCAACCACATTCCCATCAACTGGTAAAAAAGTCAGGTAATTCTCCAAGGGAATGGTCAAAGCAAAGGTTGCAAAGAGGGTCAAGAGGCCCTCCATCGTCATGGTCTCTAGACCTCTCATCTTCAAAAGTTCATGCATGGCTAGCATGGCTATGATTCCAATTGCTATCTGCAGCAAGAGTCCCCCAATCATTAAAATTGGTAGGAAAATAGCCAGGGCAATCCCTGCAAACAAGGTTCTTTTCTGTAAATCCTGTGTCATATTTCCTCCTAAACTCCTCCAAATCGGCGATGACGACGATTGTAGGCAAGAATGGCTTCCTGCAAGGCCGCCTCGTCAAAATCAGGCCACAAGGTATCTGTAAAATAGAGCTCACTGTAGGCTCCCTGCCATGGAAGGAAATTGCTCAAGCGCAATTCTCCACTAGTCCGAATAATCAAGTCTGGGTCTCGTAACTCCTTAGGCAAATGCTGGGTGAAGAGATAGTTGCCAATCAATTCCTCTGTGATGTCACCTGGGTTAATTTTGGCATCTAACACATCCTGGGAAATCAACTTAAGGGCCTGTGTAATCTCAGCACGTCCACCATAGTTGAGGGCAAAATTAAGAATTAATCCTGTGTTGTTCTTAGTTAATTCCTCAGCCTTGGTCAGAGCTTCAAAGGTTTGCTTAGGCAGGCGGTCCGTTTCCCCAATCATTTGAATCTTAACATTATTCGCATGCAATTCCGGGACATAATTATCATAAAACTCTACTGGCAAGTTCATGATAAACTTGACTTCCTGATCTGGGCGGGTCCAATTTTCCGTAGAAAAAGCATAGACCGTAATAACCTTAACGCCCAGTTTGTTGGCTGCCTTGGTCACAGTTTGCAATGCTTCCATGCCCGCCTTATGTCCAAAAACTCGCGGTTGCATACGTTTTTTAGCCCAACGGCCATTGCCATCCATGATGATGCCGATATGAGCAGGAACCTGTGTCGGAACCTCTACTTCCACAGCCTTATCTTTCTTAAAAAATCCAAACATGATCTTATTCCTATTCAAAAATCTATCGTTTCATTATACCATATTTCCCCATTTTCTTCTATCACTAAGCTATTTATACTCTTCGAAAATCTCTTCAAACCACGTCAGCTCTATCTGCAACCTCAAAACAGTGTTTTGAGCAACCTGCGGTTAGCTTCCTAGTTTGCTCTTTGATTTTCATTGAGTATTATTCTCAGGCACAAAGCCCATTTTTCAAAAAAATAAGCCGCCTGATTGGGCGACTCTATTTTTTATAGGGAGATTATTATGAAAAAGTTTTAGGAGTTTAAGTTAAGGTCTTCTTAACTTATGGACTTAGTATACACTTCCTAGCTTAAAGTTTCCTTAAGTATTTTTAAAAATCAAATTTTTCCATTTTTCCTGCCAATTTTTCTTGGATAATCGTGTTTGATAGAGCTCCATTCGGTCTTCGTTCTCTAAAAAATGAGGAGTTGGACGAACTTGAAAATTCAAAATATCCTCCAAACCATAAGGTGCATAGAGCTCAAAATCCAATTCTTCATTCAAGCGCAGTCCAACTGCCGTACACCGTTCTGGATACTTACTCATAGCATCACAAGAGCTGCTATAGGGAGCAGTATGAGGGCTATGCTGGTGCATATAGACTTGATTTTTCAATTCCCACTGGTACTGAGAAAAGTCCTCTCTCAGCTTTTTCTCCAGTAATAAGGTTTCTTCATAAGAAATATCTGGATTAAAGAAAATTACATCCACATCTGTTTCACAGTCAAAAGGGGATTTGTCTGACAAGAGATTCCAGATGAAATTTCTGACAGAACCTGCTGCCAGCCAGGAATCTGTCAACTCCAGATTTCGGATGATAGTCAGAATAGCCATCATATCTGAATTTTTTCTAAAAGCCTCTAGAATTTCTTGCTTATTTTTCATTGTACTCATACCCCAAATGATCATATGCCTTAGCAGTCGCCACCCGTCCAGAACGTGTCCGCATGATAAAACCTTTTTGAATCAAGTAAGGCTCATACATGTCTTCGACAGTCTCGCGCTCCTCGGCAATATTAACAGAAAGAGTTCCTAAGCCGACAGGGCCACCACCGTACATCTCAATCATGGTCCGGAGAATTTTTTGGTCCACATAGTCCAAACCTTCATGGTCAACATCCAGCATAGTCAAAGCCTTATCCGTAATAACATCATCGATAACCCCATCCCCCATAATCTGGGCAAAATCGCGCACGCGCTTGAGGAGACGATTGGCAATACGAGGGGTTCCACGGCTACGTAGAGCCAACTCAGACGCTGCCTCATGGGTGATTTCCATCTCAAAAATATCTGCCGTCCGCTCAACAATTTCCGTCAAATCAGCATGAGCATAATACTCCATATGACCTGTAATTCCAAAACGTGCCCGTAGCGGATTTGAGAGCATACCAGCCCGAGTCGTCGCACCAATCAAGGTAAAAGGTGGCAACTCCAAATGAACACTGCGACTACCTTCACCAGCCCCAATCATGATATCAATATAGAAGTCCTCCATGGCACTATAAAGCACCTCCTCCACCGACATGGGCAAGCGATGAATCTCATCAATAAAAAGGACATCCCCAGGCTCTAAGTCATTCAAAATCGCTACCAGATCTCCGGCTTTTTCAATGACTGGACCCGAAGTCTGCTTGAGATTGACACCTAGTTCGTTGGCCATAACAAAAGCCATGGTCGTTTTTCCCAAACCTGGAGGCCCAAATAAGAGGACATGATCCAGCGCTTCATCCCGCATTTTGGCAGCCTCAATAAAGATTTGGAGCTGGTCCTTGACCTTGTCCTGCCCAATATATTCACGTAAGTACTGAGGACGGAGCGTACGTTCTACTAACTCCTCATCCCCCATTATCTCATTATCTAAAATTCTACTCATGGCTCTATTATATCAAAAATCCAAGCCACAAACAAAAAAGCCACCCGATTGGGTAACTCCCGACTTTAGCACTTATGTGGTATAATATCATACGGCACTTCTACACCGCCTGCGAAAGGAGGTGAGATAGCCCATGATGGAATTAGTACTCAAAACTATCATCGGACCAATTGTGGTCGGTGTCGTTCTTCGATTAGTCGATAAATGGCTAAACAAGGACAAATAGTGTCAAAAAAGACCTCAAGCTTATTTGGTCGTGAGCTTGGGGTCTTTTCTAGCCTATGATATAGAACTAGTACTCAATTCCTTTTTATTATCCCACAGTTCACAAATTTTGTCAAATGTTTATATTCTCGACTTTTCAAGCTTTAACCACTGTACAACAAAACGGTCAAGATTAAGAGAAAGTTAGGGATTCTATCAATTTCATAAAAATTTTGATTTCGTAAACGAAGAGACAAGCTTACATGTCACTCCTCATTTAATACGCCACTACTGGACAAGTAAAATCGTCATTACAATAGTTCCATTCCTTCAATTAACAGTCACCTACAATCAAATTAAGGTTGAATTCACTTAAATAGCAACAGACCTATTTCTTAGTCATATTCGCTAAAAAGATTCCCGCCAATTCCCCGACCAAAATCCGAAAAATATCGAAAAATGATTTTTAGAATAGTCCCAAAAAGCCTGAAATAGAGCCAAAAAACTCCACCTGATTGGGGGGAGTTAAGGGAGATTATTATGAAAAAGAAAAGTTTAGGATTTTATTAAATAAAGTTAGGAGGTCTTTATTTAATAACTATATGATACAAGACGAAGCTTAAAACTAGCTTAACTTTTCTCAGATTTTACTATTTTGCAAAAAATTTCTATTACCATCACCTCACCCCACAAAAAAGTCACCTGATTGGGTGACTTCATTAGGAGATTATGATGAAAAAAGTTTTAGGATTTCATTAAATAAAGTTAGGAGGTCTTTATTTAATGACTATATAATACTAGACCAGCCTTAAACTTTGCTTAAGAAAAAACAAGTTTTGTTATTTTTTACGATTCACCCAAGTCATACCTATACAATTATAGGTGGATAAGATTTCAAAGCCTATAGAACGATAGAATTCCAAGGTTCTTTCTGTCTGTTCTGTCACCAGCTGGACTTGATAGGCATCTTTGTAATCCTCTAAAGCCTCTTTCATCAAAGCACTGCCTATCCCTTGACGCTGATAGATTGGTAAAACAATTAAATCCTGAACCAATACTGATGAGAATCCATCTCCAACCAAACGAATCAAGCCCACTACAGCATCGCCATCAAGTGCCACATAAATCGCTAATGAATGAGACAAGGCCTGCTCCAGCATCTCTGGTTGATGGGTATAATTTGTCCAACCGACAGCCTGATAGAGATGCAAAACATCCTCTAGCTTGACAATTTCTTGCTTTTTAATAGTGATCATCTCAACACCTCTTAGAGTTCTCTCAAGCTCTTGTGCTGTCGTCCATTTTTATCAAAATTTTCAGGACTCAACCACGTTTCCAAACGAGCTTTGACTTGTGGCCAGTCCTTATCAATCATAGACAACCAATCCGTATCTCTCGTACGCCCCTTATAAATGACTGCCTGACGGAAGGTTCCTTCATAGACAAAGCCCAAACGTTCCGCAGCTCGTCTTGATGGCAGGTTAAGAGCATCGCATTTCCACTCATAGCGACGATAGTTAAGCACTTCAAAGACATAGCGAGCCAGTAGATACTGGGCTTCTGTCCCTATCCGTGTCCCCCTGAGCTCTGGAGAAAAAGTGACAGCTCCCACTTCTATGACTCGATTATTCTGATCAATTCGCATGAGAGAAAAAGTTCCCAAAGCCTTACCAGTCGCCTTGTCTATGATTGCATAGTAAAAACGGTCCTTACGAGCCAACATCTGATTTAAAAGAGTAACCAGTTCCTCTCTGTCTGCCACTGGTTCCTGAAAGAGGTAGGTCCACATCTCCCGAGGCGTATCAGGGCCATAAACAGCTAATAAATCCTCCGCATGCTTTTCTACCGAGAGAGCCTCTATTCGAGCATAACACCCTTCTAAGAAATCAATAGAAGGCAGTGCACCGGGTGTATAACCTTCCATTGACTCACCAATCATCTGACCATATTCGTTTACTGGCATAGCTTTCTCCTTACTCACTTATTGAATATAGTATAACATATCTCAATGAAAATTTTAGGAAACACTTGGTTTTCTATTCAATAATGCAAACTCCTCTTATAAAAATCATCCATCCACTTTATGGAGGAATAATCAAATATGGGAACGAGTGAGTTAATGTCCCTTATGCTTCTCTCTATTTTTTACTGTTTGTATTCAAATTTCTCTTGTTTTAGTGTTTGCTTTTGTAGACTGGACTACCAACCAGAACTGTGTTTTTATCTTAGTTAGGACTATTATAGTACGGTTCAGCACTATCTACAAATTCTTCAGATGTGTATAAAAAAAATTTATCGTAACAAGCCAAGAGTCTACACTTTCTTTCATTAATAAGCGCCAATCTTTTCGATAACGATGATTCGGTTGATAAGCAACCGTCAACATATGCCCTGTTTCATGGTATTTTTTAAACAAAATGGATTCCCCTTTATAATGTGAAATGATATCATCTATCGCGGATGATGCATTCCATATTTCATCAACATCGCTTCCTAGTAATAATAAAGGAGAGGAAATTTTACTCACATCAATCTGAGCCCTACTATCTTCAGGAATGTGTTTTCCAAAAAACTTGTTTAACAAATAATTTCCTAACTGAAATTTTTGATACGGAAGTTCTTTTTGCAAATATGTCCAAGAAGATGAATGAGAGTTGAGTTTTCCCTTTATTCCCTCAAATATTACATTTGAGGGGGAATTGAGTACCAAACATTGCACATCTTCCAAAGTACTTTGTCCAGCCAGAACAAGCTCTGCTCCTTTAGAGCGACCATATATTCCTATTTTTGTATTATCAACTTGAGGATGATGATATAGAAAATCTTTCGCTTCCTCCAGACATTCTATTGGAATTCGTTCTAAATTTTGGGGTAATCCCTCTAAACCAAAATAAGCTATTGCAAGACAAATATAGCCTCTAGAAGATAAAAGTTGGGCAATATTCTGAGCTTTTTCAATTCTTCCCTCACTACCGCTAACAATAATCACGGCTGGCGCCCTTCTTAACTTTTCATCATAAAATAATCGACCTTGAAAATGCTTGTCATAGATATCTTGATATCTTACTCCCAGATTCATATAACGCCTTACAAAACTTTGCTCCGCGACCATATCTTTCCCCAGCCTGATTTTAATTTCAACACCAAAACAATCTCGTAATGGAATTCTATCAAGAGAACTCGGTAATCTCCTTTTCCTGTTCTTCAACGGTTTCGCATTAAAGAATAATCCCATTTCTGAAACTCCTTTATAAGATCCCGAAATAGATGCTGTCTGAGAGGTATCAATCATACCGTCCTGATCAGATAAAAAAATTGCGGTTGATTTCCATATAACATCATGATCTAAAAGCAAAGGAGCATTTATACAGTAATAATCAGACAGGTACATTTCTACACAATACATTGCCCTTGGTTCTAAACCATTAATAGCAATATAAAAAGATTCATCCGCTAAATCTGTTTGTGAAATCAGTTCTATGTTTACAGTCATATCTTCTCCTTTTTGTTAATCTGCTTAACAATTATATTTGAAATTTACCGTGACTTTTACCACGGTAATTCTCCCCACACCTTTTCAATATCATCCATCAATTTCACAACTGTTTTAAGTTCCACCTCGCTATAGTTGTTTAAAACTGAAAAGATTGATTTTTCAATATATTCTTGTTGCTCCTTATGGATTTTAAAAATTTCGATGCCTTTTTCAGATAATCTCAAATATTTATTTTTCCCATTATTCGGATCAAAATCAAAAACAACTAAATTTTTTTGAATCAATCTCCTAACACTTTGAGTTATTGCACTTCTTGAAATTTCTAATAATTCAGATAATTTTACTAGATTTAAGGGCTGATTTTTCCCAATCACAACAATCAAATGTACCTCATTCAACGTAATGGATTTGTCAACACCACTTTTATGTTGATTTTTTTTTAACTGGTCAAACGCTAAAATAAATCTATTGAAACGATTATTAAATGCAATAAATTCTTTTTTATCCATAATCTCTCTTTTCTTTGTTAATCATATTAACAAAACAGAAACTTCCTGTCAAATAAAAAATCCCCCAGATTCTACTCTGAAGGATTCCTATCTTATTTTACAACGATATTAACCAATTTATTCGGTACCGCAATTACTTTCACGATGTCCTTACCGTCAATTTCTGCTTTGACTTTTTCATCAGCTAGAGCAATCTCTTGCAATTCTTCGCGTGACAAGTCTTTAGCGACCATGAGTTTGGCACGGACTTTACCTTTGATTTGGACGACGATTTCGATTTCGTCTTCAACCAATTTACTTTCGTCCCATGTTGGCCAAGCCACGTAAGAGATTGACTCACCTGTTGCTGCAACAGTTTGCCAGAGCTCTTCTGCCAAGTGAGGTGCAAATGGTGCAATCAACTGAACGAAGCCTTTGGCGTAGTCTACATAGAGCTTGTCTTCCTTGTTGGCAGCGTTGACAAAGACCATGAGTTGGGCAATAGCTGTGTTGAATTTGAGGGACTCGATTTGCTCTGTTACAGATTTGACTGTTTCGTTGTAGACCTTGTCAAGAGCGCCATTGTTTTCCGCAAGGATTTCTTTACTTGTAATCAAACGGTAAACACGGTCAAGGAACTTACGGCTTCCTTCCAGACCTTCTTCTGACCAAGCGATTGAAGCATCAAGTGGCCCCATGAACATTTCATAGACACGAAGGGTGTCGGCACCGTATTGTTCCACCACATCGTCTGGGTTAACAACGTTCTTAAGCGATTTAGACATCTTAGCTGGTGCTTGCTCCAACTCTTCCCCTGTTTCTACATGGAAGAAGGAACCGTCACGTTTTTCAACCTTGTCAGTCGCCACAAGAGCCCCACGGTGGTCACGGTAGCTGGTTCCCAAAATCATCCCTTGGTTAAAGAGTTTTTGGAATGGTTCCTTAGTTGGAACAACACCGAGGTCATAGAGGAATTTATGCCAGAAACGAGCGTAAAGCAAGTGAAGAACGGCATGCTCTGCACCACCCACATAGATATCTACTGGCAACCATTGTTTGAGAAGATCCTCGTCAGCCAATTTCTCAGTATTGTGTGGGTCAATATAGCGGAGGTAGTACCAGCTTGAACCTGCCCATTGTGGCATGGTGTTGGTTTCACGACGACCCTTGACACCATCTTCACGAGTCACTTCAAGCCAGTCTGTCAAGTTAGCTAGTGGACTTTCTCCTGTACCTGAAGGGCGAATATCCTTGGTTACTGGCAAGACAAGTGGCAATTCACTTTCAGGAACAGCTGTTGAAGTCCCATCTTCCCAATGAATGATTGGAATTGGCTCACCCCAGTAACGTTGACGGCTAAAGAGCCAGTCGCGGAGACGGTAGGTAACCTTCTCTTGTCCACAGCCTTTTTCTTCCAACCAAGCCACAATCTTGGCAATCGCGTCTTCTTTGTTGAGTCCATCTAGGAAGTCTGAATTAACGTGAAGGCCATCTTCTGTGTAGGCAGCTTCTTCAACGTTTCCACCTTCAAGTACTTCTACGATTGGAAGGTCAAATTGTTTGGCAAATTCCCAGTCACGTTGGTCGTGGGCAGGCACAGCCATGACCGCACCTGTACCATAGCTAGCAAGAACATAGTCGGCAATCCAGATTGGAATTTCCTTACCATTGGCAGGGTTGATGGCATAAGCACCAGTCCAAACACCAGTTTTTTCTTTAGCAAGGTCTGTACGAGCCAAGTCAGACTTAAGGCTAGCTTGGTGTTTATAGTCTGCTACTGCCTCTGCTTGCTCTGGACTTGTGATAGCGTCAACCAAATCATGTTCAGGAGCCAAAACAGTGAAAGTCGCACCGAAAAGGGTGTCCGGACGAGTGGTAAAGACTGTGAATTCCTTGTCTGTTCCCTTAACTTTAAAAGTTACATTAGCACCAGTTGATTTCCCAATCCAGTTGCGCTGCATGTCCTTGATAGACTCTGGCCAATCAAGTTCATCTAAGTCATTGAGCAAACGCTCTGCGTAGGCCGTGATTTTGAGCATCCATTGGCGCATTGGTTTGCGGACAACTGGATAGCCTCCACGCTCAGAAGTTCCGTCAGGAAGCACTTCTTCATTGGCAATGGCAGTTCCCAATTCCTCAACCCAGTTTACTGGCACTTCAGCTTCATAGGCCAAGCCTTTTTCGTAAAGCTTGGTGAAAATCCATTGAGTCCACTTGTAGTAGTTTGGATCTGTTGTATTGACTTCACGATCCCAGTCATAAGAAAATCCAAGCGCATTGATTTGGCGTTTGAAGTTAGCAATGTTCTCAGCTGTAAATTCTGCTGGGTCATTACCAGTATCCATAGCATATTGCTCTGCAGGCAAACCAAAGGCATCCCAACCCATTGGGTGAAGGACATTGTAGCCTTGCGCACGTTTGTAACGGCTGAGGATATCGGTTGCGGTATAACCTTCTGGGTGTCCTACGTGCAATCCAGCTCCAGACGGGTAAGGGAACATGTCAAGTGCATAAAACTTAGGTTTTGAGGCATCTGTTCCTGTCTTAAATGTATGATGTTCTGCCCAGTAGCCCTGCCACTTAGGCTCAATTTCTTTATGATTGTAAAAACTCATGGTCTCTCTCCAATTTTGTGATGTTACTATTATACCATTTTTGAGAGAATTTGGTCTCGTTCTATTCTATACTTTTCTATTTTACCTTGCTCTAGAATTTTTAAACTGCTATACTTATAACAGAAAACCCTTCCAAGGAGGTAGCGGATGTCTCATTCCTTTAAAAAATCTCTCCAAAAAGAAATTCTCCATAGAAGCTCTATCGCAGCCTTTGTGACCTCTCTTTTACTACTCATTTTACTTTTTGGTTTTTCCTATGTTTTACAAAAGCAACAACTATCCAAAGACACGAGACAGATTGTCAAACAAGTTCAAGAGATGAAAGAAGCAAATAGTGAGCTCCTGACTACCATGAACCATAAAATGATTCCTGGATTTTTGGACGGCAAACACACAGAGAGAGAAGTCTTTAGCTTATTTTACGAGACAAAAGCTAAATTAAAACTTAGTTCTGACCTCATTATCCTAAGTGATACAGGTGAATTACTATTTAGTACCAATCGAAATCACCAAGAAAGTATTTTATCTCCCTACTATCTAAAACTGCTCATTCAAAATCCTTCTCAAGATAAAGTTACAGAAAAAATTGCACTTTCTTCAGACAAGCAACACTACACACTCTTTATCAAACCACTACTTCAAAACCAACGAGTTAAGGCCTATACTATTGCTTTCGTAAATGAGAATGATTTCATCTCAAGTTTCCCAATGATAAATTCTAAATACATCATTACCGATAGCTTTGGAAATATATTTTCCAACAATACAAATCAGTTTACTCGTTCCACTCTGGAAAAATTTGATGAAAAACTCCTACACTCTCGCACCCACTGGTATGCGAACGAACCGCTTATTGTTCAAAAAGAAAAAGTCGGTGCTATTTTTTCAATCTATACTTTTCAATCCTTCTTTCCTATTCCTAGCTTACTTGGTCTAGCCTCCATTCTCACCTTATGTATATTCTTCCTCTACTTCTGGCAAGCAAGGCGAATTGCTCATAAGATTGCCACACACAATGCTGTTCCTATTGAAAGTTTGGTTTACCAACTTCAAGAAATTCCTAAACAAGCAGAAAAAAGGCTTTCTCTACAAACAGGTGATGAGTTTGAGTTTATGGCAGAAAAAATCAACAATATGTTGTACGAATTAGATCAACTTCATCAAAAAATGTTGACCATCGAAAAAGAAAAGTGGATTTTTGAAAGAAAAATGCTGGAAGCTCAGTTCAATCCTCATTTTCTCTACAATACACTTGAGACGATTAAAATCACTTCTTTAATGGATGCAGATCTCACACAAGATCTGATTCAAAACCTCACGCGCATTCTTCGCTACAGTATCACCGATTTAGAAAAAGAAACAACCATTTGTCAGGATTTAAAGATTATAGAGGATTACCTTATGATTCATAAGATTCGTTTCGAGCACTTTTCCTATGATATTGTCTGCCCAGAAACTGTTGATAATCAGCCTATTCCTAAACTTTTCTTGCTTCCTCTCGTAGAAAATGCTATAAAATATGGGATGCAATACCGTATTGATCTTCATATTGATATCCAAATTACCTTGGAAGCAGATTCTCTAACTTTTTTAGTCAAGGATAATGCTGGAGGACTCACAAAACAAGAGCGACTCGCTATTTTAGACTCTTTAGAAAGCCCTCATACCCAGCATGGCATCGTTAACAGCTACAAACGATTGAGCAATTTCTTTTCTGATGTCCAGCTAGATTTAGGAGTCAATCGCCATGGAGAAACTTGGGTCAAATTTATAACGAAAGGACTAACTCATGTTTAAGCTCATTATCGTAGAAGATGAACACCTCATTCGAAAATGGCTAGAGATTGCCGTAGACTACTCTGCCCTAGGTATCCAAGTCGTAGGAACTGCCAGTCACGGTCAAGAGGGAATGAAACTCATCCAAGAAAAAGAACCTCATATTGTCTTAACAGACATCACAATGCCAATTATGGATGCTTTTATGATGTTCGAAGCCACTCGTACTCTCTCCTATGAAAAAGTTATCTTATCAGGTTATAACGATTTTCAAAATGCAAAAAAAGCCATGCAATATGGAGCAGTTGATTTCTTATCCAAACCAATTGATACCAAGGAGTTGACAGAATGTCTTCAAAAAATTGTTTTGCGATTACGAGTTAGCACTTATCAAGAAACTCCTTTTTTAGAAGAATATCAAACTTTACTTACCTCTATCCAACAAATTGATACACAAAACCAAATCATTCAGCAAATTCTGGAATTTGTGCACCAACACTACTGCATGCACTTTACCATTTCTAGCATTGCAGAGAATCTAGGGTATAGCGAAAGTTATCTATATAAGGTTATCAAAGAAGACTTCCCAATGACGCTAAATGAATATATCTTACGCTACCGCCTCAAGCAAGCTATAGATAAAATGGCTGAATCCCCTAATTCTCCCTTAAGCGATATCTCTGAACAAGTTGGATTTTCAGACTATAAATATTTTGCAAAAGTTTTTAAAAAGTATCTCCATATTTCTCCAAAAGAATTAAAACTTATGGATAAAAATCATTGATGTAAAAGGATTGCTCAACTCTAGCAATCTTTTTATTTTGTACTTTTACCCAATAAAAATCAAAGTGCTAACTACTCAAATCATAGCTTTGAGATCACAGATAAAGTGACGTGTTTTGAAGAGGATTACCCTCGAAATCCCAGTTACAGTGTACCTATCCTTGCTCGAGACATCCATTTCCTATTTTTCGTTTTAGATTTCTTTAAGGTTTTTATTATATCCTGTAGAACTCTACAATTTGAAAACATTAATAATCTAGGTAGAGAAAATGTTCGTAAAAAAGGAGATACTTATGAAAAAAATACTATTCTTTCTCTCTTGTAGCTGGATATTCCTTTCTTTATCAGGATGTTCTTCAACTATAGAAGCGGAAACTAGCACTGAAAAAGATTCAGATAGCACTTTGGTTGTCTACTCGCCTAACCCTGAAGACCTTATCGAAGAAACAGTCCCAGCCTTCGAAGAAAAATATGGTATTAAGGTTGACTTAGTACAAGCCAGCACTGGTGAATTGTTCAAAAAAGCTGAGGCCGAAAAAGAATCCCCTGTAGCCGATGTCATTTTCGGAGGCTCCTACGCTCTCTTCTCTACTAACGAAAAACTTTTTGAACCTTATATTTCCCAAGAGAACGACCAGATAATCCCTGAATATCAAAATAAAACAGGATTCTACACGCCTTATACACTTGATGTCAGTGTCATTATTGCCAATTCAGCCCTTACAAAAGATATAAAAATTGAAGGCTACAATGATCTACTCAATCCTAAATTAAAAGGAAAAATCACTACTGCTGATCCAAGTAACGCATCTAGCGCTTTTGCACAATTAACAAACATGCTTGTCGATCAAGGGGGATACGAAAATGAACAAGCTTGGACCTATGTGAAAAATCTATTTACCCTAGTAGATGGAAAGATTGCATCTAGTTCTTCAAATGTTTACAAAGCTGTCGCCGATGGAGAAATGGCTGTAGGACTCACCTATGAAGATCCTGCCTTAAAACTTTTAAACGACGGAGTTGATGTAAAAGTCATTTATCCAAAAGAAGGAACCGTCTTTTTACCTGGTAACGCAGCTATCGTCAAAAACGCCAAACACATGGACAACGCTAAGAAATTTATCGATTTCCTCCTTTCTCAAGAAATCCAAGATAAGCTAGGAACTGAAACAACAATCAGACCCATTCGTAAAAATGCTAGAACCAATAAAAATATGAAGGCTATGACAGAAATCAATATTGCCACTGAAGATTCCGATTATGTCATTAAAAACAAATCTGCCATTCTTAAAAAGTACAATGACATTTTTACAGATATCCAATCTAAAAAATAAAATTTGACTTTCCAATGATTAACTGTCAAACCCTGCTATAAAATCAAAAAGATTACTTCCGTGTTGTAGAGAATTTTACTCTAATAGAATAGAATTATCGGTTTTAAGAACGCTTACATTATTTTAAAATAAACTTAAATAACACAACGGAGGTATCCATCATGAAAAAGAAATGGATGTATTATGCTGCTTGCGGACTAGCTCTTTTTGGTCTTGCTGCTTGTTCTTCTAATGAATCTGCCGATGGCGGTTCATCTGATAAAGGAGACGGCGGTTCGCTAGTCGTTTATTCACCAAACTCAGAGGGCTTAATCGGAGCAACTATTCCTGCCTTTGAAGAGAAATATGGTATCAAAGTAGAACTGATTCAAGCTGGTACTGGAGAACTTTTCAAAAAACTAGAGTCAGAAAAAGAAGCTCCTGTAGCCGATGTCATCTTTGGTGGTTCTTATACACAATATGCTACCCACGGAGAACTCTTTGAAAACTATACTTCAAAAGAAAATGATAATGTTATCAAAGAATATCAAAACACAACTGGCTACTCTACACCTTATACACTAGATGGTAGTGTTTTAATCGTCAATCCTGATTTAACGAAAGGCATGAACATCGAAGGATATAGCGACCTTCTCAAACCTGAACTAAAAGGAAAAATCGCAACTGCTGACCCAGCAAACTCTTCTAGCGCCTTTGCTCAATTAACAAATATGCTACAAGCTCAAGGTGGTTACAAAGACGATAAAGCTTGGTCTTATGTAAAAGATCTCTTCACACTTATTGATGGTAAAATCGGTTCAAGCTCATCTGGTGTCTATAAAGCAGTCGCTGACGGAGAAATGGCTGTTGGTCTCTCTTATGAAGATCCAGCAGTTAAACTCTTAAATGACGGAGCTAATATCAAGGTAGTCTATCCAAAAGAAGGAACCGTCTTCCTACCTGCTAGTGCTGCTATCGTTAAAAAAGCGAAAAATATGGAAAATGCCAAGAAATTTATCGATTTTATTATCTCTCAAGAAGTACAAGATACACTTGGTACAACCACTACTAACCGTCCTGTTCGTAAAAATGCCAAAACAAGCGAAAACATGAAACCAATTGACAAAATCAAAACACTCACTGAAGATTATGATTATGTCATCAAGAATAAATCAGATATCGTTAAGAAATACAACGAAGTCTTTACAGATATCCAATCTAAACAGTAAAAGAGGTTCACTATGAGTGAGATCAAAATTATTAACGCCAAAAAAATCTACCACGATGTCCCTGTTATTGAGAATTTGAACATTACAATTCCAAAAGGAAGTCTCTTTACCCTTCTTGGGCCTTCAGGTTGTGGGAAAACGACTCTTCTTCGTATGATTGCAGGTTTCAACAGTATCGAAGGCGGAGAATTTTACTTTGATGATACAAAAATCAATAATATGGAACCCAGCAAACGCAATATCGGCATGGTTTTCCAAAACTACGCTATTTTCCCACATTTGACTGTTCGAGATAATGTTGCTTTTGGTCTCAAGCAAAAGAAAGTTCCAAAAGAAGAATTGGTCCAACAGACCAACAAGTATCTTGAACTCATGCAAATTGCTCAATATGCGGATCGAAAGCCCGATAAACTTAGTGGTGGACAACAACAACGTGTCGCCTTGGCACGCGCCTTAGCTGTTAATCCAAGTGTTCTCCTCATGGACGAGCCACTCAGTAACCTAGATGCCAAACTTCGCTTGGATATGCGTCAAGCCATTCGAGAAATCCAACACGAAGTGGGAATTACAACCGTTTATGTGACCCACGACCAAGAAGAAGCTATGGCTATTTCAGACCAAATTGCTGTTATGAAAGATGGGGTCATTCAACAAATCGGTCGACCAAAAGAACTCTATCATAAACCAGCTAATGAGTTTGTAGCAACCTTTATCGGACGCACAAATATTATCCCTGCCACTCTTGAAAAACGGAGCGATGGCGCTTATATCGTCTTTTCAGATGGCTATGCCCTTCGAATGCCAGCTCTTGATCAGGCTGAAGCACAAGCTATTCATGTAAGTATTCGTCCTGAAGAGTTTATCAAAGATGAATCTGGAGATATTGAAGGAACTATTAGCGATAGCGTCTATCTTGGACTAAATACGGAGTATTTCATTGAGACAGGTTTTGCCTCAAAAATTCAAGTTAGCGAAGAATCAACTTTTGAAGAAGATCTACAAAAAGGCGATCGTATTCGTCTACGAATCAATACTCAAAAATTAAACGTCTTTTCTGCAGATGGTTCCCAAAACCTGATAAAAGGAGTCAACCATGGAACGTAAAAAACTAAATATTTGGACAGCCTCCTCTTTCTTCATCTTTCTTACCTATCTTGTCTTTCTCGTTTATCCTATCGTTACCGTGCTCAAGCAAGCACTCATACATGAAGGACAATTCTCACTAGCTAATTTTGTCACTTTCTTTAGTAAAGCCTACTACTCTGAGACACTTGTCAACAGTTTCAAGGTTTCCATTACCGCTACTGTCACTTCCTTAGTCGTAGGAACCTTATTAGCTTATCTCTTTTCCATGTATGACTTCAAGGGAAAGAAATTTTTACAAATATTGATTATCATTGCTTCTATGTCAGCTCCGTTCGTGGGAGCCTACTCCTGGATTCTCTTGCTGGGACGAAATGGGGTCATCACAAAATTCATGACAAATGCTCTTCATCTTCCAGCTATTGATATTTATGGATTCAAAGGAATTGTACTTGTCTTTACACTGCAACTATTCCCACTGGTATTTCTATACGTTGCTGGGACAATGAAAAGTATTGACAATTCTCTACTTGAAGCAGCTGAAAGTATGGGGTCCTTCGGATTTAAGCGTATCGTAACGGTTGTTTTACCTCTCCTAGTTCCAACCTTACTAGCTGCTGCCCTACTTGTATTTATGAGAGCATTCTCAGACTTTGGAACGCCTATGTTGATTGGTGAAGGATATCGGACTTTCCCCGTCTTGATTTATACCCAATTCATTAGCGAGGTTGGAGGAAATTCTGCTTTTGCATCTGCTTTAGCAATTATGGCGATTATCATTGCCTTGGCAATCTTCCTTATCCAAAAATACATTTCAAACCGCTACAGTTTCAGCATGAATTCGCTCCATCCAATTGAGCCTAAAAAAACTACAAAAGGAAAAATGGTTGCCATTTATGCAACAGTCTACGGAATTATCTTGTTCTCTGTTCTACCTCAAGTCTACTTGATTTATACTTCTTTCCTAAAAACATCAGGTATGGTATTTGTCAAAGGCTATTCTCTAAACAGTTACAAGGTAGCTTTCAATCGTATGGGATCTGCTATTTTCAATACCATTCGTATCCCTTTGATTGCCTTAGTTCTAGTTGTCCTATTCGCAACATTTATCTCCTACCTAGCCGTTAGAAAACGGAATTTGTTTACAAACTTGATTGACAGCCTCAGTATGGTCCCTTATATTGTACCAGGAACCGTTCTAGGGATTGCCTTCATTTCTTCCTTCAATACCGGTCTATTTGGAAGTGGATTTCTTATGATTACAGGGACAGCTTTCATCTTAATTATGTCCCTATCTGTCAGAAGATTGCCGTATACTATTCGCTCATCTGTTGCTAGCTTGCAACAAATAGCACCAAGTATTGAAGAAGCTGCTGAAAGCTTAGGAAGTAGCCGTCTCAATACCTTTGCCAAGATTACAACTCCAATGATGCTATCTGGTATTATTTCTGGAGCCATCCTATCTTGGGTCACAATGATTTCAGAACTCTCTACTTCTATCCTCCTCTACAATGTCAAAACAAGAACAATGACTGTAGCCATTTATACAGAGGTTCTCAGAGGAAATTACGGTGTTGCGGCAGCCTTGTCAACTATCCTAACTGTTCTAACAGTAGGTTCCTTGCTCTTGTTTATGAAAATATCTAAAAGCAATAGCATTACACTTTAGTTTTCCCCATCAAAAACAGCCGAAAGAATTCTCGGCTGTTTTTTCTTATCTTGATATTCTTATCAAATTCCTAGCTCATGGCAAGCAAGTCTAGACTGATTAAATAGAGACTTCCTCCATCTTCTCACGTCCTAGTTCTCGGTAACTACGATCGCCGACGACTTCAACGCTAAACTGGCCGTCCTCATATTCAAGGATTGTCACGCTACCATTATCGAGACCATGCGGATGCATACCATTAATCAGATAAACAATGGTTCCAATGGTCATTCCATGGCTGACAACGAGAGCGTTGCCCCCACCTTGTTCTTCCATTTCTTTGGCAATCGCTTCAAAACCTTCTTTGATGCGGCCACTGAGTTTTTCCCATCCTTCAGCCCAACCAGCTGTATCGACCTCTACCAAACCCTCAGCCAGTTCAGCATAAGACAATTGGTGAACGTGGTCCACATTAAAGATACGAGGAATAATACCCATGAAAAGATCACCGTCGTAGGCTCCGTCAAAGCTACCAAAACACCATTCTCTGATACGCTTGTCCATGCGATAAGGGATTTTTCCCTGCAAGCCAAGTTCATCAAGGATAATTCCCATTGTCTGAATGGTGCGACCAGAATCACTCGAATAAGCACGCTCAAACTGTAGACCAGATTCGCACAAACCGATCCCTAATTCTTGAATCCCTCGTTCACCTTCAGTTGTTAAAGGAGTATCGCTCCAACCTTGCGCGCGACCAATCGTGTTAAACATGGTCTTACCATGACGTACCAAATACAATCGTACTTTTACCATTTTCCGTCCTCCGTTTGTTTCTATTATATCATGGATGATAAAACAAAAGCCACCCATACAGGCGACTTTTGCAGGAGATTATTATGAAAAAGTTTAGGAGTTCATTAAATAAAGATATTAGATGAAAATCAAATTCAAACTAAATCAGTGTTATCTGTTTCAAATAATATTAGGAGGTCTTTATTTAATGACTATAGTATACACACCTAACCTTAAATAGAACTTAAAAAATTATACCCATTCACCTTTTTCATTTACTTTATAGCCGTTAATGGTCATATTTTTTGCCAATTTCCCATCAGCTAACAAGTAATACCACTTATCCCCATCCTTAATCCATTGGTTACGAGCGTACTTACCATCTTGGTTCAGATAATACCAACTATCATACTGAGAATCAAATACCCACTCACTCTTAACCATGTAACCGCCACGTTTTAGGTAGTATTCGCCCTGCCAAGCTTTCTCCACATAACTACCAGTTGAATCTACATAAAACCAGCTCTTATAATCTTCATCATAAATCCATTCGCTTGCAGCCATTGAAGCATCTGCTTTTAGATAATAACGGCCTACCCAACGATTTCTTACAAGATTGCCAGAGAGGTCATTGTAGTACCATTTCCCAGACTCTTTAAACCACTTACTTGCTTGATGATCTTTCTTAGTCTCTCCATTAGAGGTAACGGTAGATTGAGTTGAAGTTGAAACTGAGGATGAAGTTCCAGTAGAAACTGCTTGAATAGCCTCTTCTTTTGTCACCTTAGGCTTAGCTTTGCCTTGGTAAACATCTTCGATACGCTTAGTAAAGACAGATAACTCTTCAGGGGATAGCATTCGACTATTTTTGTAATTACCATCCTCATGTATATCCGCTTCTGTTTTGATCTTTTTAACAGCTTCTTCTACTATGTCATCAATCTTACTAAACATAGAAACTTTATCTGCTTTCGAAAGTGAATCATCATTACTAATGGCCGTCTTCTCCATAAAGGCAACAGCATTAATTTCTCGGATATTCTTTTCTTTAGGTACTGTAGAAATCGGATAATGACTGTTAGATAAAAATAGAGAAACTTTCTTAATATAAGTGTTTATATCATCTTTATTATTATCTAATGATAAATACTTATCACTATCAACATTGAAACCAGATTGATGAAAACCAGGTGCATAGTAGCTTGAAACGCTAGCTAACATTTCTTTTTTCTCTAATTCTGTATAATGCAAATCATTATTTACTTGAGAAATTACAAGATTCATTTTCTTTAATATAGCAAGTTTAGCAACACCATACTTTATTCTATAATCAAAAAAATTACCTTTTTCTCCATCACCATTAATGTAGCTTAATTGCGATTTTTTAAAATCTGATAAAATCTTTGATAACTCTTTCAAAGGCGTATTAATTTCTAAACTATACTTTCTTATGTTCTCTAACTGTCCCACGGAATCTTTTAACATATTATCAAGTTCTTCTACCAATTTATCTCTGATAGAGCTTACATCGCTTTTGGAAATAAAAACTTTATCCCATTCTCCTTTGTCAATCTGTTCAAAGAGACGATGTTTTACTTTCTCTTTAAAATTTTGTAAATCATTTTTCGTTTCCTCAATCATTTTATTAATCTCTTCTGGACTCACACTAGTGGTAGTTTCATGGCTTTCTTCCTGTGCATAAACTACTTGACTAGCAAAAGTTGGGACTAGTAAAGTCGACAGTCCTAAAGCTACTAAAGCATGTTTCATTTCTTTTTTCATCATTTTCTCCTAATCTCTTAATTTTTAAAACTATGAATTGGTGCTGGGATTTGTCCTCCACGAGAGATGAAATCAACAGACGAAGCTCCATTGACTTTCATAACAGGTGCAGTTCCTAATAGGCCTCCAAACTCAATCATATCGCCTTCTTTTCCTTTTGGAATGATACGAACAGCTGTTGTTTTCATGTTAATGACACCAATTGCAGCTTCATCTGCAATCATAGCCGCAATGGTTTCAGCAGGTGTATCTTCTGGGA
Organism: Streptococcus mitis; assembly: GCF_002005545.1. Classification (GTDB taxonomy): domain Bacteria; phylum Bacillota; class Bacilli; order Lactobacillales; family Streptococcaceae; genus Streptococcus; species Streptococcus mitis_I. The sequence continues at coordinate 240,989 of NZ_LBMT01000001.1, forward strand.
TGGCAATCATATCTAAACCAACGGAACAGATAGCCGTCATAGCTTCTAGTTTTTCCAAATTAAGAGAGCCATTTTGCACTGCAGCAATCATCCCCTCATCCTCTGAAACAGGGATAAAGGCACCAGACAAACCACCAACTTGATTGCAGGCCATCACTCCGCCCTTCTTAACTTGGTCGTTCAAGAGAGCCAAGGCAGCCGTCGTTCCATGCGTTCCAACTGTTTCTAGTCCCATTTCTTCAAGGACACGTGCAACAGAATCTCCAACCGCAGGAGTTGGCGCCAAACTCAAGTCTACAATACCAAACTCCACACCCAGTCTCTCACTGGCCATTTGACCAACTAATTGACCGATACGAGTGATTTTAAAGGCAGTTTTCTTAACTGTTTCGGCTACTACATCAAAGCTCTGTCCACGAACTTTTTCCAAGGCACGTTTTACCACACCAGGACCGGAAACTCCGACATTTATGATAACATCTGCCTCCCCAACACCATGGAAGGCACCCGCCATAAATGGATTGTCCTCAACAGCATTAGCGAATACAACCAACTTGGCCGCTCCCATATCTGATAGATTAGCCGTTTCCTTGATAATACGTCCCATATCAGCGACAGCCGTCATATTGATACCAGACTTGGTTGAGCCGATATTGACTGACGAGCAGACCTTGTCCGTTTCAGCCAAAGCACGAGGAATAGTATTGATGAGAATCTCATCTCCCTTTTGGTACCCCTTTTGTACCAAGGCAGAGAAACCACCAATAAAATCCACACCGATTTCTTTCGCAGCCTTATCAAGCGCTTTTGCCAGAACCACGTAGTCCGTCGCATCTGTCGCTGCTCCAATTAGAGAAATAGGTGTCACCGATACACGCTTATTAACGATAGGAATTCCCAACTCAGCAGCAATTTCGTCACCAACAGCCACTAAATTAGCTGCCTTGGTCGTAATCTTTTGATAAATTTTCTCCGCAGCACGATTGATATCCGGATCGACACAGTCCAAAAGGGAAATCCCCATGGTAATAGTTCTGATATCGAAGTTTTGCTCCTCAATCATGGAGATGGTTTCAGTAACTTGTCTAATATCCATGATAACCTCCTAGATATTATACATAGCTTCGAAAATCGCTGCACTCTGAATATTGATTTTCACATTCAAAGTTTGCCCAAAAGTTTCAAACTCATTTCGCAGATAAGTAAAATCCTGCTTTTCATCACTAGAGACGACAGCCATCATCGTGAAATATTCATCCAAGACAGTTTGAGAGATATCATCAATATTCAAACCCAATTCTGCAATTTTACCAGAAACACCTGCAACAATTCCAGATTTATCTTTACCAACAACAGTTATAATCGCTTTCATAAGCAAACTCCAATTCTTCTTAAAATAAGAAACCTGAACATTAAACAGGATTCTTTTCAAATAGTATAGCATAATTCCAACTAAAATACTCAAAAACGCCTGCTTACGAAGTTGTTCTTAAGAAAAAAACAATTTCGTAAACAAGCGTCTACTATCCCAACTTATGATGAGTGTTCCCGCTAGGACCGAAATCCTAGCGGTAGACCAGAGCTAGACTAAGAGCACAAGACTCCATCATCATAACACTCAACAAAATTGATGATTTTATACTAATTCGATGATCGCCATTGGCGCTGCATCACCACGACGTGGTTCAGTTTTAAGGATACGAGTGTATCCACCGTTACGTTCAGCATAACGAGGTGCGATTTCTGAGAACAATTTTTGAAGTGCTGTAGTAGAAGTGTACTTGTCAGTTGCTTCATCATAGTTTTCAGATGCGATTTCATTACGTACGAAAGCAGCTGCTTGACGACGTGCATGCAAATCACCACGTTTACCTAGAGTAATCATTTTTTCAACAGTTTTACGGATTTCTTTAGCACGAGCTTCAGTTGTCACGATTGATTCGTTGATCAAAAGGTCAGTTGTCAAATCGCGAAGCATTGCTTTACGTTGTGAGCTAGTGCGTCCTAGTTTACGGTAAGCCATTTATTCCTCCTTTATTTATCTTTTAATCCAAGACCCAAATCAATGAGTTTGAGTTTCACTTCTTCCAAACTCTTGCGTCCAAGATTTCGTACTTTCATCATCTCTGCTTCAGATTTTTCTGTCAAATCATGCACAGTATTGATACCGGCACGTTTCAAACAGTTGTATGAACGCACAGACAAGTCCAGTTCCTCAATCGTACGATCCAAAATACGATCGTCAGATTCAGTGTCAGCTTCTTTCATCACTTCAGTTGACTTAGCAATCTCAGTAAGATTTGTAAACAAATCAAGATGTTCTGTCAAAATACGTGCTGAAAGCCCTAAAGCATCTTCTGGAATAATTGTTCCATTTGTCAAGATTTCAAGGGTTAATTTGTCAAATCCATCATTGCTACCTACACGAGCAGGTTCCACTTGATAGTTGACTTTTGTAACTGGTGTATAAATAGAATCTACAGCAAGTGTTCCAACTGGTGCATTATCCTTTTTATTTTCATCAGCAGGTACATATCCACGACCACTGTTAACAGTCATAGTCGCTTTTAAAGAAGAACCTTCACCGATTGTAAAGAGATAATGATCTGGATTTACAATTTCAATATCGCTATCTGTCAAAATGTCACCAGCTGTTACTTCAGCAGGACCTTCAACATCCAGTTCGATGATTTTTTCGTCTTCAACGTACGATTTCACTGCAATTCCTTTAATGTTCAGAATGATTTGCATCACGTCTTCACGAACACCTGGAACTGTGTCAAACTCATGTAACACACCATCAATATTGATAGATGTCACAGCTGCTCCTGGTAGAGAAGCTAGAAGTACACGACGAAGAGAGTTACCAAGAGTTGTACCGTAGCCACGTTCAAGTGGTTCGATTACAAACTTGCCATAATCTTTATTTTCATCAATTTTTGTTATATTTGGTTTTTCAAACTCGATCATTTAGTTACTCCCTCTTAAACGAAAAGCAGTGTAATGCGATGATTATACACGGCGACGTTTTGGAGGACGAGCACCATTGTGTGGCACTGGAGTCACATCACGAATTGCTGTTACTTCAAGACCAGCGGCAGCAAGCGCACGAATAGCTGACTCACGACCAGAACCTGGACCTTTTACAGTAACTTCAACTGATTTAAGACCGTGTTCTTGTGCAGATTTAGCAGCAGCTTCAGAAGCCATTTGAGCAGCGAATGGTGTAGATTTACGAGAACCTTTGAAACCAAGAGCACCAGCTGATGACCAAGCAATTGCATTACCATGCACATCAGTAATCATAACAATAGTGTTATTAAATGTAGCGTGAATATGAGCAATACCAGATTCGATATTCTTTTTCACACGACGTTTACGTGTTGGTTTAGCCAAGACTTTTACCTCCTATATTATTTTTTCTTACCAGCAATCGCAACAGCTTTACCTTTACGAGTGCGAGCGTTGTTTTTAGTGTTTTGTCCACGGACAGGAAGTCCACGACGGTGACGGATACCACGGTATGAACCGATTTCCATCAAACGTTTGATGTTCAAGTTTACTTCACGACGAAGGTCACCTTCAACTTTGATTGCATCCACTTCACGACGGATAGCATCTTCTTGATCTGATGTAAGATCACGTACACGAACATCTTCTGAGATTCCAGCAGCAGCCAAAATTTTCTTAGATGTTGCAAGTCCGATACCATAAACATAAGTCAATGAGATTACTACGCGTTTGTCATTTGGAATGTCAACTCCAGCAATACGAGCCATGTTTTCTCCTTTCTATCTTATCCTTGACGTTGTTTGTGTTTTGGATTTGCTGGGCAAATTACCATAACACGACCATTACGACGAATAACTTTACAGTATTCGCAAATTGGTTTGACCGATGGTCTTACTTTCATTTCTTATCCCTCCAAGTTTTTCGATTATTTAAAGCGGTAAGTGATACGTCCACGTGTCAAGTCATATGGACTCATTTCGACAGTAACACGATCTCCCGCTAAAATACGAATATAGTTTTTACGAATTTTACCAGAAACTGTTGCTAAAATCTGATGTCCATTTTCAAGTTCAACCGTAAACATTGCATTCGGCATTGTATCAACTACTTTGCCTTCAACTTCAATCACATCGTCTTTTGCCACGCAAAAGCACCTCCATAAATTTCGATTCGATGCCTCTAGACACAGAGACAACAATTATAAGTCAGACTATCTTAGTATAACATTTGTAGCGGATTTTTGCAAGTGTGAAAAACGCTTTATTTCAAATTTGTCAATACTTTTTCGATATCTGAGAAGACATCATTGATATCTTGATTACCTTCGATGTCATGAACCAAACCTTTGGCACGGTAGTGAGCAATGATTGGTTCTCCTTGAGCAATATTCACATCCAAACGACGTTTTACTGTCTCAGGCTTATCATCTTCACGTTGGTAGTAATCTTCTTCTTTATAGTCAACTGGTGGGTTAAAGACCTTGTGGAAAGTTTCTCCAGTTACGCGGTGGATGATACGACCACTCAAACGTTCCAAGAGGCTATCTGGATTCACTTCAATGTTGATGACACCTTCTAGTTCAATGCCAAGTTCAGCCAATGTTTTGTCCAAGGCATGAGCTTGTTCAATTGTTCGTGGGTAACCATCCAATAAGAATCCTGTTTCTTTAATATCATCTTGTGAAAGACGTTCTTTTACGATTCCATTTGTAACTTCATCAGGAACTAATTCACCCTTGTCAATGTATGACTTAGCAAGAACACCCATTTCAGTTTGATTTGCCATTGCAGCGCGGAACATATCACCTGTTGAGATATGTGCAACATGGAATTGTTCTACGATTTTTGCTGCTTGAGTTCCCTTACCTGCACCAGGTAAGCCCATAATCAAAAGATTCATGATTTGATCTCCTTATTTTATTTTTAAATAGAAGCAAAAAGTCTTTTCACCCCTATTTAAAAACAAAATAGAAGAGGGGAGACCAAACTCTCACTAATGTTAGAGTTAAACCTCCACTCCCTCAGCATTTACTGACTCAGTAAATGCTTTTATTCTGTTCTGTCCATGAAACCAACATACTTACGTTTCAATAGGTAACCTTCCAATTGTTTGATTCCTTCAATACCTGTAGAGATAATGATCAAAAGACTGGTTCCTCCAAAAGCAACTGCCTCTGAAAGTCCGAAAACATCTTTTGCTACGATCGGTAAAATAGAAATCACACCTAGGAAGAGAGAACCAACAGTTGCAAGACGACGAAGAAGTTTAGACATATATTCTTCTGTACCTTTACCAGGACGAACTCCGTGGATATAAGCACCGCTCTTTTGTAAGTTTTCTGCCGCTTTTTCAGGATTAATCTGTACAAACGTATAGAAGAATGTAAAGAGAATAATCAACAAAGCATACATGGCAATACCAGTTGGTGAAGTTGTTGCCAGCATTTCTTGTGCTGTTCTTACCCAAGCCCAATCATGACCTGTGGCGCTCAAAAACTGAAGAATAGCCGCAGGCGCTGCAGTAATCGAACTTGCAAAGATAACAGGGATAACTCCAGCAGGGTTTACCTTCAAAGGAAGGTAAGAGCTAGATGGAGCACCTTGTGCAACCTTAGTATATTGGATTGGAATTTTGTATTCTGCTTGTTGAACATAAGTTGTAAAATAAATAATCAACAATACAGTAATAATCAAAATGATTACGAAAATGATAGATGAGTTGATACGGCTACTTGGGACGTTCACAAAGTAGTCCACATAGATGCCCTGAATCATCTCTGGAATTGAGGCAACAATCCCGGCAAAGATAATCATAGAAACACCATTTCCGTATCCCTTATCTGTAATTTGCTCTCCCAACCAAGTCACAATCATACTACCAGCTGTTAAGATGATACCAATCATGATAAAGACTTGTGGAGTAAGAGCTGTTTTCAACAATTGAGCTCCAGCCAAAGTATTAAAACCAGCTGTAATCCCGATAGATTGCACAAAGGCTAGAACAAGAGCAATATAACGAGTAGCTTGATTTAATTTTCTTCGACCTACTTCCCCTTGTTTACCCCACTCTACAAATTTGGGTAAAATATCCATTTGCAAGAGTTGGACAACGATAGAGGCCGTAATGTAGGGACTAACACCAAGAGCAAAAACTGAGAAGTTTTTCATGGCATTCCCTGAGACCAAGCTCAACATGTTTAAGAAGGATAATCCACTTAAAGCATTCAAGCTATTGGCATTCACACCAGGAACTGTAATGCTAGTTCCGATACGAAAGACCAAAACGATAAAAATTGTGAATAAAATTTTTGATCGAACTTGCTTGACTTTAAGAGCTTCTCTTAATAATTTAAAAAACATAGGTCACCTCTCTTAGATGACTTCTACTGAACCACCTTTAGCAGTGATAGCTTCTTCAGCTGATTTAGAGAATTTAGCTGCTTTCACAGTCAATTTCTTAGTCAACTCACCGTTACCAAGAACTTTAATACCTGATTTTTCAGCTTTAACAATTCCTGCTTCGATAAGAACAACTGGAGTAACTTCAGCACCATCTTCAAAGACGTTCAATTGGTCAAGGTTCACAATTGCGTATTCTTTAGCGTTGATGTTAGTAAATCCACGTTTTGGAAGACGACGGAACAATGGAGTTTGTCCACCTTCAAAACCAAGGCGAACTCCGCCACCGCTACGAGCTTTTTGACCTTTTTGACCACGACCAGATGTTTTACCGTTACCTGATGAAGTACCACGACCAACGCGGTTACGTACTTTACGAGAACCTTCTGCAGGTTTCAATTCATGAAGTTTCATTTTTATTTTCTCCTCTTTTGTAAAATGCTAGCGCCGATAAGGGAGAAAAGGTTGTCTCCCCCATCAACTCGCCTATACGACGTCATCATAGATGACTATATCTAGTTTTAGGGGATGGTATAGTGCACATCCCCTAAAAATTCATTAGTTTACTTCTTCAACTGTTACCAAGTGAGATACTGCTGTGATCATACCACGGATAGCAGCGTTATCTTCTTTAATAACAGAGCTGTTCAATTTGCCAAGTCCAAGTGCTACAACAGTTTTACGTTGTGATGGAATGCGTCCGATTGGAGACTTAGTCAAAGTAATTTTAATTTGAGCCATTTTATCCCCTTTCTTATGCCAAATCAGAAACTGAAATACCACGAAGGGCAGCAACTTCTTCAGCGCGTTTCAATTGTTTCAAACCTTCAACAGTTGCACGAACAATGTTGATTGGAGTGTTAGAACCAAGTGATTTAGATGTAATATCTGCCACACCTGCCAATTCCACAACGGCACGAACTGCACCACCAGCGGCAACTCCAGAACCTTCTACAGCAGGTTTCAACAATACTTTAGCTCCACCGAATTCTGAAAGAACTTCGTGTGGAATTGTTGTTCCAACCATAGGAACTTCGATCAAGTTTTTCTTAGCATCATCTACTGCTTTACGGATTGCTTCTGGAACTTCTTGAGCTTTACCAGTACCAAATCCTACGCGACCGTTGTGGTCACCAACAACAACAAGAGCTGCGAAACGAAGACGACGTCCACCTTTAACAACTTTTGTAACACGGTTGACAGCAACTACGCGTTCTTCTAATTCAACTGCATTGTCTTTAAATGCCATTTTCTAGTGTCCTCCTATTAGAATTTCAATCCGTTTTCACGAGCTGCATCAGCCAAAGCTTTCACACGTCCGTGATATAGATATCCACCGCGGTCGAACACCACTTCTGAAATACCTTTAGCGTTTGCACGTTCTGCAACGAGTTTACCGACAGCAACGGCTTGTTCAGTTTTAGTTCCTTTTGAAACTTCTTTGTCAAGAGTTGAAGCACTTGCGAGCGTTACACCCGCTACGTCATCAATCACTTGAGCGTAGATGCCTGTATTAGAACGGAATACGTTCAAACGTGGGCGATCAGCAGTTCCAGAGAGTTTTCCGCGAACGCGACGGTGGCGTTTTTGGCGGAGTTTGTTTTTATCTGGTTTTGAAATCACAGTTTTCACCTCTTTAGTTTTAAATCGTGTGCTATGCACAAAGTTGGAAAATAGGTTGGTGGTTGAGAATCAACCACTCAACATTATTTACCTGTTTTACCTTCTTTACGGCGAACGAATTCACCAACGTAACGGATACCTTTACCTTTATATGGTTCTGGTGAACGAAGGCTACGTACGTAAGCAGCTGTTTGACCAACTACTTCTTTTGAAATTCCGCTAACAACAATTGTTGTTGGGTTTGGAAGTTCAAAAGTAATTCCTTCTGGAGCTTCAACTTCGTCTGGATGAGATTTACCAACAGCCAAAACAAGTTTAGATCCTTGAAGTTGTGCACGGTAACCAACCCCGCGCATTTCAAGTTCTTTCTTGAATCCTTCTGATACACCAACAACCATGTTGTTCAAAAGGGCACGAGTAGTTCCGTGGATAGTTTTCATTTCTTTTGAATCGTTTGGACGGTGAAGAGTTACTTCAGTACCTTCCACACGGATTTCAATATCTTTTGAGAACTCACGAGTAAGTTCTCCTTTAGGTCCTTTTACAGTTACAACGTTGTCATTGTTAGTGATTTCAACACCAGCAGGCAACACGATAACTTTATTACCAATACGTGACATGTTTATTTTCTCCTGTTAAATTGTCAGGCCAGAACGGCCAGTTTTCACGGGGTTAAATCGATTTCTCGATTTAAAGGAACATTTAGTTTCAATTTCAAAGTGAATCTAGGCATCGTCTCGCAGGCATAACTTTGGGTTAGGCAAGAGACGATAACGAAGAGTCACAAAGAAATTGGGAGCTAAACATTACCAAACGTAAGCGATAACTTCTCCACCAACATTCTTTTGGCGTGCTTCTTTATCAGTAAGCAAACCTTCAGAAGTTGAAAGGATAGCAATTCCAAGTCCGTTAAGAACTTTTGGAAGATCTTCACGTTTTTTGTAGACACGAAGTCCTGGTTTAGAAACACGTTTCAAGTTAGTGATAACTTTTTCACCGTTTGGTCCGTATTTAAGGAATACACGGATGATGCCTTGTTTGTCATCTTCGATGATTTCAACGTTTTTTACAAAACCTTCGCGTTTAAGGATTTCAGCAATCCCTTTTTTGATGTTTGATGCAGGTACTTCAAGTACTTCGTGTTTAGCTTGGTTAGCGTTACGAATACGAGTTAGGAAGTCTGCGATTGGGTCAGTCATAACCATTTTGTTTTTCTCCTCTTACTAGTAGTTTGCAAGTTGCACTTGCTAGTTAATACATGATACAAAGAGCGTAACAGCAAGAGCAAAAATAGGCAATTTGATGCAGGAGCGATGCTCCAAAGAAAATTGGTCTTTTTTGCCAAAGCTGTAGCTCGTGTTCAAATTGGCAAGTCCAACTGAACCCGGGCTAAACTCTGTGTGAAAAAGATAAACTATCCAAGAAACTTCAGTTTCTTCGTCAAATTTCCTATTTTCACTTAGAGTTTTGACGTCCTTGATATCTTAAATTACCAAGATGCTTTTGTTACACCAGGGATTTGTCCTTTGTAAGCTAATTCACGGAAGCAAACACGGCAAAGTTTAAATTTGCGGTAAACTGAATGTGGACGACCACATTTTTCACAACGAGTATAAGCTTGAGTAGAGAACTTCGCTGGACGTTTGTTCTTAGCAATCATTGATTTTTTAGCCATTAGATTTACCTCCTATATTATTTTGCAAAAGGCATTCCAAGGCCTGTAAGCAATGCACGTGACTCTTCGTCAGTGTTAGCAGTTGTTACGATAACGATGTCAAGACCACGAGTTTTGTCAACGTCATCGAAGTTGATTTCTGGGAAGATCAATTGTTCTTTCACACCAAGTGTGTAGTTTCCGCGTCCATCAAATGATTTTGTTGGAACACCGTGGAAGTCACGTACACGTGGAAGTGAAACTGAAACCAATTTATCCAAGAATTCGTACATACGTTCACCACGAAGGGTAACTTTTGCACCGATCGCAACACCTTCACGAAGACGGAAGCCGGCGATTGATTTTTTAGCTTTAGTGATAAGTGGTTTTTGACCTGAGATAAGCGCCAATTCTTCAGCAGCTTTTTCAAGGCTTTTAGCGTTTGATACAGCTTCACCAACACCCATGTTCAAAACGATCTTATCTACTTTAGGCACAGCCATCACTGATGAGTAGTTGAATTGTTCTGTCAAAGCAGGAACTACTTCATTAAGATATTTTTCTTTTAAACGATTTGCCATTATACTTCTCCTTTCCTTCGTGATTAATCAAGCACTTCGCCTGATTTTTTGTTGTAGCGAACTTTTTTACCGTCTACAAATTTGTAACCAACACGACCAGCTACACCATTTTTGTCCAAAACTTGAACGTTTGATACGTGGATAGCTGCTTCTTTCTCGATGATACCACCTTGAGGAAGTTCGTTAGTTGGACGTTGGTGTTTCTTAACGATGTTAACACCTTCAACGATAACTTTGTTTACTTTTGGAAGGGCAGTAAGGACAACAGCTTCTGTTCCCTTATCTTTACCAGCGATTACGCGAACTTTGTCGCCTTTTTTTACAAACATTAGGTTTCTCCTTGATTTTTCTTACGCCCATAAGGGCACCCTGGAGGTAAATCCAGGGGACTAGTTTGTTTCTAAAAATTAAAGTACTTCTGGAGCAAGTGACACGATCTTCATGAAGCCACCTTCACGCAATTCACGTGCAACTGGGCCAAAGATACGTGTTCCGCGAGGAGTTTTGTCTTCACGGATGATAACTGCTGCGTTTTCGTCAAATTTGATGTATGAACCATCAGCACGACGAGCACCTGATTTAGTACGAACGATAACTGCTTTAACAACGTCACCTTTTTTAACCGCACCACCAGGAGTAGCTTGTTTTACAGATGCCACGATAACATCACCGATGTTTGCAAATTTACGTCCTGAACCACCAAGAACTTTGATAGTCAAGATTTCGCGAGCACCGCTGTTGTCTGCGACTTTCAAACGAGTTTCTGTTTGAATCATTTCAGTTTTCTCCTTTCAGGTTTGATTAGATGATGACCGCTTCTTCAACAACTTCTACAAGACGGAAACGTTTTGTAGCTGAAAGCGGGCGAGTTTCCATGATACGTACGATATCGCCTTCTTTGGCAACATTGTTTTCATCATGAGCTTTGTATTTTTTAGAGTAGTTAATACGTTTACCATAGACTGGGTGGTTACGTTTTGTTTCAACTACAACTGTGATTGTCTTGTCCATTTTGTCAGATACAACACGTCCAACAAGAACTTTACGATTATTGCGTTCCATTGAAATTTCTCCTTCCCTAGTCTATTATTTCGCTTCAGATTGAACTGTTTTGATACGAGCGATTTGTTTTTTAACTTCTTTCAAGCGAGCTGTTTGTTCCAATTGACCAGTAGCAGCTTGGAAACGAAGTTCAAACAATTCTTTTTTCAATTCGTTTTCGCGCTTCGCGAGTTCTTCTTGAGAAAGACCACGAAGTTCTTTAACAAATTCTTTTACTTCATTAAGTTTCATGCCTTCTCCTTATTCTGCTTCACGTTTTACGAATTTACATTTAACTGGCAATTTGTGGCTAGCAAGACGAAGTGCTTCGCGAGCGATCTCTTCAGATACACCAGCGATTTCGAACATCACTTTACCACGTTTAACTGGTGCTACCCAACCTTCAGGTGCCCCTTTACCAGATCCCATACGCACACCGATAGCTTTAGCAGTGTATGATTTGTGTGGGAAGATTTTAATCCAAACTTTACCACCACGTTTCATGTAACGAGTCATGGCGATACGAGCAGCTTCGATTTGGCGGTTAGTGATCCAGTGGCTAGTTGTAGCTTGAAGACCGTATTCACCGAATGCTACTTCTTTTCCACCTTTTGCTTCACCGCGCATTTTTCCACGGAATTCACGACGGTGTTTAACACGTTTAGGTACTAACATTGGTTATTTACCTCCTTTAGTGTTTTTGCGAGCTGGAAGAACTTCACCACGGTAGATCCATACTTTAACACCAAGTTTACCGTATGTAGTATCTGCTTCTTCCCAAGCGTAATCGATATCTGCACGAAGTGTGTGAAGTGGAACAGTTCCTTCAGAGTATCCTTCAGCACGGGCGATATCTGCACCGTTCAAACGACCTGATACTTGAGTTTTGATTCCTTTAGCTCCAGCACGCATTGCACGTTGGATTGCTTGTTTTTGTGCACGACGGAAAGCAACACGTTGCTCCAATTGACGAGCAATACCTTCACCTACAAGGTGAGCATCCAAATCAGGTTGTTTGATTTCGATGATGTTGATGTGTACTTGTTTTCCAGTCAATTTGTTAAGTTTTGCACGGAGTGCATCAACGTTAGCACCACCTTTACCGATTACCATACCTGGTTTAGCAGTGTGAAGTGAAACGTTAACTTTGTTTACTGCGCGTTCGATTTCGATAGTTGAAACTGCTGCGTCAGCAAGTTCTTTTTGAACGAATTTACGGATTGCAAGATCTTCATGAAGGTAATCCGCGTATTCTTTTTCAGCATACCATTTGGCATCCCAATCACGGATGATGCCGACACGCATACCAATTGGATGTACTTTTTGACCCACGATTTTACCTCCTTATTTTTCTGCAACAGCTACAGTGATGTGAGCTGTACGTTTGTTGATTGGTGAAGCTGAACCTTTCGCACGTGGACGGAAACGTTTCATAGTTGGTCCTTCGTTTGCGAATGCTTCAGATACTACCAAGTTAGCTTTATCCAAACCAAAGTTGTTTTCAGCGTTAGCTACAGCTGAGTTCAAAACTTTCAAGATGATTTCAGCAGCTTTGTTTGGAGTGAATGTCAAGATTGCGATTGCATCGGCTACGCTTTTACCACGGATGTTATCAAGAACAAGACGTGATTTACGAGGTGAAACACGTACTGTACGAGCCATTGCTTTAGCTGAAGTAATTTCTGCCATTTATGTTCTCCTTATTTTCTACGTGTTTTCTTGTCGTCTGCAGCGTGACCTTTGTAAGTACGAGTTGGTGCAAATTCACCAAGTTTGTGACCTACCATGTCTTCTTGGATGTAAACAGGTACGTGTTTACGTCCGTCATAAACTGCGATAGTGTAACCAATGAAACTTGGGAAGATCGTTGAACGACGTGACCAAGTTTTAATAACTTTTTTCTTTTCGTCGTTAGCTTGAGCTTCAACTTTTTTCATCAAATGCTCATCGACGAAAGGTCCTTTTTTAAGACTGCGTCCCATTTTTATATTTTCTCCTTTAAATGTTGTACCACAGCGGCTTGCGCTCACATGGAGCGCTACCGAGCTGGCGGATTTACTAGTTGCTTAAGCGACTAGTTTAATATTATTTCTCGTTGCGACGACGAACGATAAGTTTGTCAGATTTCGCTTTCTTGTTACGAGTTTTAAGACCAAGAGCAGGTTTGCCCCATGGAGTAGATGGTGCTTTACGACCAACTGGTGCTTTACCTTCACCACCACCGTGTGGGTGATCGTTAGGGTTCATTACAGAACCACGAACTGTTGGGCGGATACCTTTCCAACGGCTACGTCCTGCTTTACCAAGGTTTACAAGTCCATGTTGTTCGTTTCCGACAACACCAACTGTAGCACGGCAAGTTCCAAGAATCATACGAACTTCACCTGATTGAAGACGAACAAGAACGTATTTACCTTCAGAACCCAATACTTGAGCAGATGCACCAGCAGCACGTACCAATTCACCACCACGACCTGGTTTCAACTCGATGTTGTGGATCAAAGTACCAACTGGGATGTTAGCAAGTGGAAGAGCGTTTCCGACTTTGATATCTGCTTCTGGACCTGAAACGATACGTTGACCAACTTCAAGACCTTTTGGAGCGATGATGTATGCTTTCACACCGTCAGTGTAGTGTACAAGAGCGATGTTTGCAGAACGGTTTGGATCGTACTCGATTGTTTTAACAACTGCTTCAACGTTGTCTTTGTTACGTTTGAAGTCAACCAAACGGTAGAAACGTTTGTGTCCACCACCTTGGTGACGAACTGTGATACGACCGTTGTTGTTACGACCAGCCTTGCTCTTCAATGCAACAAGCAATGATTTTTCAGGAGTGCTTGTTGTGATTTCAGCGAAATCCAAAGAAGTCATATTACGGCGACCGTTTGTTGTTGGTTTATAAACACGAATTCCCACGATATTTCCTCCTTAGATTATTCAGCTTCAGCAGCAAACAACTCGATTGCTTTAGAATCAGCTGTAAGTGTGATGATAGCTTTTTTAGTTTTGTTAGTAAAACCAGTGTAACGTCCAACACGTTTAGCTTTTGGTTTTACGTTGATTGTGTTAACGTTGGCAACTTTAACACCTTCGAAAGCAGCTTCAACAGCTTGCTTGATCAAAAGTTTGTGTGCACGAGTGTCAACTTCAAATACATATTTTCCTGCTTCAAGTTGAGCCATTGAGCTTTCAGTGATGACAGGTTTTTTGATAACATCATACAAATTCATTATGCAAGAACCTCCTCGATTTTAGAGATAGCTGCTTGAGTAACAAGAAGTTTGTCACTATTTGCGATGTCAAGAACACTTGCAGTTGTAGCAGTCGCAACTTTCACGTTTGGAAGGTTACGAGCTGAGAGAGCTGCGAATTCGTTTCCTTCTTCAAGAATAACAAGGACTTTAGAATCGATGCTCAAAGCTGCAAGAACTTTTGCAAATTCAGCAGTTTTTGGAGCTGTAAATTCAAGAGAATCAACGGCTACAAATTTATTTTCAGCAACTTTTTCTGAGTAAACAGATTTAAGCGCAAGGCGACGAACTTTTTGAGGAAGTTTGTACGCATAGCTACGTGGAGTTGGTCCGAAGACGATTCCACCACCACGCCATTGTGGAGAGCGGATAGAACCTTGACGAGCACGTCCAGTTCCTTTTTGACGCCATGGTTTGCGTCCGCCACCTGAAACAGCTGAGCGGTTTTTAACTGCGTGAGTTCCTTGACGAAGGCTAGCACGTTGGCTGATGATCACATCAAACACAACAGATTGGTTTGGTTCGATACCAAAGATTGCATCGTTAAGAACAACTTCGCCAGCTTGTTTACCAGTTTGGTCGAATAATGTTACATTTGCCATTTTGACTGTATTCCCCTTTCCTTATTATTTACCAGCTTTAACTGCTGATTTGATAGTGATAAGAGATTTCTTAGCACCTGGTACGTTACCTTTGATAAGGATAACGTTCTTTTCTGGAACAACTTGTACAACTTCAAGGTTTTGAATTGTTACACGGTCGCCACCCATACGTCCTGCAAGGTTTTTACCTTTGAATACGCGGTTAGGTGCAACAGGTCCCATAGAACCTGGACGACGGTGGTAACGAGAACCGTGAGCCATTGGTCCACGTGATTGTCCGTGGCGTTTGATAACACCTTGGAAACCTTTACCTTTAGAAGTACCAGTTACGTCAACAACGTCTCCAGCTGCGAATGTTTCAACTGTGATTTCAGCACCAACTTCCAAGCCTTCAACGTTTTTGAATTCACGAATGAAGCGCTTAGGAGCCGTGTTAGCTTTCGCTACATGTCCTTTAGCAGGTTTGTTGCTCAATACTTCGCGTTTGTCATCGAAACCAACTTGGATAGCGTTGTATCCGTCTGTTTCAACAGTTTTAACTTGAAGAACAACGTTTGGAGTTGCTTCAATAACTGTTACAGGGATCAATTCGCCAGCTTCAGTGAAGATTTGAGTCATTCCCACTTTTTTCCCTAAGATTCCTTTTGTCATGAGAAAATAGTTCCTTTTCTATATTTTTTATTCAAAAAGTTTTTAACGAGCGTTTTTTATGCTCAAGGTATCAAGCTTTAGATTAAAGTTTGATTTCTACGTTTACACCACTTGGAAGATCCAATTTCATCAACGCATCAACTGTTTTTTGAGTTGGGTTAACGATATCGATCAAACGTTTGTGTGTACGCATTTCAAATTGTTCGCGAGAGTCTTTGTATTTGTGAGTCGCACGAATAATTGTGTAGAGGCTACGTTCAGTTGGAAGTGGGATTGGACCCGCAACTTGTGCACCTGTACGAGTAGCTGATTCTACGATTTTTGCAGCCGCTGTATCAAGCGTACGGTGTTCGTAAGCTTTCAAACGGATACGGATTTTTTTGTTTGCCATCTTTTTCTCCTTTTCGTCTATTTAAGATAATAGGCTAGCTCCACAAGAAAACCGACGCGGAGTTGCGTGGCAATGCAACCGAGCGTGTCGCAACCTCTTGCATCAAAGCTAAGACTGTAATTTACAGCACCATAATAGAATAACACAAAGCCCCTGCGATTGCAAGGGATTTGTTGCTGTTTTTTCGTTTTTTTACAATGAAACTGTTTTCTTTTTTTATAGGTCATTTATTTAACTATTCTCTATAGAAGAAAGTTACTCTCTCTTCACCTGTTCATAGCTTTCTTTTCCGTCATTAAGCTTATCCCAAATCACTACTTGCCCACTTTTGAGAGATTTTTGCACATCGATAATTCTTTGGTTTGAAGATCCGCGGAACTGAAGCATAAGATTTCTCTTAGTTCGATCGTATCGTCCATCAACAAGAATGTCAATCAGCGACAAGAGTTCCAATTTATCTGGAGTTTCCAACATCATTTCTTCCCAAGTGTAGCCCGTCCAGGACCAGATATCTTTTTCTGGCAATTCCTTTCGAATGCGTTTAACGAGAGGTAAGAGAATGCCCGTATTGAGGAAGGGTTCCCCTCCTAGCAAGGTCAAGCCTTGAACATAGGGCTGGGCAAGGTCTGCCATGATTTGTTCTTCTAGCTCTGCTGTATAGGGAATGCCAGCATTAAAAGACCAAGTGGCAACATTATAGCAACCCTCACAGTGAAACATGCAACCTGATACATAGAGAGAGTTACGCACACCTTCTCCATCTACAAAGTTAAAGGCCTTGTAGTCGATGATACGCCCTTGACTGAGTTCCTCGCTTTTCCATTCTTGTGGTTTTGGATTATTCATTCGCTACCTCTATCCAATAACGCTCGACTCCATTACGAGCATCATCACATATTCCACCATTTGCTAGAATGACTGCTCTACTAGCAGGATTATTCACACTACAGGTCACCAGAGCTTTCTTGATGTTCTTTTCCTTAGCGACTTTCAAGCCCTGACGGAGAATTTCCTTAGCATAACCTTTGCCTCTTTCTGATGGACGAATGGAGTAGCCAATGTGGCCAGCATAATTCAGTAAACCCTCATTCAGTCTCAATCGCAGATTCAAAAATCCTAGAGCACGACCTACATCATCAAATGATACAAATTGAATAGAAGGAACACGATTTTCAGGCAAGTTTATTCCCATCTCTTTTTGCATATTTGTTTCCAACCACCCTTCATACACAAAGTTCTCTGTATCCCAAAATCCACCATCATGGGCTGATTGGCTCTTTTCAAACTCTGCCATCATGTCTAAAACAGCTTCTCTATCTACTATTGTCGGTCTGCGTAATTCCATCCTTACCTCCCACTATGAGAAAAGCGAGAGCTGACTCTCATACTCTTCGAAAGTCAAATTCAAACCACGTCAGCGTCACCTTACCGTAGATATATGTTACTGACTTCGTCAGTCTTATCTACAACCTCAAAGCAGTGCTTTGAGCAACCTGCGGCTAGCTTCCTAGTTTGCTCTTTGATTTTCATTGAGTATCACTTTTATTTTTTCTTGTTCTTATTTAAAAATTGTTCTCTGAGGCTGAGCAAGCGTTCTTTTTTACCAGCTCCACCTTTAGAGTGTTTCTCGTGATAACGGGTCACTTGTGCTCGACCCTTATCGTCTAATTGATATTTTCCCATTTCAGTTCTTTCTAATTGGTTACTTGATGACCAGCCATTTTAATCGTTGAGCCATTCATGTGTTTGACACGCGCAGCGATTTCCTTGTGACGTCCATTAACCATCGGACGCGCTTGAGGATTGCCTAGATAGCCGCAAGTTCGTTTGACCACATCTACTGTTTTAGGGTCGCTATTGCCACAGTTTGGACAAGCAAATCCTCTCTCAGTTGGTTCAAAATCCCCTTCAAAGTCACACTTGTAGCAACGGTCAATTGGAGTATTAGTCCCCAGATAACCCACACGGTCATAGGCATAATCCCAGACAGCTTCCAAGGCCTTTGGATTTTGTTGAAGGACTGGATACTCACAATAATGGATGAAACCACCTGATGCACCTGCTTCTGGATAGACTTTCTCAAAGTCTAATTTTTCAAACGGTGTTGGATTTTTACGAACATCGTAGTGGAAAGAATTGGTGTAGTATTCCTTGTCTGTAATATCAGGAATAGAGCCAAACTTGTCTGTATCTAGTCGGCAGAAACGATCTGTCAAACTTTCAGATGGTGTTGAGTAGATAGAGAAATGATAGCCATATTGGTCAGACCACTCTTCTACACGACGTTTCATATCACGAATGATATCCAGCGTGAATTCTTTGGCTTCTGGATTGTGTTCCCAGCTATTTCCAAAGAAGACTGTCGCTACTTCGTACAAACCGATGTAACCCAGCGAAACAGTTGCGCGACGATTCTTAAAGAGCTGGTCAACACTTTCTTCTTTACCTAGACGATGACCAAAAGCACCGTATTGATAAAGGATAGGAGCATTGGCTGGCGTCGCCTCTTTCGTGCGTTCGACACGATAAACAAGAGCATCTTCAGCGATGTTCATACGTTCGTTGAAGATTTCCCAGAACTTATTCATGTCGCCCTCAGACTCGAGAGCAATACGAGGCAGGTTAACCGTCACAACACCCAGATTCATGCGACCTGAATTAACCTCAACACCATTCTCATCCTTCCATCCTTGGAGGAACGAACGGCAGCCCATAGGAACTTTGAAAGAACCTGTCAACTCAACAATCTTATCATAGGACAAAACATCTGGGTACATCCGTTTTGTTGCACACTCTAGAGCCAACTGCTTTATGTCGTAGTTGGGTGTCCCTTCCTCTAAGTTGAGTCCTCTTTTTAGCGTGAAGATAAGTTTAGGGAAGATAGCTGTGCGGTGTTCTGAACCAAGTCCCTTGATTCGGATGTTCAAGATAGCTTTTTGAATTTCCCGCTCAAAACGATTGGTTCCCAGGCCAAAACCTAGCGAAGTGAAAGGTGTTTGCCCATTTGAAGTGAAGAGGGTGTTGATTTCATACTCAAGAGATTGCATGGCATCATAGATGTCTTTTTGCGTTTTCTTCCAGGCATAATCTTCCCGCTTTTCAGGCAAGACCCATTCTTCTGCATCCTTGAGATGTTTTTGGTAATTCTTCTCTGCATAAGGCGCCAAAACTTCATCAATACGGTCAGCTGAACAGCCACCGTACTGGCTAGAAGCAACATTGGCGATAATTTGGGAAATCTGAGCTGTCGCAGTCTGGATAGACTTGGGACTTTCTACCTCTGCATTTCCAATCTTAAAACCATTTTCCAACATACCCTTGAAATCAATCAAACAGCAGTTGGTCATAGGTGTATAGGGACTGTAGTCCAAATCATGATAGTGGATATCCCCCTTTTGGTGGGCATTGGCTACGTGCTTAGGAAGCATTTGCAGTCCGATTGATTTCCCAACAATCCCTGCTGTCAAATCACGCTGGGTATTAAAGACATCGCTGTCTTTATTAGCATTTTCATTGACAACTGCCTGGTCTTTGTTGAGAAGCTTATGGATACTAAAGTTGATATCCGTCGCTTTTGAGCGCTCAAAATCCCTCTGTGTCCGATAAGTAATATACTCCTCAGCTAGGGCATATTCTTTTGCTTCAAGGAGTTCATGTTCTACGATATTTTGAATTTCGTAAATCTTAACCCCCTGTGGAAAGCGACTATGAATTTCTGTGACAATTCGCTCGGTCAGAGCATTGAGGCGCTTTTCAACCAAGGGTGTCACATCCATAACCTTGTCAGCCGCCTTGTGGAGAGCTTTGTCAATCTTGTCCACATCAAATACAACACGTCTCCCATCTCGTTTCTCGACGAAGAGAGTTGGCAAAATTGTAATTTTTTCTTCTAGTGCAATCATATGCATGCTCTTTTCTAAAATGTTCTTTCTAAAAAGTATTATACCACTCTAAAAAGAAAAATCAATATCTTGTGTTAAAAATCCTAAAATTTTTAAAAATACACAAGATATTGATTTAGTTATTTGATTTTATAGACTTTGAATTCTGAGTAATCAGTCTTTACTAGTTGGTAATTTTCTTTCAAGATTGTTTCCACTTCAGACCAGACTGCTACCTTATCATTCACCACAATCACCTTGGGTTGTTTTTCTTTCAAGTCATTGAGTAGCTTATTCCGGTTTTCCTCAGTTGCTGTATAGTGCATCGGGGACAAAATAGCCGATGGCGACAAGCGCTCACTCTTACGATAAAGAGTTGCAGTATCATCCCATGCATAGATAGCATCTTCCGTACTTGTCTCCTCTTTCACCAAATCAGCAAGACGCTCACGTTCTTGATAAGGTACTGGATAAAGGACAAACCTCATCAAAAAAGGAACAGCCAAAAGATATAACAAAGTTAAAATCGGTAAGTAAAGATTCCCCTTAGTATAGCGATGCCAGAGACTAACAGGCTCTTCTCTGCGTCTTCTTCTAACGCTACGACCACTCTGTTGCCCCTTGATATTGGATACTAAAAGCAGAAGAAAGACAGGGAAAATGAGCATCAAACGGGATGCATGTAGAGGATCCTGTGTAAAGAAAATCACTACCAAACCTAAAATTAGGAACAAACTCGCAGGCACTGAGATGACATATAGTTTAGAGGATTTAGATTGAAAGAGACCTAAAAAGACAAAAACCAAAACTCCCATGCCAAGAGCCAACAACCCATAAAACAAAACATTTTCTATCAATGCCGAAACAGAAACCAAACGAATGGAATGAATTGGATACAAAATTCCACTAATCGCATCCTCAAAACTTCCTGTTGCAACACTATAGTAGGCAGTTGGATAAAAGACCAGTGAGAAACCTAAAGCCACTGCAAGAAACTGATAAAATCCATGTGCAAAACGTCTATGCCCAAGGTTAAAGACCAACAAGCCTAAACTCACTACAGCAATAAACAGGAGCGAGGCCAAGGGAGCAAAGAAAAATCCTCCTGCCAAAGCTAACCCAATCCGTACAAATCCCTTATCATGGCTTGGATTACTTAGGTAAGCCGCAACTAAACTAAAGGCCGCGAATAAGAAAGGAAGCGCTAAAAGAGTCGCATATCCTCCACCAAAAGCAAGACCTGTAACCAGCATGTAAAAAATAGTCACCAGTTGTCCAGCTTGGTCTCCTTGCTCTGTCAAGGTGTCCGCCGATCGAAAGAGGAAAAATCCTCCTGCTACCAAGGCTAACCACTCAAAAATGGCAAAGAAAAATCCGCCCTGAGTCACGTAAGTCAGCAAATAATAAAGCAAACCTTGACTTCCATAATAGTCGCTGTAAATCTTCCCTGTCTGATGAAGGGCCCAACCTGCATAAAAATCCTGCACTTCCTGTGCACTCATTAAATCGAGTAATAGCGGTACTCCTAGAGTTATCCCTGTTACAAGCGTACTCCATAGTAAGATTTTTACCAAAGGAAGACGACTTGATTCACGATGATGCGATTCTTGTTCGATTTGGTATTCTAGAGGTTCACTATTCTCCTGATGAACTTCTTCTACTCTACCATACACACTCATATCGTTTCTCCTATTCAATTTATCTGTCTTAGTATATCAAAAAGTCCTAGGATTGTCAGCTTGCGATGGGTGTTTGAGTGATTTTTTGCATAGTTTCACAAAGGTTTCAATTTCCCGAAATCGGTGTAAATGTGTCTGTTTAAATGTCGTGATATAGTTTAATTCGTTCTGAGTCAGCATCTTCCCTCCTACATCTTCTTATTCGTAAAAGACAAGAAAAAGAGGACTGGTTTGTATCCTCAGTCCTAGATTTCTTATAAGATAGGGGCGAATAACTGGGCAATTTCCTTAATCAATTTTTGATACCAGCTATTTTTTATCGTATGAGGGAAAATTTCTTGCGATACCGAAAAAATCTCTTGAAAATCTTTTTGAATCTCAGTGATCGATTCTGTTTTATATAGCAAGACTGCATTTTCATAGTGGTGAAGCAAACTTCTATAATCTAAGTTAATGGTTCCAACTGCAGCAAAGTCCTTATCCACTAAGATTTGTTTACTGTGGATAAAGCCTGGACTATACTCAAAAATCCTTACTCCTGCTGACAACAAATCCGGATAGGCCCCTCTTGTGATGAGTTGGATTAATTTTTTATCCGGAATGAAAGGGGTCACAATGCGGACATCAACACCCCTCATGGCCGCATTTTTAATACTCTCTGTTAAATCATAGTCAATAATCAAATAGGGCGTTGTGATATAGACTGAATCAGTAGCCTGATTAATCAAACTTTGATAGACTTTTTTCCCTACCTGAGTACGGAAGATGGGCTTGGGTCCACTACCGTAAGGAATGCAGAGCCCTTGGCCAGAACAAGGCTGATTTTCCAAGTGATACTGGTCAAAATCGCTGATTTCCCCACGATTGATATACCAAGTCATCAAAAAGAGACGGGTGAGAGCCTTGACACCAGGGCCATCTAAGCGAATCCCACTGTCCTTCCAATAGCCAAAGCGTTCTACATGATTGATGTACTCATCGGCTAAGTTAATGCCTCCTGTATAGGCTACCTGACCATCTATGACAAGGATTTTACGATGGTCCCGATTGTTGTAAGCCACCGTCAAGCGAGGAATCACCTTGTTAAACTTATGGGCTTCAATTCCTCGACTACGAAGCTGAATAGTATAGTCTCCAGGTAAAGTCGCCATACAGCCGATATCATCATAGAGCATCTTGACCTCTACACCCTGAGCTGCCTTGTGCTCTAGTATGTCTAGTATGCTATTCCACATCAAACCTTCTTCGACAATATAGTACTCCAGAAAGATAAATTTCTCAGCTTTCTTGAGATCTTCCAACATATATTGCCACATGCTTTCGCCCGAAGAAAAGAATTGTGAGTCTGTTCGATTATAGACATCGGCATTGCTATCCATACTTAACAAAGATTTGATAACTCCGTAAGCTGCCTTATCATCTTCCTTCAATTTCTGGCGGAGAGCTTTACTGTTATCCTCCCGAAAATGCATAGAACCAAGTTTATCCAACTGCTTGATTTCTTTTTTGGACAATCGCCTTTCACCAAACATCAGATAGAGCAAGGGGCCAATGACAGGAACAAAAGTTACCACTAACCACATCACTTTGCTTTCAGGCGCCATGGAGCGATTGACAATAGCGACAATGGTCGCCATACTCATAAAGATTAAGAGAATAACCCATAGAATAGGGGCCATACGCCCTAAATAAAGAAAGAGACCAAAAACAAGACACAGTTCAAGCAGCATAATCGAAAGACTAAAGCCATACTTGGACATCAATAATTGAAATTTTCTATATTTCATATCCCCTCCTTGATATTTTGAATGATAAAAACAGGTAATTAAAACTAGTATAACTCAGGTATTCGGTAGAAGGCAAGTATTTATAATCATTTTTCTGAGCAAAAGCAAAAGAGACCGAAAAATCCAGTCTCCTTCTAGTCTATTTTGATAAAACGATGCGATCAGACGCTTCTCTATCCATATCGTCGATAATCATCTGATTGCCATTGATTGTATAAATCTTGACATCATCACCAATAATCATGCGTTGATTAGCGGCGTCGAAGCTAACCTGCTTGATTTCTTGTTCCCCGTCAGTTTCTACCTGAGTCCAAGTACCAGTTGTTTCAGTTACCACTAAAGTGATGCGGTCTCCTTCGTCCTGACCAGTATAAGTTCCATCAATATTAGTTGGTTGAGCCTCGGGCGCATTTTGTGAAGAACTTGTCGCTGCCTGATTTGTATTTTCTGTAGAAGATGAAGCTGTTGCTTGTGATTGTTGTGTTTACGGTTGAGCTACTGGCTGTTGAAACTGTTGAGTCCTTGGCGAACAAGCTACTAAGAGACTAAGACTTGCTAGAGAGGTCAATTTATCTGCTCATGCCCCAGTAGATAGCCCCGTACTTCTGAGATAAAATAGAGAGATCCTGTAATGAATAACAAGTCCTTGGTATCGGCTCTTTCTTCAAAACTGCTGATAAATTCTCGGTAAGAGGGAATTACATCGTAACCTGTTACATCTGTCTCGTCCAGAGAACCTTGATAGTCAAAGCCGGTCACCTTGAGTTCCACCTGAGGCAATTTTTCAGTCAGATAAGCCAACATCCCTTGATAATCCTTCCGTTTCAAGGCTCCAAATAGGATTTGAGGATGATATCCTTCCTGCTCTTTTTCTTTAATAAACTCAACCAAGCGAGTCAAGGCAGGGAGGTTATGAGCACCATCCAAGTAAATCTGAGGACGAATACGCTCCAAACGCCCAGCCCAATGGGTCTTCTCCAAAGCCTGTCTTACAACCTGCTCATCAACAACTTCCTTTCCTTCTCTCATAAAGAGAAGAAACGTTTGTAGCGCCAAGGCCGCATTTTCCTGCTGATAAGCTCCTTCTAAGCCTATTTTCAACTGTGAAAGGTTAGCCAAAGAGCTTGAAAAATCCCCATTCAGCATTGAAAATTCCTGGCCTGCCTGATAAAGGGAAACAGCTAAAGATTCGGCTTTTTTCTGACAAACAAGCCTAGTTTCTGAAGGCAACTTAGCAATCACTGCCTTTTTACCAGCTTTGAAAATGCCAGCTTTCTGCTCTGCAATTGCTGCTATACTGTCACCCAGAGTCTCCTGATGATCAAGTCCGATGGAGGTGATGATAGCAATCTCTCCGGTTACCACATTGGTCGTATCAAGTAAGCCACCAATTCCCACTTCTAGTAAAACCAAATCCACCGCTCGCTCCCTAAAGTAGAGAAAAGCAATCAAGGTCAGCAATTCAAAAAAGGACAACTGATCATGGGTTTGCAGAAGCGTTTTCTCCATCTCCTTGACCTGCTCAGCCAAACGGATGAAGTCTGTGTCTGCTATAGGTCGCCCATTAATGCAGATTCGGTCATTAATGGAAATGATATGAGGGGAGGTAAAGGTCGCAACTTTTTTGCCATGTCCCATAAATAACTCCCTCATAAAAGCAATGGTAGATCCTTTTCCATTAGTTCCTGTTACGTGGATAATAGGATAAGACTTCTCGGGATTCCCCAACAAATCCACCGCTTGCTGTATTCGGCCCAAACCTGATCGAAAATTCAAACCAATCCGACTATGAAGCCATTCTTCTACTTCAAACATATACATCTCCTTAATTACAGGTTCAATCAACTGCCTCAATAAAGTCTCATAACTAACAAAAACGAGGCCAGGATTTTCGTCCCGACCTCTTACCTGGTTAGCTAATCACTAGCAACTATGAATATTAACTTGGGCTAAAAACATCCACTGGATGTTCCAACTCTTCCAATTTCTAGGAGTTGGAGTGATACAGTCTCCCAGACTTACCAGCTCTTTTTTATTTCAAAGAGCTGGGCTAAAAACATCCCCCAAACTTACTGACGGTTTTTATTTTTAGCGTCAGGCTAAAAACGTCCACTGGATGTTCCAACTCTTCCCAATTTCTGGGAGTTGGGGTGATACAGTCTCCCAGACTGTATCACTCCTCCATAAAACTGTTGAAGACTTCTTCAATCATGTTCCATTCGTCTTCTGAGTCTTCTGGGATTGGTTGCAATTCGCCTTCTGTTCCATCTTCGTTTTCGATGAATGAGTAAGCTTGGATTTCAACTTGTCCGTCTTCGTCTTCTTCTGCGTTAACTGGTACTAGAAGAACATAGTTTTTACCAAATTCTTCTTTTCCGTCAATGGTCAAAAGGATTTCAAACAAGGTTTCATTTCCTTGCTCATCTACTAATGTAATTAATTCACGTTCTTCGTGATCGTGGTTATGATCGTGTGACATAGCCTCTCCTTTATATTAAAATTTTCTATCTAAATAATTTTGTAAAATCAGCTGAGCTGCTAACTTATCAATGACTTTCTTGCGCTTATTGCGACTGATATCTGCTTGTTCAATCAACATGCGCTCAGCGGCAACTGTTGTCAAGCGTTCATCCTGATAGTCTACTGGTAAACCAAAAAGCTCTTCTAGCTTTGCTCCGTATGCTTGACTAGCTTCCACGCGCGGTCCGCTTGTATTGTTCATGTTTTTAGGCAAGCCTACTACAAATCGTTCCACCTTGTAAGTATCAACCAACTCCTTAACGCGGTCAAAACCAAATTGGCCTTGCTCCTCATTGATTTGGATGATTTCAAGCCCTTGAGCTGTAAAACCGAGCGGATCGCTAATCGCCACCCCTACCGTTTTTGAACCGACGTCCAATCCCATAATTCTCATAGGTTATAGATCGACTCCTTGTCCTTTAAGGTAGTAGCGGACCAATTCCTCAACGATTTCATCACGCTCATACTTACGGATTTGATTTCGTGCATTATTATAACGAGGAACGTAGGCAGGGTCTCCACTCAATACGTAGCCTACAATTTGGTTAATTGGGTTGTAGCCCTTATCGTTCAACGAAGCATAGACATCAGTCAAAGTTTCGCTAATTTCTTTTTTATTGGAATCGTCCAATTTAAAACGTACTGTTTCTTCAGTAAATCCCATTCTAACACCCTCTTTCCTTAGAATAGTACCATTATAGCATAATTCCTTACGTTCTACAATTCAGGCAGTCTATTTATTTGGATTTTCTATTGTTCTGTCGCGCCATTTGCCAACCTGTCTGAAATATATTTGCTCGGTTCATTCTTCAAGAGATTTTCCAAGCCAATATTCTTCAGATATTCCAATTGAGAAGCCTTCTTGACATCCAAAACTTGAAAATCATAACTAGTCGTTGTTTGAAGTTCCGTTGCACTTAATAATTTGGTTTCAAGCTTAAATCCTGCTAATTTACGAGCTTCTACGATGGCCTCATCCTTCTCCTCTGCCTCAAGGAGAGCTTTTTGAGTTTCTTCCACACCATGTTGGTCAATATAGTTCTTCAACTCATCAGAGACTGGACGCTTTTGTTGAATGGTTAGGTTCAAAAAAGTCTTGTCTTTATAAGTAATGGTTTGGGTTTGCTGGCTACCATCATCTGATTTCGGCAAGACCAAAGTCTTGGTTACAACTGTATTCTTCTCAGCATTTTCAATAACTGGCAATGCCGACTGAAGCGTATCCTTTTCTGTTTTTGTAGCTGGTCCAGTTTCTTTTTTCTGTCCGCAACCAACTAGGACAAAAAGGAAAGCTAGACTAACAAGAACTATTTTTTTCATTTCTTTCTTCTTTCTTTTTGAAATTAAAATAAGACTGGGAATTGCTCCCAGCCTTGATGTTTATAGAGCTGCACGCAAACGTGCTTCTGCATTTTCTACATTACGGACAGAGCGTGGTAAGAAGGCACGAATATCGTCTTCCTTATAGCCAACTTGCAGGCGTTTTTCATCCACAAGGATTGGGCTCTTTAAAATTCTCGGTGTTTCCATAATCAGATTGAGGACTTCATTGACACTCAAATCTTCAATATCCACTCCAAGGGCTTTGGCATAGCGATTTTTAGACGAAACGATGCTGGCTATTCCGTTATCTGTTTTTGTCAGAATATCCAGTAATTCTTCTCTCGTAATTCCTTCTTTACCAAGATTTTGTTCTTTATAACTTAACTGGTGGGCATTGAGCCAGGTTTTTGCTTTTTTACAGCTAGTACAACTTGAGACTGTATAAATTTTAATCATGTACCTACCCCTTTCGCTACATGTTACTATCAGTTTAGTCTATTATACCATAAAAAACATCCGACTTGCGACCTATTTTTAAATTTTTTTGACTTTTTTCGTCATTTTCGTACTTTTTTCTTGACAAAATGAAATTTACAGCCATTCTTGATATTTCTTGATATAGATTTTTTTCACAATTGTCACGCTAATCATATACAAAATAATGATGAAAAGTAAAAAGATGAAATAAATCGGTTTTAAAGGAGTTAGATGAAGTAGGATTGCGAGTGGACTGTAGGGAAGGAAGGTCACAAAGGCTGCAGCCAATAAGGTTGTCACAAGGACTAGCCAAGCTGGACGACTTTGTAAAAAGGGAATTTTGGCTGAACGCAGCATATGGATAACCATGGTCTGTGACCACATGGACTCGATAAACCAACCTGTCTGAAACAAGACAATAAAGCCTACAGAAGACTCCGCTCCATGTACATAGGCATGACCTGTCGTCATGGGTACAATGATAAAATAAAGCAAAATGAAGGTCAAAATATCAAAGGCAGAAGAGATAGGTCCCATCCAAACCATGAAACGTGTGATAGACTTGGCTTCCCAAGTATGCGGATTTCTCAAAAAATCTTTATCCACCTTGTCAAAAGGCAAGGCAATACAAGACAAATCATAGACTAGATTTAGGATAATCAAATGGACTGGTGCCATTGGTAAAAATGGCAAAAAGATTCCAGAGACCAATAGGGATAAGATATTTCCAAAATTAGAACTCACTGTCATTTTGATATATTTAGTCATATTGGCATAGACCTTACGACCTTCAACAAGTCCTTTTTCAAGCACCATGAGATCCTTATCAAGTAGGATAACATCAGCCGTTTCTTTGGCAATATCTACTGCTGTGTCAACAGAAATCCCCACATCTGCGACTTTCATAGAAGGAGCATCATTGATCCCATCTCCCATATAGCCTACAGCATGACCATTAGCCTTAAATTGCAAAATAATCCTTGCTTTTTGGTCAGGAGAAAGTTTGGCAAATACTGTTACCTCCTCTACGGCTTGGGCCAATTCTTGATCACTCATCTGATCAATTTCAGATCCCAACAGCATCTGATTGATATCCAAACCAACCTTTTCACAGACTGCTTGGGTAACTTTTTCGTTGTCTCCCGTCAAAATCTTTGTTTGAACCCCATGTTCTAACAGAGCCTTAATTGCTGGTGCAGCAGATGGTTTAGGAGGATCTAGGAAGGCTAAATAACCAGTTAGAATCATATCCCCTTCGTCATCAACTGTATAGGCATGACCTTCCCTCAAACCTGACTTATAGGCCACTCCCAAGACACGCAAACCTTGTTGATTTAGTTGTCGGACTTCCTCTAAAATCTCTTCTCTGATAGCATCTGTCAAGGGAGTAATCACTCCTTGGTATTCTGCATGACTAGAAATCGTCAACATTTCCTCTAGGGCACCCTTGGTTACCAAACTAACAACTTCGTGTTCATCCTTAACGATAACACTCATCCGTCTACGTTCAAAATCAAAGGGAAGCTCATCTATTTTTTGAAAAGTTTGAGCCAGATTTTGCAAGAGGGTGTGTTCTTTGGCTTCCTTTTCAGTCCGTTTGATGATGGCTCTGTCCATCAAATTTTTCAAGCCCGTTTGAAAATAAGAATTGAGATAAGCTCGTCTCAAGACGGTCAAATCCAAGCGTCCATGGATGTCCAAGGGATATTCAAGGACAATTTCGTCTTGGGTTAGAGTTCCTGTCTTATCTGTACACAAAATATCAATCGCCCCTAAGTCCTGTATGGCATTGAGTTTCTTGATAACCACTTTTTCCTTGGCCATAATGATGGAGCCTTTTGCTAGACTGGCTGTGATAATCATAGGAAGCATCTCAGGTGTCAATCCAACACCAACACTCAAAGCAAATACGCCAGCTTCCAGCCAGTCACCATCTGTTAAACCATTGGACAAGAAAACGATGGGCACCATGACCAGCATCAAACGAATCAAGAGCCACGAAATACTATTCATCTCCCGTTCAAACGAAGTAGGCTCGTCATAGGTGTTCAAAGTCTGCTCAATGGCTCCCATCATGGTATCATCACCAACTGCTAAAACCACGGCCTTGGCACTACCAGACAAGACATTGGTTCCCATAAAGGCGAGCGCTTCTGCTTCTAGCAGACTATCAGATTGTTGAACTGTTGCCTTGGTCAAGGCCAATTTTTCAACCGATTCACTTTCACCTGTCAAGCCCGACTGTTGTACAAAGAAATCGCGCGACTCAAATAAAAGAAGATCTGCTGGAATCATGTCTCCAGCGCTTAATTTAACCACGTCACCCACTACCAAATCATCGATAGGTACTTCTTGAATTTCTCCTTGACGAATGACAGTCGCTGTGTTGACAATCATTTTTGATAGATTGGTCGCAGCCTTATCACTACGTAGTTCTTGGACAAAGCGTATGCCACCAGAAATGAGGACTAGGACAACGATGATAATAGAAGTCGTCGGATCTTCTTGACCTGGTTTTGCCAACCAGACATTGGTCACCAAGGAAATCACGGCGATGACCAGCAAGATGATTGTAAAAGGATTGATAATGGATTCGTAAATCTTTTTGAGGATACTGTCTTCTTGACCCTTTGTGATGGTATTTTCGCCATATAGGTCACGATTTTTCTCCACCTGCTCCTCAGTCAAGCCTGTTAGACTTGTCTTATAAAAAGATAGAGTTTCGTTTAAAGATGTCTGAATAGCTGTTGCTAATCTTTCTTTTGTAGTTTTCATTGGTTTCTCCTATCTGTATGAATGATGTGTTTCATACACAGAGACCAATCACTTTATAAGGGCAGAACGACACAAATCAGCGATTGGCTGTGTATGTGCGGTTCCGGATGATCGTCAATTTGCATCGTTTATCTCCTTTCTTTGATTTAAACAGTAGAAAATCCCACCATAAAATGGCAGGATTAAAAAACTAATTATCTGTTTTTCGTTCAAGCTTTAACTCCATAGGGCAATGTAATGAGCTTAGTCTTGGCCTTCGCGACCAGGACTGTTGACCAACGAGTAGTGTCTCCACTGCTTTGCGGTAGTCATCCGTATCCCTATGGTAGCCTCACCTACCGTTTTCGTCTTTCAGTATAAACCTTTAAAATTTAAAAGTCAATCATTTGAGTTGTTTAACTCTTAAATAACTATCAACTCTTTTGGAGCTAAGGTCAACAATTCACAACCTGTCTCTGTAATCAGGATATCATCCTCGATACGAACGCCATATTTGCCTTCGATATAGATACCTGGTTCATCGGTCAAGGCCATACCCGCCTTAATAGTTTCTGTAGAAGTCTGGCTAAAGTAAGGTTCTTCATGGATGTCCAGTCCAATACCGTGACCAATACCGTGTGTAAAGTAGTCGCCATAGCCTGCTTCGATGATAATATCACGAGGAATTTTATCAAAGTCACGGAAACCTAATCCTGCCTTAGCCTGGTCAATCAAGGCTTGGTTGGCTTTCAAAACCGTATTGTAAATTTCTGCCTGCTCGTCGCTAACATGCCCTAGATAGATAGTCCGTGTCATATCACTGACATAGTGGTCATAAAGGCAACCGAAGTCCATTGTAATGGCTTCTCCTAGCTCCACTGGTTTGTGCATAGGATGGGCATGAGGTTTGGAAGAGTTGATGCCACTTGCTAAAATAGTATCAAATGATAGGCCTGAAGCTCCCAACTCACGCATACGGAAGTCAAGGAAGTTGGCAATCTCAATTTCAGTCTTTCCTGGCTTAATAAAGTCAAGCGCGTCGCGGAAAGCTTGGTCTGAGATTGAACAAGCCTTGCGAATAGCTGCAATCTCCACTTCATCCTTAATCATTCGAAGACCTTCGACAAACTGAGTTTGTGGAAGCAAATCAATTCCCTCAAAGGTTGCCTGCATACGGTGATAATAAGACACTGAAATCTCATCTTCAAAACCGATTCGAGACAAGCCCATGTCCTTGACAATTCCTGCAATGACAGCCAATTCATCACGGTCAGCCACAATCTCAAAACCACTGGTTTCTTGCTTGGCTGCAATGATATAGCGAGAGTCTGTCACCAAGACCTGACGGTCACGGCTGATAAAGACTGTTCCGTTTGAGCCCCAAAAACCAGTCAAATAATAGACGTTTTTAAGGTTATTGATGATGATGCCATCTAGTTCTTTTTCTTGCATTTTATCTAGAAATGCTTGTACGCGTTTATTCATGATGTAATTTTCCTTTCAAATACTGTCCTGTGTAGCTGGCTTGGTTAGCAGCTACTTCTTCTGGAGTTCCTGTTGCGATGATGGTTCCACCACCGACACCGCCCTCAGGTCCCAAGTCAATAATATGGTCTGCCGTCTTGATAACATCCAGATTGTGCTCAATGACAAGAACTGTATTGCCATCATCGACAAAGCGAGCTAAAACCTTAAGCAAGCGAGCGATATCCTCGGTATGAAGCCCTGTCGTCGGCTCGTCCAGAATGTAGAAAGATTTTCCTGTCGATCGTTTGTGGAGTTCACTAGCCAGCTTCATACGCTGGGCTTCTCCCCCAGAAAGGGTGGTAGCAGGTTGCCCTAGCGTTACATAGCCTAGCCCCACATCCTTGATGGTCTGAAGTTTGCGTTGAATTTTCGGAATGTGTTGGAAGAATTCCACCGCATCGTTGACAGTCATATCCAAGACCTGCGAGATATTTTTTTCCTTGTAATGGACTTCTAGGGTTTCACTGTTGTAACGGGTCCCGTGGCAAACTTCACAAGCCACATAAACATCTGGCAAGAAGTGCATCTCAATCTTGATAATCCCGTCACCTGAGCAGGCTTCACAGCGACCTCCCTTAACATTGAAACTAAAACGTCCCTTTTTGTAACCACGAATCTTAGCCTCATTTGTCTGGGCAAAAAGGTCACGTATATCGTCAAAAACTCCTGTATAGGTAGCCGGGTTAGACCTTGGCGTTCGTCCAATCGGGCTCTGGTCAATATCAATCAAGCGGTCGACATGCTCAATCCCTGTAATCGTCTTGAATTTACCAGGCTTGTCTGAATTACGGTTGAGCTTCTGGGCAATAGCTTTTTTGAGAATGCTATTGATTAGGGTCGATTTTCCTGAACCTGATACACCTGTCACCGCGATGAATTTTCCTAGTGGGAATCGAACAGTAATATTTTGCAAGTTGTTCTCACGCGCTCCTGTCACTTCTATAAAACGACCATTACCGACACGACGCTCTTCTGGTACTGGAATGGCACGTTTGCCTGACAAGTACTGACCTGTGATAGACTTGCTATTGCGAGCAACCTGCTTGGGCGTACCCGCAGCAACAATCTCCCCACCAAAAACACCCGCACCAGGACCAACGTCAATCAGATAATCCGCTTCGCGCATGGTATCTTCATCATGTTCCACCACAATGAGTGTATTACCCAAGTCACGCATCTTTTTGAGACTGGCAATAAGACGGTCATTGTCCCTCTGGTGAAGACCAATTGACGGCTCATCTAGGATATAGAGGACACCTGATAGGTTAGAACCAATCTGGGTTGCCAAGCGAATACGCTGACTTTCCCCACCTGAAAGAGTTCCTGCCGAACGAGACAGGGTCAGATAGTTAAGACCCACGTTATTGAGGAAAGTCAAACGATCCTTGATTTCCTTGAGAATGGGCCGAGCAATGATGGCTTCATTTTCAGACAAGGTTAGCTGGCTCACCAAGTCCAAGTGGTCTGCGATAGATAGGTCTGAAATTTCTCCTATATGCGGCCCTTGCTCACCACCAACACGGACAGACAAGGCCTGGTCATTGAGACGATAACCGTGACAGGTTCCGCAAGTCAGCTCATTCATGTAGAGGCGCATCTGGGTGCGGGTGTAGTCACTATTAGTTTCATGATAGCGACGCTTGATATTATTAACAACTCCCTCAAAAGGAATATCGATATCGCGCACGCCACCAAATTCATTCTCATAGTGGAAATGGAATTCCTTACCATCAGATCCATAGAGAATCAAGTTCTTATCTTCTTCTGACAAATCTTCAAAAGGTTTATCCATATCCACTCCAAAGGATGTCATAGCCTGCTCTAGCATGTTTGGATAGTAGTTGGATGAGATAGGATTCCAAGGAGCCAAGGCTCCCTCGCGTAGCGTTTTGCTGGCATCTGGCACCACCAAATCAGTATCCACCTCCAGCTTGATGCCCAAGCCGTCACACTCACTACAAGAACCAAAAGGAGCATTAAATGAGAAGAGACGTGGCTCTAACTCTGGAACAGTAAAACCACAAACTGGACAGGCATAATGCTCAGAGAAGAGCAACTCCGAATCGTCCATGGTGTCGATAATGACATAGCCTTCTGCGATACGAAGGGCAGCTTCAATGGAATCAAAGAGACGGCTACGAATACCCTCCTTGATAACGATACGGTCAACCACGACATCTATATTGTGTTGCTTGCTCTTGGACAACTCTGGCACTTCGGTCACATCATAGACTTCCCCATCCACACGGACACGGACATACCCATCTTTCTGAACCTTCTCGATAACACTCTTATGTTGGCCTTTTTTCTTGCGGATGACAGGGGCCAAAATCTGCAAGCGCTGGCGTTCAGGTAACTCCAAAACCTTATCCACGATTTGTTCCACAGAAGAAGCCTTGATAGCTCCATGCCCGTTGATACAGTAAGGCGTTCCCACACGCGCGTAGAGGAGACGCAGATAGTCATTGATTTCAGTCGTGGTTCCCACGGTCGAGCGAGGATTTTTACTAGTCGTTTTCTGGTCGATGGAAATAGCTGGGCTGAGGCCATCAATGGCATCTACATCAGGCTTCTCCATATTTCCCAAAAACTGGCGAGCGTAGGCTGACAAACTCTCCACATAGCGACGTTGTCCCTCCGCATAGAGGGTATCAAAGGCCAGACTGGATTTCCCTGAACCTGACAAACCGGTCACGACAACCAACTTGTCTCGTGGAATTTCCACGTCAATATTTTTTAAATTATGGGCACGCGCCCCATGAATGACAATTTTATCTTGCATCTTTGTTCTTTCTAGTCCATTATTGCTTACCATTATACCAAAAAAAGTGAGATTCTATTACCCAAAAGGCCGATTTTGTAGTATAATAAAAAACTTCTTATTTTAGGTTTCCTTAGGACTTCCTGACCCTTATATCACGCGCTTTTTAACAAAAAATACTAACATTACTTTTTACTACTTGCTCCCCCAAAGTACGCAAAAAGGGGAGCAAAAAAAGCCCCACAAAAGGGCTAAGATTTGACGAGTTCAGCAGGCAAGAAACTAGCACGGTCAAACGTGCTTTTTTTATTGCTGGTTGCTGATAGGTATATTATACCATGAAGCGCGTGGTTTATAAGATTATGACCTCACAAAAGCCCCCAGATTCTTTTCTAAGGGCTTGTAGTTTGTCCGTGGTGTTTTAGTTGTCCAGTACGAAACAAAGCAAAATAGGGGGCGAATATGAAGCCTACGCCTACAATTGCCAACATTTATGCTTCTAACTCTTGTAGTAAGGTTAAATCTAAACCATCAAGGTCAAAATCTATGTTTAAATCGATGTCTATATCCATGTTTAAATCTATCTCCATATCTTCTAATTGGATATTCTCCAAATCAATCAAAAAATCTTCAATCATGTCATCCCCCCTCACTTAAATCTCAACATTTCTCAACAAAACACCACCGACGCCTACTTATATGCCTCTAGCTCTCCGTTCTGGTGGATTCTCGCAAAGTTTAAGACGGCTATCTGTTTGTATCGGTGGTAGCTAGTGGAGCTAGTACCTGCCATCTCTACGCATTCACTCATTGTTTTCTGCCTCATGTAGCAATAATGGATAATAAAGTATTTTCTGGCTCGTTTGTTCTCTATACTGTTGATGTCTTGGGCGAATATTTCCAATCCCTCACGGATTGCTTTTTCATGTTCACCACTCAAATTCCACTGATCAGGTAAGACAAGTTTCCAGGCTTCTTCATCGATACTAACTTGGTTTTCACTTCCTGCCATTCTCTGGAAACGTAGAAAGTAAGTCATCCGCTTTCTAACGTTCATCATCGTTTTAAAGTTATCCAGCTCCATTAGTTCGCTCCTTCCACCTTGCTCAAGTGTTCTATAGCTTCCTGCTTTACTCGATATACTGTAGTCTTTGATTTATCTATTTCCTCAGCAACCTGCCAAGCGTCTAGATTATTCAAATAAAAAAGTCTTAGAACAGAACGCTCAAGCGGATTGACCAACTTATCAATCAGCCTAGATATTTCCATTCTCTCTTCAGTAAGTCGCTCAATCCTCTGAAGCGTATCCTCTTTTAGTTTTAGAACACTTATAAGATTGTTCTCTGTCTTGTTCTCTCTGCTTGCCTGTACCCTGCTATGGCTTAGTGTTGGCTTTTTGATAATACTACCTTCCAGGGCCTCCAATTCCAAATATAAGCCTTTGATTTCCTTGCTTATCCACTTAACGCCCTCTAGTTTTTCTTTTACCTGCTCTGGTGTCATACCTCGGCCTCCTCTATGATATAATATTTTTATCGGATATATCACAAAGGAGTCAGCCCTGTGCTGACTTTTTTTGCATTTTCTCGGCGTTCGCTCGGAGTTCAAGTATCTGCACCTTTACCATTCCTCGGGTTCGCTAAACATACTTTTAGGCAAGCCACAAACTGAAATTAAATACTGACAAGCGTTGTAATCTACCCAAAGCGCCCCATCTTTAGAATGGTGGAAATACTTGTCTGGTAGCGTTCCAAGGTATGCACCATTTTTATATATAGACACCCCACCTTTTAGGCTTGGTAACAATCCGGTATATCCTCTGCGTAGTCCATGCTTCAAAGCGTTGCTATTGCCATATTTGGGCTTTCTATTGCCCTTGTTGCCTTTTGCTACTTGATTGCCCGGCAAAAATCTCCCTCGGCTATCGCGTTCCATATTTCCCCCTGCTACGGTGTTCGTTTGGTAAATTGCAACTACTTCACTATCTCCCCCTATATGGAAAAACCCAAAACTATTGACTTGTTAACAAAAAGGGGATTGCTCCCCTGTGTTTATTGACCAGAATAATCAGCAAGTCCTTTATATTCGCCCTCTACGTCCAACTTTTGGAGTAGGTTAATGCTTTCATTACCCAACATTTTCAACGTACCAAAAGCAGTCATAGAATCCATAGGGATAGGCTTATCAGAAAGCAAGCGATCAGCATAGTCTAATAGTTCCAGCTCGTAATCTGTGACCTTATTCAGCAAGCTCTCAAAGTCCTCTGACTCCTTGAGTTGGAGCACGCGCTCCCGTTTATAACGTTCTTCAAATGCTTCATCGTCCACTGGTTGGTTGTAGTAGTCTTTAAAACTGTCACAAATACGCTTGAAGGTCTTGTTCAGTTTGTTATCCTCCACATACTCAGCTACAAGCGTCCCTTTATCCTTGTGAGTTATTGAAATAGATGGTACTTCATAAGTTCCAGTCATATATCCCAGTAGCGCGTGACCTGCTACCATAGCAGTATCTAGGTCTTTAAATTCGTAAGTGAAAGTAAATGTTTTGGCTTTGTCTGAAAATGTTTTTAGTGTCATGTTGTTTTTCCTCTTTCTGTTTTAAGGTAAATTATGTAAAATACCTTGTTTTTGCCATTTTTATCTATGTTTTTTATACACTTAGAAAAAGTTTTATACACTTTATTTTTGAAGTGTATAAAATTAAAAGCCTGTCATATCAAGGGTTTAAGCCCTGTTTTATACGCTTTATACACTTTATACACTAGTTTATATAATTTACAGGAATTATAGTGCTTAATACTGTAAAAGAAAAAACCTGCCGTATAAAGTGTATAAGTGTATAAAGTCCTTGGCGCTCTAAGGGTTGCAAGTATAACACTTTTTTATCAAGTGTATAAAGTGTATAAAGTTATTGCTTCTTTTTTGCTTTACCATTAAAGTATCCCCGTTCATTTCTAGCTTTTCTCCGTTGCTCTGGCTTTTCCCTACCGTTAAAATATGGATGTGCGTAAGGCGCTGTATCTTCATGCGGATAGAAACCAGAATGAAGTTGTCTCCCTGATGGTATTACTTTCTGGCCTGTGGTTATCCAACTTGGTAGATTACTTTTTATCTCTCGATGCAACCCCATTTCTGTCTTGTGTAGTTTCACCCCATAATATTCCGTAAATCCTTTCCAGTTATGGAAAACAAAACTATTAGGCAAAAACTCACTTGATAGTTCAT
Source organism: Streptococcus mitis (assembly GCF_002005545.1). Classification (GTDB taxonomy): domain Bacteria; phylum Bacillota; class Bacilli; order Lactobacillales; family Streptococcaceae; genus Streptococcus; species Streptococcus mitis_I. The sequence continues at coordinate 279,129 of NZ_LBMT01000001.1, forward strand.
CAGTAAAGAATGAAGATACAAAAGCGATAACTGGGTTGTTATCCTCATGGTATTCTTGCAAAATCTCCTTTGATTTCTCTGGTGTGATGTCCTTTGTCGGTGTTTCAAGGGCTAGGCGTGTGAGATACTCTAATACTTCTTTCCTGTTGATGTAGTCGTCTTTAATTGCCTTGTTTGGTTTCCCTTTAAAGACCTTGGTAAATGGTAGAATCTTAAACCGCCTGTCAATCGCTGACCTGTCCCCGTTCATTCTTGGTAAGCCGTTGGATGACTGGATAATAGTCATATTCAAGCGTAAACTATAGGGGCGCTTCCCTTTGTCCTCTATAGTCATAATGTCCCCAGTCGCAAGGCTAAACATATTTGACGTATCTTTAATAACTGCATCCTTTTGTACGTCGTCCCCAATAACCAGACTCTTACCTAACAGAATGGAGGTAGAAAAACGGCTTTTATCGAACTCAGTCATCTTGAGACTTGCAACGTTCTCCATGCCTACTAGATTAATAAGTAACTGCTGAAAAGTTCCTTTACCAGTCCCACCCTCGCCATAAAGCCAAAAGATATTTTTTAGGGTTCTACCTGTGATACTTGCTTTAATAATCTGGATAGCTAGGTTATATAATTCTTGATCATTGTCAAATAATTCAGCAAGCCACTTGCTGGGCTTCCAACCGTGTATAGTAGGCTCATAGGCTTCTGGGTCGTACCTTGTACGGATTTTTCTAGTTACAATAATGCTAGGTGTTAAAGGTTCAAATGTTTCCTTACTAGCGTTATATAGCTGGTTTCCGATAACCGTATAATCATTTTGGATAGACTTCAACGGGCTACGTCTAGCGATTTTGTAAATCGTATCAAAGGCTTGTTTTTCTGTCGTATCAGGTTGAATGGTTGAGATTAAATCTTGAAGTAACTCGTTATCTTCTAACCAAATCCCCTTATCAGGATGATAGAAATACAAGGGCGCTTTCTGTCCCTGCGCTTCTGGTCTGATTCTCACAAATCGGATATACTTTCTAAGAAAGTCAGCAACCCCCAAAGATTTAGATGGTCTATCTTCCCCAAGATTCTTACATACGTTGAATAAAAAGCCTTGTACCCCTTTAAAGGTTGTCAGATAGCTTTCTGATTCTTCTATTACCTTAATGGGTTCACGTTGCTGATTCTCTTCAATGATTTTATTTACAATGTCGTCACTATTCAAAAGCCACCTCCTTATAGAATTTTGTCGCTACTTCTAGGAAATAGCTTGCTAGGTCTTTACGCTTGACGATTGTAGAAAACAAGTCCACCAGCTGACTAAAACTGTAGCCATTCACAAATAGCAAGCGGACAAATAGAGAAGTCTCGTACCTGGTATAAATGCCGTTACAAATCAGGTCGAAAATCCAGCCTTTCAACTCCATGCCAAGCCCCTGCCGTTGCTCGGTCAATTTGTTTACCTCTAAATCTTTCAGAATCATCAGCAAGTCAGGACTGGCCAAACCTATCTCTAAATCTCTGGTCAGTTCCCAGCCCTCTGCTTCCTCGTTTTCGTCTTTAACTGCCACATACAAACCTTTGTAGCGGAAAGCCGTCAAGCCCTCGCCTATTGGCTTAAAGTAGATAAATTTGTAATGTTCCCCATTCTTCCATACTTGAGTAGGATTTGACTTGAGAAAGCCAAACAAAGGCAATTTGTCATCGGATAGAATTAACTCCAGCACCCTCATTCATCCACCCCCATAAACTTCATCAAGTCAGAAATTCTATAATAGATTTTCCTAGTATCTTCTAGTGGTGGTTGATACCGTCTTAGCCCTGCTTTTTCCCACTTTTGGAGTGTCATGTATTTTATATCTAACTCGTCCATGACTTCCTGGGCTGATATTAAGCCTGTCAGTCGTGGTTTGAGTCTATCACGCGCTTCATGGTATCTTTCCACTACCTCCAGAATTCCATGCACTAGGTCTTGCTCACTTTCTCGGCTTAGGCTAAACATATCCGCCCACCTCCTTCAAGGTTTCTTTGTAGCTCTCTAAATCAGCATTTAAAAGGACAGTTAGGCGTTTCTGTTCTTCCTGTACTTGGTTATAGAATGCTTTTGCTCCGTCCAGTAACTCCTCTTTGTTAGCAGGGATAAAATATCCTCTAAATGTTCCGTGTCGAACCCCAACAATAGGAACGCTATGGCGCGTGATTAGACGGCTGATAATATCTTGCACGGTTCTTTCTGCTAGCTTAGTGATCAGGCTGATTTCTGCCCCTGTTATGGAGTTCTCAGCCCCTACCTTGATTAGTCTTAATACTCGTTTGTCATTCTCTGATAGACTCATTCAGTTCCTCCGTAAACTCTTACCCCTGCAAGCTGGATATAACGCCCATAATCAGGGCTTAAATCCTCGCTAGGTGTTTCTATCGTCTGTTGGTTTTCTCGCTCAAATTGGGCGCTTTTTTTGCGGTCTAGGTGGTTTAGATAAAGCAGTAAGCCAATCAGTACCACCATGAAGATTACCGCCTGTGTATTGGTCAAATCTAGTTCGTTCATGTCAGTTTTCCTCATAAATCATCATCCCACGGGTGTACTCAATCGAACTTGTCCATAAGTCCAAGAGGTTCTTTTTATCTCGTTTTTTCTTTGCAATATCAATTGCCAAAAGTTCCCAGACGTAATTTAATACTTGGTTTTTATCCATAGGATAGTCATTCTCTTTGGTTATTTCCGCTAGGTAAGTGCTTATGAAAAGAAATCCATCAAAATTAGAAAGGCATTTTAAAAGATCCATATCCCCCCAAAAATTTTTATAATATGAATATTCTCTCCACTCTAATTCTCCTATTACCTCAGATACTACTCTCTGTTTCATCCTTTCCGTCTGTTCCTTGAGTGTTTCCTGTTGTTCATGGTATTCTGTGCTAGTTAGTTCATTATAAATATCGTCTAAGTCGTTCAATACTTTACTGATTTCCCTTTTAGCTAATGCAGTTCCATTTCCTACAAGAATTTCTTGTATTTCTTCTAAATTTGTTGAAATAGCTTCTAATTTATCTGCTATCATATTTTCCTCCGTTGACCTTTTAATTATCGTTTCTTATACAGGATATCCTCACGCTCAGACTCGCCAAATTGAAAGCGTGAGAAAGTACCAGTTTTAAGAGTTGGCGCTCTCCGTATGGTCAAATTGCCCTAAATATGCTATAATCTATGTATAAATCTTTACTAAAACCTCTTTGATAATAGCTTGCCTGCTTTGTTAAATTCGTTTTAGTGTTAGTGTGAAAGGCTCTGCGGTGTGGTTATTGCTAAGCCTTTTTTGTTGCTCTCACGCGCTTCTTTGGCGTGTTTTTTTATTTCTGAATGCCAAAGCTTTGATTTCCTGATAACTCATATTCAAGCCAATCATGGCTATTACCATATCCTCAAATGCTTGGTATTGCTCCAGCTCGTCACTGGTCAAGCTATCAATGCCATTGTAGCCCCCACGCTCTTCCCTTAACTGCTTAGCGTTCCTGTCAGTTACTGCCTTCAGTAGCAGGTTGTTCATGGTGCTATGCGCGCGCTTGGGTGCATTAGTCCATGTTTCTATACTGTCATGCAGTGTTTTTCTTTTTGGCTTTTCTAGCGCCCTCTGCATACGAAACTTAGAAAGCTCCTCACGCATTTCAAAGAATGCTTTGACTAGGTTCTTCTTAAACTCTTTTACGGGTTCTGTATTTCGTAAGTAAGTGATTAACAAAGTAGCTTGTTGCTCGTTCAAAATATAATCTCGTACATTTTGCCCACTCTCTGAAGGTGAAATTTTAAATTGCACCTTTCCGAAGCTCTCAAAGTCCTCGCGGTGCTTATTCAGCAAAATCTTCAAATGTCTGTGCTTAATTTCAGCGCATTCTGCAACGATACTGCTTAGTGTATACGGCTCTTTCTTGCCGTCCATATATACTAGTTCCATTGGCTTACTCCAATCTTTACTTTTGCATACTTTTTGTTTAAAAAAATATATCTTCAATAGTGATATCTGGAAACATTGGTAATAGCAATTTTTTGAAAGCTATTTTCTCAGTATCCGTAAATGAGCAACGCCCTGTTTCTTTGTTGTAGTATGTTTGCTTTGTCATACCTAATTTTTTTCCTAGCTCTGCTTGGGTTAGCCCCAACATATTTCTGTAGCCTTTAATTTTATATTTTGGCAATCTCATCACCTCCTTTACTTTTGCATACCTTAATTGTAACCAATATTTTTTAAAAAGTCAATACTTTTCTTTACTTAAAAACAAAAAATAGTTATAATTTAAATACGAGGTAAAAAAATGGAAGTGAATAATATTGAAGTAGGAAACCGAATTAAAAGTATTAGGCTTGATCAAGGTGCAACTATGGAGGAATTTGGTAAAGCATTTAATACCAGTAAGGGGACTGTTAATAATTGGGAAAAGGGGCGTAATTTGCCTAACAAAGAAAATTTGTTAAAAATAGCAAAACTAGGAAATCTTAGCGTTGAGCAACTATTATATGGCAGTTCTGCTAGAAGTCGATATAACTGGGACTATATCCTAGATTACATGGAAAAAACTAGAGAAGAGCTCGATGAAGAAGCTTTTGAAAATACCAAACAAGCTATCGATAGTGCATTTTTTATCCGATTAGACTTGAATGATATTATAAATCTATATAACTATAATCTCCGAAATCCTATTCCTGTTAAGGATTTAAACGGTATGAAAAAATTCTACGAATCACAGGCCAATTTCTTAGAAGAATATATTTCTAGTCTTGACTATACAGAGAATAATATGGATATGATCATGGATTTGGAAATTGAAGCTAACTTTAATCGAAGATATATAGACAGAATTGACCGATATCAAAAAACGGGGATTTGGGCAGAAGACTATCTAAAAGAGTTAGAAAAATTCAAGCAAAGCCAAGAGAATTGAACAATAGCAACAAAAAAAAGGTAAGTCAATACCCTTACCTTTAACCAACCTAATATAATCAACCTAATTGAACCAGATGGAGCTGGTGTTAACTCTCTACACACTATAGAGGACGCTCCCGATAAGATGATTACAACATCATTATACCACTCTTGCATTTAAAAAGCGACTTACACCATACCCACGCGCCACAATGTTAAACAATCCTGAAGCGCGTGGATTCTCGGGCTTCGCTCAAGCTTCAAGTCTATATTAGCCCCATATCTACTAATTTTATTGATGTCAACAAATGTCAACCACTTACAATGTTTTAGAAAGGATCTCATGAACGAATTACAATTCTTAATCTATACTGCTGACAACGATAGCGAAACAGCTAGTGTCATCATCAAAGGCGAAACTATCTGGACTAGTCAGAAAGAAATGGCTAGACTTTTTGACGTCGGTGTTCCTGCAATTAGTAAACACCTAAAAAATATCTTTGAAGAGGGCGAATTAGAAGAAGATTCAGTTATTTCCAAAATGGAAACAACTGCCACCGATGGGAAGAATTACTTAATTACTTACTACAATCTTGACGCCATCATTTCAGTTGGTTACCGTGTCAATTCTCAAAAAGCTACGAGATTTAGACAGTGGGCTACTTCGGTACTTCGTGAGTACATGATAAAAGGGTTCGCCATGGATGACAACCGTCTGAAACAAGGCGAAAACTTGCTGGAAAAAGACTATTTCCGTGAGCTCTTGGAGCGCGTGCGTTCTATCCGAGCTAGTGAGCGTCGTATATGGTTGCAGATTACAGATATTTTTGCTGAAATCTCTATCGACTATGACCCACAAAGTACGTTGACTAAGCAATTCTATGCTGATGTACAGAATAAGTTTCATTATGCAATCACTGGCCAAACTGCTGCGGAAATTATCTACACGAAAGCAGACCACACAAAAGACAACATGGGACTTACAACATGGAAAAACTCCCCTAACGGTCGCATACTGCAAGCAGATACCCAAATAGCAAAGAATTACCTTTCAGAAACAGAAATCCGTTCCCTTGAAAGAGGAATATCTAGCTATTTTGATTACCTGGAAAGACAGATAGAACAGCGAAAAGCTCAGACAATGCAACAACTAGCCCAAAGCATTGACCGCTTTTTGACTTTCCAAGAATACGATATTTTAGAAGGTCATGGAAAAATCACTTCCAAGGTTGCGAAAGATAAAGCAAAAGCAGAATACCAACTATTCAACAAAACTCAAAAGATAAACTCGGACTTTGAAAGAACTTTAAAACAGCTAACTGACGATAAAAAACTTTAAATACAAGCCTGTTTACTATAAACAAGCCCATATTAACCCCATATCCGCCTTGTTTCCAACTCTGGTATTTATTTACCGCCTGACTCTTTAAAATCGAATGTGGGGCAAACTATGAAGCCCTAGCATGATATAAAACCTTTTTGATAATGGCTTGCCTGCTGATGTATTTTAGAAAGGTTTATCATCATGAAAATAACTGAAGTTATAAAAAAAGACGGTAGCAAAGTTTACCGTGCTAATGTATATCTAGGAGTTGACCAGGTAACAGGAAAGAAAGTCAAAACCAAAGTAACAGGTCGGACACAAAAGGAAGTTAAGCAGAAAGCCAATCAAGAAAAAATAGCTTTTCAAAAAGCAGGATCTACCAGACAAAAGGCTATTACCATAAAAAACTATCAAGAATTGGCAACTCTCTGGTGGGAAAGCTATAAGAATACAGTTAAGCCAAACACTCAAGGAAACGTTAGAGCGCTAATAGATAATCACATATTGCCTACTTTCGGGGAGTATAAGCTCGATAAGCTCACTACTCCACTTATTCAGTCAATTATCAATAAACTTGCTGACAAGACCAATAGAGGGGAAAAAGGGGCTTTTCTACACTATGACAAGATACATGCTTTAAACAAACGTATCTTACAATATGGCGTAACCATGCAAGCTATACCGTCCAATCCTGCGCGTGATGTTGTTTTACCTCGTAACACTCAGAAAGCAAAGCGCCAAAAGGTAAAACACTTTGAAAATCAAGAACTAAAAAAGTTTCTTGGTTATCTCGATAATTTAGATAGCGATAGATATCGTTACTACTATGAGACAACGCTCTATAAGTTCCTATTGGCTACTGGTTGCCGTATCAATGAAGCTTTAGCTCTTTCCTGGTCTGATATAGACTTAGATAATGCCGTTGTGCATATTACCAAAACACTAAATCGGGATCTAGAAATCAATAGCCCAAAATCTAAGGCTAGTTATCGGGATATAGATATAGATCAAGCGACTGTTAGCATGCTAAAGCAGTACAAACTACGCCAAACTAAAGAGGCCTGGAAGATAGGACAACGTGAAAGCGTGGTATTTTCGGATTTCATTCATGAGTATCCTAGCAGTTCAAGGCTTAAAAGAAGATTGCAAACACATTTTAAGCGTGCTGATGTTCCTAACATTGGCTTTCACGGATTCCGTCACACTCACGCTAGTTTATTGCTTAACTCTGGTATTCCTTACAAAGAACTCCAGTACCGCCTAGGTCATTCCACTTTATCAATGACCATGGATATATACAGCCACCTCTCAAAAGAGAACGCAAAAAAAGCAGTATCATTCTACGAAACTGCACTAAAAGCACTATAGGGGGAGCAAAAAGGGGAGCAAATTTAAAAATCAACATTTCAAGACAAAGTAAAAATCCAATAGCAACAGGATTTTTGTTAGATTTATTTTGAAAAAGGCTGATTTTGTAGTATAATAGTACGGTGTGAAAAAATCTGAAAAATGAGAAAGGATAAGGGATATGAAACAAGTTTTTCTCTCTACAACAACTGAATTTAAAGAGATCGATACGCTTGAACCGGGTACTTGGATCAATCTCGTTAATCCAACTCAAAATGAATCACTGGAAATCGCTAACGCCTTCGATATCGACATTGCCGACCTTCGAGCACCGCTCGATGCGGAAGAAATGTCTCGTATTACCATTGAAGACGAGTACACTCTGATTATCGTAGACGTGCCGGTCACAGAGGAAAGAAATAACCGCACCTACTACGTTACCATCCCGCTTGGTATTATCATCACCGAGGAAACCATTATCACTACGTGTTTGGAACCATTACCGGTCCTCGATGTCTTTATCAACCGTCGATTGCGTAATTTCTACACCTTCATGCGTTCACGTTTTATCTTCCAGATTCTTTATCGTAATGCAGAGCTTTACCTAACGGCCCTTCGTTCGATTGATCGTAAGAGTGAACAAATCGAAAGTCAACTGCATCAATCAACTCGTAATGAAGAATTGATTGAACTCATGGAATTAGAAAAAACCATCGTCTATTTCAAGGCTTCCCTCAAAACAAATGAGCGCGTGATTAAGAAATTGACCAGCTCAACAAGTAATATCAAGAAATACCTTGAGGATGAAGACCTGCTTGAAGATACCCTGATTGAAACCCAACAGGCCATCGAGATGGCAGACATTTATGGAAACGTCTTGCATTCTATGACAGAGACCTTCGCCTCTATCATTTCTAACAACCAGAACAACATCATGAAAACCTTGGCCCTTGTGACCATCGTCATGTCCATCCCAACCATGGTCTTTTCTGCCTACGGGATGAACTTTAAGGATAATGAAATCCCCCTAAACGGTGAGCCAAATGCCTTCTGGTTAATCGTCTTTATCGCCTTTGCTATGAGTGTCTCGCTCACTCTCTATCTCATCCATAAAAAATGGTTCTAAGAGGAGTTCCTATGTCTCAGATTGATCTACAAAAATTAACTAAGAAAAACCAAGAGTTTGTCCACATCGCTACCCAACAATTCATCAAAGATGGGAAAACAGACGCTGAAATCAAGGCTATTTTTGAGGAAATCATTCCCCAAATCCTTGAAGAGCAAGCCAAAGGTACGACTGCTCGTTCCCTCTATGGCGCACCAACCCACTGGGCTCATAGCTTCACTGTCAAGGAGCAATATGAAAAAGAGCATCCAAAGGAAAATGATGATCCAAAACTCATGATTATGGACTCAGCTCTTTTCATCACTAGCCTCTTTGCCCTCGTCAGCGCTCTCACAACCTTCTTTGCGGCAGACCAAGCTCTCGGCTATGGTTTGATTACCCTCCTATTAGTTGGACTGGTTGGTGGATTTGCCTTCTACTTGATGTACTACTTTGTTTACCAATACTATGGACCAGATATGGACCGCAGTCAACGTCCACCTTTCTGGAAATCTGTACTAGTTATCCTAGCTTCTATGTTCCTTTGGTTGCTTGTCTTCTTTGCAACAAGCTTCCTACCAGCTAGCCTTAACCCAGTACTCGCTCCATTGCCACTGGCTATTATGGGAGCAGTCCTCCTAGCCCTTCGCTTCTATCTCAAGAAACGCTTGAACATCCGCAGCGCAAGTGCAGGACCAACACGTTACTAAGAAAAGGAAAGAGCTATGGCATATAGTCAATCTTTAGCTCAGCAGATTCGAAAAATTCTAGCGCTCAAACTTCCTCCCCAAATTTTCGAAGAAGAGCTAGAAGAAAAGAAGCTGTTTGGTGGCCTGGCCTTTATGATTCGTGGTAAAATGGTCCTTACTGTCAGTTCCAGAAAGGATGAACTGGTTATGGTCAGAATTGGCAAGGAAATGGAGAAGCAAGTTCTACCCCGAACAGGAGCTCATACTACATTGATGAGGGGGCGCCTTTATCATGGGTATATAGACTTAGATATAGAAGGCCAAAAAGAATTGCCTTACTGGATTGATTTGGCTCTCTCCTATAATCAAGAGTTGACCAAGTAACTCATATCTAGCGAGATTACTGATTAGAAAACGAAAAGCAACTGCACCAGCGGTTGCTTTTTCACTTGCTTGCCTACAAGCTTCCCTCTACCCTTTTCCCTATAGTTTTCTCCCATCTTTTATGATAAAATAGGCTCAATCAATTTCTAGGAGGAAGAAATATGGTTTCTACTATTGGTGTTGTTAGTTTATCTAGTGGCATTATCGGAGAGGACTTTGTCAAACACGAAGTGGACTTGGGTGTCCAACGTCTCAAGAACCTGGGACTCAATCCTACCTTTTTGCCTCATTCGCTAAAAGGATTAGACTTTATCAAGGACCATCCTGAAGCTCGTGCAGAGGATTTGATTCATGCCTTTTCTGATGATAGCATCGACATGATCCTATGCGCCATCGGTGGAGACGATACCTATCGCTTACTACCTTATCTTTTTGAAAATGACCAACTACAAAAGGTTATCAAACAAAAAATTTTTCTTGGCTTCTCGGATACAACCATGAACCATCTCATGTTGCATAAACTAGGAATCAAAACTTTTTATGGTCAATCCTTCCTAGCAGACATTTGTGAATTGGACAAGGAAGTGCTGACCTATAGCCTCCACTACTTTAAAGAATTGATTGAGACGGGAAGAATCTCAGAAATCCGCCCTAGTGACGTTTGGTATGATGAAAGGACTGACTTCAGTCCCAAGGCTCTGGGGACACCTCGTGTCAGTCATGCAAATACTGGTTTCGAGCTGTTGCGGGGAAATGCCCAGTTCGAGGGAAAAATCCTCGGTGGTTGCCTCGAATCCCTCTACGATATCTTTGACAACTCTCGATACGCAGATAGCACGGAGCTCTGCCAAAAATACAAACTTTTCCCTGACTTGTCAGACTGGGAAGGAAAAATCCTCTTGCTAGAAACAAGCGAAGAAAAGCCTGAGCTGGAAGACTTCAAAAATATGTTGCGGACTTTAAAAGACACTGGTATATTCGAGGTCATCAGTGGACTCTTGGTCGGAAAACCTATGGATGAAACTTTCTATGACGACTATAAAGAGGCACTATTGGATATTATTGACAGCAATATCCCGATTATCTATAATCTAAATGTCGGCCACGCAACTCCAAGAGCAATTGTACCCTTCGGAGTTCACGCCTATGTAGATGCAAAGAAGCAAATCATTCGCTTTGACTATAACAAAAAATAAATAGTTTCTCTATTTTTGTGCTTTTGTATTCGTTTTCGTTACAATTTGTATCTGAATTTATTGCATTTCGCTAATTTCTATGATATCCTTTTGAAGGAGGTGTATATGACAAAACAAAAAATTAATCGAATCGTAGGTTCTATTGGTGCCTTTATTGGAATTATAGTATTTATTGCCTACATACCTCAAATTATCGCTAATTTACAGGGAAATAAAGCTCAACCATTTCAACCTTTATCAGCTGCTATATCTTGCTTAATCTGGGTTATTTATGGATGGACAAAGGAACCTAAGAAGGATTGGATACTAATCATTCCAAATTCAGCTGGTGTTATTTTAGGTGGAATCACTTTTTTGACTTCACTCTAACAAATCTAATAGTATATATAAAAAGCTGGGAAAAATTTCTCAGCTTTTTTCTATATTCTCAGATATGCTAGTTACCTGTACATACTAACGACCGCTTTTCCACTCACAATCATTCTCATGGTCATCAACTAGCCCTGCAGCCTGTAGAAAAGACAAGACAGCGACTGGGCCTGTGAACTTAAAGCCTCGTTTTTTGAGATCTTTGGCTAATTTCTCAGACAAAGCGGTTTTAGCTGGGGCTTGGCGGTAATCGGGAACATCATTAACGACAGTTTTCCCCTCAACAAAGGACCAAAGATAGGCATCAAAAGAGCCATATTCTTCCTGTAGTCGTAGAAAGGCTTGGGCGTTAGCGCGTGTAGCAAAAATCTTGGCTCTATTTCGGATGATAGCTGGATTATCCAGCAAGGCTTCCAATTCGGTATCGGTCATCTCTGCGACCGCTTGAATTTGATAGCCATGAAAGGCTTCTCGGAAAGCTTGGCGTTTGTTGAGTACCGTTTCCCAAGACAGGCCTGCCTGATAGGTTTCCATGCACAACAACTCAAACAATACTTGATCATCATGGAGGGGATGACCCCACTCCTCATCATGATAGGCAATGTAGAGCGGATTGGTCATCTTGACCCACGAACAACGTTTTGTCATGCTCTGCTCCTATTTGACCAACATTTTAAGGGCCGACTTGATATAGTTCTCAGCTGTATCTGTCGTTCCTTCAAAGAATTTCTTGATTTTCTTGAGCTCTGTTGCCTTGTAGCCCAGTGCCAACATGGCCTCCATAGCTTCTTCCAATTCTTGGTTTTCAGCGCTGGCTTGCACTGCCACCTTAGCAGGAAGGTCATCTCCTGCAACTACTACCTTGCCTTCCAAGTCCAGCACCATCTGCTGGGCTGTTTTCTTGCCAATTTTAGGGAATTTGGTCAAGTAGGTGATATTCTTGGTTTCAATGGCTTGAACCAAGCCAGCATTGTCATCAGCAGCGATAATAGCGAGAGCTGATACAGGGCCAATCCCAGATACCGAAATCAGACTGAGAAAGAGCTTTTTCTCATCTTCTGAGCGAAATCCATAAAGTAGATGGGCGTCTTCACGCACGACCTGATGCACATAAATTTGAGCTTCTTGGTTGACTTGTCCTGAGTAGGCATAAGGATTGGCCACATGCAAAATATAACCAATACCGTTGGTTTCAAGAACAATGTATTTAGCAGTAATTTTGGTAATGATTCCTTTTAAATATTCGTACATAATTTTCCTTTTAGTTTAATATTTCCCCAACTCACGGAGACTGGTGTGATTTTCCTGAATGCGTCGGAACATCTTTTCCATATCTGACTTGGTAAAATGCACCAAAACAGGACGGCCATGTGGACAGTTATAGGGATTGTCACATTGAGAGAGCTGATAGAGGAGTTGTCTAGCCGAATGGTCATCAATACGATGATTGGCCTTGATAGAACGCTTGCAGGACATCATAATAGCCAACTCTGCTCGGTATTTCTTGATCGAAACTTCCTTGGTCAAGAGTAGCATATCACACATCTCATAGATGCCTGACTCAATCTCTTCTTCTGCCATCCAAATAGGATGTTCACGTAAGATAAATTGATTTTCCCCGTACTCTGCTAGAAAGACACCCACTTCCTCCAAATGTGTCATTCTTTCCTTGAGACGGAGGGCATCATCCGCTGGAAATTCAAAGATATAGGGCACTAGGAGTTGCTGCTGGCTCTGGTCAACATCGCCAATGCTTTCACGGTACTCCTCGTACTTAACCCGTTCCTGAGCCGCATGCTGGTCTATGATGTAAAGTCCATCTCGCCCTTGGGCAAAGAGATAAGTCCCGTGCATTTGCCCGAAAAATTCCAACTCTGGGAAGCTTGAAGATTCTTCTCGCTCCAGCTTGTCATAAGCCTTATCCAGACTGGTTAAATCTAGCTCTGGGTGATCTAGCTGGTCGTAGTTAGCAGGCTTTCTCTCTGCAAAATGCAGTTTTGCTGGTTTGGTCAGCTGATCCAAGGTTTCCTTGGCAAATAAAGTTAAATCCTGTCCTTCATCAGTCAATTCTACCTGATAATCAGCTACTTCAGCTTGACTAGGTCTTGTCGGCTCAGTTTTCTCATAGTAGAGCGTATTTTCTTTGAGTGGAAGAATGGTTTGCTCCACCTTCTCACGATTGCGCACAGTCGATTTGGCAAGATTTTCCAAGGCATCTGGAATCAAGGTTTGTTCCTTGAGACTATTTGCAATAGCTTCTGAAACTAGGGTCATCAGTTCTTTTTCCTTGGAAATCCGCACCTCTTGCTTGGTTGGATGCACATTGACATCCGCTAGATAAGGGTCAATATGGATATGAATGACAGCCAGTGGAAAACGCCCCACCATGAGCTTACTGCCATAACCGTCAAGAATAGCACGATTGAGTAAAAAATTCTTGATATAACGGCCATTGATGAAGAGGCTGATATAGTTGCGATTAGCCCGAGTCAACTCAGGCAGGGAAACAAAGCCTGAAATTTCGAAATCAAGGTCAGAATTCTCAATTTCAATCATCTTCTTTGCACTCGCCAAACCGTAAATCCCTGCGATAGCTTGGCGCAGTTGACCAGTCCCTGCTGTTCGCGTCATTTCCTTGCCATCACTAATCAAGCTAAAAGAAATCTCAGGATGGGCCAAACCCAGACGATTGACAATATCAATGATATGAGACAACTCCGCCTGCTGGCTCTTCATATACTTGAGACGGGCAGGCGTGTTGAAAAAGAGGTCCTCCACACAAACCTTGGTTCCCACTGGACTGGTCGCTGGGATGACTTCTTCAACTTCTCCCCCACGCGCGACTAACTTGGTTCCATGACTAGCACCATCCACCGCCGTCAACAAAGTCAAGACACTAACAGACGCAATAGAAGGCAGAGCTTCACCACGAAAACCAAGCGTCCGAATCCGAAAAAGATCTGCTTGATTTTTTATCTTGCTGGTCGCATGACGACGCAGGGCCAATTCCACCTCATCGTGGGCAATTCCATGACCATTATCTGTGATTTGGATTTTCTTGAGACCAGCTTCCTCAATCTCAATGATAATCTGACTAGAACCCGCGTCAATGGCGTTTTCTACCAACTCCTTAACAACGCTAGCTGGACGCTCGATAACCTCTCCAGCTGCAATCTGGTTTGCCAGCACCTCTGGCAATTCAATAATATGAGACATCTTTCAGCCCCTTTCCGTATCTATTTTCCTAGAAATTGATTAGTGCTATTATACCATATTTCAGAAAGGACAGAAAAACAAGCACCACATAGGAACCAAATCCCTCCACATAGACAAAGTCCCTTGCAAGGGGTTGAAAAATAGTGTTTAATAAAGGTGTACAAGAAGTGATCACAATTTTGTATGAAAAACAAGGAGAGAAATTTATGAAAGTAGAACTACAGATTAGTGAAACTTACGAAGAGGAAAAGCTGATTGTTCAAGCACCTCAGCCGACAGATAAAATCCAGAAAGTCATCGAGTTCGCAAAAAATCTTGACCAAAAAGAAACAATCAAAGGAAAGATTGATAATCAGGTCTATCTCGTTAAGATTGGCAAGATTCAACGCTTCTATATCGAGAATCGGAAGGTTCTAGCGGAAACGGCGAGTCAGACCTACAACATTGATTTACGGCTCTATCAGGTCCTTGAAATTCTGCCAAGCAATTTTATCCAAATTTCCCAATCAGAAATCATCAATATCAACTCCATCTCTCATCTCAAGCTCACGCCCAACGGTCTGGTAGAAATTTTCTTGAAAAACGAAAGCTTCACCTACTCTTCACGCCGTTATCTAAAAACCATCAAGGAGAAATTAGAACTATGAAAAAACAAGTATTTCACGACGCAGCTACTGGTGTCCTCATCGGCCTCATCCTCTCCATCATCTTTTCACTCATTTATGCACCAAATACCTACTCCCCGTTAAGTCCCGACTCTCTCGTCGGCCAAGTAATGGCTCAACATCAGGTTCACGGTGCCCTGGTCTTGCTCTACTGTACACTGATCTGGGCAGCCATCGGTATTCTCTTCAACTTTGGCAAGCGATTATTCAGCCGTGACTGGAGCTTGCTCCGTGCCACTCTGACCCATTTCTTCCTTATGCTGGCTGGCTTTGTCCCACTAGCGACCCTAGCAGGTTGGTTCCCCTTCCACTGGATCTTCTATCTCCAGCTCATTATCGAGTTTGCGATTATCTACCTCATCATTTGGACTATTTCCTATAAAAGAGCATCAAAAAAAGTAGACCATATCAATCAACTCTTGGAGCATAGAAAGTGAGAGTGCTGATAAAACTGCCTAAGATAATAAAAAAGCTAAGCCTAAGCTTAACTTTCCAACTCATACAAATCTGCGATAATCGCTGCGACACGTTTGATATCTTCCAGCATGCCTCGCATTTCAAAGTCAGCCAAGACAGGGAAACCAAAACGTTGACTGTATTGCTTGGCTGTCAGGCAGTATTGGTTATTAAAGTTACGATTTCCTGAGCCAACCACGCCAAAACACTTACTAGCATTGTCACCATAGGCGATAAAATCCCCTACTGGTGTCGTCAAAATCTCTACATCTCCATTATCCACGCCATTCCCACCTTCAAGGTAGGTCGGTAGAAAGGCAACGTAAGGGTGGTCCATTTCATAGAAATCGTGACCTTCCTTGACCAAATCCTTGATATGAATCTTTTGAACCTCAATTCCCTCGTACTGGGACAAGAGATAGTCTTTCAAGCGCGTCACAAAACTCTCAGTATTGCCACTCAAACTAATATAAACTAAAGAAATTATCTTCATATGTACCTCCATGATTTTATCTATAATCGAAAAAGAACTACCAAGATTGTATCTTGATAGTTCTTTTTTGTCAATACTTAGGCAAGATCTTCTGTTTCCTCTTCTTCTGCCAAGGCTTTCTGTTGACGCCATATCTTGTAGAAGACAAGAGCTAGGAAGAGAACATTGATGACGATAGAGAGAATGCTAACGGCTTGTGAAATAACACTTATCCCTAAACGCATGGTCTCATCGTGAACCAACTGCACAGCGTCCTGTAAACCAACATAGCCATAAATTGAACCAATAATGGCTAGCAAAACATAGCCGACATAAGTATAGTTTGCATATTGCAAATTCTTACGAATAAGGAAGACAATCGCTACTACAACTAAAATAGCAGATAGCACAATCAAGGCCATATTAAAAGTAGAATGAGTTGATTCTGCTACTCTATAGGTGTAATTAAGCTGGTCTTCTAATTGCTGAGCACTGACCCCTGCAACTTGTTTCTGAGCGGCACGAAGGGCTTCTTTACTAGGTAAAGGACTCAACATTCCAAACAGAGACATAGCTGAAATAAGGGCAGACAAGATTAGCAAGACCCATAGATAAATCGGTTTCTTTTTCATGATAGAACCTCCTGATGTTATTATTGATATTATAGCACTTTTTGTAAAGGGATACAAATTTTATAGTATCGTTTCTACCTGTTTTCGGTAGGCTTTTGGTGATTTTCCGCACAATTTTCGGAACACTTTATAGAAATATCCAACGTTACTGTAACCAACAGCATAACAAATATCTTCGATACTATCACTAGTTGAAAGTAAGAGCTGCTGGGCAGCCTTAATGCGTTGTTTATTTAGTAATTCTGCGAAGGTCGAATTGGTTTCTCGCTTAATCAACTGCCCCAGATAGACAGGATTGATAAAAAGATCCTTACTAATATCCTTGAGAGAAAGTTCTTTCTGATAATCACGCCCAATGACTTCCAGCACACTGACCACATTTTCATTCATACGATATTGTCCAAAGAATCTTGTCAGAGTTCCCTTGATATATGGAACCAATTCATCGAAGGATTGAATAGCATGAATGGTTTTGACAATGTCCGTCATATCATCAGCTTTGAGGTGTTCAAACAAATGGAAAACATCCATAACAAACTGGATAAAAAGCTGTTTGGTAATCGGAACACGCGGCGTATTTTCAAGAACCACCTTCTCCAAAAGGTTCAACTCTTCCACGATTTGATTGAGATTCCCCTGAATGATAACCCTATAAATCGGTTCGTAATAGGCAAAGAGACTCTCAGACTGTTTTAGATTTACAGAACCGTAAAAGAGGGCTTTCTCAGCATTCAGCTTCCAGCGTTCAAAGTGTTCTTGATAAGGAGCTTCAAAGGGAGTAACGACTAAACCATCTAGGGATTGATCAGAAATAAAAATCTGCCAGTCTTGACCCAATACATAGTAGGGAATGGTGAAAGAGCCTTGTTTTTCCTTGGATAGACCTATCCACCAATTCTCCTTACCTCCTAGATAACTAACAAATCCAGCCTCGTCTAAATCTTGACTGAGAGTCTGACTTTTCTTTCTTCTCTCTCCAAGCTGACCTGCAATCTTCTCCAGCAGATTTCCTAACTCTACCTTATCAACAGGCTTAACCAGATAGTCCACGACACTAAGGTTCATAGCTCTTTTTACATAATCAAACTCCTGATAACCTGAGAGCAGGATATAGGCAGCATCTGGTAAGATTTCTTTCATCTCCCAAATCATATCAAGCCCTGTTTTGTCGGGCATATTGACATCGGAAATGACCACATCGACAGGATTTTCCTGAACATATTCTAGGGCTTCATCGGCATGACTGGCTGTTGCGACGACCTCCATATCCCACTTATCAAAGGGAATCAAACGTTTCAGACCTTCTGTCACCATGTACTCATCATCTACTAATAATACTTTATACATTTTCTCCCTTTCTACTCATCTTGAATTGTAATACGATACTGAACACCTGCTTGCTCTGCAGAATCTATAGTAATAGCATAGCGGTCCCCAAAATAGAGCACAAAACGCTCATGGACATTGACAATCCCGATAGATTGCTTTTTATCACTGTAACTGGCTTGGTGTTCAAAATGTCTCTGACTTAATTTTTCTCGAATACTTGTCAGTTTTTCAACCGACATTCCACGGCCATTATCGACCACAAAAATTTCTACAAAACCATCCTGTTTAAGCGCTTTGATGCTAATCACATTATCTGTCCGTCTGTGGTCAACACCATGCGCGAAATAATTTTCTACCAGCGGTTGCAAGGTAAACTTGGGAATCTTCATATTCTCTAACTCTGGATCTATCTTGAAACCATAGGCAATGGACTTGGGATAGCGAACCATGCAGAGATAGCTGTATTTACGGCAAAATTCTAATTCCTGTTTGAGAAGAGTTTCTCTTTCGTCGGAAATATTGTTACGCAAGAGACTACTGAATTCATAAATGATATCTGCCAACTCATCTTGACTTTGCATAACTGCATACATGCGCAAGAATTCCAGCGTATTATACATAAAATGAGGATTGATTTGCGCCTGCAGGGCCCGCATATTGGCATCTTTTTGACTAAGCTCTAACTGATAAATATCATGGATATTCTTTTCCAAGCGATCCAACATATCATTGGTGGTCTCTGCGATTAAAAGCAATTCCTGATCCTTTTCAAGCGTGTCAATGCGAAGACCTTCTTGCCCTTGGGCAATAGCATGGATGGAATCCACCAAATCCACTACCTGCTTTTGGTAGTTGGCAAAGGTCTGCCTCAAAGTCAGATAGAGAATGACAATAAAGAGAAGGCTCAAGCCCACAATCAAAGCAGAGCTAGTCACTGTTCCTTGTAAAACAAAGTTTTTGGGAACTGCCACCTGAACCTGATAGCCATGAGAGGTCACACCAACAAACCAGTTCTCATGCTCCCTATTGACCCTCTCACCAATATGAAAAATCTCCGTATCAAAAGGCGATGTCACAGTAACAGCCATCGGGATATGACCTCGGGTATTGTCTACAGCATGGTATAAGATTTCTGGATCCAAGGAAATATAAACAACCCCTATAGATTGATCCGTCGCTGGATCTAAAATAGGAACTCCAAAACTATTGGCCTCTGGTTTAAAGCCTTCCGCAAGTACCGAATGACCCCCTCTCTCATTTCTACTCGAAACATAAACTTCTTTAAAGTCCTGCAAGACGATTGCAACACCCGTTATATAGTCATTCTGAACATACAGGTCATCGATATTTTCATACAGAGAAATAGAAGTTGACGAAGCCGCTTGATGCTCCAACAGCCAATAAAAATACTCAGAAGTTGACAGGCTAAAGTACTTATAAACCCCTTGTATCCGGTCTTGATTGGCTACTAAATCTTGAGCTAGCTGGGCTGACTCGCGATAATAATATTCCACCTCTTCGACTGTTCGAGTGGTTACACGCTGGGCTACTCTATGGGCTTCCTTTTCCCGTGAATCCCAGTCGGCGTAAGAGAGTAAGATTGCAAAACTCGCAATAATAATGATCATCACTGAACTGTAGGTTCTCAGAAGCGTATGTAGCCAAAACTGCTTCATTCTATTTTGTCGCCAATTTTTCATGGATACTTTCATAGACCGGTTCCAACATATCACTGATAAAGAAATGCCACATCCCAATTCCTACAAAAAATAGCAGGGCAGGCATATAGTAACCAATTGCCACAAGTAGCACTGTCCCAAGGAGAACCTTGGCCACAGCTGCTAAACTCATAAAGATGCCAATCAAGGATAGTTTGAGGCTATTTCGATAGGACAAATCAAAATAAACTTGTAATTTCAAAGATACTGTATAAGCCAAAAAGATCAGGGCAACTACTAGGACATTCAAAAATGTCGCAATCAAATGAATAATAGTCTGATGAGGCAATTGTACCAAGAGATACAGGCCATAGACCAAAACTAAATCCACTCCTAAAAAGCTATAAAAAATCAGGTTGCTTGAGACGAAATTTTGCTTATAAAGAGACCAAGCCTCCTTCAAACTGTATTCCCGAAAACTATAACCATGTTCTGCATATAGGCTCATCAAGGTGGTACTAGCCGGCGCTAGACCAAGAATAATCCCTCCCGCCAATGTTAATAGCCAAAAGAAGGCTGTCGCAATCATCCCTAAAAAGAAACGATTAAAGACAAAGTCTAAAAATCTCCCCATGATATCCCCCTAAAAATAACTATGAAACCATTATATCATATTTCAAGCGTTTTCAAAAACTTCTACTATCCATTTACAATCCCATCAAACCGTGGTACAATGAGAATTGTGAAAAAATTATCAGGAGACAATTCATGAAGAAATCTATCTTAACTACACTACTCTTTGCAGTTCTTTACTTCCTCTGCATGGGGATTGGTGTCCTTTTGGGCAATCTCTTTGACCAAACTGGAAACATGTTTTATGCGCCTGCCTTTACTGCCCTTGTCGGCGGTAGCGTCTATATGATTCTAATCGCAAAAGTTCCGCGTTTTGGAGCCATTACCACTATCGGCCTTGTCATTGCCCTCTTTTTCTTGGGAACTAAACACGGTGCCGGTGCCTTCCTTCCTGGAATTATCTGTGGTCTGCTAGCAGATGCAGTAGCTAGCCTCGGAAAATACAAGGACCAAACAAAGAATTTCCTTTCTTTCATTCTCTTTGCCTTTAGCTCAACAGGACCAATCTTGCTTATGTGGATTGCTCCCAAAGCCTATATGGCTACCCTCCTAGCAAGAGGAAAATCCCAAGAATATATCGACCGTATCATGGTTGCGCCAAATCCTGGAACCATCCTTCTATTTGTCGCAAGTGTAGTCATCGGAGCCCTATTGGGTGCCTTGATTGGACAAGCCTTGAGTAAAAAATTTGCGCAGAAAATCTAGTCAATAAAAAAGAGCCAGGCGGCTCTTTTTTATTTAGCTCTATAATATTTGTAGTGGGTAAATCCCCTATAGATCTTATGGAGCTTATTTTATTTATGGCTCAATTTCTTGGTCAAGAAATCTCCCAAGAATTGGATTGCAAAGATAATCAAAATGATAATGATGGTTGCCAAGATGGTCACATCGTGATTGTAGCGGTTAAATCCATAAGCGATGGCTACGTTACCGATACCACCAGCTCCAACCGCACCAGCCATGGCTGTTTCCCCAACAAGGGAAATCAAGGTCACAGTCGTCACACGGATCAAATCTGGAAGACCTTCTGATAGGTAAACACCTACGATATCCCAGAATGTCGCTCCGCTCGCTTGAGCCGCCTCAATGACACCACCATCTAGCTCAGCCAATACAACCTGCACCTGACGGGCAAAGAAGGCAAAGACTGCAAAAGATAGCGGTACGATAGCCGCATTTGGACCAATGCTTGTTCCTACGATTAGATGAGAGAAGGGTGACAAGACTGCCAAGAGGATGATAAAAGGAACCGCACGGAAAATAGAGGTAATCTTATCCAAAATCCAAAAAACGACTTTATTTTCCAAGACACCACCTGGCGCTGTCAAGACAAGGAAGAGACCTGCCACTAGCCCCAAGAAACCTCCGATGATGAAGGAAAGAACTGTCATATAGAGGGTTAGGTAGATGGCTGTTCCCCAGCCTGCTTGACCAGCCCAGCCCATTTTATAAACATTTGGTAAATAGGTTTGAATCAATGATTCCATCTTACTGTCCTCCCTTCAATACTTTTAGCTGTACGCCTGCTTGACGAATGGCTTCTTGGGCACCTGCTAGCGCTGCTTTTTCACCTGACAAGACCACCACCAATTCTCCAACAGGAGTACCGTCAAGAATTTCGATATTTCCATAAAGGATATTAGCCGTTACTTGGTAACGCTTGTACAATTCATTCAAAAGTGGCTCGTCTGTTGAAGCCCCCGCATACTTGAGCTGCACCAAGAGACTGTTTTCAGACAAGTGTTCCACGATTTCTTGCTTCTCAATCTTGACCATGGCTTCGTCAATACCTGTAGCTGTTGAGATAAAGTCTTGAGTCAAAGGTTGTTTAGGGTCTGAGAAAATTTCAAGGACGCTACCCTCTTCAATCAAATGCCCATCCTGCATAACTGCCACACGGTTGGCAATGTCTTTGACAATCTGCATTTCATGCGTAATTAAGACAACAGTCAAGCCTAATTTTTGGTTCAAATCTTGCAACAAGGCTAAAATCTGCTTGGTTGTCTTAGGGTCAAGGGCAGAAGTTGACTCATCTGAAATCAAGATTTTTGGATCATTAGCTAAGGCACGCGCAATAGCCACACGCTGTTTTTGCCCTCCAGATAGTTGTGAAGGGTAGTTTTCAGCACGGTCTGCCAAGCCAACCAAGTCCAACAACTTGGCTACTTTAGCTTTCTTTTCTTCCTTGCTAAGTCCAGAGTGTTTGAGGGCAAAGGCTACATTCTCCTCTGCTGTCTTCTGGCTCATCAGGTTGAAATGCTGGAAAATCATTCCGATATCCTGACGTTTACGACGCAACTGCTCGGCCGTCAAGGTAACTTTGCCATCAAAAATCACATCGTCGTCAATGGTAATTTTCCCTGCAGATGGTTTTTGCAAGAGGTTAATCACCCGTACAAGGGTTGATTTCCCTGCTCCAGAATATCCAACGATTCCGTAGATATCCCCTTCTTGGATGTGAATGGTCACATCCTTGACCGCTGTGATGGTTCTCTTCTTTTGATGGAAAGTCACATCGATCTGATCTAACTTGATAATATCTCTACTCATAGCTTCTAATCAGCTCCTCTACTAATTCAATATGGGTGTAGTAATCGGCGATTCGCACATTTTCATCTCCACCGTGGTCTCGGCTATTAGCATTTCCTAGACCAAAGGCCACCATTGGCACCTCTAGGGCATCAAAGACCGTATGCATTGGCCCTGTTCCAGCTGTAGTCGGCAAGACTGAAACGCCCTGTGGATAGAATTTCTTGGCCAACTCGATTACATTGAGAATGGCTGGCGCGCTCATATCGCTTCGATAGCTCATCTCTCCCAAGGTATAGTATAATTCTACCTTATCAAAGCCATTTTTGTCTAGCTGTTTCCGAATTTTTTCCAGAACATCATGCGGTTCTAGACCAGGAACCAAACGAACTTCTAGCTTAGCGCTGGCTTCTGCTGGCAAAATCGTTTTAACTCCTTGTCCTTGATAACCTGACTGAATCCCTTCGATATTAAGAGCTGGCTCGAAAAAGAAACGTTTTAGAAAGGCTGCACGGTCCTCTTGTAAGAGAGGCAATTCCAAACCATAAATCTGGCTGATTTCCCCTGGATTTCGTTGAGCGTAAGTGTTCACCAAGGCCAATTCTCGTTCATTTGGCTCTTTTACTTCTTCGTACAATCCTTCAACCAAGATACGGCCATCTGCAGCTCGAAGAGACTGTAAGGCTTGAAGTAGGTACCAAGGAGCTGACTCCACAACCCCTCCGTAACTAGAATGGATATCCACATCAGCACTTTTTACCTTGGCATCAAAGGTCACAATCCCCTTATTTCCACCAGAAATTTCTAGCTGTTCCAAAGCATTTTTGGTCCCTTGTTCCCAGACCAACAAATCTGCCCCACGAAGTTTATCCGCATGTTTTTCCAGATACTTATCTAGGTCTGTCGATGCAGATTCCTCCGCTCCCTCCATGATAAAACTAATATTGACAGGCAAATCATCATGGTGCTGCATGTATTTTCTCAAAGCACTCAAACGAGCTGTGATATGACCCTTGTCGTCATCAACCCCACGCCCATACATGAAGCCATTGCGGACCGAAAGCGTAAAGGGATCCTCTGTCCAGACCTGATCCCCATCCGCTGGCACAGTGTCATAGTGGTTATAGAAAATTAGGGTCTTGGCATCTGGACGCGAACTCTTGAAATGCGCCATGACAAAGGGCGCCGTATAAGTCTCATCAATCTCCACTTCAGCCCCAACACGCTTGAAAATCTCACCCAGATAATTTGCGACTTCCTTAAGTCCAACCTGCTGGGCAAAGACCGATTTTTTAGAAATCAAGGTACGCAAAACCTCAAAATAATGCTGAACTACATGATCCTTTTCAAATTTTTCAATCTGTTCTTGTTCACTAGGAAAAACCATATTCTCTCTACCTTTCTATGAACTACTCTTCCTGACAATCCCTGCTCTATACAAAAGCAAGAGGTGGAATTTTCTCTCCCACCTCCCTGTTTCTTATTACCAAACTGGTTGATCCAAACCGTCTGATGTTTCTTCGATAACTTTTTTCACTTCATCTGTGTGGTAAGCTGCGATCACTTTCTTGATAGCATCAGCCTTAGGTGATGTTTCCCAATCTTTTTTCGCAACGATGATGTTGTACCATTGTTTTGAGTTTTCATCAGCTTGTTCTTTGAAAAGTGCTTTCTTGTAGTCCAATTTTGCTTCTGTAACGAAGGTATTGTTTACAACGGCAGCGTCAACTGATGACAATGAACGAGCTGTTTGGCTAGCGTCCAATTCAGTGATTTTCAAGTTCTTTGGATTTTCTTTGATGTTAGCAACTGTTGCAAGGGCAGTTCCAGAAACATCCAATTTAATCAAGCCAGCTGATTGAAGCAAGTAAAGCGCACGGCTTTCGTTTGTAGCATCGTTCGGTACAGCGATTTCTCCGTTTGCTGGGATGTCTTCTACTTTAGTGTACTTGTTGTCACTTCCATTCAAACCTGAGTAAAGGCGAATTGGAGAGATGTAAGTATCTGCAATCGCTACAAGGTCTTTCCCATTTTCTTTGTTCCAGTTGTTCAAGAAGTTATAGTGTTGGAAGGCGTTCAAATCTACTTCGCCATCAGCAGTTGCCTTGTTTGGTTGTGAGTAGTCTGTGAACTCTGTAAATTCCAAAGTGATACCGTCTTTTTTAACCAATTCTTGAACCTTATCCCAACGAGCTTCTTCAGAACCGCTACGGTTAACCGTTGCGATTTTGATAGTTGTTGCATTGTCTGCTTTCTTTTCTGAGTTTCCGCAAGCTGCAAGAGTCAAACCTGCGACTGTAGCAAGAGCTACTACACCAAGCCATTTTTTGATTTTCATGATTCTTTCTCCTTAAAAATAATACCGTACTAGTATCTCACAATTTGTTTGATTTCACAAATTGTTATTAGATAGTCAGATATATAGTTTAAAACTATATCCCTAAAAATTGAGAAATCACCCACCTTACTCAGAATGGATGATTTCAAGAAATTATTGGCTATGTCACAACAAACAGTTGATAAATAGCCATTTTTATAGGGGAGTATCAGAACTCCCCTACAAACTGTTATTTGCAGTTATCTATACTCATTTGGAATTTCGATATGAAGTGTCTCACACAATAACTTCACATCATGTGCATCATTTTCATCAAACTCGTATCCCAGATGGAACATTACTTGACTATATGGTTCAATACAGGAAACCTCTATTTCCTCAATTCTTCCTTTACCCGAAAAAGTTTCTACCGGAAAACAATCCCCATCATAAAGAATTTCACCTTCGTCCGTATATTCAAAACAATGCAAATCAATAATTCTGTTTTTCAAATCTTCCCATACAGTATGGTTCAATGTTGTATATTCCATCTTAATCTCATAAAAGCCATTAGCTTTCATTATTTCTATAAAGTTCTGATAATCGTTCTTTTCTACAAAAATGTCAATATCATTATGGGCTCTTGACTGATATCCAAGAAGAGCATCTACACCCCAGCCACCATCAAGAAAGACTTTAATCTCCGCATCTATTGCAAATTGAAGAATCTGTTTTACATCTGTTATATTGACCATCTTATCATCTCCACAAATTCTAATTAGGCGACCAGAGGAACTGCTGGTCTGTTTGATAAATCTCTGCATTTAGCAGTTTTCAATGTTGCCAAAACGAAAGTTAAGAAGATGTTCCTTTTCTCCATGTCGCTTTCTTTGGCGTAATTTACAAGGTTATTCCACACAAGATAGTTGTTCAGATACTTGGTAGAAACACCGTTAAAGCCACGCATAAACCTCTTTAGCTGGCTATGGTAGCTATTGATATGTTGGATATTATAAATGCCTTTCTTGGCTTTGCCAGTCTTTAACTGCACAAGGTCAATGCCATTGGCATTTGTAAATCTCACATAGGAGTTCATCTTGTCCGTAACAAGAGTGGAATTGGTCTTAATCCTACCATCATAAATATGATGTAAATCTCTTGTAGAAACTCTACCAGTATTCGTAATCTTGGAGATAGACAAGCCATTCCTATTAACCGCACAAGGAACACATACCTTTTCTTGGGACAAGCCTCTGATATGTGTAGAATGACCACGCTTATGAGCCTTGCGTGGCATAGCAAATGTCTTACTCTTGCTATGATTGCCCTTGTACGAGATGGCGAAAAAAGTTTCGTCAGCCTCAATAATGCCGTCAAGGGTAACATCGTCTGCCATATTCTGAAGTGCATCCAAAATCTTGTGTCTCCAAAGGAATGCGGTGTTTCTGTGAATCCCACAAGCAACAGCAGTCTTACGAATGGATAAGCCATTCATCATACAATCAATGTACTGCTCCCACACGGACAAGTCTTTTCTTGTACCAGACACAATGGAGTTCGTAGCAATCACGAAGGACTTGCCACAATCCTTACATACATATCGCTGTGTGCCATCTTTACGATGACCATTGCGAACCACATGGATACAGCCACAAAGAGGGCATACACGACCATTTGCAAAGCGTTCCTTTGCTACGAAATCTTCAATATTCAAAGACTTTACAAAGGCAGGACTTAAAAGCATTGTTTTAAGGCTTTCCTGCTCTGCGACAGTCAACTTACCGATAATATCTAATGCGTCTTTGATAGTAGGCATATCCAATTACCTCCTTCGGTGGTACTGTTTCTTACTATTATTATACGCTATTTCTCGTCAAAATCAACCATTTGTTGTGACAGAGCCAAATTATTTAATATCAGCTTCTGCTGGTAGGTAATTGTCTCCAAAGAATTGTTTAGACAATTTTTCAAGAGTTCCGTCTTTGTAGAGTTCTTGGATACGTTTGTCTACAAATGTTTTCAACTCATCTTGACCTTTAGCAAGAAGTGGGTAAACGTAAGGTTGTTGGTCGCTTGGAAGTTCAATAACTTTCAAGTTGTCCAAACCTTGGTTTTTGATAACTGTTTCAACACCGATTTTATCAAAAATCTTGTAGTCAAATTGGCCATCGCTCAAGCGTCCCATGATTTGTTGGAAGTCTGCTTTAGTGTAGTTAAGGACAGTTGGATTATCTGCGTGTTGCTTGTTATAGTCTTCTAACTGTTTAGCCGATGTTGTTCCTTGAACAACTTCTGTTGATTTTCCACCAATATCATCAAGCGATTTGATGCTAGAGTCGTCTTTCTTGACTACAAGGACGTTAGGGTTTTTAGCAGTTGGAGCTGCATAAAGATATTTTTCAGCACGTTCTTTAGTGTAGCTGATGTTGTTAACAGCCATTTGGTAACGATCAGCATCAAGTCCTGCAAAGACTCCTGACCATTCTGTCTTCTCAAACTTGACATCATACTTGTCAGAGTCTTTAAAGATAGCACGAACCACTTCAATTTCGTAACCAGTCAATTCGCCATTTTCTTCATAGTTGAATGGTTTTGGTGAAGCATTGGTTGCAACGATAATTTCTTTCTTGCTAGCTGCTTCTCCTTCTTTCTTAGCACCACCTGAGCAAGCTGCTAGAACACCTGTAGCAACAAGCCCTAGGGCAGCAAGAGATGAGTATTTAACGATTTTTTTCATGTCATTTCCTCCAAAATAGAATACCTTATAATCTTAACAGAAAAAAAACATTTACGCCATTATATGATATCTATCTCTGTGATAGGTTTTCTTTATGACCGATTTAAAAGACCAAACGCAAGACTGCAATCAAGACAACTCCAAAGAGAACTGTTCCGACTAGATTTCGGTAGCGAAAGGCTACCCAAGCTGTTGGAAAGACTGCTAAGAAGTCCAGCCATTTGATTTGAGGCAGGCTACCAACCTTGCCTGTCACTACACTTGAAAGAATCAAGGCAAAGATAATAGAAACGGGCAAGAACTTCAAAAAACGCTCAACGATTGCAGGTAAACCCTTATACTTGACCAAGATGAAGGGAATCATACGGGGAATCCAAGTCACCAAGCCAGAGAAAATAACTGCTAATAAAAGATACTTACTGACCATCTAAAACCACCCCCATTGTACAACCAAGTAGCGTCGCAAACAGAACAGCGAGTGACTGAGACACCACTGTCAAGAGTAAAAAGAAGGACACCGCAACAACTGTTAGGATAATGAGCAGATTGCGGACAGGAATCCGTCTTTGCATAATCTGGAATTGCGAAGCAAAAATACCAATAAACATCCCAACCAGGGCAAAATCTAAACCAAAGATTTCTGGATTTGGCAGCAGGCCACCCAGAGCCGTTCCGACTACTGTTCCCACAAACCAAGCCACATAGCTGTTAAGATTGTTTCCGTGCATCCACATCGGATTGACCTTGTCTGCATGAGCCAATTCGCCCATCAAAACACCATAAGTCTCATCCGTCAAGATACTAGACATACCGATATTGTGCCAGAGACTAGTATGACGGAAATAGGTCGACGCATGCAAACTCAACAAAAAGAGACGCAAATTAATCAAAAAGACCGTCATCGCAATAGCTGCCACAGGAGCTTGAACCGCAATCAGTGCCAGCATGGCAAACTGGGCACTCCCAGCATAAACAAAGAGGCTCATCAAGCCCATCTCAACAGGTGTCACATAGGGCGCACCGATAATCCCACAGGCAAGGCCAATACTGACATAACCAAGGGCCGTTGGCATGGCTGCCTGCGCCCCCTCCCAAAATCCTTTTTCTTTCATCTTTCTCCTCATATTGTCTTAATAGGTGGGCTGAACAAGCTCCAGCCACAGCATGGACTATTATAACACATTCATAGAAGAGAAAAAAGTCTGCTGATTGTAATCAGACAGACTCCTTTTTATTCCATGGTATCAAAAGCGAGACTTGGTTTGGCATTGAGGCCCAAGCTTGCAAAATTTTCTTTGTTCCACTCGCTGACGCTGGCATAGGCAATCATTCCTGCATTGTCTCCACAAAGACGCAGTGGTGGGATGATGACCTTGACATCTGTGATTTCGGCCGCTAGGCGTTCTCTGAGACCTTTATTGGCTGCCACACCACCTGCCACGACAAGGGTTTTAACAGGGTATTTCTCCAAAGCCTTCTTAGTTTTAGCCATAAGAATATCCAAGACAGCTGCTTGGAAGGAAGCACACAAATCCTCTGTGGACAAGCTTTCTCCCTTTTGCTCAGCATTGTGGTGAAGATTGATAAAGGCAGATTTCAAACCTGAGAATGAAAACTCCAGATTATCTTCCTTAATCATGGCACGAGGAAAATCATAAATATCCTGTCCCTGATGAGCTAGCTCGTCAATCTCACGACCGGCAGGATAGGTCAAGCCCATGACACGGCCGACCTTATCATAGGCCTCGCCAACCGCGTCATCTCGCGTTTCCCCAACAATCTTGTAGTCACCAGCCTCCGAAACATAAACCAACTCTGTGTGTCCACCGCTGACCAAGAGGGCTAGCAAGGGAAACTCCAAAGGCTCCACACTCTGAGCGGCCATGAGGTGACCAGCCATGTGGTTAACAGGGATAAGTGGAAGTCCATGTGCCCAAGCAAAGGCCTTGGCAGCTGACAAACCAACTAGCAAGGCTCCAACCAAGCCTGGTCCATAGGTAACAGCCACAGCTGTCACATCGTCTTCGGTAATCCCTGCTTCTGCCAGAGCCTCCTCGATACAGGCTGTAATGACCTCGACATGGTGACGACTGGCTACTTCTGGCACTACGCCCCCAAAACGTTTGTGGCTCTCAATTTGACTGGCAATGACATTGGACAAGAGTTCATCGTCGTTTTTCAGTACGGCAACACTGGTCTCATCACAGGATGTCTCAAATGCTAAAATATATCTATCCTTCATCTATTTCTCTCTTCATGATGATGGCGTCCTCGACCGGGTCATGGTAGTAGGCCTTTCGCTCAGCGATGACTGCCATTTTTTCTTTCTTGTAAAATGCTTGCGCTCGTTGATTTGACTTTCTGACTTCGAGGAAAATCTCCTTGTCTGTCGGCAATTGAGCAAACAAGGCTGACGCAATTCCCTGACCCTGATAGTCTCCTTTAACAGCGATTTGCAAGACTTCTGCCTCAAAGATATTTTCCTGCACAGCTAGAAATCCAATCACTTCTGCCCCATCATAAGCCAGAGCATACCAAGTCTGGTCTTGGGACAGGTCTGCTTGGATTTGTTCCAGAGTCCAAGGACTGACTGGGTAAACAGCTGCCATGACAGCGTAGATGTCTTGAGCCAAGTCAGGTTGCTGTTGGATTCGTTTGATTTCTATCATAGGCGTTTAATGTAAGACTCGCCAGACTCTGTGTGGTTCTTGAGCCAGTTTTCCTCAGCCTCAACACGCTTGAGGTAGTTAGGCACAAAGTCGTGCAAGGAGTCTGCTTCCTTGTCCCAGGCCAAAAGAGCTAGATTAGCTGCATTTGGCAAGGTTTCTTTGAAATTAGTCCTTGGCAAGTGTTCTTGAATCTGCTCCACAAAGGTGCCAACTTCTCCGACAAAGGTTACCTGACTAGCCCCCTTGATTAACTCAATCACTCGCTCAAAAGGCAGGTGCGCTTCTGGCATGACAGGTTTGGCATTTTCATAAAATCCTGCGTAAACATTGTTGCGACGTGCATCCATCAAAGGAACGAACAAGCCTTCTTGTTGGTAGGGCACCAGAGCCAAGAGGCTAGACATACCAACTAACTCAATGTTCAGAGTATGAGCCAGCGTCTTAGCAGTGGCTACCGCGATTCGCAAGCCTGTGTAACTACCTGGTCCTTCCGCCACCACGATTCGGTCCAAATCCTTGGGCGTCCAGTCCAAACTTGCCATCAAAAAATCGATGGCAGGCATGAGGGTAATACTGTGATTTTTCTTAATATCAATCGTCATCTCGGCAAGAATCTGCTTGTCCTCTAAAATAGCGAGAGAAAGAGCCTTGCTGGACGTATCAAAAGCTAATACTTTCATAACACATTCCTATCTTTTTGTCTGCTTACTATTATACTACAAAAGCTGGCACATGGGAATTTTCTTTATCCCCAAACAAAAAGCCCCAGCATGAGCAGGGCATCTAAGCATTTAATCCAAAGTAAAATACAAACCAAACGACATAGGTTACGAGGAGGAGAAAAAGCGAATAGAGAGTCACAAAGGTAATCTTCCACAAGAACTTGGTTTGTCGTCGTTCCAGTTTGGCAAATAGAAGATTCCCTCCATAAACACAAGCAATAAAAACGATAAAAGCTACCACGCGAACTCCGATAGCAAAAGCAAATAAGTTATACATAGGGAACCTCCTTGACTTAAAATCTATATGGAATTATGACCAGCAATAAATTTCACTTCCATTATCAATATAACACATTTTCTTTATTTTTGCAAGCGCTTACCAAAGGAATTATCCCATGACTTTCTCGTTTCCGTCTTTTACTAATTTTTCATTTTGTGGTATAATTGAAATAATTGTAACGAATCAAGGTCAATCTAGACACAAAATGGAATGAAATCAAGCAAATCTCTGCTAAAAGTTTGGAATAAGCTGACCTGTAAAATAGAAAGGAACTATATGATTTACAAAGTTTTTTATCAAGAAACAAAAGAACGTAGCCCACGCCGTGAAACTACACGCGCACTTTATCTAGACATCGATGCTAGCTCAGAACTTGAGGGTCGTATCGCTGCTCGCCAACTTGTCGAAGAAAATCGCCCAGAGTACAATATCGAGTATATCGAACGCTTGTCTGACAAATTGCTAGATTACGAAAAAGAAACTGGCGCCTTCGAAATTACGGAGTTCTAATATGGCCTATACTCTTAAACCAGAAGAAGTCGGCGTTTTTGCTATCGGTGGTCTGGGAGAAATCGGGAAAAACACTTACGGGATTGAATACCAAGATGAGATTATCATCGTCGATGCTGGGATTAAATTCCCAGAAGATGACTTGCTGGGTATCGACTATGTCATTCCTGACTACTCTTACATCGTAGACAACATCGACCGCGTCAAGGCTGTTTTGATTACCCACGGACACGAGGACCACATCGGTGGGATTCCATTCCTGCTCAAGCAAGCAAATGTCCCTATCTATGCTGGACCGCTTGCCTTGGCTTTGATTCGTGGGAAACTCGAAGAACACGGCCTCTTGCGCAACGCCAAACTTTACGAAATCAACCACAATACTGAGTTGACCTTTAAAAATCTCAAGGCAACTTTCTTTAGAACCACTCACTCTATTCCAGAGCCTTTGGGAATTGTCATTCATACTCCTCAAGGGAAAATCGTCTGTACGGGGGACTTTAAGTTTGACTTTACTCCAGTTGGTGAACCAGCAGACTTGCACCGTATGGCGGCTCTTGGTGAAGAAGGCGTGCTCTGTCTTCTCTCGGACTCGACAAATGCAGAAGTGCCAACCTTTACCAACTCTGAAAAAGTCGTTGGCCAGTCCATTATGAAGATTATACAAGGCATCGAAGGACGTATCATCTTTGCATCCTTTGCCTCAAATATCTTCCGTCTCCAGCAAGCAACAGAAGCTGCTGTTAAGACTGGACGTAAGATTGCGGTCTTTGGTCGTTCTATGGAAAAGGCCATTGTCAACGGAATTGAGCTTGGTTACATCAAAGCTCCTAAGGGAACCTTTATCGAGCCAAATGAAATCAAAGACTACCCTGCAGGCGAGGTTCTCATCCTCTGTACAGGTAGTCAAGGTGAGCCTATGGCGGCCCTCTCTCGTATCGCCAACGGAACCCACCGTCAGGTGCAACTCCAACCCGGCGATACCGTTATCTTCTCTTCAAGTCCAATCCCTGGAAATACGACTAGCGTCAACAAGCTGATTAACATCATTTCAGAAGCTGGTGTCGAAGTTATCCACGGTAAGGTTAACAATATCCATACATCTGGACACGGTGGCCAGCAAGAGCAAAAACTCATGCTCCGCTTGATTAAGCCAAAATACTTCATGCCTGTCCACGGTGAATACCGCATGCAAAAAGTCCATGCTGGACTTGCGGTGGATACTGGTGTTGAGAAGGACAATATCTTTATCATGAGCAATGGTGATGTGCTTGCCCTCACTGCTGACTCAGCTCGTATTGCAGGTCATTTCAACGCCCAAGATATCTATGTCGATGGAAATCGTATCGGTGAAATCGGCGCAGCTGTCCTCAAAGATCGTCGTGATCTATCTGAAGACGGTGTCGTTCTAGCAGTCGCAACTGTTGACTTCAAATCACAGATGATTCTGTCTGGTCCAGACATCCTCAGCCGAGGCTTTGTCTACATGAGAGAGTCTGGCGACCTGATTCGCCAAAGCCAGCGCATCCTCTTCAATGCAATTCGTATCGCACTGAAAAACAAGGATGCTAGCGTGCAATCTGTCAATGGTGCCATTGTCAACGCTATTCGCCCCTTCCTTTATGAAAATACAGAACGTGAACCGATTATCATCCCTATGATCCTCACACCAGATGAAGAATAAAGCAAGAAAACAGCCCCGAAAACGGAGCTGTTTTTCTCTATGCTTTCTTTTGAGATTGAAACTCAATAAAAATCGAAATCAGACTAGAAGGCTAGGCGAAAGCATAACTTGAGTTAGCTCCCATAGTTCGGGGAACTATGGGAGGCTGGAGATGAATCAAAGCCAAGCTTTGAACTCATTCGTAAGAAGCCGACGACGTATCATTTTGATTTTTGAAGAGTTTTAGAAATACTACGATTTTTACCTTCCAGATAGACCATCAAAATAGAAATATCTGCTGGGTTTACTCCCGAAATACGACTGGCTTGGCCGATGGTTTCTGGATTGATAAGTTTGAACTTCTGACGAGCTTCGGTTGCAATAGAATCAATGTCATCCCAGTCAATATTGGCTGGAATGCGTTTTTCTTCCATGCGTTTCATCTTGGCAACCTGGTCCATAGCTTTTGAAATATAGCCTTCGTACTTGATTTCTGTTTCAATCAATTCGATAATCTTGTCATCCAAGTCCTCTGCTGCTGGCCCGATGAAAGCCACCACATCTTGATAAGAAACTTCTGGACGGCGAAGGAATTCTTTGGCTGTCACCGCATCTGTCAACGGCTTGAAGCCCATCTCCTCAACCTTGGCATTGGTTTCCTTGACTGGCTTGAGTTTGATGCTGTCTAGGCGTTTCATCTCATTTTCAAATTGATTTTTCTTGATTTCAAAGCGAGCCCAGCGTTCATCATCCACAAGACCAATCTCACGCCCCATCTCAGTCAAACGCATATCAGCATTGTCATGGCGGAGAATGAGACGGTATTCAGCACGACTGGTCAAGAGACGATAGGGTTCAATGGTTCCCTTGGTCACCAAGTCATCAATCATCACCCCAATATAACCGTCACTGCGCTTCAAAATCAACTCAGGCTTGCCTTGGATTTTCAGAGCTGCATTGATCCCAGCGATAATCCCTTGGCCAGCAGCTTCTTCATAACCTGACGTTCCATTTGTCTGTCCAGCAGTGAAAAGACCTGAGATTTTCTTGGTTTCCAGAGTCGCACGCAACTGATGAGGCAAGACCATATCATACTCAATGGCATAACCTGTTCGCATCATCTCTGCATTTTCCAAACCTTTGATAGAATGAACAAGTTCACGTTGCACATCCTCAGGGAGACTGGTTGAGAGGCCTTGCACATAGACTTCCTCTGTATTGCGTCCCTCTGGCTCAAGGAAGAGTTGGTGGCGTTCCTTGTCCGCAAAGCGCACAATCTTGTCTTCAATCGACGGACAGTAACGAGGCCCCACTCCCTTGACCACACCTGTAAACATAGGCGCACGGTGGAGGTTGTTTTGAATAATCTCATGACTGGTACCGTTGGTATAGGTCAACCAGCATGGCACTTGGTCTTTGACATAATCCTCATCACGTGAAGTATAAGAGAAGTGATTAGGCGCTTCATCTCCTGGCTGAATCTCGGTCACATCGTAGTTGATTGAAGAAGCCTTGACACGTGGAGGGGTTCCTGTCTTGAAACGACCGATTTCGAGGCCCAGTTCCTTGAGATTGTCAGCAAGGTTAATAGAAGCTAGGCTGTGGTTAGGGCCTGACGAGTACTTGAGGTCTCCGATGATAATTTCCCCACGGAGAGCCGTCCCTGTCGTCACGATAACAGCCTTTGCAGCATACTCTTGATGGGTCGCTGTACGAACACCGACAACCTTGCCATCTTCCACCAAAATCTCGTCAATCATAGTCTGACGAAGGGTCAGATTTTCTTGATTTTCAACCGTCTTGCGCATTTCCTTAGAGTAAAGCTCCTTGTCAGCCTGCGCACGAAGGGCACGGACAGCTGGCCCCTTCCCTGTATTAAGCATCTTCATCTGGATGTAAGTCTTGTCAATGGTTTTGGCCATTTCACCACCGAGGGCATCAACTTCACGCACGACAATTCCCTTGGCAGAACCACCGATAGAGGGGTTACAAGGCATGAAAGCCAGCATTTCAATGTTGATAGTCGCAAGCAAGACCTTACAGCCCATACGGCTAGCTGCTAGGGATGCTTCTACCCCAGCGTGTCCCGCACCGATTACAATAATATCGTATTCTTCAGTAAAATTATATGTCATGTTTCTCTCCTATTCCTCAAGATGGATGTGTCTTAGTTGGCCGTTCCAATCGGGTAAGGCTGTTTTTAAAAAGGCTGGAACTAGTTGAAAATCCTCAAGCTTATCCAAGTCAATCCATTCACAGGGCTGCGTCTTCTCATCTTCCTGCATGGTCAATGGGGCATCCTCAAGCAAATCCACCAGATAATGAAACTCGATATTGTGATAATAAACACCGTCCTGTTCAAAACGATTTTCAACCACAAAAGCTAGTTGCCCAGCTTGAGCTTTGACACCCAGTTCTTCCCTCACTTCACGGACTACCGCGTCTTCCGTGCTTTCATTGACTTGAATCGCACCACCAATAGTGTAATACTTGCCCTTATCTCTGGTGACTAGAAGCTTGCGATTTTGAAGAATCAAAGCTGTCGCCCGAACTCCAAAAACCGTATTGTCTACTTTTGTCCGAAAGTCTTGTTGAGTCATTTTTATCCTTTCCTTTAAACGACACAAAAACAGTCAAAACTCCAAAGAAGTGCAGGACAAAAAAGCCTGCAACATCCATGAGCTTTGACCATCATTTCTATTGCTTTTATTATTGTAGCAAATTGAGAAAATTTGTCAATCTAAATGTACTGACAAACTTGTCCGTCGCGGTAAGCATTGTCAATCAAACCACCACCTAGACACTCTTCGCCATCGTAAAAGACAACTGCCTGTCCTGGTGTGATGGCGCGTTGCGGTTCTGCAAAGATGACCTCTGCCTTATCTCCTTTGACATGGACGGTCACCTTAGAATCAGGCTGACGGTAGCGGAATTTTGCTGTGCATTCTAGCGTAAACTCCTCTGGCATATCACGAGTAAAGTGGACTTGACTAGCCTCTAGGCTGGTTGACATGAGCGAATCATGGTAGAAACCTTGGCCTACATAGAGAATATTCTTGCTTAGGTCTTTTCCGACAACGAACCAAGGGGCATTGTCACCACCGTGTTGTCCACCGATACCGAGACCGCCACGCTGACCGATTGTATAATACATAAGTCCTGCATGCTCGCCCATATCGCGTCCATCCACTGTCATCATACGACCAGGTTGAGCTGGCAGGTAGTTGCTGAGGAAATTTTTAAAGTTCTTTTCTCCGATAAAGCAAATCCCTGTCGAGTCTTTCTTCTTAGCAGTCGCAAGGCCTGCTTCTTCTGCTAGTTTTCGCACTTCAGGTTTTTCCAAATGTCCCAACGGGAACATGGTTTTTTGAAGTTGTTCTTGCGAAAGTTGGCTGAGGAAATAGGTCTGATCCTTGCCATTGTCCACGCCACGAAGCATGTGAACGATGCCAGCCTCATCACGCGCCACTCGGGCATAATGCCCAGTAGCTACATAGTCTGCCCCCAAGGTCATGGCATAGTCCAAAAAGGCCTTAAATTTGATTTCCTTGTTGCACATAACATCTGGATTTGGCGTGCGCCCTGCACGGTATTCCGCTAGGAAATACTCGAAAACGCGGTCCCAGTACTCTTTTTCAAAATTGACAGAGTAGTAAGGAATGCCGATCTGGTCTGCCACCGCAGCCACATCCTTGTAATCTTCGGTCGCCGTACAAACACCGTTTTCATCTGTGTCATCCCAGTTCTTCATGAAGATACCGATCACATCGTAGCCCTGCTCCTTGAGAAGAAGAGCCGTCACCGACGAATCAACACCACCACTCATCCCCACGACAACACGTGTTTTAGAGTTCTCACTCATGGTAAGTCTCCCATCTATTCGTTTATTCACGATTGAAGGTCGTGTGTGCTTCACGATTGAAGGTCGCTTGAGCAGTATTCATTATAACATGCTTGGTTAGAGAAGACAAGAAAGAGGGTGATAATCTACGAACCACTGGTTTTTATTGATAAAAACTTTAGTCATCATCGTCTCTATAAAAATATTTTCTATACACTCTTGATAATACCAAAATTAATGCCAATATCATACCAAGAGCTATAATAATAGAATTTATTAGATTTATTTTAGTATATCCAATCACTAGTCCAATAATTGGACTAGTAGACATGCTTAGATATAATAAAAATAACAAAAAATGAATTTCACCAATTCCTGCAAAAAAATGTTTCATTTTAAATATCCCAATTTTACCTTTCGTCTTAATAATCCATTAACAACTCTATTGACTTCTCTTTTTTTTGAAAAATCTTGATAGCAAATTTGCTCCACTTAATGCCACTAAAATTTCAATAGGCAAAAAATAGTAATCCCATATCAAATGAGAAATCAGCAATGTTAGAAATAGTATACAGTCAATATAACTATTCTGAAAATACTCTGTAATTACATAATACAGAAATGCCACAACCACTGCAATTAAAACAACCATCATAATACTATTATCCTGTCCTTCTCACTAACTCTATTTCCAAAATTTCATTTTTGGGGGACTTAGTAACGCAATTCCAATTAGCAATACACCTAATATAAATAAAAGTATTTCCCAAAATTTATTCTCAGTTTTAATAAAGATACCATATCTATCTCATTTCTTATTTTTAAATAATTCGTACTCTTTTTCTCTGATAAAGGGAAGTGAGAAATTAGAAAAAATTAGTAGAATTGAAAACAGATATTCGTCTTTTTGTATCACTAAAACATAACCTAAAAATATATAGACAATCAAATCTAGTACAAAAAGAGAAAATATCCTCCTTTTCATTACCTTACTTGTCTTAAAAATTCCGTTTAATAGAAGCTTTATCGTAGTATCTACACAAATTTTTATCAAAAAGATAAGAGCCAATACACGATTATCAACTGTACCATGAAGAATAAATGGAAATATAGTTAATATAAAACTAGAAATCTCTAAATATTTTATCCAAGGAGATTGAGACATCTTACTTTTAAACTGACTGATTTTCCTATACTCGCTAGCTAATCTAGTATCAAAATCTTTACCAATTATATTAAAGATTAAGAACTCCAGGATAAAAATACTGATTAATACGATATAAGTAGAAACCTTTCCTGGGAAATATTTATTGATTAAAATCGGGAAAATCATTAACAGAATTGAGTTTATGGCTAGACAGATAGATACTATTTTATTTTTCACTGAATATATAGGGAGCGATACTATCGCATAGAGAAACGCTAAAAAAATAAGCAAGAAATACTCAGTGCTGCTAATTAGCGGCGCCCTTAATGATAAAAATAGATAGGCCCCCCACACGATGATATGCGCTTTACGAATTGACTCTAGATTACTCATGCTTCTTCCTCTTATCCTTGGTTCCATTTTTAAACTATGTCAACCTTTTTCACGAATTTATTTCGACTTTCTTTTTTACTTTTTACATTGCTATGATACAATATTTTTAATAGGATTTTATTATTTGTTAACTTTTTTCACGAAAAGGAGTAAATCATGCGTTATGATTTCGGAAAGGTCTATAAAGAAATACGTGAGTCAAAGGGGCTGACCCAAGAAGAGGTCTGTGGGGGTGTTCTCTCAAGAACTAGCTTATCAAAAATCGAAAGTGGCAAGACAACCCCAAAATATGAAAATATGGAATTTCTTCTCCGTCAAATCAATATGAGTTTTGAAGAGTTTGACTATATCTGTCAACTTTATCAACCAAGTCAACGCACAGAGATTATGCAAACCTATCTCAATATGCGTTCCATTATCGGGACCAGCGATCTTGTCAATTTAATTCAAAAATGCCAAGACTACCTCAAGACCCACCACGATCTCCCTGTAGAAGAAATCAGAGACATGCTTGAAGTTGTCATTTATATCCGTCAACACGGGACAGGGGAACTATCAGATCACGCAGAACAGGTTGTCAAGAAACTTTGGAGGAAAATTGAAAAACAAGATACATGGTATGAGAGTGATCTGAAAATCCTCAACACCATTCTTTTCAGTTTTTCCATTGATCACCTCCATCTCATTACTGGAAAAATCCTGCAACGCTTGGAAGTCTATAAAAACTACCAACATTTATATGACTTACGAATGGCAATCCTACTCAACCTTTCCACCATTTACTTATACAATCAAGACAAAAACATGTGTAAGCAAATCTGCTACACTTTACTAGAAGATGCCAAGAACAAGAAAAGCTACGATAGGCTTGCTATCTGCTATGTCCGCATCGGGATTTGTAGGGATGATGCTAAACTTATCCAAAAAGGTTTCTCACTTCTAGAGCTGACCGAGGAAACTTCTATGCTGTCTCATCTCAAAAAAGAAGTAGAGACCTATTATCAACCAAAGAAATTATAAAAAAGTCGAGGGGGTTCCTCGACCTTTTCATATTATTCTGTTCGTTATTTCTTAATACCAGTCGTTGTTAAGCCAGAAATTTTTAGCTCTGCCAAGCCACATGGTGTGCTTACTACTATGTGTCCATGTCACCATGAATCGCCGAACGATTTAACGAGAAAGTATGACTTTTACGTTTATCCCAACTCAATTATGACATCTTTTTTCAAAAGTCAATATCTCTCACTTTTTTAACGATAAGAAAGAGGCTGATAAATCATCTCAGCCTCTCTTTCTTACTTTGCAAACAAATCAATTTTTCCCTTTAAGTTCTTTCTTAGCTTGTTCTATCTGGTATTTCACTTGGTCAAACCCTGTACCTCCCAAAGAATTTCGTCTTTGAACAGCAGTTTTAGGTTGCAAGTAGACATAAATATCCTCAGCAATGAGGGAATGATAGGTTTGCAATTCCTCCAAAGTCCAATCTTGAATATTTTTAGCAGACTTGATAGAGTCTAACACTAATCTTCCCACAACCTCATGAGCCTCTCTAAATGGCAAGCCTTTCCCTGCCAAATAATCTGCCAACTCAGTTGCATTTGAAAAGTCCTTCTCTGTCGACTCTTGCATTTTTTCCTTGTTTACCTGCAAGCTAGATAACATACCTGCCAATACATCGAGGGAATTTAAAATCGTTTCGACCGTATCAAACATTCCTTCCTTATCCTCTTGCAGATCCTTATTATAAGCTAAGGGCAAGGACTTCATGACTGTCAATAGTCCAAACAGATTCCCATAAACTCTACCAGTCTTTCCTCGAATCAACTCAGCCATATCTGGATTTTTCTTTTGGGGCATAATAGAGGAACCTGTTGTAAACGTATCTGACAAGGTAATGAATTGGTACTCAAAACTACACCAATTGATCATTTCTTCGCAAAAACGGCTCATATGCATCATGAGTATGCTGGCGTTGGATAGAAATTCTAAGATAAAATCGCGATCACTAACAGCATCCAAAGAGTTTGTATAAGGTTGCTTAAACTCCAGCAAATCGCTAGACAATTGGCGATCAATGGGGAAAGTCGTTCCCGCCAAAGCCGCCGCACCTAGAGGGCATAGGTCTGTATGCTTCTGGTTAAATCCAAAACGTTCACTGTCTCTTTGAAACATATTGTAGTAAGCCATCAGGTGGTGGGCAAAACTAATAGGTTGGGCATGTTGCAGATGGGTATAGCCCGGCATGATCGTCTCCACATGATTTTCCGCCAAGTCTAATAAAACACCTTTGAGATGAGCTAGTTTATCTAGGACATGACCTAGTTGTTCCTTGAGATATAAGTGCATATCTGTCGCAACTTGGTCATTTCGAGAACGAGCTGTATGTAACTTCCCTGCAAGGGGACCGATTTTTTCTGTCAGCAACACTTCCATATTCATATGAATATCTTCGTTTGCGATATCAAAGTCAAGTTGACCTGCCTCTAGCTCTTCTAGGAGCTCTTTCAAGCCTGCTTGAATCTTTTCTGACTCATTCAAACTCAAAATGCCCGTCTGGCCCAACATCTGAACGTGGGCTAAGGAACCAATCACATCAAATTTAGCTAATTTTTGGTCAAAAGATATACTCGCACCAAAGCGCTCTACCCAGTCTTCGACAGTACCTTCAAAGCGACCACCCCATAATTTTGTATTCTTAGCCATATCACATCCACCTCTCTAGTCAATCGCCCTATTTGACGCTTTTTTGAACCTCAGAAT
The DNA here is from genome assembly GCF_002005545.1 of Streptococcus mitis. Classification (GTDB taxonomy): domain Bacteria; phylum Bacillota; class Bacilli; order Lactobacillales; family Streptococcaceae; genus Streptococcus; species Streptococcus mitis_I. The sequence goes on from NZ_LBMT01000001.1 coordinate 321,067, forward strand.
GAACCTTAGTTGGAAGTCCCCACAACTTAATAAAGCCAACAGCTGCATCTTGGTCAAAGGTATCTGCACTAGTATACGTCGCCAAATTTTCATCGTAAAGTGAATTTGGTGATTTCCGAGCTACGACCTGAGCACTTCCCTTATAGAGTTTGACTTTTGCAGTCCCATTGACAACTTTTTGAGTCTCTTTAATATAAGCAATCAAGGCTTGTGTAGCTGGAGTAAACCACAAAGCATTATAAATGAGATTTGATAATTCATTTTCTATAATTGGTTTAAAATGAGCCACTTCTCTCACAAGCGTCAAGTCCTCAATTTCCTTATGAGCTGTCAGCAAGGTCACTGCCCCTGGACACTCATAGATTTCTCTTGATTTAATTCCAACTAAACGATTTTCCACGTGGTCAATCCGTCCGACCCCATGTTTTCCAGCTATTTCATTGAGTTTTTGAATCAAATCTGCCAATTTTAGCCCTTCTCCATTGAGGGAAACTGGAACACCTTCACTAAACTCAATATCAATGTATTCTGGCGTGTCTGGAGCTTGCTCTGGAGAAGATGTGATGCCAAAGGCTTCTTCTGGAGCCTGATTCCATGGATTTTCCAAAATACCACACTCATTGGCACGTCCCCAAAGATTTTGGTCGACAGAGTAGGGATTGTCAAGGTCAGCAGGAACAGGTACTCCATTTTCCTTGGCATAATGAATTTCTTCCTCCCTAGACCATTTCCATTCACGAACTGGCGCAATCACTTTTAAATTGGGATCCAAGGCTGCAATCGATACTTCAAAACGCACTTGGTCATTCCCCTTACCTGTACAACCATGAGCAATTGTAGTCGCTCCTGTCTGATGCGCTATTTCAACCAATTTTTTAGAAATAAGAGGGCGGCTCAAGGCAGATACCAAGGGGTACTTTTGTTCATAATAGGCATGTGACTGAAGAGCCACTAGCACATAATCTGTAGCAAATTCGTCCTTAACATCAATGACATAAGATTCGACTGCCCCAACCTTAAGAGCCTTATCATGGATGAAATCTAAGTCTTTCCCTTCACCCACATCCATACAAACTGCAACAACATCATAATCTTTCTTTAACCAGGTAATAGCAACTGATGTGTCCAAACCGCCAGAATAGGCCAAAATTACTTTTTCTTTACTCATGTTCTTTTCCTTCTTTCTATTTTTCAATGGACGCTTTAAATGCATCCTCAATGAGTTTGTCTAATTCCCCAGACTCCTTCAACTTTTGAATGGTTTTATCGACTGCCTCTTTCAATTCCTTGCTATCTTTTTTCATGGCGACCGCGTAGGAATCATCTTGCTCTTTTTCAAAATTGAGGTCTGCGATTGCTAAATCAGGATTATTTTCCACAAATCCCTTGGCAACAGGTTCTTCAAAGATAACGGCATCCACTTGCCCTGACTTTAAATCTGTAATTAAATTCCCATTTTTAGGCAGAGATACGAGGGAAGAATTTTTAAGCAAATCTTTCGCCATCGTTTCTTGAATCGAACCTTTCTGTGCTCCGACCTTTTTCTGCGCTAAGTCGTTGACAGACTGATAAGTGGCTAAATCAGATTTTTTGACAATGAGCTTATTTTTTGAAGTATAGTAGGAAGTTGAAAAATCGAACACCTTACTCCGTTCATCTGTCTTAGAAACACCAGATATGGCAAGATCGGCTTTTCCTGATTGAACACTAGCCAGTACATTGTCAAAACTCATGGGAGATAGTTCCAATTCGACACCTAGTTCTGTTGCGATAGCCTTGGCTAATTCGATGTCTGAACCCACAATCTGATTTTTCCCATCAACCACTTTTTGATATTCAAATGGAGCAAAATCTGGATTGAGGGCTACAACCAATTTTCCTTTGGACTTGATGGCTTCAATTCCAGCCGATTGATTGTTACTACAAGCAAATAGTAGGGGGAGCATCACTAAACCAAACATCGTCATCAACACCTTCTTCATCTTATTCATAACAAAGCCTCCTTTATGTTTATTCTTTTTGGTTGTATAAATAATACTCCTATACTCATCGTTTGTCAAGCCTAAATTGAAAAATTTTTCAATTTGAAACAAAAAAACCTAGAAATACTACATAAAAATGTCATCCCTAGGCGTATTTATGCCATTTCTCTCTGTGAAGCATGAGTATTCAGTCAGTCAAAAGGAGCTGAATGAACTCATTTCCCCTCGCCCAATTCAATGATCCGATGACATTGTTGGGCTACATAAGCATCGTGGGTCACAATAATGACTGTTTTCCCTTCTCGATTCATCTCTAAGAGAAACTTCAAGACCAAATCTCTATTTTCAGGATCCAGCGAACCTGTCGGTTCATCGGCTAAAATCAGCTGGCTGGGTTTTAAGATGGCTCTAGCAACTGCAATTCGTTGTTGCTCCCCACCAGACAACTCGGAAACCTTTTGATGCAAAGTAGCTGACAAACCTACTCTCTCTAAAATCTCTTCCACCTTTTTGAGCTTGTCTTTCTTAGACAATTTTACATATTTCAGCGCCAGCATGAGATTGTACTCGACCGTTTCATCATCAATCAGGGCAAAATTTTGAAACAGATAAGAGATATGTTCACGGATTATTGTTTGTGACTTAGCAGAATTGACAGCTAGATTTATCTGACCAAAAATCTCATACCGTCCGCTATAATCATCATCTATCAAACCTAATAAATTTAACAAGGTCGACTTACCACTACCACTTTTTCCAACAATGGCTACCAAATCCCCCTGATCAATCCTGAGAGACAAGTGATCCAAAATTACTTTTCCTCCAATGGTTTTGGTAATATTTTTCAACTCAATCATAAGATGCCCCCTTTCAATAATTCTACTAGACTTCTTTTCTCCATCCTAGAAGCCAAGGCTAGCACAAATAGTATATCCAAACATGTAAAGCCTGCAAACAGCAGGAGTGGCAAGAGCGCATGGGCAAAGAAAATCAAGACTAGAAGAGGAAGACTATAGCCCAGCAAGAGCAGAACTAAGAGAGCTCTGTAGCGATCGACCAGTTTCCACCCCATAAACTTCTTGGTAATGATATCCCTGCGCTTCAACAAGAAAGTAGTAACGAGTAAAAAGTAGGAGACAATCATACTGAGAAGAGCAAATAAGGCAAAAAGAACGTTAAAATTACGAACAGAATCCCGATAGGTATCAACCATCCCCTCTTGAATTGCTTGAATCGATGAAAATTTTAAATAGCTACCATCAGATAAGTTATCGACTAACTCTGTAATCACTTTTTGATTTTGTTCTGTATTTTCAATTTTCATCGGGTTGTTTAAACCTGTCGTTGACAAGTGAGTCTTTTCTTCCCACATCATGTCTTGATCATTTACCAGACTAATGATTGGATTGTGGAGATTTTCCTTTCGCTCATTGTTATAAGGGAAGAAAGACCAATCTCCTTCATAGTAGGCAATTTCTACATCCATATCTTCTATCCTTTGCTTTTGCTGATCTTCATACCTCAGAGAAAGATAGGCGATGGATTTTCCCAAGAACTGATTCTTGCCTTCTTGTCCTTTGTCACTGGCTGGCAACAAAATCACCTTTTTAGTGCCGGTATCTGGTAACTTGAATCCCTTGCTCTTTAGAAAATTGCTATTAGCATAGTAAACATCTACCTTATCAGGCAGTTGGTAGTTCTGTACTTGTTCAGCTTTGATGACTGGTTTGATAGGAAGACTCGTACTTCGCACATAGTTTACTTGTGTTTTTGCTAGCAAGTCTTGATAAAATTGGTAGAAATAATCTGTAGATTTCCCTGAACCTGCTAGCTCTTCTTGCCACAGGTTATCATTGAGTTTGAAGGTTTCTAAGGTCAGGTAATTTCCTTGGCTTACCCACTGTTGCTGATAAGCAAGTTCTTTGTTTTCTTGTTCTAAACTTCTGCCCACCCCAATCAGTAAGGCCGTCAGTAAAATAGTTGTCCCTATTTTCATCACATAATTGAAGATAAGACCAAGTTTGACAGATGAAAAACCTTTCAACATGGAGCTGACTGTCATTTTCTGAATCATCAGGTAGGTCAGCCAACTGATGAACAAATACAACTGTAAAAGCAGAAATTGGGATAAGAGTAAACTTGGGAACAGAAGTTTTGGTCTGTAGTCCAGCACTAAAAATAGTCCCAAGTCAATGATAAGACTTCCACCCAAGAGAAGATAAAAATTAGTCTTTACAAAACCAGCTAAAATCGCCCTGCTTTGGAAACCAAGTAACTTTTGAACCCCCACTCGTTTCATCTCCATCATCGGCTGATACACTGTCATTAAAATCACAAGCAAGATTGCCAAGATAAAGATAATGATAGATAGTAACAAAGCTTGATTTAGCACTCCAACCTGACTTCGGTAAGTGGGTTCTAATAAAATCGTCTTATCTATCTGGAAAAAATCACTCCACTTTTGTAGAATGGTATCGCGATCTATCTCTTTGCTGGAGGTAATCATGTAGCGCCCATTTACAGTATGGGATTTATCCTCAATATAGGATTGGAAGGTCTGGAGTCGAATGAGTTTCACCTTTAAAAAGGTGGGAATGGTTCCTAGATTATTGGGAAGGTCCTGGTTGCTGTAGACTCCCTTCTCATTCTTTGAAAAATCAAGAGAAGTCAGACCGAACTCCTGATAGGGGAAGGTTGCCTTATCAAAAACACCAGCCTTGACTGCCTCATCTCCATTATCTACTTTGATAATAGAGACCTTGTCTTGGCTTGCAACCTCTTCAAAAAACTGGAGAATAGTTTCTGTCGGTTTAGTGACATCTTTCAAGTACAAGTCAAATGAATAAGTTGTCTTGCCCATCTCCTGAATCCGCACTATTTCTCGTGTAATATTTACATTCAGGACAAAAAATGTAGTACACAGCAAGAGCAGGAGCATACAAAGATGACTGATTTTTTTCATAGAGATACCTCCCGTGGAGAGACGAAAGCGAGATAGGTGCAGGTACTTTTTATTTTTTACTAAATTTTAAATAGGTGTAAATAAATCCTGCACTTATAGCCAGAGTTGTCCACCATTTAAAATCAATATGTAAAAGTGAAAAGATTACAAAACTGATGATTAGCGAGGCTAAAATATAAACAATGATTAAAATTTTATTTTTCATAGGAATTGCCTTTCTAAAGGGATTCTAGTGTTTAGAGCTTATTTGTAAAGTTTACAATAAACAACTAGGGCAATCGTATATCAGAATGTTCTTTTATCTGTCAATAATCCGAGAAAATCTTGTCGTTTCAAGTCGGAGAAATGTTTGGTAGAAAGACTTCCTTTTTGAAGTCCATCATCTCTAACCTGCAAATAATAGCTATGTTGGCTTGTTTTAATTGTCAAAAAATCGCCAAATACAAAAACTCTTTTCCAGTTGCGAATCTCAAATTCTTTCATCTCTGATTTTGGAATGCGGATAAGTCTTTGTCTCAAATCATGATGATGCTCACTTGTGAAAGTCATCCCATTTCCAAGATTTCTTATCAGTAGTTCATCCGGGGTCACCATCACCAGCGCTATTTTAGTTAAGAAAATTTCAACTGTTGGTGGTAAAATCGCTAGATTAAACCAGGGATGTAGGTAGCGATACGCTAAGAAATAATGAGGCTCCTCACCCAATCCTAGTTGTTTATATAAGGTCTTGACCTCACTGTCTAATCTCACTTCAAAAGACACATCCGAATGCTCTTCTTCCTTCTTCTGATTAAAATAACGCATCCAGACTAGGAAACCGATAAAGACTAGGACAAATATTCCTGATAAAAGATATTTTAAATTGTAGTTCATCACTTAACCTCCTGATTCACTACTCCGCCTAAAGCAGAGGCTTATCTATTTTGAAAATAGTTCCATAACAACTTTAAATAAGACGGGTGTCATTAAAATTAGGATAATTCCTATCACAAATATCATGACTACTCGAAAAAGTTCCTTATTTTTAAACATTTTTCCACCCCTTTTCTAGCTACATCATAGTACTCATTAACCCCATATTAAAATTACACCAAACTTATTTTAGCTTTCTTTTTTACTTTTTATATTACTATGATACAATATTTTTAATAGGATTTTATTATTTGTTAACTTTTTTCACGAAAAGGAGAAAATCATGCGTTATGATTTCGGAAAGGTCTATAAAGAAATACGTGAGTCAAAAGGCTTGACCCAAGAAGAGGTCTGTGGAAATGTCCTCTCAAGAACCAGCCTATCAAAGATTGAAAGTGGCAAGGCAACTCCCAAATATGAAAATATGGAGTTTCTTCTCCGGCAAATCAATATGAGTTTTGAAGAGTTTGACTATATCTGCCACCTCTATCAACCGAGCCAACGGACAGAAATCATGCAAAGTTATCTCAATATGACTTCCATCATTGGTAGTAGTAGCCTAGTTTATTTTTTTGAAACATGCCAAGACTATCTCAAGACCCACCACGACCTGCCTATAGAAGAAATAAGGGATATGCTGGAAATTGTCATCCATATCCGTCAACATGGTACAGAGCAACTGTCAAACCAAGTGAAACAGACTGTCACAAAACTTTGGGAAAAAATTGAAAAACAAGATACATGGTATGAAAATGACCTAAAAATCCTCAATACCATCCTTTTCAGCTTTCCCATTGATCACCTCCATCTCATTACTGGAAAAATCCTGCAACGCTTGGAAGTCTATAAAAACTACCAACATTTATATGACTTACGAATGGCAATCCTATTCAATCTGTCCACTATTTATTTATACAATCAAGACAAAAACATGTGTCAACAAATCTGCTATACTTTACTAGAGGACGCTAAGAACAAGAAAAGCTACGATAGGCTTGCTATCTGCTATGTCCGTATCGGAATTTGTAGGGATGATGCTAAATCTATCCAAAAAGGTTTCACACTTCTAGAGCTGACCGAGGAAACTTCCATTCTAGCCTTTCTCAAAAAAGAAGTGGAGACCTATTATCAACCGAAAGAAATATAAAAAGTCGAGGGATTTCCTCGACCTTTTCATATTATTCTGTTCGTTATTTCTTAATACCAGCCGTTATTAAGCCAGAAGTTTTTAGCGGCTGTCCATGAACCGTAACGTCCTGCAACGTAGGCATCTGCTACACGTTCTTGGTTTTCAGCTGAGTAGTCACCGTTCAAGTATGAATCTGTCAATTGGTAACGTCCGATATAACGTCCGTTTGTAGCTGTGTAGCTACCGCCTGATTCTTTTTGAGCGATCCATTCTTTGGCTTCTGCTTCAGATCCGCTTACAGATGAAGCAACTGTTTCTTCTGCTACTGTTTCGCTTACTACTGGAGCTTCTTCTGCTACTTCTGTAGTTTCTGTCACTGTAGCTGAAACAGCCTCGTCTTGGGCTGCTGGAGCTTCATAAGTCGTTGAAGCTGGGGCTACTGGCGCTGCTGGACCGTCGATAACCAACTCTTGACCAACATAAATCATATGGATGTTGTCAATGTGGTTGTTTTCTGCCAATTTCTCAACAGTTGTGTTGTGAGTTTCAGCAATTTCTGAAAGTGTATCACCTTCTTTAACAGTGTAAGTTGATGATTCTTGAGCAGATACAAATGATGGAGCAAATACTGCAAACAAGGCAGCTACTCCTGCAAGAGTTGTTTTAATCTTTTTAGTTGTTGATTTCATATTTGAAAATTCTCCTTCTTTCTATACTTCTATCATACCCTTTAAATATTACTGTTTCTTGACACTTTTATGTAGAAATATTACAAAATTATTTTTTATTTCCCTAAATAATGTGTTTTTTGTCATAAAAGATACTATTTTTATGCTATTTGAGGTATTAGAAAGGTTTTCATCCGCAATTAAAGCCAAGACCTTTATTCTTTGATATAATAGAGATAAGAATTTTTATAAGGGGAAACTGATGAAATCACTTCGTTTTCAATCTGTCTTTGATATCATCGGACCAGTTATGATTGGCCCATCTAGTAGCCATACCGCTGGTGCTGTTCGTATTGGGAAGATTGTCTCTTCCATTTTTGATGATACTCCGACAGAAGTCGAATTCCAACTATTTAACTCATTTGCCAAGACCTATCGTGGCCACGGGACAGACCTAGCCCTTGTTGCAGGTATTTTGGGCATGGATACAGATGATCCTGAAATCCCAAATAGTCTGGAGATTGCCCACAAGCGCGGTATTAAGATTGTCTGGACTATTCAGAAAGACAGCAATGCTCCTCACCCTAATACCACTAAAATTACCGTCAAAAATGCCCATAAAACCATTAGCGTGACTGGTATTTCTATCGGTGGAGGAAATATTCAGGTAACCGAACTCAATGGCTTTGCCGTCTCTCTCAATATGAATACACCGACTATCATCATTGTTCATCAAGATATTCCAGGTATGATTGCCCTCGTAACAGAGGCTCTTTCACGCTATGGTATCAATATCGCCCAGATGAATGTTACTCGTGAAAAAGCTGGTGAAAAAGCTATTATGATTATCGAAGTTGACAGTCGCAACTGTGATGAGGCCATCGAAGAAATTCGAAAAATCCCTCATCTCCACAATGTCAATTTCTTTAAATAGGAGGAAGCATGTTTTATTCTATCAAAGAATTGGTCGAGCAAGCAGATCTGGACTTTCAAGGAAATGTCGCAGAACTCATGATTACAACAGAGTTTGAATTGACCGGTCGCGAACGAGAAGAAGTCCTCCTTCTCATGGAACGCAATCTGGAAGTCATGAAAGCCTCTGTCCAACTTGGCCTCAATGAAAATAAATCTCGTAGTGGCCTGACAGGTGGAGATGCTGCCAAACTGGATCACTACATAAAAAATGGAAAAACTCTATCAGATTACACGATTCTCTCTGCTGCCCGAAATGCCATCGCAGTCAATGAACACAATGCCAAAATGGGCTTGGTCTGTGCCACTCCGACCGCTGGAAGTGCTGGCTGTCTCCCTTCCGTTCTCACTGCTGCTATTGAAAAATTAGACCTCAGCCACGAGCAACAGCTGGATTTCCTCTTTGCTGCCGGTGCCTTTGGACTAGTCATCGCAAATAATGCCTCTATCTCAGGTGCTGAAGGTGGTTGTCAGGCCGAGGTTGGTTCGGCCTCTGCTATGAGTGCTGCAGCCTTGACTCTAGCTGCCGGTGGAACACCCTACCAAGCCAGTCAAGCTATTGCCTTTGTCATTAAAAATATGCTAGGCCTCATCTGTGACCCTGTTGCCGGCTTGGTCGAAGTTCCCTGCGTCAAACGCAATGCCATGGGAGCTAGCTTTGCCTTCATCGCAGCAGACATGGCCTTGGCAGGGATCGAATCTAAAATCCCTGTGGATGAGGTTATCGATGCCATGTATCAAGTAGGAGCAAGCATGCCAACTGCCTTTCGTGAAACAGCTGAAGGTGGACTCGCTGCCACACCTACTGGTCGTCGCCTCCAAAAAGAAATTTTCGGAGAATAAGCTTATCAAATAGGAGAAACCATGACCTCTATCACAGCGATTTTTTTCGATCTGGATGGAACCCTCGTTGACAGTTCTATCGGGATTCACAATGCCTTTACCCATACCTTTAAGGAGCTGGGGGTGCCTAGCCCTGATGCCAAAACGATTCGTGGTTTTATGGGACCGCCTCTCGAAAGTAGTTTTGCGACCTGCCTGCCCAAAGAACAAATTTCTGAGGCTGTGCAAATTTACCGTTCCTACTACAAGAAAAAAGGCATCCATGAAGCTCAACTCTTTCCTCAGATTGTAGACTTGCTTGAGAAGTTATCGAGCAATTACCCTCTTTATATCACCACGACAAAAAATACTCCAACTGCTCAAGATATGACTAAAAACTTGGGAATCCATCATTTCTTTGATGGCATTTATGGTTCCAGCCCTGAAGCACCCCATAAGGCAGATGTCATTCGCCAAGCCTTGCAGATACATCAACTAGCACCAGAACAAGCCATCATCATCGGAGATACCAAGTTTGATATGCTAGGTGCTCAAGAAACAGGCATTCAGAAATTGGCCGTCACTTGGGGATTTGGAGAGCAAGCAGACTTGCTCAACTATCAGCCTGATTATATCGCCCACAAACCCTCAGATGTTTTAGAGTATTTTCAATAACATAGACTGGGCGACAACCCCATTTCAGAAGAAAATGAAGTAAGTCTCTACATAACAAAACGCATATTACCAAGGTTCTTCAGACCTGATAATATGCGTTTTTCTGTTTTTATTCAACGTGGGTGGTTTGATTGGCAAAGGCGATAATGGCTTGCTTCAACTCATCTCCACTAAGAGTGCGGAACTCTTCAATCTTTTGATCGATGGCTTCTAGAGGCATGACATTAACCTTACCAACGAAAATCTTATCCATAACCTGATTGTCAACGAGTTCGGTTGATACCAAGAGTTCTTCGTAAAGTTTTTCGCCTGGGCGGATTCCAACTTCAACGATTGGAATTTCGCTTTCGGTGTGTCCACTTAGAAGGACCATTTTCTTGGCCAAGTCATAAATCTTGACTGGTTTGCCCATATCAAGGATAAAGACTTCCCCATCCTTGGCATAAGCACCAGCGTGAATAACCAAACGGCTAGCTTCTGGAATGGTCATAAAGTAACGGGTCATGCGGAAGTCTGTGACCGTCACAGGCCCGCCTTCAGCAATCTGACGCTCAAAGACTGGAATCACACTACCACGGCTACCAAGAACATTTCCAAAACGAACTGCACAGTAGGTCGATTGGCTACGTTGGTTAAAACCAGTGACAATCAACTCCGCCACGCGCTTGGTTGCTCCCATAACATTGGGTGGATTGACCGCCTTATCTGTCGAAATCATAACCATCTTAGGTACTTTAGCTTCATCAACGGCTCTAGCAACATTGTAAGTTCCACGGATATTGTTTTTGAAGGCTTCTTTGGGATTGCGCTCCATCATAGGAACGTGCTTGTGGGCAGCCGCATGATAAACAATAGCAGGCTTGTACTGCTCAAAGACTTGCAATAGACGATCATAGTCTTGAATATCTGCAATCACTGGCACATAATCAATCCCTTGGAACTTACGAATCAATTCATGATACACAAGGTAGATTGAATTTTCCCCGTGACCGAGCAAGACGATGCGTTCAGGATTGAAACGGCTAACTTGGCGACAGATTTCAGAACCGATTGAGCCACCAGCACCTGTAACCAAGATTGTCTTACCTGTCAGTTCTGCTCCCAGACGCGATTCGTCAAGACGAATTTCCTGACGACCCAAAAGGTCCGTAATATCAATTTTTTGGAACCCAGTACCTGCTTGGTGAAGTCCTTGAACAACAGTTTCAACTTTAGGCATCTTGTAACATTTGACACCCAGCTTATTACACATCTGCAAGATACGCTCATATTCTGACGGGTCAAGCGACGGAATCGCAACGATAACACGCTCGATTTGATGGCGTTTGGCTAATTCAGGCAATTCATCATATGAACCCAAAACAGGAATCCCACCAAGTTTTTGGCCCTTTTTCTTAGCGTCCTTATCCAAAATACCGACCAGTTCCAAATCACTGGTTGGATGTTGGTAACTATCCATAAAGAGGGCTCCGCCATCACCAGCACCAATCAAGAAGGTTCGACGGTGTTCCCCATCACCACTTCCTTTTTTGCGTCTAGAGTAGATTAACTGCCAAGTAATCCGTGGCAACAAAATCAAGAAGGTACTCAACAAGATAAAGAGAATGATGAAACGGATTGAAAAGAGTGGCAAGAAGGCATAGCAGATACTATATGACAAGACACTGCTGGCAGTCACACCAAAAAAGATTTTCATGAAATCCGTAATCTTGCTGTAACGACTGATACTAGCGTTCAATCCCCAAAATCCAATCATCAATTGATAGAACAGGAAGGCCAAACTCGTATAGATGATGTAGTCAACAGGTGCTGGATTAATCAAGCCGTAGAATAAGATATAAGATACAATGATGGAAACCACCATACTGAAAATATCAAATATTCCCCAGAAAACCTGTTTTTGTTGTTTATTTAAAATTTCCACCAGATCAATCACATAATCTGTTAGTTTTTTATTCATGTCAATCTACTCCTCCTTAAAAGAGCTGGATATTTATATTGTTATTATAACACTTTTTATCCAGTTTACGATTTGCTACAATCTTTTACTTGCTTTTTCTTAACAGTTTCATAAAAATAAACTGTCGGACAAATCCGGGACAAAGAGCAACAACCATCTGAATGGCAACACTCTTGGCATACTCCATGTAAGAAATTTGCCCTCTCTTCAGCATTCGTTGACGAGCCTGACGATAGAGTTTGAGATAACGCAGTCCTCCACGACGTTCAAACATCCCTGCCCCAACACGAACCTGACACAAGATTTGATCCAGATTTCCAGTCTTGGCTCCTGCAGCAATCATATTGAGCCAGAGGAGGTCATCCTCCATATAAAGGCCATCTTCATAGTTGCCTGCCTTGAGAACCATATTCTTCTTGAACATAACAGTCATGTGGTTAAAGGCACTTCTCATCCTTTGATAAGCTACAATATCTGCATGCTGGGTTGGAACACGACGGTAAGAAACAATCTCATCAGGATTGTCAATAAACTCTGCAATATGTCCACCTAATAGGTCGAGGTTGTCCTTCTCCATTAGCTGAACCTGTTTCTCAAAACGATCTGGAACTGCTATATCATCCGTATCCATACGGGCAATAATATCATACTGACACTGCAAAACACCCTGACGAAGAGCCAGACCCAAACCTTGATTCTGCTCAAGAGGATAGCGTTTCACTGGAATATCAGACTCAGCTTCAAGCCGGTCTAATACCTGATAGAGCTCAGGTGTCAAAGGCCCATCCTCAACCAGAACCAATTCGCTCGGTTTCAGAGTCTGATTTTGAACACTCTCAATAGCATCCTTTAAAAATGTCGGATTTTCCTTGATATAGACCGACATCAATACGCTGATTTTTTGCTTTTCAGACACAGTTTTTCTCCAATGTATAGATTTCCTTCCACTATTTTATCATAATTTTCAAGACTTTCCCATTTTTATCTTGAAAGCCAGAAACCTTACTTGACATTATAGTGAAAAAGCCTTAAAATAAGCTGTTATTAAAATCAGCTAGAAGAGGTATTTTATGAAAAAGCAATCACTCTTTTTTGTTCCAGGTATTATCCTGATTGGTGTTTCCTTGCGGACTCCTTTTACTGTTTTACCCATTATATTGGGAGATATTTCGCAAGGTCTGGGGGTAGAAGTTAGTTCACTTGGTGTCTTGACCAGCCTTCCTCTCCTCATGTTTACCCTCTTCTCGCTATTTTCTACCCGACTAGCTCAGAAAATTGGCTTGGAGCATCTCTTTACCTATAGCCTTTTCTTCTTGACCATCGGTTCTCTCATTCGACTAATCAATCTGCCCCTGCTCTATCTAGGAACCTTGATGGTTGGGGCAAGTATCGCAGTCATCAATGTGCTGCTTCCTAGTCTCATCCAAGCCAATCAACCAAAGAAAATTGGTTTTCTGACCACCTTATATGTAACTTCTATGGGGATTGCGACGGCTCTGGCTTCCTATCTAGCCGTGCCTATTACACAAGCCAGTTCTTGGAAAGGACTTATCATCCTCCTCACCCTGCTCTGCCTAGCAACTTTTTTGGTCTGGCTCCCAAATCACCGCTATAATCACAGACTAGCTCCACAAACCAAACAAAAAAACAAAACAAAGGTTATGCGCAATAAACAGGTCTGGGCAGTGATTGTCTTTGCAGGTTTTCAATCCTTGCTCTTTTACACCGCTATGACCTGGCTACCTACCATGGCTATCCATGCAGGTCTATCCAGTCACGAAGCTGGTTTACTAACTTCTATCTTCTCTCTGATTAGCATTCCTTTTTCAATGACCATCCCAAGCCTGACAACCAGCTTGTCTACTCGTAACCGTCAGCTCATGCTTACTCTGGTTTCACTAGCTGGTGTTGTCGGCATTTCCATGCTCTTTTTCCCAATCAATAATTTCATTTACTGGCTTGCCAGCCATCTTCTCATCGGAACCGCAACAAGCGCCCTCTTCCCTTATCTCATGGTCAACTTTTCACTCAAGACAAGCGCCCCTGAAAAGACTGCCCAATTGTCTGGTTTATCTCAAACAGGAGGCTATATCCTAGCAGCCTTTGGGCCGACCCTCTTTGGTTACAGTTTTGACCTCTTCCACTCTTGGGTGCCAGCTGTAGCTGCCCTCTTACTCGTCGATATCCTGATGACTGTGGCCCTCTTTACAGTGGACAGAGCTGATAAAATCCTTTAAACTTCTAGTTTTGCCTAGAAGTTTTTTATATATAAAAATTTTACACATTTCTCTTGACAGGGCTTTCTTTTAGATGTACAATGTATGTGTAGAAAAATTATATATAAAAATCTTACACATTAGAAAAGGAGGTTCCCCATGTACTTTCCAACATCCTCTGCCTTGATTGAATTTCTCATCTTGGCTGTACTGGAGCAGGATGATTCTTATGGTTATGAGATTAGCCAAACCATTAAGCTGATCGCTAATATCAAAGAATCTACACTCTATCCTATCCTAAAAAAATTGGAAGGCAATAGCTTTCTGACAACCTATTCTAGAGAGTTCCAAGGTCGCATGCGCAAATACTACTCCTTGACAAATGGTGGTATAGAACAGCTCGTGACCCTAAAAGATGAATGGGCACTCTATACAGACACCATCAATGGCATCATAGAAGGGAGTATCCGCCATGACAAGAACTGAATACCTGACTCAGCTAGAACTCTATCTCAAGAAACTGCCTGAAGTTGACCGCATGGAAGCCATGGACTATTTCAGGGAACTCTTTGACGATGCTGGAGTCGAGGGAGAAGAAGAACTCATCGCTAGCTTGGGAACTCCTAAAGAAGCAGCTCACGAAGTCCTCTCCAATCTTCTCGATAAAAAAATCAATGAGGCACCCGCTCAAAAGAATAACCGACAAATTTTGCATATCGCCTTGTTAGCTCTCCTTGCAGCACCCATCGGTATTCCTCTGGGAATCGCCATTCTCGTGTCCCTGTTCGCAATCTTTGTGGCAGCCTTGACTGTCATCTTTGCTTTCTTTGCGGTTTCCATACTAGGTATCATTGGCGGATTCCTATTTTTAGTTGAAAGTTTCACTGTCTTAGCCCAAGCTAAATCAGCCTTTATCTTGATTTTTGGTTCTGGTTTACTGGCTATCGGTGCTTCTTCACTAGTCTTACTAGGTATTTCCTATGTAGCCCGCTTCTTCGGCCTACTCATTGTTCGCTTGGTGCAATTGGTTCTCAAAAAAGGAAAGAGAGGTGACCAGCATGCGTAAGTTTACAAAAGGATTTCTCATTTTTGGTGTGGTGACTACCATTATCGGCTTTATCCTGCTCTTTGTAGGCATCCAATCTGACGGGATTAAGAGTTTGCTTGCCATGTCCAAGGAGCCTGTCTATGATAGTCGGATGGAAGAGTTGACCTTTGGCAAGGAAGTCGAAAACCTAGAGATTACTCTCCATCAACACGCACTGACCATCACAGACTCTTTCGATGATCAAATCCACATTTCTTACCATCCATCTCTTTCTGCTCACCATGATCTTATCACAAATCAGAACGATAAAACGCTGAGCCTCACTGATAAGAAACTGTCTGAAAGTCTGTTTCTCTCTTCTGGAATTGGCGGGATTCTCCATGTCGCAAGTAACTACTCTCGTCGTTTTGAAGAAGTTATTCTACAAGTTCCAAAAGGAAGAAGTCTAAAAGGAATCAACGTCTCAACCAATCGCGGTCAAACCAGTATCACTAATGCCACTCTTGAAAATGCGACCCTCAATACAAACAGCTATATCCTCCGAATTGAAGGAAGTCGTATCAAAAACAGCAAATTCACGACACCCAATATCATTAATATCTTTGATACAGACCTTACAGATAGTCAGCTAGAGTCAACAGAGAATCACTTCCACGCTGAAAATATTAAAGTATATGGTAAGGTAGAACTAACTTCTAAAAATGTGCTCAGTATCATGCTAACTCAAAAAGAAAGCCAAGAAATTAACTTAGACCTCTCGAGTCACCATGGTCCTATTTATCAGTTATCGAGAGATGAGAGTCAACGCCACCCCAACGAATTAAGCAACCCTTACAAAACTGAAAAAACTGATGCAAAAGGTCAACTCATCGCTAAGGCTGATGATTATATTAGTCTTGAAACTACAGCTAACAGACCTTAATAAACCTATTTATATCGACCACTATGACACATAACCCACTAAAAAGGAGGTTCTACCATGAAACAAGAATGGTTTGAAAGTAATGATTTTGTAAAAACAACAAGCAAGAACAAGCCTGATGAACAAGTCCAAGATGTTGCAGACAAGGCTGAAGAAAGGATAGCCGATCTCGATACGCCAATTGAAAAAAATACTCAGTTAGAGAAGGAAGTTTCTCAAGCTGAAGCCGAACTTGAAAACCAGCAAGAAGAGAAAATTGAAACGCCTGAAAACGGTGAAGCGAGAACAGAAATAGAAGAAAAGAAAGCATTAGATTCTGCTGAGGAAGAGCAAGACCTTTCTAAAGAAACAGAAAAAGTCACTATAGCTGAAGAGAGTCAAGAAGCACTTCCTCAGCAAAAACCAACCACGAAAGAGCCCCTTCTTATCAGTCAATCCTTAGAAAGTCCCTATATCCCCGACCAAACTCTAAAATCTACGGATAAATGGAAAGAGCAAGCGCTTGATTTTTGGTCTTGGCTAGTGGAAGCAATCAAATCTCCTACGAGCAATCTTGAAACAAGTAGCACACACAGTTACACAGCCTTTCTCTTGCTCATTCTGTTTTCTGCATCTTCCTTTTTCTTTAGTATCTACCACATCAAACATGCTTACTATGGACATATAGCAACTATGCATAATCACTTCCCTGAACAATTTGCTTCATTAAATCTCTTTTCGATTATCTCTATCCTAGTAGCAACAACACTCTTCTTCTTTTCATTCCTCTTGGGCAGTTTCGTTGTGAGACGATTTATCTACCAAGAAAAGGACTGGACGCTAGAAAAGGTTCTCCAACAATATAGTCAACTCTTGGCAATTCCAATCTTCCTCACTGCTATTGCTAGTTTCTTTGCCTTCTTTGATAGCCTACGATTTACAGCCCTCTTGTGTGTGATTAGCATTGGAATCATTCTACTTGCCAGTCTCCATATCATTACAAGACCTAGTCAAGCAAGTGAAACCGACTCCTTCTATCAGTTATTCTTGTCTGTCCTTGTGAACGGAGTCATTATCCTCCTCTTCTTTGTAGCTGAAGTGGCACTGATTGGAGATTATCTTCGTATCTTGGCCTTTCTTTAAACTTCATACTCTTCGAAAATCAAATAGCTTCGCCTTACCGTAGATATATGTTCCTGACTTTGTCAGTCTTATCTACAACCTCAAAACAGTGTTTTGAGCAGCCTGCGGCTAGCTTCCTAGTTTGCTCTTTGATTTTCATTGAGTAGCAATCCTGTCTTCCATGGCAGGATTTTTCTATGTCAAAAAAGCAAGTCGATTGACCTGCTTCTGATTTACTCTTCTTGTGCTAATGCTTTAAAATCTTTGTCTAAGATGGGTTGCACTTCTAATTGATTGGCATCTAGTTGGTGGTAAGATGCTGATGGTAGTGACTCTAGGAATTTTGCATAGTTCAAGCGAGCGATAGCTTCATAGTCTTCTGGTTTAGAGCCGTCTCCTGTGATTTGAACCAAGTCAATCTCCCACTGCACTTCCTTATCCACCAATTGCTCCATATAGGCAGCAGGAACAAATGGTTCTCTCGGTAAAACGGTCTTGACTCCTTGAGCCAGATGGTAAACACCGTGAACTTGTCCTTCTCCATCCTGATAGAAGGAAACTCTTGCAAAGTAAGCATCTGTCTCTTGAACCGCACGCACACGCGCTTCAAACTGAGCCAAGCCATCTTCCTCTAAAAAGCTTTTCAAGTCCTCATGACTAAAGAAAATAGGATTAAAAATTCCTTGGCAAATCGTAAAACGAGCTGCATTATCTGCTAGATAGGCTTGAATACTTGCTTGGAAATAAGCTTCAAAATCAAAACCATCTAGTCCTTCAATCTCAGTTCCTGTATAAGCAAGCAGGGCATCTAAAAATGACTTGATAAGCTCCCAGTCTGTCTTCGTTAGTAGGTCAGGAAGATCGACACGGTAAGCCTTTTGACCATCAGCATAACTGACCTTAAAAAGAAATTGTGATTGTCCCACTATCGCACACTCAATATACTCAAGACGGCTAAGAGGCTGACGGAGATAGACAGCATCATAGCTATGTGACTCCAAGCCATCTACCAAGGCCAAGATAGACTTGGCAGTCAAAATTTCCTGTTCTCCTAAAATGCTCTGTTTATTTAGAATAAAAAATGTTTTCGTCATAACTGGACTCCTTTGAAATCGTTTACATATAGTATACCTTATTTTTCTGAAAGATACAGAAACAAACTTTAGATTTTTGAGTAAAAAGCATAGAAAAACAGCCCCTAAGGACTGTTTGATATTATACTGTAGCTGCTTGATCCAAGCTTTCACCGATAGCGGCTAGGCGCTCGACAACTTCAGCTTGTGTCAATTCATTTTCTGAAACATAGCGGTTACGTGGGTGAACACGGCACTCGTGTGAGCATCCACGAAGGTACTTGTCTTCATTTTCTTCTGATGTCAAGATACGACGGTTACAGAAGGGATTTCCACAGTTGACATAACGTTCACATGGTGTTCCATCAAACCAGTCTTTCCCTACGATGGTTGGGTTGACATGGTTAACATCCACGGCAATACGCTCGTCAAAGACGTACATTTTCCCATCCCAAAGCTCACCTTGGACTTCTGGATCTTTACCGTAAGTTGCGATTCCTCCGTGCAATTGACCAACATCTTTGTAGCCTTCACGCACCATCCAGCCTGAGAATTTCTCACAGCGAACTCCACCTGTACAGTAAACTACGACACGCTTATCCATGAATTTTTCTTTGTTATCACGAACCCACTGTGGCAACTCACGGAAGTTGCGGATATCTGGACGGATAGCCCCACGGAAATGTCCTAGGTCATACTCATAATCGTTACGTGTGTCAAGGACAACTGTATCTTCGTCAAGAAGAGCTTCTTTGAACTCTTTTGGAGACAAGTAAGCACCTGTTGTTTCAAGTGGGTTGATGTCATTGTCAAAGTCGTTGTCTTCCAAACCAAGGTGGACAATTTCTTTCTTGTAGCGAACAAACATCTTCTTGAAGGCTTGTTCATTTTCTTCGTCAATCTTGAACCAGAGGTCTTCCATACCTGGGAGGCTGTGAACGTAGTCCATGTATTTTTGAGTTGTTTCATGGTCACCTGAAACTGTTCCGTTAATTCCCTCGTCAGCGACTAGGATACGGCCTTTAAGACCGATTGATTTACAGAAAGCCAAGTGGTCTGCAGCAAATTGCTCTGCATTTTCAATTGGAGTGTAAAGGTAGTAAAGTAAGACACGAATATCTTTTGCCATAAGATTTGTTCTCTTTTCTATTCTTAAATTTTCAGAATTTTTCATCTAACTATACTAGTATACCTGCTTGAGAAAGCGAATGCAATTTATTTGACTGGAAATTGTAGAAAGGTGCTTATCCCTGCACTTCATCAGTAACCATAGCGAATCGCAGATAATTCTCTCAATTTTTTGATCTGCTCGGATTGACTTTCTGACAAACTTAGCTTGTTATCAATCAATACGCGCGCAAGGTCAACATTCATTTGACTCAATATAAATGGGGTAGAGGTCCCATCGTCCTCTAATCGTCTTTTATAACTCACTAACAGATTTTTCAAGGGAGTAAGTTGAGGCGTATTGTTTATACCTTCCAGTAGGTTATCTATGATCGTCATGGCTTCACAACGCCTTTCACTTCCTCCTGCAAACCATTTTAATGGTGTTATTCTTATTTCCCTCCTGAAACTCACTTATAAATTTGATAAACTATCATTCCTAACTCTCATACCAATATTTTACCCAAATACCCTGTGTAAAAAAGTCAGCAAAAATGGTAATGTCGCGAAAATATTATTAATCACATGCACCGCATAGGAAGGATAAATGCTCTTGGTATAGCGGGTCAAACTAGCAAAGATGATGCCAGATGTTGCAAAGACGAAGATATCTAACAAACTAGGCAGGCTTGAAAAATGAGGAAGAGCAAATAAAATTGACGGAAGAAGCAAATCAAGGCCAAATCTCGAATGCTTAAAAAAGGCGTGTTGCATTAATCCTCTATAGATTAGCTCTTCCATAAGTGGAGTCAGAAAGAACAAAGTTATATAGATACCTAGCTCAGCAAAGTTGGTCCCACTATAACCGATCAATACAGCCCAACCTTCAGCAGTTGACTGAACATGTTTAGCTGTCTGAACGTTAAAAGAGATCTGGAACACTACCACTAATACTGTCAAAATCGAATACCAAAGCCATTTTTTTCTCGAAATGCGAAAAAGATAGCCGTGCCCTGTCTTAACCAGAATCCAAATCATGACTCCGCTAAATAGCAAACTCAAGAGATTTTGAATCCAGACGAAATTGCCAATCTGGGAAGAAAATTGCCAATAATTTTGAACAATAAGCGTCAGCTGAGAAAGACCAAATACGAAAAATAAGTAAGAGAAGACTGCACTGATTTTGAATAGAAGTTGATACTTTTTCATATGAACTCTCCTTTGTAAACTCGATACATCTCTAATATAAGCTATATTTTCTTAAATCCTTACTCCAAATCCTAAATGGTGCTTAAGATTTCCTGAATGGTTAAAATAAGGGAAATGAGAAACAGAAATATCTATGTCTTTATTTCAAAAAATCACTGCCTCCCCCAGATAAGCCTGAGGAAAACAGTGATTCAGTTTTTAGGAATTAGGAATGAATACACGAAATCAATTTAGCTGATTATTTTTTGTTTTTCAAGAATTCATCGTATTGTTTTTGCATTTCGTTCAATACTTTTTCGTAGGCACCTTCAGATTTCAATTTTTCCATCAATTCTGGAATCGCTTTGTCTGGGTCTACAGTACCAGTGTTGATAGCTGTATCGAATTGTTGCATTGTGTTAGAGATTGCTGAGATTTCAGATTTCACATTGTCAGTGTTAAAGATGAATCCAAGTGCTGGAGATTCTTTAGCTTCAGCCAATTGTTTCTTAGAATCTTCGATTTGTTGGTCTGTAACGTTTTCATTGATGTAAAGAATCCAGTTGTTACCAGTATTCCATCCACCCATGTGAGTGTTTCCTTTGTAGCCATCAAGGACTTTAACACGGTTTTCTTTACCTGCAAGTTTTTCCCAGTTCTTGCCTTCTGGACCGTAAACAAGACCGTTCAAGAGTTCTGGGTTAGTGTTCAAGAGGTTCAACACTTCCATTGATTTTTCTTTGTTCTTAGAGTTGTTTGAGATGACAAAGTTAGCAACTTGTGTTGTTTGGTTTTTCTTGATGAAGTTAGTGATTGGTTTGATTTGGATATCTTTGTTTGCAACACGTGAAAGCAAGCTGTTACCGTAGTCAGCTGGTCCCACTGTCTCTTCACGAACGAACCAAGTATCTTGTTGAAGGTCAAATGAAGTATCGCTTGTTGCTACGTCTTTTGGAATGTAGCCAGCTTCATAGAATTTGTGAAGAGTCTTCAAGTGTTCTTTGAAACGAGGTACTTCGTAACGGTTTACGATCTTAGTAGTGTCTCCTTCAAGGTCGATAACGAATGGGAGTCCATTTGGAACTGGGTAGTCAAAGTTATCAGATGGGATGAAGTTCTTAGTAACCGCAAATGGCACTACATCTGGAGCTTTTTCTTTGATTTGTTTCAAGACTGGTTCAAGTGTTTCATATGAAGTGACACCTGAAATATCGATACCGTATTTAGCAAGAAGAGTTCCATTGAAGGCGAAGTTTTGAGATGATGCAACGTTGGCTGCAACTGGAACTGCGTAAATTTTACCGTTAATGCTGTTACCTTTGATGTAAGCTGGGTCAAGTGCCTTGTAAAGATCTTTACCTTCTTTTTTGTACAATTCTGTCAAGTCAGCGTAAGCACCTTTTTGAGCGTTTACAACATAGTTATCTGCAAAGGCGATATCATAGTTTTCACCAGATGATGTGATAACTGACATTTTCTTACCATAATCACCCCATCCAAGGTATTGGATATCCAATTTAGCACCAACTTTTTCTCCGATGATTTTGTTGGCATTTTCTAGCAATTCATCCAAGTTATCTGGTTTGTCACCGATTTGGTACATTTTGATAACAGTTTTTTCACCTGAAGCTGAGTCAGCAGCTTTTTTGCTGTTACCTGAAAGGTTTCCACAAGCAGCGAGACCAGCAGCCAAAGCGACTACGCTAGCAGATGCAAAAGCATATTTTTTCCAGTTTTTCATGACAAAAACTCCTTTTTTTATTTTTAAACTTATAAACAATGTAATGATCTTAACTTCACGCAAGAGAAGTTTGGAAATGAGAAATGATTTTTCTCGACAAGTACTATTCTTTCACACCACCGATAGTCAAACCTTTTACAAAGTAGCGTTGGAAGAATGGATACAAGATCGCGATTGGAAGGGTTGCGACCACAACCATGGCCATACGACCTGTTTCTTTCGGTAGAGCAACTCCCAGTTGACCTGAAAGGCCGACTGCTTTGGCGATGTAGTCCATATTTTGCTGGATTTGCATGAGCAAATATTGTAATGGATACAAGTTGTCACTCTTGATATAAAGAAGGGCGTTGAACCAGTCATTCCAGAAACCAAGAGCTGTCAAGAGCGTGATGGTTGCGATACCTGGTAATGACAATGGCAAACAGATTTGGAAGAAGATTCGTGCTTCACTGGCACCATCGATACGAGCGGACTCAAGAATGGCTTCTGGGATAGTCTTCTTGAAGAAGGAACGCATCAAGATGATGTTAAATGGTGAGAGAAGCATTGGAACAATCAAGGCCCAAACTGTATCACCGAGTTGAAGTAAACGAGTCACCACAATATAGCCTGGTACCAAACCAGCGTTGAACAACATACTAAGAAGGGCAAAAATCGTAAAGAATCTGCGATACTTAAAGGTTGTCCGCGAGATGGCGTAGGCATAGGTTGTTGTGATAAAAACGTTTGTGATAGTCCCCACCACTGTTACAAAGACTGAGATGAAGAGGGCTTGTAGGATTTTATCCTTAAACTGTGCCAAGAACTCAAAACCGTCTAAGCCAAATTGAGATGGGAAGAAGCTATATCCATTTTGCAGGATACTCTTTTCATCTGTCACCGAAATCACGATAACGAATACAAAGGGTAGGATACAAGATAGGGCGATCAAACCAGAAATGATACTGAAGAAGATATCTGCTTTCTTACTGAAGGAGTGAATGCCGACATTATCAATTTTTTCTTTTTTAATTTTCTTTTCTGCCATATTCTCCTCCTTTCTAGAACAAGGCTGAGTTTGGATCAACTCGTCTTGCCAGTAAGTTTGATAGGATAACCAGAATCAAGCCGACAACTGATTGGTAGAGACCTGCCGCTGAAGCCATCCCGATATCCGCTGTCTGAGTCAAACCGTTATAAACATATACGTCCAAGACATTGGTTACGTTATAAAGCTGACCAGCATTGTGGGGGATTTGGTAGAAAAGACCAAAGTCTGCACGGAAAATATTCCCGACTGCCAGGATAGTCAATACGGTTACCAATGGTGTCAACTGCGGAATGGTTACATTGCGAATTCGTTGCCATTTGCTGGCCCCATCCACTGTCGCTGCTTCGTAGTAGGTTGGATCAATTCCCATGATTGTCGCATAGTACATGACACTGCTATATCCAAAGCCTTTCCAAATACCTAGGAAAAGGAGAAGGTATGGCCAGATACCCAAGTCAGCGTAGAAATTGATTTCCTTCATTCCGATAGATTCTAGGAAATGGTTGAACACACCTTTATCAATGTTTAGGAAAGCATCTGTAAAGAAACTAATGATAACCCAAGACAAGAAGTAAGGGAACAACATAGAAGTTTGGAAAATCTTAACCATTCTCTTAGAACGGAGTTCACTAAGGATGATGGCAATCCCTACAGATACAATCAAACCGATAAAGATAAAGCCGAGATTGTAGAGGACAGTATTTCGAGTGATGATAAAGGCGTCTTTTGAACTAAATAAGAATCTGAAATTATCGAGTCCGACCCATTTACTATTCATGATACTATCTATGAAACCATTACTGGTCATGTGGTAATCTTTAAAGGCAACCACGTTCCCAAATACTGGAATGTAGAAGAATAGAATCAACCAGAGTGCCCCTGGTAAAACCATCAAGAGAAAGATCCAGTTGTCTCTCAAGGTCTTTGAAAACTTATTCATAATTTCCTCCCTTTTTTATTTTGATATCCATCTAAAAATTCTTTTTTAGACTTTTGATAACGATTACATTATTAGTATACTCCTATTTGCAGGTTAGGTTAAACTACTAATTATAGAAAAAACTCCACAAATTATTTTATGTGGAGTACTTTTTAAGAAAGGGATGTTTCACGCGAAACACTCTGAGTAAGGCAAGATGTTCTTGTTTTTAGGTCGTGTAAATCGTTGAAGCTGTCGCAATAGTATGCCACTGGTTGGCTGTTGTGGCTGCGAAGTCCTTGTCTGCGTAGAAGTCTGTAAATGGTAAGATTTCCACTTCTAGCTCGTCGATACGATCCAGCTGACCTGCCAGATAAGCCTCGATGCGACTTTCTGCTCGCTTGATGCGTTGCAAGAGTCCGCCCATGCGGATATCGACCGTATCCAAGCCAAAGACCTTGTTTTCCTTCAACCATTGGTGACTAAAGAGGGCATGGAAGTCTTCAATTTGGCTTCTGAGTTCTGGTAATTCTTGTCTTGCGATTTCTTGCAGACTTTCCTTATCGTTTACTTGATAGGCCTGACGAATGCGTCGTCCCACATCCACTTTGCTACTTAAAATAGCATTCAACTGGGCCTGAGTTTCAAAGAGGTAGGCATAGTTGCCAGCTTTTTCTTTAATGTCAGCAAGCATCTCAGCAGCCTGAGCGAAGTGCGGTTTGTCCTGTTCAGGTGTCATGTGTCGGTCAAGGAGCGGACAGAGAATATCCTGATAAAAGACATAGCGGTTAGGATTGATCCCGCTGAGATTGCCTGGCAGGTCTGGTAAAAGGTTGGCAAGGTCAATCTGCATAAAATCTTCAACCGATAAACCTGTATTGGTCTTGAAGTGTGCAGACAAACGGTCCAGGTCATTGCGGTAGCAGAGTTCTGCCCAGATTTGCAAGCTTGGTAGGATAGAAAACTGGGCTGTTTCCCCACCATTGTCCCCCCAACCCGTCACAATGACTTCTTTGATGTCATTGGCACGACAGGCTTTATTGGCTTCAAGAGCGATAAGACGGCTGAAATGGTTATTCGGTGTGAAACCAATCCACTTCCAAGCACCACCTGCAAAGGCAAGGTCATGGCTAATCTTGTGATGGTTGCGGAAGTTGCGATTGTATTTTTCCTCGCTATCCTGATAATAGTCCCAGTAAACCAAAGTCACTCGGTCTTTGAGACGGTCTAGGTAGACACGAGTTTCCTCTGGAATTTCCACATCACGGTCATACTGGCCATCTGCTGACATGAGCTTGAAGAACATATCGCTCCACATCTGGCAGTGGAAACCATACTTATCGGCAATATCCAGCACGCGCTCCAAGTGTTGGCACATGAGGAGACTACGATCCATAACACCGTTCAATATCAAGTAGCGTCCCAAACCAACCAAGTGGGCTTCGTCCATCCCGATATTGACCTTGCGAGTTTGTAGTTTAGATAGAGTAGCAAACATGCCATCAATCAGATTATAAACCTTTTCTTCGCCGATAAGGAGAATGTCCTCTACATCACG
Organism: Streptococcus mitis; assembly: GCF_002005545.1. Lineage (GTDB taxonomy): Bacteria > Bacillota > Bacilli > Lactobacillales > Streptococcaceae > Streptococcus > Streptococcus mitis_I. The sequence continues at coordinate 347,052 of NZ_LBMT01000001.1, forward strand.
GAGCTCCTGCACTTCCTTGACACCCCATTTAACAAAGGCTGACAAGTGGGCCAAGGTCTGAATACAAGGAACAAAAGTCATGTCAAACTGTTGGGCGTAGGCTTCGATTTCCTGCAACTCCTTAGCCGAATAAGCCCCGCGGAAATAACCAAAGTAAGGTTGTCCCTCAATCTGGTAGGTGTCTTCCATGTAGAGCTCAAAGGTTGAGTAGCCCATGAGAGCCAAGACCTCAATCATCTGCTTGGCAGAAGCCACATTCAGCACCGCATTTCGAGAACAGTCAGCCATGTAGGCTAAATCTTCATAAGCCGCCTTCTCCTTAATCTCTACTTTATCACCTTCTGCTAGAGCTGTTACCAACAAGGACAAGGCACGATAAAGTTGGTGAGGTTTGCTGTAGGTCAATTGATAGTGACCATCCTCACCCTTGATAGAGATGGAGGCTTGGTCAGACTGAGTGACAGCCACTTCAACATCTGGTAAAGAAATATGCTTTGTCAGCAAGTCGATAGCCTGAGTTTGTTTGGGACTAAGTCCTGTAAATCTTACCATTGATTTTCCTCCTGTAGCCAGTTGACAAGGGCACCGTAGAGATTAGCATCTGCATGATAGGTGCAGGCTTGGATAACTGGTGCGACCGTGTATTCTTCGTAGGTATCGACAAAGTCGTCAACAGCCTTCCTGACACCTTGGATAAAGTCTGGATTTTGGCTGATAGAGCCTCCCAGACTGATAACATCTGGATCAATCAGATACTGAATATTGAGCAAGCCTTGCGCCAGATTACGGTTCATGCGCTCAATGGCTTCTTGACAAAGGGCATTTCCTGCTTCGGCCTCTTGGTAAATCTTGCGACCGTCCCAGTCAGTCTGACCAGATTTTTCAATCACGTATCGCACCATATTCCCAGTTGACGCTAGTTGCGACCAGTTATTGAGTTTTTCAGCAGGGGCAAGGGTTGTCATGTAGCCAAATTCTCCACCCAGGCCGTGGCGACCTCGATGAAGTCTGCCATTGATAATCATAGCTCCGCCAATCCCTGTCCCAATCACGACACAGGCTGCATTTTCAAGTTCTGGATGAGCCAGTAATTCACTGAGTCCAACGCAGTTGGCATCATTTTCCAGATGGACAGGAATCTGATAAGAGCTAAGCGCTTCATACCAAGAAAAGCCGTGGATATAAGGGACAGCACTGAAGCCATCAATCACCCCTGTTTCTTGATTAACCGCGCCTGGAACGCTCATAGCAATCCCGCTATAATCCTGCTCTGACAAACGTTGGTCTAACCAAGCTAGTAAGTCCTCCAAGTTTTCAGGCGTTGGAATACTTGTCTTATTCAGTATTTTCCCATCAGGAGTCAGACTGGCAAACTTAATCCCAGTCCCTCCGATATCAATTGTTGCAATGGTCATTGTTTTTACCATAAAAAGGGGCGAATCAGCAGTTAGTTCTTACCTTTTCGCCCCTCCTTTCTTTTTATGTTTACTTTTTGAAATTAAATTTCTTCTTTTTTGATAAATTCTGTACGAATCTCTTGTGGTGAAATGAGGCCTCTATGAACTGGGTATGGTCGTTCAAGTAGGTCAAGGAAGAGATGTTGACTTTCCGGTACACGTACATTTTCACTACACATATTGTAGTAACGAAGCACATAGCCTTCTTCATTTTCAGCTACCTTAAAGGCTGTTGGACAGATTTGCGGTATGCTGAGAACGGAATAGCTCAAGAGGCTACCAGTCGCAGCTACACTTCCTTCTTGTCTAGCAATCTGAAGGCTGGTAAATGGTGTCTGCAAGGCTTTAGCACGACGATAGGCTGAGAAGCGTTCTTGGGCTTGGTGGCATTCAAGCGCAAACTCGACTTCAAACTCACGCAAGCATTGTGCTTCTGGTGTTGGGAAGTAACCCCAGTCACCTAGCTCACCTGATGCACGCAAAATAGTCACTGCAATGGTGTCGTCCCCAAGGATTTCGTATTCATTCAATCCCTTGTTGGATACAGTCACCCCTTTTTCATCGTCATACAGACTAACAAAGGCTTGTTGGTGTTGAGGATTTTCAGGATTTTCCCATGAAGCTGCTGGTTTGTTTGGTCGTGTCACCACCTCATAGATGCTTTCAGAATCATTGCTTGGACGCGTGTTATGAGTCTTGACCAAGAGACGGATACGGTGATCTTTGGCAGTGTTGGTAAAGCGAGTCTTGCAACGGATTTGTGGATTGTCAACGAAGATAGTCATCTCAGTTTCAAGAGGAATGCTTGTCAATTCTTCTGAACGTCCAGCTTCACGCTTCATAAACTCGATGATGCCTTTTTGCTCTTCTTCTAGCTTTTCATCTGCACTGACAGGCACGGTCAATTCATGTTTGAGCAAAATCTTAGCGTAGCGAGCTGTGTTTTCCAAGACCTCGTAGCCCTTAAGCTCTGCATAGATTGGCTCTGTTCCTTTTGGTTGGAAATAGATATACTCGTTTCCGATGTCACCACGATCTTCGAAGCGGATAAAATCTTCATAGGCTTCGTGAGTTGTCTTATCATAGACTGTGATGTTGTCATCCACACTCACCGTTACAAATGGCGTATCAATCACTCCGTTTTGGTAAATACCGTCGCGGTGTTCTTGTTCTCCTTCCAGTAATTGGAAGGTTGTCCAAGAGAGAGGTGTTAGATGAACAGGGACTGTCACGCGCACTTGACGAGCAATACGAGCTTGGCGGAACTTGTCTTTTGGTAAATCGTACTCAAAATTAGCCCCAAGGTCTTCGATTTTATCCTCTACAGGACGCCCATCCAAGTCCTCCACACGGTAGCTTGGCAAGGTAAGAGCAGCCATCTTCTTGTAGCCTTCTGTTGGGTGCAATTCCTTGAAATCACAAGTCGCCACATCAATCACTGTGCTGACAGTATCGACCTTATCATGCAAGCCTGTGTTAATAACAGTAAAGAGATAATCACTTTGAGCCTTAGCTGTAGCGATTTTACCCTTCCATTCGTTGAGAAGATTGGTCTTAACAAAGGTTCCGACTTGGTTAACCTTGGCAAAACGAGTTTCCATCTCACGGTGAACTTCGTCCACGCTACAGCCACAGATACTATCATGCGGCGCGTTCTGCAAAAGAGTTTTCCAAGCATAGGTCAACTGATCCTTGTGGTTATGACCCCCAGTGATAATCGTCAAGGGTTCTACAACTTGCTCTAGGAGCTTGCTATTTTCTTGGAAGGCTTGTTTGAGATAAATACGAGATGAAGAAGTGTTGGCAAGTGTGTACCAGCCGTCTGTTTCCTGACTGGTCAACTCGCCTGTCACCGTTGATAACTGCTCTGGTAGAGCACCTTCCACGGCTTGGACATATTCATCAAAAGAACTATGAACAAAGGTTACATCTGGGAAGAGTTCATTTGCCACACGAATGGCTTCGCTCAGATTTTTCTGTACAGGCTGGTGGTCACATCCGTTCATCATCAACCATTGGTTGGTCGAAGCGTAGGCACGCACGTCTGCCAGTTTTTGTTTCCAGAAGGTCAAGGCCTCGTCTTTATCAACTGGAATTTCATTCCCGTTACTGTACCAGTTGGCAAAGAGAATCCCGAGGACACGACTACCATCCGCACCCTGCCAGTACATTTCTGAAAACTGAGAAGTAAACTGCTCATCTTCGAGGACTTGGTTGTCAAATCCAATCGGTTTCACACCACGACCAAAGGCTGCCACATGAATGCCTGATTTTTGAAGGATTTGAGGCGCTTGCCCCATATTTCCAAAGGTATCTGGGAAGTAACCAACCTGAGTTGATTTGCCCCATTTTGCAGACTCCTGCTGACCGATAAGAGTATTACGGACATTGGCTTCACTTGAAATTAAGTAGTCATCTTGCAAGATGTAAAAAGGACCAATTTTAAGTTTGCCTTCGTCGATGTATCGTTGGACTTTGTCGCGATTTTCAGGGCGAATCTCCAAGTAGTCATCAAGGACAATGGTTTGACCATCCAAGTGGAAGCTCTTGAACTCAGGGTCATTTTCAAAGAGATCAAAGAGATTGTCAAATAATTCCACCAACTGCATACGGTGGCTTTCAAAAGGCAAGTACCACTCACGGTCCCAGTGACTATGTGAGATAATATGTACAACAACATTTTCCATGAAGTAAAACCTCATTCTAAATTTAAATTTTTATTGTTAACGTTTTAAATGTAAATTTGTGATTCTTTCCAAGAATCAGTTGCGCTAAAGCGTGTTTCTTATCGGATATCCAAGTAATCCAAGACCAACTCACAGAACATCATGTTGGCCCAAGAGAACCATTCACGAGAGTAGAGAGTTGGGTCATCTACGTGGAAGCTTTCATGCATAACACCTGTACCCCCATCGCAAGCAACCAGCTGATCCAGCAAGAATTTCTTCTCTACCTTATCTCTTGTTGTCAAACCTTGTATAGACAGAGCGATTGGCCAGATATAGCGATAGAAGGTATGAGAACTTCCGAGACCGCTAGCGTATTCTCCTTGATAGAAATATGGATTTTCTGGACTAAGGATGGTACGACGAGTTGCTTGATAGACTTCGTCGTCAATATCGCAGTAGCCCAGATAAGGTGCAGCCAACAAACTTGGTACGTTTGGATCATCCATGATGCTGGCATTTCCTAGACCATCCACTTCAAAAGCATAAATCTTTTCGCCCTTGCTGTTGGTTGTGTAGGCGTAGTTTTCAATTCCTTCTTGGATTTCAGACTGGAGGCGCTTGGCGTCTGTGATAACATTCTGGCTATCAGCTAGGTTTAATGCTACAAAGATTTCTTGCACATAACCCAAGACTACTACAGCAAACATATTTGACGGAATCAAGTAACTATACTGACAGCAGTCATCACTCGGACGAAAGGCTGACCAGGTCATACCTGTCACTGCAAAATCAGGTCCAAAGCCATCATTTACCAAGGTATCTTCCTTGCGGTCCGTATCCCGGACAAAACGATAAGGAGAGTTCTTGTGGTCTTGTTCTACCGTCCACAGATGGAGAATTTCCTTAGTCGCTGTGACAAAAGTTTCATCAAATTGACTAGTCTCGCCAGTTTCTTTCCAGAGGAGATAAGCCAACTGCAAAGGATAGCAAAGTGAGTCCACCTCATACTTGCGTTCCCAAATCCAGCCATTAAGGTCTGTGTGGTCAGTTTCGTGGTGCCCCTTCCAGTTTTCCTCGATGTTAAAGGAATTGGCATAGGGATCTTTGAGTACCAAGGCCATCTGACGTTTGACCAAACCTGCAATGGTCTGACGCAGGAGGGCATCTCTTTTAGCCACATGCAGATAGGGTCTGAGTTGGGCTGTCGAATCTCGAAGCCACATAGCAGGAATATCCCCAGTCAAGACAAAAGTTGAACCGTCTTCTAAGATTTCAACCGTATTGTCCAAGGTGTCGGTGTAGCAACGCTCGAAAACATCCACCCACTCTGGATGGTCCTTAGCCCGCTCTGCCACTTCATCTAGCCATTCTCTAACAATTTCTTTCGAATAAATCATCGTGCAGTATCCTCTTTCAAACAAGTTTCATTTTCAGTATATAGCTTTTGAGACAGAAAATACATACACAAATGATAGTCATTTTTCTACAAAATAGTTATCTTTGAAACTCCTTTTCTAAAGGCCCTCTTTTTCTGATATAATGTAGAAAAACAGCTAAAGGAAAGACTATGAAACCACTACTTGAAAGCATCGATACCCGATTTGGAACTGCCAGCAAGTATGCCTTTTCTCGGGGAAATACCCTGCCATACACAGGCGTGCCTTTTGGGATGAATTACTTTGTACCCCAGACCAGTGACCAGGAGGGCTCTTGGTTTTTCGATCCGCATCTGCCTATCTTTCAGGGGATTCGATTAACCCACCAGCCCAGCCCTTGGATTGGAGACTACTCTTGGCTCCTCCTGACACCTGTCACAGGCCAGCTAGGTGGAGACAGCCTCTTCCATCATCAGTCTTCCTATGATATGGATAAGGCCTCTTTCCAACCTCATTATCTGAAAATTTTCTCCCTGCGCTATCAGATTGAAAGCCAGCTTACACCGACTTGCTATGGTGCTTCTATTCATTTGGAGCAAAAGCAAGGTAAAGCCCTCTCCCTCTATCTTCACGTAGCAGGTGAACTGACAGTAGAGCAAGTAGATAAGCGAACTCTTGCCCTGCGACAAGAAGGTAAAACTGAAACCAACAAAAATCCACTAACGATGTTCACAGTCCTGCAAATGAATACGGATATTCTTGCTATCAGCCAAGAAGGTGGAGACTGGCGAATCGACCTGTCAGATAGTCATGCTGAAATTCAGCTAGCGACTTCTTTCATCTCTCCTTCTCAAGCACTGCTTAATCTACCTCAACAAGACTTTGACAGCTGTAAATCAAGTGCACAAGCGAACTGGGAAAATCTCCTCCATCGTTTTGATATTATAGAGACAGGAGAATCTGACCGAACCTTCTTTGACCACTGCCTCTACAGACTCTTCCTCTTCCCACAGACTTTTTATGAGGTTGACGAATCAGGGCAAGCCATCCACAAAGATCTGGCTACTGGCACTGTCAAGCCCGGTGTTCTCTTCAGTAACAATGGTTTCTGGGATACCTTCCGGACCACCTTCCCCCTCTTTGCCCTTATCATACCTGAACACTATCACTGCTTTTTAGAAGGCTTTCTCAATAGCTACCGCGATACTGGTTTCCTCCCAAAATGGCTAGCCCCAGATGAACGGGGCATGATGCCAGGTACCCTTTTAGACGGCATTATCGCAGATAGCGCCTGCAAGGACATGGCTCCCGACTTGGAAGAAGAACTCCTCCAAGCTATGCTCGAAACAGCCAGCAAGGCCGATCCTCTCGGCATCAATGGCCGCCACGGACTAGCCCAATACCAAGAACTGGGCTACCTCTCTACCGACCACCACGAAAGCGTCAGCCACACTCTTGACTATGCCTATAGCGACTTTTGTATCGCCAGCTGTGCCGAAAAACTTGGTCAGAATGACATCGCGGAAACTTATAGAACTGCGTCACAAAATTACCGCCATCTATTTGATGTTGAGACAGGTTACATGCGAGCGCGAGACAATCAAGGCAACTTCCGCCCTGACTTCTCTCCTTATAGTTGGGGACGTGATTATGCCGAATGTTCAGCTATCCAAGCAACTTTAGGCGTTCTCCACGACATCCCAGACTTAATCCAACTTATGGGTGGAAAAGAAACCTTCAGCAACTATCTTTTGAAAACCTGTCAAGATGCTCCCCTCTTTGAGACAATAGGCTATGGTTACGAGATTCACGAAATGAGCGAGATGGCTACTGCTCCTTTTGGACAACTCGCCATTTCTAACCAGCCGAGCTTCCACATTCCTTATCTATTCCGCTACAGCGATTACCCTGACTACACTGCCCTTCTTATCAAGACCTTACGTCAGAAAGCCTTTCACCCAAGCTGGCAAGCCTATCCTGGCGATGAAGACAATGGCAGTCTCTCAGCCTGGTACATCTGGTCAGCTCTCGGTTTTTATCCGACCTGTCCAGGAAAACCAAGCTATGATCTCGGAATCCCTCTCTTTAACCACCTCCGTATCTACCTTGCTAAAGAAGGTAAATGGCTAGATATTCATACTGAGCAAAACCACAACCATTTTAACTTTGTCAAAGAATGCCGACTGGACACAACTCTAGTATCAACTATTCAACACCAAGACCTCCTAAAAGCTGAACAACTAACTTTCACCCTCAGCTGGTTACCAAGTCAGCCGTCCACTTCCTGAAATGCAAAAATCTCCTAGCAGACTTTCCTGCTAGGAGATTTTCTTATGAGAGGTACTTGCTTAAGCTTTGAAAATCGGATTTATCATCTGATATTTATCAAACAATCTACCAATTAAGCTTCTTCGTCTTCTTTACGACGACGGCCTGCAAGACCAAGACCAAGTAATGCACTTGCGGCAGCTGCTACCATAGCTACAGTAGAATCTGCTGTACCTGTATTTGGCAATTCTTTAGCTGCTTTACGCGCGTTTGTTGTTGCTTCTTGGCTAGCATTAGCTGCTGCTTGAGCAGTAGCTGGGGCTACAGCTGGTTTTTGAGCAGCTTGGTCGTTAGCTGGAGTTGCATGATCAGTTGATGAAGCAACTTTCGCCATGAAGTCTTCGATACGTTTAACCATTGCATCCACTTCTGCTTGACTTGCGTCTGCATTAGCAAATACTTTCTTAGCATCTGCTGATAATGCATTCGCTTCTTTTGCAGTTTCTGCATCAAACTTAGTTGATTCTTTGATGATCAATTCATCTAATTGACGAATAGCACCTTCTAACTTAGCTTTATCCACTTTTGCGTCAGTGTTAGTAGCTCCGTTATTGCCTCCACCATTTGATGGTACATATGGACGTTGTTTAAAGATATCTTTAGCTACGATTGTGTAAACTTTACCATCTTTAGTAATTACAGTTGCATTTCCTGCTTTGTCGAAGATAACTTCTACTACATCAGCATTTGCTCCTTTAATCTTAGCTTTTGCAGCTTCTTTTTCTGCATCTGTTAAGTTATTGAAGTCTGCTACTGTTTCTTTTTCGAAGTCAACGTTGATGTTTTCACCATTGTTCTTAGCTGCAACATCTTTAGCATCTTTAACTAATTGAGCTGCTGGAATTGTTGCTGTCTTACCTTCTGGAGTTGTTACTGTCGCATTTCCGTTTTCGTCTACTACTACAGTTGATCCTGGGTTGACTGCTTTAATTGATTCTTTAACTTTTTCAATTTCATCAGCTGTTAATTTAGCTTTATCTCCAACTAACACTCTAGTTGCTGGTGTATTTACACCATTTTGTTGAGTTGGATCAGTTAATTTATCTTCTGGAATTACTAAGTCAAGTTCTGGGATTACTAATACTGTTCCATCACCTTTAGTAACGATTACATCACCTTTATCATTTACTACTACAGTTGATCCTGGGTTTACATCCTCTACTGCTTTCTTAACTTTTGCTTTTTCTTCATCTGTTAAGTTAGCTGGATCTTTAACTACTGTCTTAGTTGCTGGTGTATTTGCTCCATTTCCTGCATTTGCTTTACCTGCGTCTGATGCTGACTTAGTTAAGTCTGTTGCTGGAATTGTTGCTGTTTTGCCTTCTGGTGTTGTTACTGTTGCGTTTCCTTTATCGTCTACTACAACTTTAGATCCTGGGTTGACTGCTTTAACTTTATCTTCGATCGCTTTCTTCTCAGCGTCTGTTAAGTTAGCTGGATCTTTAACTTCTACCTTAGCTGCTGGTGTGTTTACTGCATTTCCTGCATTTGCTTTACCTGCATCTGCTGCTGACTTAGTTACGTCTGCTGCTGGAATTACGGCTGTATTTCCTTCTGGTGTTGTTACTGCTGCGTTTCCTTTATCGTCTACTACAACTTTAGATCCTGGGTTTACTGCCTCAATTGCTTTCTTAACTTTTGCTTTTTCTTCATCTGTTAATTTGGCTGGATCTTTAACTTCTACCTTAGCTGCTGGTGTGTTTACTGCATTTCCTGCATTTGCTATACCTGCATCTGCTGCTGACTTAGTTACGTCTGCTGCTGGAATTACGGCTGTATTTCCTTCTGGTGTTGTTACTGTTGCGTTTCCTTTATCGTCTACTACAACTTTAGATCCTGGGTTGACTGCTTTAACTTTATCTTCGATCGCTTTCTTCTCAGCGTCTGTAAGTTTTTCTGGATTTGCTACTACTGTCTTATCTGATGGTTTAACGATGTCGTTACCTGCATTTGGTTTAGTTGCAGCTTCTGGATCTTTCGTCAAGTCTGTTGCTGGAATTACAGCTGTCTTACCTTCTGGTGTTGTGACTGTCGCATTTCCTTTATCATCTACAACTACTGTTGCATCTGGATTTACAGCCTTAACTTTATCTTCGATCGCTTTCTTCTCAGCGTCTGTAAGTTTTTCTGGATTTGCTACTACTGTCTTATCTGCTGGTTTAACGATGTCGTTACCTGCATTTGGTTTAGTTGCAGCTTCTGGATCTTTCGTCAAGTCTGCTGCTGGAATTACAGCTGTCTTACCTTCTGGAGTTGTGACTGTCGCATTTCCTTTATCATCTACAACTACTGTTGCATCTGGATTTACAGCTTTAACTTTATCTTCGATCGCTTTCTTCTCAGCGTCTGTAAGTTTTTCTGGATTTGCTACTACTGTCTTATCTGCTGGTTTAACGATGTCGTTACCTGCATTTGGTTTAGTTGCAGCTGCTGGATCTTTCGTCAAGTCTGCTGCTGGAATTACGGCTGTCTTACCTTCTGGAGTTGTAACTGTCGCATTTCCTTTATCATCTACAACTACTGTTGCATCTGGATTTACAGCTTTAACTTTATCTTCGATCGCTTTCTTCTCAGCGTCTGTAAGTTTTTCTGGATTTGCTACTACTGTCTTATCTGCTGGTTTAACGATGTCGTTACCTGCATTTGGTTTAGTTGCAGCTGCTGGATCTTTCGTCAAGTCTGCTGCTGGAATTACGGCTGTCTTACCTTCTGGAGTTGTAACTGTCGCATTTCCTTTATCATCTACAACTACTGTTGCATCTGGATTTACAGCTTTAACTTTATCTTCGATCGCTTTCTTCTCAGCGTCTGTAAGTTTTTCTGGATTTGCTACTACTGTCTTATCTGCTGGTTTAACGATGTCGTTACCTGCATTTGGTTTAGTTGCAGCTTCTGGATCTTTCGTCAAGTCTGCTGCTGGAATTACAGCTGTCTTACCTTCTGGAGTTGTGACTGTCGCATTTCCTTTATCATCTACAACTACTGTTGCATCTGGATTTACAGCTTTAACTTTATCTTCGATCGCTTTCTTCTCAGCGTCTGTAAGTTTTTCTGGATTTGCTACTACTGTCTTATCTGCTGGTTTAACGATGTCGTTTCCTGCATTTGGTTTAGTTGCATCTACTTCTGATTTGAATAAATCTTCTGATGGGATTGTCGCAGTAGTTCCATCTTTCAGTGTAACTGTCGCATTACCATCTTCATCAAATTTAACAGATTTAGTTTCTGGGTTTAATTCTCTTAATTTTTCTTCTACTTTAGCTTGATCATCCGGATCATTTGCTTCACCGGCTACTTTGTCTGCTGGTTTAACAATTTTACTATTTCCTGCATCTGGGTTAGAAGTATCTTCTTTAGTTCTTACTAATTCTGATGCTGGAATTGCTGCAGTTTTACCTTCTGGAGTAGAAACAGAAACAGTTCCATTTTCATCTATCGTTACTATAGCATCTGGATTTACCTCTTCAACTTTAGCAACAATCTTAGCTTTCTCTTCGTCAGTTAAGTTCGATGGATCTTTTACGATAACTTTATCAAGTGGTTTGTTAATGTCATTTCCACCTTTACCGTTATCTAACTGGTCCTCAGTTTTCACTAATTTTGTCGGATTGATAATTCCTTTATCGCCAGCTTCTGTTGTTACTTCGATGTTTCCATTTTCATCATATTTAACTTCTTTAGCTGTTGGGTTAACTTTCTTAACTTCTTCTAAGATTTTAGCTTTTTCTTCATCTGTTAATGCACTTGGATCTTTTACTAATACTTTATCAATTGGTCTGTTTACTTCTCCAATTGCTTTAATAGCCGCCTTATCAGCCTCTTCTATTGTATTAACATCGTCTACACTACTTACTGCATCAATTTCTGCTTTAGATTTTTCCGCAACTTTATCTACTTTAGCTTTTAATTTAGCTTTAGCTTCAGGAGTTAGATCGTTACGCGCATCGATTTCTGCTTTCTTAGCTGTTGCTTCTTCATCAATTGCTTTACGAGCATTTGGTTTATCTTCTACAACTGGTACAGATTTTTCAATTTCACCTTCAGCTTTTTCTTGAAGTTGCTTAACTTCTGCATCTGTTCCAGCTTTATCGATTTCTTCCTTAGCTTCTTCTGCTAGAGCTTTAGCTGCATCTGCTGCAACTTTCTTCTCTTCATCAGTAGCATCTGGAGTGTTAGCAATGTCTTCCAATTGTTTTGCTAATTTATCTTCGATTGCTTTCTTGGCTGCTGGTTTAGTTACTGCTTCTGGATTTACAGCTTTAACATCTGCTACACCTTTATCTTTTGCACCATCTACTGCTTTTTGAGCTTCTGCGGCTTTTTCTGGTGTCTCTGCATTAGCTGGTTGAGCATCGATCGCATCTGTTGCTTCTTTCGCTTTAGCTTGAGCTTCTTCCTTAGCTGCTGCTTTTTCTTCGTCAGTTAAGTCTTTACGCTCGTCGATTGCTTCTTCTTTCTTAGCTAACTCTTTTGCAATTTCTTCTTTAGCTTTTTCTTTCGCTACTGGATTTACTTTCGCAACTTCTCCAGTACCAGCATTTTTCGCTGCATCTACTGCTGCATCTGTTGTTGCTGCATCGATTGCTTTCTTAGCATCATCTGCTGCTTTCTCTGCTGCTTTCTTAGCTTCATCTTTTTCTGCTGGAGTTAAGTCTTCACGTGCGTTAATTGCGTCTACTTTAGCTTTAAGAGCTGCATCTACTGCTTCCTTAGCTTCTGGTTTCTTAGCCGCTACTGGATTTACAGCTTTAACATCTGCTACACCTTTATCTTTTGCACCATCTACTGCTTTTTTAGCTTCTGCTGCTTTTTCTGGTGTTTCTGCGATAGATGGTTGAGCGTCGATTGCATCTGTTGCTTCTTTTGCTTTCGCTTGCGCATCTTTCTTAGCTGCTGCTTTTTCTTCGTCAGTTAAGTCTTTACGCCCGTCGATTGCTTCTTCTTTCTTAGCTAACTCTTTTGCAATTTCTTCTTTAGCTTTTTCTTTCGCTACTGGATTTACAGCTTTAACATCTGCTACACCTTTATCTTTAGCACCATCTACTGCTGTTTGTGCTTCTGCTGCTTTTTCTGGTGTTTCTGCGTTATCTGGCTGTGCGTTAATAGCATCTGTCGCTTTTTTAGCTTTTGCTTGAGCATCTTTCTTAGCTGCATCTTTTTCTTTGTCAGTTAAGTCAGGACGTGCATCGATTTCTCCAACTTTCTTAGCCAATTCATCTGCGATTGCTTGCTTAGCTGCTTCTTTCGCTACTGGGTTTACAGCTTTAACATCTGCTACACCTTTAGCTTTAGCTGCATCTACTGCATCTTGTGCTGTTTTAGCTGCTGTTGGTGTAGTTGCTACATCTGGCTGCTTGTTAATAGCGTCTGTTGCTTCTTTTGCTTTCGCTTGTGCTTCTTCCTTAGCTTTTGCTTTCTCTGCATCTGTTAAGTCTTTACGTGCATCGATTGCTTTTTCTTTTTCTGCTAATTCATCTGCGATTGCTTTTTTAGCCGCTTCTTTAACTACTGGAGTTACATTTGCAACTGCTGTAGTTCCATCTGTTTTAGCTTTATCAACTGCTGCATTTGTAGTTGCTGCATCAACAGCATCTTTAGCTACATCTGCTTGCGCTTTTGCTACTTCTTTCGCTTTAGTTTTCTCTTCTGGAGTTAAATCTGTGCGAGCATCGATTGCTTTGTTTTTAGCTGCTAACGCATCATCAATTGCTTTTTTAGCTTCTGGTTTAGCTTTAGCTACTGGATTTACTGCAGTAACTTCAGCTACACCTGTTTCCTTAGCTGCATCTACTACATCTTGAGCTGTTTTAGCTGCTGCTGGTGTAGCTGCTGCATCCGGTTGTTTAGCAATTTCAGCTAATTGAGCGTCAGCTTTATCTTTTGCTTCATTCTTAGCTGCTGTTTTTTCTTCATCAGTTAAGTCTGTACGCTTATCAATTTCGCTATTTTTATCTTCTAATGCTTTTGCAATTGCTTTCTTAGCTTCCGCTTTGGCTACTGGAGTTACATCTGCAACTGCTTTAGCTCCAGCTTCTTTAGCTTTAGTAACTTCTGCATCTGTTGTTGCTGCATCGACAGCTTCCTTAGCTTTATCAGCTGCTGCTTTTGCTGCTTCTTTAGCTTTAGTTTTCTCTTCTGGAGTTAAATCTGGACGAGCATCGATTGCTTTGTTTTTAGCTGCTAACGCATCATCAATTGCTTTCTTAGCTGCTGGTTTTGCAGATACTACTGGGTTATCTTTTGCAATTGCATCAGTTCCTGCTTTTTCTACTTTATCTAACTCAGGTTTAGTTGTAGCATTAGAGTTAGCAATATTTTCAAGAGCTTTAGCTTTATCTGCATTTACTTTAGCGATTGCTGCATCTTTTTCTTCTTGAGTTGCTGCTGCGTTATCATTGATAGTTTGGATTTGTTTGTCAGCTGCTTTATTAACCGCATCGATAGCAGGTTGTTTGTCTAGAGTTACAAACTCTGATAATGGTCTTGTGTCTTTTGAACCATCTGCGTATGTTACTACAAGATTTCCTTGGTCATCTTTTGTTACTGAAGCAATTTTATCATCTTTATCTGTAACTGGAGCATCTTTTGAGATATTTGCATCGTCATTATTCTTATTGTGCTCAAGTTGTAGTTTTTCTTTGATTTTAGCTAATTCTGCTTCTGTAACGTTAGCTGGATCTGTTACAGCAACTTTTTCTGTCGGTGCCTTGATATCGTACTTATCTGTTTGAGATTTAACAACGAATTGAACGTATCCTGGTTTTTGTTGACGTGCTGCGTCATCAGTTTCAGCATTATAGTTTGCGCCTGTCATTGATTTTGCATCATTGCTATCTTTAGATTCAATGAAACTTGTCCATTGTTGGCCAGCTTTAAGGTTTGTAGTTCCAGTCATCTTGATAGTAGCTGTTCTCTTATCAGCAGTGACTGTTCCATCGCCAGTTACCACACCATTTTCAACTTTACCTGTTGTAAAACCAAATCCTGTAGTGTTATTCCAAGTTACATCTCCTGGTCCACGTAGGTATAAGTCTTTAACTTCAGTTTCGTCCTTACCTGTGAATGTTAAGTCAGTATTTTCACCAGTGTAAACATAGATTTGACGTTTGTCAGCATTTGAGTATGGAAGTTCAACTGTTGGAGCTTGATTTACTTTAACAGTATGTGTATACTCAGCAGACTCTTTACCTTGACTATCTACTGCTTTATATTTAACAGTATATGTTCCTGGTGTTGCTAAATCTGCTGCTTCAAGAGTTGTTTTACTTGTATCACCATTGATAGATACTACTGTTGGTGTACCTTTTGTTCCTAATGTAGCATTTTGGTCATCTTCATGGTCTGTTACTTTCGCAAGAGTTGAAAGATCTACAGTTCCCCCTGCATTTACTGTCGTCACATCTGAGTCTGTTGCTGATGATACTACCGGTGCTTCGTTAGTTACTGGAATGCTAGCTCTGCCTAAGTATGTACCTTTGGTAGCTAGTCCGTTGTGAGGAATGATTTCTAGGTTAGCACCTTCTTTAACTGGCTCTGTTAATGTTAGTGTAACAGTATCAGAGAAGTTACCCTTAACAACGTTTTTAACTGTCGCTTTTCCAGCATTGTTGCCAGAAATCACAAAGTTATCATCAGATTCACGTTTAATATCAATTTGTGGTTTAGAATTATCATTTTTGTTTGTATACCAGAAGTATGCAATACCTGCATCATGCGGAATTGTAACTGTAACTTCTTTAGCTCCTGCTACAACGCTCTTACCGTCTTTTGCCGCTGCTGATGGCAGGATAGTCGATGGCCCTTCTGATACTGTTACCGCTGTTGCTTCACTGGATACTCCATTAACAACTTGCGTAACTTCCACTTTATTTTTAGGAGCATAGAATGCTCTTGCAGCTTCACTAGCACCTGGTAAGGCTTCATTGCTGTTCAATCCTTTATCTAAAGGAAGTTTCCAAGTACCGTCTTCTCCAACTTGTGTTGTTTTTTCTGAGATTACTGTTGTTCCTTCTGGATCTTTAACAGTCACTTTAACGGTTGCTCCAGGTGTACCTGTTCCTGTTAATTCCTCATCAGTTGAAAGAACTGTATTTCTAGCGTTAGCGTTTGTATTGACTACTGGAGCAGGGTTTGTAAGCGCAAAGTCAGTTAATGGTAATGTATCTGTAGATCCATCTTTATACGTTACCACCATATTGTTATCTACTTTTGTAACAGATTTAATCTTGGCTTCTTTATCGTCAACATTTTGACCTTGTTTCCCAACTAAGTTAGCATCTGCATTCTTTTTAGAATAGTGAAGTTTAATATTTGCATTATTTGCACCCACTATTTTTGCGAACTCTGCATCTGTTACGTGATTAGCATCAACTACTGGTACTTTAGCAGCTTCGTTTTCAGGTTTTGTAACATCATATTTTTGAGTTTGTGGTTTAAGTACGACAACGAAAGAACCTGGATCATCTGCACCTGTTGCTCTCCCTGTAATTTCTCCTCCATCAGCGTCTGTAACTCGTAAGAAACGCCATCCTAAAACTACACCTGGAGGAGTTTCTCCTCTAGTCGCCGCATCTAGTTTGTCTTGTGTAAAATTCCCTTCTGGTGCTGGTGTACCTGAGTAAGTAATAACTGCTGGTGATGCTTCTGTTGCTGGTGTCTCAGCAGTAATAGTATTCGCTGTATATCCATATTGAGTACTAATTTTATTTGTTGCACCTGGAACTTCAGCAAAAGGTCTGTTACCACCTTGGTTTAAAGTAGCACTCACAATTTTCTTACTATCATCTTTGATTTTAATATCAAATGAGTTTTCTTCTGCACCGTAAACATAAATTTCTTTAGCTGCTGCATTGGAGAAAGGAAATTCCGCTGTTGGTGCTTGGTTTACACGTGTGAAGTCAGTTACTGGTCTTTCAGCTGTTGTTCCATCGTTATAAGTAATAACAACTTTATCTCCTGATTGAGTAACTGTAGCAATCTTACCGTTAAGGTTGTTTCCATCACCTGCTTGTAATCCAGCTTTAATTTTATCTAATTCTGCTTGTTGAAGTTGTGCTGGATCAGCTACCGCAACTTTATCAAAGTTTGCAGCTTTATTTGCTAAATCTTCTGTGTATTTTACGTTTTGTGAACGAATTTTGAAGAATACTTGATATGCTGGGTCAGATGAACCTTCGTTGTCAATTTCATTGTTACTTGCATCTTTAGCACGAACTTTACGTGATACTACTGTCGAACCATTCACCCATGGTTTCCCATTAGGATGACGATCTTGCAATTTTCCAGTGATGCTAAGTGTCGCTGGTTGGTCAGCTGTTGCTGTTGTTTCACCATCAATATTAGAGTTGTTTAATCCATACCCTATATTAGTATCGGTTCCACCACCCATTTTTTGCATCCAACCTTTAACAATCTTACCACTGTTATCTGTAATCTTGATACGTCCAGTGATATTTGTTTCTTCTGTTGGAGTTACCCAAATAGTCTGAGATGCTGCATCATCATAATCGATTGATACTTTTGGCTTTTCTGTATCAGTTTCAGTACGGAAAGCATTGTTTTTGTCTAATTCTTTACCGCTACGAGCATCATTAGATCCTGTGTTTTCGATTGAGTTAGATTCTGATTTAGGTTCTGTGTTTTCTGCTGTTTTACCTACAGTTTCTTTACCTTCAGTTGTATCTACTGCTGGAGTTTCTTTTTTCTCTACAGGTTTGTTTTTTAATTTAGAGTTTGCTGTAGTGACAAGTTTGCTGTAAGCTTTTTTTAGTTCAGCTTGAGTAGTTGCGTTCGCTAATGTAGCTTTTGCAGATTCTAGTTCAGCTTTTAATACTGCAACACTTTCTTCCGTTTTGTTATCGTAAGAACCGTTAGAAAGTTTTGTCTCAATTTCTGAAATGTAGCTTTCAAGTTGGGTCTTGTCCAAAGTTGGAGTTGCTGGCGCAGTAGCTGTGTCTCCAGGTTGGACAGGTTGGATTTGATCCGCTTGAACAGATACAGCTCCATTCCCTAAGAACATGAAAAGAGCAGCGACGGCTACACTAGCCGCCCCAAAACTATATTTACGGATCGAGTAACGAGTGACCTTTTCACGGTGCAGACGTTCAACACGACTCATAGATGGTTTGTTTTCCATTATTTTCTTTTCTCCTTTTGTAAGGTTAATTAATTTGATTTCCACATGACACCTGTATGTAGAGATCTACAATTTACATTTTATCTTATTTTCAATATATATGCAAATGATTTGATTTAAAATTTTCGCAAAAAAAAAAAGCGTTTTGGGAAAGTAAGGAATTTTCAGATAAATTAGTTTTGTATATTTTCTTGTTTTTGTAAATAAATAATTCACATGTTTTTATAACAAATTTGCTTTTGTTTTAATTCCATCCATAAAGATAGCGCATTCATATAGGATTGGTAGTAAAATAAATAAGTTTGATGGGTGAAACAAACTATTTTTGCACTGCATAAGAAAAAATTATCCGTAAAACACATGAACCAAAAATAAAACATGCTACCTCATTTCGGCAACATGTCATCGTTTTCTACTTACAACAAGGCCTCAAACTCAGCCACGGTCATGTCTAATTGCTGGCTTGCTATCTCGGAAGTCAGAAGACCTTGACGTACTAGATTTACTAGCATAGACAAACTTCCTTCAACTTTTCCTCGTTCAAGTCCACGCTCTAAACCTTGTTCAATACCTTCAGCTCGACCACGTTCAAGACCACGCTCTAAACCTTTTTCTTCAGCTTGTTCCAAAGCATAGTCCTGTGCTAACAAGGCTTGTTCTTCACGCCTGCGTTGTTCACTAAACATTCTCCTGTCCTCCTCGGACCAGCTCTTGTAGTCCAGCAGTTGGTCTGCTTGGCTGATGGCTCGCTCGGGGTGCTGGGTAAAGGGTTTATTACCGAAAAACTCCAACCACGGCTTGCGAACACTATCCTTGCTGGTTTCTCTGTACTTTTAGGTCTTATTTATGATGTTTATGATGGTTTTTCAATAGCTCCTCAAACTCAGCGACGGTCATGCCTAATTGATGGCTGGCAACTTCAGAAGTCAGGAGACCTTGACGTACTAGATTTACTAAACCTACTTTTAATCCCTGTTCAATGCCTTCTTCTCGTCCTTGTTCACGACCCTCTGCACGACCACGTTCTAAGCCTTTTTCTTCAGCTTGTTCCAAGGCATAATCCTGTGCTAACAATGCCTGTTCTTCTCGCATACGTAGCTGACTAAACATTTTCCTGTCCTCCTCGGACCAGCTCTTGTAGTCCAGCAGTTGGTCTGCTTGGCTGATGGCTCGCTCGGGTTCTTGGGTAAAGGGCTTATTACCGAAAAACTCCAACCACGGCTTGCGAACCTCGTCTTTGCTGGTTTCTCTGTATTTTTTTAATTCCAAGAATGCCATCTTGACTAGATGGTTTTCTTGACCATTATTTGTGATAGTTAAGACTTCACCTGTCGTGTCCTCTCGCATACTAAAGCTGTGAAAAGCCAAGTCATCTTGGAAGTAGTTGCTGTCCACAATAGCAATAGCATAAACTGGTGCGATGTGTTTGTAACTCTGGTGTGTATCACCTTCTCGTTGACGAATTTTTTCTAGGTTTTGATTGACCTGACTGCACAGGTAAGCCCACAGGCGATTGATGAAAAAATTCTGATGATGAACTTGAATTTCAATAATTACTTGCGTACCATTATCCAACTCCGCCAAGACGTCTATACTGGTATAGAAATCCTGTGCCGAGTAAGGCATGGAAGGCAAGACATGAATATTGCTTCCCTCCAAAATGGTCACATTTTTGGCTGGTAAATCCAACATATCGCGAATAAATTGACAAGTGATTTCTGGATTGCTAAAGATTTTCTTAGCTACCAAGTCATTGGTTGGGCTAATGCCCGGATGTCTTAAAGTCATCCATTTCCTCCTTCTATTATACCATAGTTTTAAATCTAATTTTGCTAGATTCGATGGTTCTATCTATTTATTCGAAAAGGAAATGAATTGTGAAGATATTTTATCTCGTTTCAACTAAAATATGAGCTTGATCAATCAGCTGTCCATCAATAGTCAGATTCAGATAGAAATCCAAGGTCTTATCAGCAGCAAAATACAGGGTTGGTAGACACAAATCTTTTTTGCATTCCCCAGCTTGGAATTGAAGAACTTGAATTTCGTCCTGATAGGCGACACCATGGACACCTGTCCCCGGTTGAATCGAAATCTTAGCCTCCAAAGGAGTATTACTTTCGCTACGTTCAATCCTAAAATGAAGAGTCTCTCCCTTTGTCACAGCTAGACTTTTTTCTGCAAATGCTAGCCCCTGAACAACTTCTGTTTTTGATAAGCTAGGAGTTTTATAGAGTGAAATCTTGGTCAATATAGGTAAATCCTGTGACTCTGTAATCATCACGCGCACCTTCTGTGCCTCTACTAGCGGACCTTGCAGGAGACGCTTATGACCAACTGTAAAGCCTGTACCAAATTCTTGCCAGACGCCATCCACCTCTACTTGCACATGAAAAGCAGCGATTCGTTGGCCCAGCTTCAAATCTTCTCTTAACTCAATTACATCAAAAGTTTTAGGTGACCCTAACTCAAGTTCTAACTGGATTGGCAAGCCTACGTCGCTTGCCCAAGAGCTGGTCTTAAGGCCATCTGTCAAATAGTGACAGGCAAAGTCTGCGGAAAGAACAGGACCAGACACCTTAGCTCCCAGAGCCAAATCTTCTTTATAGAGCTCATTGCGATAGGCCGCAAATTCATAAAGTCGTTCAATATCCTTTGTGTCAAATAGCCCATCTTGATTCGGCGGAATATTGAGTAATAGTGGAGTTCCCCGACCCACCGAGTGAAAGTAGATTTCGACCAACTCCTCGAGAGACTTAGGATCCTGATCCTCATGGTAGAACCAGCCTGGCCGGATGGAAACATCTGCCTCTCCGATTGAAAAAATCGTGCCCGAGGGATCTCCGTGCTGAAGATAGTCCAGCTCTGCTTCTGTTCCTAGTTTATCAGGATTCACCTTTTGCCATAGAGGATCACCTGCATACCCTCGTTCATTGCCAATCCAGCGGATACTAGTGCCTTCTGTTGAAAAAATCAAGCAATCGCCCTGCAGTTCGCGAATGGTTTCAAACCATTTTTCAAATTCATAATTGATCTTTTGAGCGCCCTCTCCTCTGGCACCATCCATCCAGACCTCAGCAAATTTTCCTGCATTACCATAGGCAGGATTTGATAAAATCTCCTTCAGCTGAGCCAGATAATAGGCACTATAGTCCGCTTCTCGGTCCACATGATAGAGGGGGCTGTGGGCATCCCACGGTGACAGGTAGACCCCCATATCCATATCAAATTCTGTAGCAGCTTGGGATACTTCAAGGAGCAAGTCTCCCTCTCCACTCCTCCAAGGACTGGCCTTAACCGAATAATCTGTGTGAGCTGTCGGATAAAGGACAAAGCCATCGTGGTGCTTGACCACCAAAATCAACTTCTTAAAGCCCGTTTCCTTGAGCACGCGAACCCACTCACGCGCATCTAACCTTGTCGGGTTAAATCGCCCAGGATCCTCCTGACCTGTCCCCCATTCCTGATCATAAAAGGTATTGGGCCCAAAATGGATAAAGGCTGCTAGTTCATCCTCTAAATAAGCTAGCTGGGTCGAACTAGGCAAGGGCCCATGCGGTTTTATTTCTCTTACCATACTACTTCCTATCTACATTTTTCTTTACTTTTTTGGCATGTACTTGCAATTCTGTTAAGGCTAGGGGACTGGACAAATTTTCAAATCGAAGACGAAGGGCATAGGTTTCTACCTTGTCAAATTCAAAACGAAGCTCCTCATCCTTGTCGCTTGACACTTTTCGGATAGCTGATACAGGGCGCCAATTCTCCTCTTGCTTGAGCAGTGAATCCTTATCCAAATGATTTGGAGTCCGAGGTAAGCTAGGCTCATTCCCTACATAATAATCAATAAAAGTCGGCTCTACCGCCACATAGTCTTGATTTTCAACATAATACAAGGTCAGGTTATCCACAAATCGCGGTTTTAAAATCCCTGCATCTCCAAACAGAATACCCACGCTGGCTTGCTCTGACTTGGCAATCCAAGTATTGGCTGTCGATTTCTTCCGAACAATGACCTTGTCATTGAGATATGAGGCTGGGTGATTAGGCTCTGAGTGAGAAGCAAAGACTAGAGGCAGGTTAGACCCTGTCCACTGATTGGAAATAACTTCCCCATCTACACTGACATCTGTCACATGAATGGTGACTGTTGCTGGCAACTCACAGCCCGCTACTTGTCCTGTGAGCACACTTTCTCCTACCTGAGCATAGACTTG
Source organism: Streptococcus mitis (assembly GCF_002005545.1). Taxonomy (GTDB): domain Bacteria; phylum Bacillota; class Bacilli; order Lactobacillales; family Streptococcaceae; genus Streptococcus; species Streptococcus mitis_I. Next base: position 369,234 of record NZ_LBMT01000001.1, read on the forward strand.
AGGTTCGAGTTCATCCCAAGTCACCTTGGCCGTATCTCTTCTGCCATCTGATAAGACTAGCTTGACTCGGTCTGGTAAGTGTGGGACTTCCTTGACAAGCGTCCAGACCCTTTCAGGCTCAATAGCGCAAATCCCTTGGACACAAACCTGAGCAGAAGCCTTTAAATCCAGCCCTTCCAGCTGACCAGATACCATAAACTCATGAAAGCTTGCTATATCTTCTTCGGAGATTGCCTCCCAAACAACCTTGACTCGTTTTGCACCACCAGACTCATAGTCCACCAAAACTGAAGATGGCAGCTGTGGATAAGTTCCCTTATTTGTATACAAGCGAAGTGGTCTTACAGAAACTGCCCTACCTAGCGAGGTATTTTCTGCCACCTGCAGGTGCATTTGATAGGTCTTCCCTCGATAAATGGCGCGGATAGCCAAGTCACCTGCAGACAAGCAATGAAGCACCCCCTGATTGATAATGGCCTGGGCACCACCACTCGTCTCCCAAATCACTTCACTATTCCCCACCTTGTTCACAGGGTTATCCACAGTTTGTGGATAAAGTCCAATAGCTGGGGAAGCCCCTTCTTGTAATCCTGCCTGCTTGTCCACTCGAATCTCAAATAAGCGCTTATTTCTCACTGGTTGGGTAGCCAAATCATCTCCCACTAAGAGATCAAAACTTGCTGGCTCTAGTCCTCTGGCACTGGCCTTTACTCTTACTTGGCCTGCCTGCTCCAAGCTCTGAACCAAAAGTACACCCCTGCCATGAAAGGCTTTCCGCTTAAACCGACCATTTTTCTGAGCCTGGTAACGTTCACGACTGGCCTGTCTGCCGTTATCCACACCCACAATGCGAGCAGGGCCTGCAATTTCAAAATGAAGCTGATTGGAAGCAGTCGGTACCCAATTTCCAGCTTGGTCCAATACATCAAAATAAAGATAGAGGAGGTCTTGCCCATCTGGCTCCAGTTTTGTTTTCTCGGCATGTAACCCGATTTTGGCTGGCTTACCTGCAGTCACCGCCCTATCTTCTGCCACAAGCTGACCTTGACGATCATAAGCCACAGCATGCAATTCTCCTGGTTGATAAGGCAAACGCCATTCGAGATAGAGTTGGCCAGAACCTTGTCCCTCTTGGTATTTCCTGCCATCTGAAGTCCATTTTTCCTGAAAAGTCTTCCTACCTTGAGATTTCCCATTGAGAAATAGCTCTACAAAACCAGCATTTGAATACACTCGAACAGGGATATCCCCATACTTATCCACAACTTGTTGATAACTCTTGTGAATTTCCCAATTCCAGTGAGGTAAGATATGAACCATGGGATGTTGATCTAGGTCCAACCACTGACTTTGATAGAGATAATAGTCATTTTTAGGAATCCCTGCTGTGTCCACAAGCCCAAAATAGGAACTCTTGACCGGCGTGTCATTTTGATTGTGCCAAGGAGTCGGCTCACCGATATAGTCCACTCCTGTCCAGATAAACTGACCTGCATAGTCTAGCCGATTTCTATCTGCTATCCAAGAAGCCGTCGCTGTCTTCCCCCAAGGAACCCGATCATTGCCATAGTCTGACTGTTCAAAATTCCGAACGTGGCGATTATCCCCAACCCATTCCTTATCTGGGCGAAAATAGCTGTCACGCGTCCTTGTAGCCGATGAGGTTTCAGATCCATAAAGACGCCACTTGGGATGTCTTTTACGAATCCTATCAATATTGTCTTCTGAGTAATTCAAGCCCACCACATCCAGCAAATTGGCTATCTTTTCATGACCTCCAGAACCATCGCCAAAGCGGAATTGATCCATTCCCATGGTCACAAAACGACTATCATCAACCTCCTTGACCCTTTCTAGCAAGCGTTTGATCGTCTTCAATGAATGAGCATCTCCATTTGCTTCGCTGACTTCATTTCCCAAGGACCACATAAAAATAGCTGGATTGTTCTTACCACGCTCAATCATGGTGCGCAAATCGTAATCTGACCAGAAATCGCCTGCTTTCGCTTCTGGATGAGTCGCTTCTTCCTCAAAAAAGCGACCATAGTCATATTCTTTCTTGCCTCCATACCAGGTATCAAAGGCTTCTTCTTGGATGAGTAGGCCCATTTTGGCAGCTACATCCAGCAAAATACTACTGGCTGGATTATGCGTGATTCGAATCGCATTGACCCCCATTTCTTTCATCTGGCGCAAGCGTCTCTCGGCAGCTGACCTATTTCCCACAGCTCCCAGCGCTCCGTAGTCATGATGCAGACAAACCCCATGAATCTTCAACCAGCGACCATTTAGAAAGAAGCCCTTATCCGCTTGCCAATCCGTATAGCGGTAACCAAAGGTCTCCTCTTCTTCATCAACCAAAATGCCATTTTTGTAGATTCGAGTCTTCAACTGATAGAGATGAGGATGATCAATATCCCAAAGCAAGGGTTGAAAAATTGATATGGCTTGTTGGAAATGATGTTTGTCCCCAGCTTCAATCACTACAGAGTCTGTCACCTGCCAGTCTGACAGCTGCTGCCCGTTATACCAGATACTCTGCTCCAAATACACCGACACGGACTGAGGCCCATCATTTGAAACCTTGCTTTCAAGCTGGGTTTCCACCCATCCATCTCTTTGTTCCTTGAGCTTGGGACTTTCTATCTTAATCCCATATAAATCCAGATGCACCGAATCTGTAATCAATAATTTTACTTCTCGGTAAATACCGCTACCAGAGTACCAACGACTGCTAGGTTGCTGATTTTCCACAAAAACCGCAAGCTGGTTGGCCGTCCCATCATTTCTTAGATAAGGCGTAATATCATAAGAAAAAGGTGTGTAGCCATTGGGATAATAACCCAGCACTTGCCCGTTGATATAGACTTGGGCATTCATGTAAACCCCGTCAAACAACAAACGCACCGATACAAGACTGGCATCTTCTTCCAAGTAAAACTGTGTCCGATACCAGGCCTGACCCCCGTTTAACTGGCCACCCTCATTTTGCGCTGGCGAGTATTGGTCAAAATCATTGTAAATACTCCAGTCATGTGGCACTTGAATATCCTGCCAATTTTTCCTCTGCAAATCCGGTGCCAAGGCCTCTTCCTTCCCCACCTCTTGGCTAAAAAACCAGTGATTTCGTAAAACTTCTTCTCTTCTCATACAAGCATTCCTCTTTAAACGACTCGATTTACTTGACTATAGCACAAAACACAAACGCTTTCAAGGCTTCCTACATCACTCCCTAAATACTCAGAAAAGATTCTATAATTTGTGGAAAAGTCTGAAAATCACTTCATATTCAATCAAACTGTAATTTGCAATAAACAATACAAACCTCAAAAGAGACCAAAAAACACCTCTCTGAATGTTCATTCCAGAGAGATGTCCCTTTTGTCTTAACTATTGTAAATCGACTGTCTAAAGTCATCTGAATCTTTGAGATAAGCTTTATAAATTGCTTTTTTCAGTTTTTGAACTGGTGTTTCGATAAATTTAAACTTTTTAGCCGTTGTATTTCCTGCTGTTATCTGAGCAAGTTCTTCTTTAACAGCTTTATTCATAAGCTCTTGTAATTTTTCTTTACTATCAATCACTTCTTCTTTTCCGTTGTAATTTATAGTAATTGGTTTTAACTTACCTAATTTCTCAACACGCTCAGTTATTTGCTCTTTTTTGAAAGCTGCGTAAGATTTGCCTAAAATGTTATCGAAAATATATTTATCAGATAACGGTTTGCCTTCTTCTTCAGCTTGTTTTTTAAACTGATTTGACACATAAGGTACAAATCCTTCATAATAGCCCAAAGCAGCCATCAATTCAAATGCTTGTTTTCTAAAGGTGATGTCCCCACTCATACCAGAGTCATTTTGACTAACACCATAAATGGTATCAAACATATCAACAGTATAGTAACCATTTGCTGTAATTTTTCCTTTATCTGAAAAACCAGCAATGATATAACGATTGACCAGGATATGATTGTCAATCAAACTATCAATATCTGTCAATTTTTTGGCATCTTCTAAGGTCAGAGCTTGAATCTCCTCACTCTTATGAGTTGGTTTAACTGCTGGATTACGGTAATCTACCCAAGTTCTAGGACCTGTTGAAGTGATTGGCGTTATTTTTTTGAAATAACTCATCTTGTCTTCTGCAGATAAGCCTTTACTTGCTTCAGCTTCTAGGTAATCTAGAGTATAAAGGACATCAAAACTTCCCTTCATGTAAGATTGCAAATCTTCTGCCGTTTTAAATCGATCAGGTGTTTTATTGTAAAATCCATTCTTATCACTCTCATCATATACAAAGTTGAGATTGAAATAAGTATCCTTTTCTGGATTATAGGAGTTTTCAAAAATACCACGCGCATAAAACTCTGCTCCTGTACCATCTCGACGACCGTGATTATTAAACAAGACCGTTCTATCTAGTAAGTGCGTCATTTCATGAGAATAAGTCGCTGAACCTCTATCATCCAAAACCCTATCTATAAAGTAACGGACACCTAATCCATTAGCCTCAGCTCCCACCTTACTTACTGGAGAATAGTAATTCATAGGAGTCATAAACTGGTCGACCCCCTTATCAGCTCCACTACCAGTAGCTGGTGACCAAGTGCTATCAATCTGTGCATTCGGATTACTTGTATATTTCTTCATCGTATCAATAATCAAGCGATTTGTCAGCAACTTATCGCGATTTTCTGGTTTTGTTATACGATAAAGAGTATCAACATAGTTGGCTTGTTGTACAGCCGCCTTTTCAATTAAAGACTTGACTCTAGCAAGCTCAGCCTGATACTTAGTTGGATTAGACTGGGCAAGAGAAGTATCTATATAGGAACCAATATTACCATAAGTAATCGTCGCCATATTACTAATCACGTAAACATTTGGTTCTTTCACATTCAAAAGTCCCAAAATAGCAGCCATATTAGCCTCTTGTTTACGAGGATCCTTTTCCCCAGCTGTCAACTTGCTATACAGACCGACATGCGCTGAAGGATTTTCTTTAGATGGTTTGTCAACAATCATAGCTTGGCTAGATTTTTTAAGCCAGGTATCCGCATCATCTGACGTAAAGAGTTGGCGATTGCTGTCTAAAAATTCCTTCAAACTAGCCTTACCTGTAATAGTAGATAAATATTTTGTAAATGTTTGAGGACTATTGGTCAATTTCATCTCTTCATAAGACATGGATCCTAATTTTTTCAAACTATCCAAGGCGGTCATTGTCTTATTGCCAAATGAACTTGGATTAAAGGCCAGAATATCACGAATATTCGTGTCCCCAAATTGAATATTATAAAAACGATTGATATAAGACAGTCCCAACAAGATCTGCTCTTTGTATTGCTCCAGCTCTTGTTTGATCTTGCTGCGATTTCCAGGGGTATCTCCTATAATTCCCAATGTATGCGAGGCTATCTTTTTGAAACTTGACTCAGCTTGCGTCTTCGTCTGATCAAAGCTTTCTTGAATTGATAGTTTTTGAAGATACTCTGTGCGCAACATATCTTTGACTTCTTGGTCAGTGATATTTGGGTGTGTTTTTCTGAGCGCAATTCTCTTTGTTATAATATCTCGAGGATCATAGACAGGCTCCAACTGTTCTTTTAGTTTACTGTCATGTAAGAAGTCTACTGATCTCGCGCTTGTGGTCAGAGCAGACACATCCACAGCATCTTCTCTCTCACTATTAGCCGGAAGTAAGTGTGGTTTATCCTCCTGACTACCAACTAAAACAACTCTCGGTTTCATTGGTTTTGTTATTTGACTCGCTTCTTGAGGATCAACCAATTCACCAGTTTGTTCATTGATAGCGTATGTTCTGGTAAGTGTATTCTCACCAACTTCTCCTTCAGATGCTACCTTTTCTATATTTTTAGCAAGTGAAGAATCCTCTCTTCGCTCCTCGGTAACGGAAATCGGTTGTATTACTTTTTCCACATTACCAACTTGAATCACTTTATCGACTGCTGAATTTACTTGTTTAGTAGTATGAGATACCGTCACCTGACCTGTTGCCTTGTCTAGTTGATAAGTCGTCCTAGTTTCCACCGAACCATCATGCCCTGCAACCGCTACTTCCTGTCGTCTGAACTCCAAAGCAGGATTCACTTGGTAAATCGTTTTATGAGATAGGACAGTAGTTTCAACACTCGGTTTAGTTCCAACTTCTACAACTTGATCAACTTTGTTAACTACTATTTTGACAGTTTTATTCTCAGAAATATTTCCACTTGCTTGATCTTTAGCATAGGTAGTAGTAACTTGTTCTTGTCCCTCAACACCCGGAATTTTTACTCTTGTAACGCCGTGGTCTAGTTCCTCACTCTTTTCATAAACGGTTTCATAAGGAACAGCTTTGGTCTCCACTTTGGTCTGAGGAAGTTGAGTGTCTTCTTTATACTCTGGGAGAGCCTCCTGTATCTCAGGCTCACCGGAAACGCCACCTTCATAAGACGGAAGAGACGGTTCTACCGAAGGCTCACCGGAAACACCACCTTCATAAGACGGAAGGGACGGTTCCACCAAGGATTCACCAGAAACACCGCCTTCATAAGACGGAAGAGATGGCTCTACCGAAGGATCGCCGGAAACACCACCCTCATAAGAAGGAAGGGACGGTTCCACCAAGGATTCGCCAGAAACACCGCCTTCATAAGAAGGAAGCGCTGGTTCTACCAAGGACTCACCGGAAACACCGCCTTCATAAGAAGGAAGCGCTGGTTCTACCAAGGATTCGCCGGAAACACCACCTTCATAAGATGGAAGGGACGGTTCCACCAAGGATTCGCCAGAAACACCACCTTCATAAGATGGAAGGGACGGCTCCACCAAGGATTCACCGGAAACACCGCCTTCATAAGATGGAAGAGACGGCTCTACCGAAGGCTCACCGGAAACACCGCCTTCATAAGAAGGAAGCGCTGGTTCTACCAAGGACTCACCGGAAACACCGCCTTCATAAGATGGAAGGGACGGTTCCACCAAGGATTCGCCGGAAACACCGCCCTCATAAGACGGAAGAGGTGGTTGGACTTCCGGGGCTAGGCTTATACCATTTTCTTGAAGTTCCTTCTCTTTTTCCCCGACCAAAATCACCTGAGCAACTGGTTCACGAAGCACTTCTCTCCCTACTTCATTTCGCGTAACAATACCATCGACAACCCTTACTTCTGTTAAGATTCGTTCTTGTCCCTTGGCACCTTCTATAGAAATTCTTTTTTCTCCCTTAGCCAGAGTTGGGTCAGACTGAAATTGAGTTTCAAACTCTATCTCCCCTACCCTAACTTCCAGTTCTGGCTTGTCTTCAATAACAGTTTTCATTCCTTCATCTGGTACTTTTTTAGACTCAATACTCATACTTTTTTCAGGAGTTGGATTTAAAACAGGCTCAACTGCGTAAGATGGTTGAGAAGATTGCACAAGATCTTTAGTCGAGCTAAAATGAGATGTAGTATGTGGTACAATCTTCTTAGATTGAGGTTCTGAACTTTCCTCCTTTTGAGATAATACTGACGACTCTACCTTATCAACAGAAAGTTCCTTGCTAGCACTATCTCTTACCAAATAATATCCCGTAAATTCATATCCTTGGACTGTTTCAGGACTTGGTAAAAACTGACCTTCTACTCTCTTAACAAGGGCTGGTTGCAATTCTACCAGATTTTCTAAAGCAGAGATGGATGCTACCCAACCACCAACAGCAAAGACGCTCACAAGGAAGTAAGACGCTCCCTTTTTTCTCTTGATTAAAGTGAAGGAAAGCAATAACAATCCTGCTCCCAAGATAAACATCTCATCATTAGAAAACAGACCTGTTGCTGGTAATCTTGTAGCCAATTTTCGATAGACAAAATAGTATTCTTTTCCCTCTTTTACCTCAATCTTATTTTCTTCAAACCATTGCAACTCAGATTTCAACTTTTCAGGTAAATCCTGCTCATCCAAGTAATGACTTGAAATTAGTGTTGAAGTCGTTTCTGTAGCCTGTACGGGTTGAGCCCCCATACCAGCAAAAAATAAACTCGTTCCTAGCAAGACCGAACAAGCTCCTATTGTATATTTTCTCAAAGAAAAACGCTGCTTTCTCTCAAATTGAAATTCTTTCATCCCATATCCTATCATTCATTATTACTGTATAGTTAGTATATCAGAAATAATTTGTATTCACAAATCTTTCTAGTTATTCCCTTATCATTCCAAATTAAGGGGGACAACATACAATAATTTTTATTTAATACTCTTCAAAAATCAAATTCAAACCACGTCAGCGTCGCCTTACCGTACTCAAGTACAGCCTGCGGCTAGCTTCCTAGTTTGCTCTTTGATTTTCATTGAGTATAAATGTATATCAATGTTCTTTGCTTTTCTTAACAAATGCAATGCAAAAAAAGCCTGTTGCCAAGCTCTTTAGTCTATTATTTCTTCTCAGCACGGAGGGCTGACAAGATTTGTGTACGGATATCATCAACACCATTTGGCGTATTTGGTAAAAAGATAGTCTGGTTTCCTTTAGAGGCAAAGGTATTCAAGGTATCCAAATACTGGTTGGTCAAAAGAATGGACATGATTTGCTCTTCTGTCATGCCAACATTGGCTTCCTTGAGTTCGGTGATAGACTCTGCCAATCCATCCACAATCGCCTTACGTTGTTGGGCAATCCCCACACCATGAAGGCGGTCTTTTTCTGCTTCGGCTTCAGCTGCAGTGACGATTTTAATCTTGTCAGCTTCTGCCAATTCTTGCGCTGCGACCCGCTTACGTTGCGCCGCATTGATTTCATTCATGGATTGCTTAACTTCTGCATCAGGTTCGACCTTGGTAATCAAGGTTTTCACGATAATATAACCGTAAGTTGTCATTTCTTCTGCTACTTGATGTTGAACTTCAAGGGCAATCTCATCTTTTTTCTCAAACAATTCATCCAAGGTTAATTTGGGAACAGAAGAGCGAAGAGCGTCTTCGATATAAGATTTAATTTGAGATTCTGGACGCATGAGTTTATAGTAAGCATCTGTCACGCTCTGCTCATTGACACGGTACTGGGTCGCCACATTCATCATAACGAACACATTATCCTTAGTCTTAGTCTCAACTACAATATCGCTTTGCAACAAGCGCAACTGAATCCGAGCTGCAATCGAGTCAATTCCAAAAGGCAATCGAATATGAATACCACTATTGGCAACCTTTTGGTATTTCCCAAAGCGTTCAATAATCGCCACCGACTGCTGACGAACCACATAAACTGTACTCAGTGTGACTATCACCAATAGGAGCACACAAACCACCACAAAAATCATCAAAAATGTTGCCATTATCGTGACCTCCATTATTATTTTTTCCTGTATTATAGCACATTTAAAGAAGGCTGTGCAATTTTTACTGCGATTTTTCCTGAAATGTCAATAATTAGAGGTGAAACTACATTTCAAGTTAGTAATCGCTTTTTTCATTACATTAACTTCTATAGAATCTACATCAATGGTCAGGGAATAACTTGCCTTAACTTTTCTCTCGTGCTATACTATTTATTGAAATGAATGAATAGGAGATATTTCATGAAAACAGCAAAAACTACTGTTACAATCCTTTCTGCACTTGCTTCTGTCGTCTTATTGGCTAGTTGTGCAACAAAGTCTACAGAAACACAGACAAACAATAGTAGCTCATCTGATAATCAAATTACAATGACATATGACCAACTACGGTCAAGAGAAAATACTATGTCAACCCTTTGGTATCAAAAATCAGCTGAAACTAAAGCCTTATACATACAGGGTTATAACGTTGCAACAAATCACCTAAAGGAATTGCTCAAAACAGAATCAGACAAACCTTACTCTATCGTTTTAGACTTGGATGAAACTGTCCTAGATAATAGCCCTTATCAAGTACAAAATGTCAAAGATGGTACAGCATTCACACCCGAAAATTGGGATGTTTGGGTTCAAAAAGCTGCAGCAAAAGCTGTCCCAGGCGCCAAGGATTTTCTTCAGTTTGCTGATCAAAACGGTGTCCAAATCTACTACATTTCTGACCGCTCAGCTAATCAAGTAGATGCTACCATTAAAAATCTTGAAAGTGAAGGAATTCCTGTTCAAGGACGTGATCATCTCATGTTCTTAGAAAGTGGTGTAAAATCCAAAGAGGGGCGTCGCCAAAAAGTTCAAGAAAAAACAAATCTTATCTTATTGTTTGGTGATAACCTTGTAGACTTTGCAGATTTTTCTAAGACTTCTGAGTCTGACCGTGATAAACAACTTGAAGAATTGCAAAAAGAATTCGGTGAAAAATTCATCATCTTCCCAAATCCAATGTACGGATCATGGGAATCAGCTGTATACGGTGGTAATAAACTAGATGCTAAAGGTCAAGTAGAAGAACGCCAAAAAGCCTTGCAAGGTTTTGATAAATAAAACAAATAAGCTGATTCTACATAAAATTAGGCTAACTTACAATCTTCAAAAAGTGGATAGGAAGGAATTCTGATAATCAGAACACTTTCCTATCCACTTTTATAATTGATATAACATCAAGCTTTTATACATCTGATACTATACGTTTTTTGATTTTAAAGACTTTTTGCCTATCCCCTATACTTCAAGAATTAAGCAATCTTGATGATCTAAATTTAATGTGGTATACTATTTTTGTCATCGGTTACCGATTACGTTCCTTACGGTTCGTGAGAGGAGGTGAAACTAATGAACTTTGCCCCAGAGCTCGTTCTTACTATTGTAGCGGACGTCATAGCAGGAATCATCTTGTATTTCGTTTGCAAATGGCTAGATGGTAAGAAGTAGACCGAATGACTAGCCTATCAACACCCGTTAAATCGCTAAGATACGTCAAAAAATCCCTTAACTACGGCCATAGTTAAGGGATTTGGTGTTCTAATGAACCTTGCCCGATAAAATTATTCTAACATACAGGTCCAGATATTTCAAGAGTTTTATTCATTGTTTAAAGTTCCTTAGGTATCTGAAAGGTCTCTAATAGAGTTAGCTATCTAGTACCCAAAAACCGACTAGCTCTTATGAACTAGTCAGTTTCTCATCAATGCGCCAACATTTCTTGGGCGATTTCTTGTCCAGATAGGTTATCTGGGTAGTAGGTTGGCCAGTTATCCATTTCTTCAAAGAGGGCTTCTTGGCTTGTACCTCCAAAGAAGATATGGAAATGTTCTGCCTTAACTGGGGCGATATTGTGGTCACTAAACTGAACATACTTGAATTGTCCAGCGTCCGCATCTGTGGCTTCAAAGAGGAAGCGCACGCCACGATTTCCTTTCTTATAAGTCAAGATTTTCTTTCCAACATACTTATAAGTGTATTTCTTACTTTGTCCACCTTGAACAAATTCCATAGTATTATCAGTAATGTTGATCTTAGTGACATCTGTCTGATAGCCTTTTGTATAGTAGGCCTTGTACTCACCCTGAGTCATCTTACCAGTCAACTTAGCCTTGTAGTCAAAGACTTGATCAAACGTGCCATCTTCAAGAAAAGGATAAACTGATTGCCAGTTACCTGCATAGTCACTCAAGGTGCGGTCCTTGACGTCTGCATCCTCAAAGTAACCATTTTGGACTGTCTTGGTATCCTCTGCCTTTTCAGGTTCGATAGCTGGGCCTTCTTGGTCCGTTGTTTGTTTCAGAGCCTTGAGGTTTTTCTCCATAACGGAGATGTAGTTTTCGCCAGCCTTGGTATCCTCTTCTGTCAGACTTTCTAAAGGATTGAGGACATCCGTTTTGACACCTGCCTCTTTTGAAAGTGTATTAGCAAGGGCTTGTGAAGCATTTTCCTCAAAGTAGATATAGGCAATTTTATTTTTCTTGACGTACTCTGTCAATTCTGCCAGACGAGCAGCTGATGGTTCTGCATCTGGAGAAAGTCCTGAGATTGCGACTTGTTTGAGTCCATAGTCCAAGGCGAGATAGTTAAAGGCTGCGTGCTGAGTCACAAAGCTCTTTTGTTTGGCTTGAGACAAGCCTTCTGCATAAGCCTTATCCAAGGCTTGTAATTTTTCGATATAGGCAGATGCGTTCTTTTCAAAGGTCTCTTTTTTATCAGGATAATCTGCTGATAGGCTATCACGGATGTGCTCTACAAGTTTAATGGCACGAACTGGTGATAACCAAACATGGGGATCGTACTCATGGTGATGACCTTCTTCTCCATGGTCATGGTCTCCCTCTTCTTCCTCACCACCTGGCAAGAGCAACATATCGCCTGTCGCCTTGATGGTTTTCACCTTTTTCTTATCCAAAGTATCTAGCAATTTAGGTACCCATGTTTCCATGTTTTCATTTTCATAAACGAAGGTATCTGCGTCTTGGATTTTGGCAACTGCCTTGGCAGACGGTTCGTATTCATGGGGTTCTGTACCAGCACCGATGAGGAGTTCTACATTAGCAGTATCTCCTGCGACTTGCTTGGTAAATTCATAGACAGGGTAAAAGGTTGTCACGATATTGAGTTTACCATCTACCTGTTTTTGATTGGAACAAGCCACTAAAAACAAGGCACATAGACTGGCTAGCAATAAGCTAATTTTTTTCACATTAGTCTCCTATTTGATAAAACGTCTTACTAAACTAATCAGTAAGAAGACAGTTACAAAAATAATGGTAATACTTGCACTTGCAGGTGTTTCTGCATAGTAGGAAATGTAAAGTCCTGCCACCATTCCCAAAAATCCAATAGCACTGGCAAGCAGCATAACCGATTTAAAGTTTTTCCCCAGACGCAGGGCAATACTAGCTGGCAAGACCATAATGGTCGATACCAGAAGAGCTCCCGCAGCAGGAATCATAAGGGCAATGGCCACCCCCGTCACCATGTTAAAAAGAATGGACATGGTACGAACTGGCAAGCCATCCACAAAGGCCGTATCCTCATCAAAGGTCAAAATGTACATCGGACGAAGGAAGAGGAAGGTCAAAATCAAAACAACCGCCGCAATGACAAAAAGGGAAATAACCTGCTCTTCGCTGATAGTCACGATTGAACCAAAAAGATACTGGTCCAAACTCATTGAGCTAGAGCTTTTACCCTTGCTCATGACAATCAGAGAAACAGCCAGACCTGTTGACATGAGGATAGCTGTCCCGATTTCCATAAAGCTCTTGTAAACCGTACGGAGATACTCCAGAAAGACAGCCGCAATCAAGACAATAGCAATAGTTGAAATAGTCGGAGAAATCCCCAGAACCAGACCAAAAGCTACACCCGACAGCGAGACGTGGCTAAGAGTATCACTCATCAAACTCTGACGACGCAAGATAAGAAAGGTTCCTAATACTGGCGAGAAAAGACTCATGGCAATAACGGCCAGAAAGGCACGTTGCATAAAGTCATAAGATAACAAACTAAGCATGGCCCACCTCCTGATCATTCTCATGAACGTTGAAACAACGCCATGGCGAGTCTTGGTTACGGACTAGATGAATATTACGGTCCGCATAATCCTTAACTTCTTCAGGGTCATGGGTAATCATCAAAACAGCCTTGCCATGATGATGGGCGCTGTGGTGCATGAGTTCGTAAAATTCGTTTTTACTTCCTGCATCCATCCCCGTTGTCGGCTCATCTAGAATAAACACATCTGGATCCGAAGCAAACATGCGCGCAATCACCGCTCGCTGCTTTTGTCCTCCGGATAGAGACCCCAAGCGTTTGTCTCGGTGTTCCCACATACCAACTGAGTCCAAACTAGCCTTGATATGCTCCTCATCATGAGCATTCAAACGACGGAACCAACCTTTTCGCGGGTAGCGACCCGACTTGACAAATTCATAAACTGTACTTGGAAAACCCGCATTAAAACTGGCAATCTGTTGAGGAAGATAGGCTATTCTCAATTTCTTACCCTGCGTATTTGTCTTTGAAATAGTCACCTTGCCAATGCGTGGTTGGAGGATTCCAAGACTGGCCTTGATTAATGTCGTCTTAGCCGCTCCATTTTCCCCAGTCAAGGTAACAAATTCCCCACTATCAACACTATAATTGATATGTTCAAGAACTGGCTCCTTATCATAATAGAAGGATAAATCCTCTACCGTAATATATCTCATTATTTGATTTCTCCTACTAAAGCAGTCAAAAACCGCTGAATCACTTTTTGTTCATTTGGAGTAAACTGAGTTGCCACTTGCTCATAGGTTAAAAGTGTATGCTCATGGTGATGGTGGTGCTCCTCAGCAATTGGACGAGCCAAATCAGTCAACTGATAAAAAATCACACGCGCATCCTTAGGATCTTTAGATGTTTCCAACATCCCTTCCTTGACCAAAGACTTAATGGCCTTGGTAACTGCCGCCTGACTGACATTGAGACGACGAGCCAACTCTGAATTTGTTAAAGATTCCTCTGACAAGAGCATGAGGATATGCTCCTGGGTATTGGTCAGGGCCACCTCGCTAGTACAATGACCTATTAGGATTTCATGCTGATTTTCCGCCTGCAAAATCACCTCATTCAAAAAGCCATCGATATCCTTCGCTAGCTGTCTCATATCTGACTCCTTTCCTTTTAGACTTCTCTTTTTTAAGAGAAAAATACTATTATTTGACATTTTGTTTACCAGTTAATTATATCACAAGCAAAAAAAGAGTCAAGAAAAAACGTGAAAACTAGTTTCATTCTTGAACTCTTCTATATTATCTATTGAAATTCTTTGACATCTCCATCATAAGTCGCCCAATCTTTGCTGAAAAAGCGCTCATTCAGATGGTAAGTCGGAGATGGTGTGGGATTGGATAGGAAAGGATCAACTGCCTTGTCAAAAGCCAACCAGCCCAACCAACCAATATGAATTGTATCTTTTACAAAATAAGGTTCAGCACCATTTTTTGAAAAATCTGCTATATTGGTAAAACCTTGGCTTTCTAACTGGTAACGAATTTTTTCAACTGCATGTTGATACATATCTTGATTTAATCCTGTATAATCCATCCATTTTTTATTAACAGGTTGAATCACAAACAATACATTCACTTTTGAATTCGCAAATTGATTCAAGACTAATTGCAAGTCATTATATTCGGATGATTTTAGAAAATTATAATTTTTCTGATAATCCTTCCACTTGTTTAAATCTTTCTTTACTTGCGTATCATAGAAACGATTTTCCATTCCCATATCATTATTCGTGGTATTTGCTTCAGCATCTTTTACAGCGATTTCTCTCAATTCGTCGTAGGAAAATTTATCTGGCAGGTCTTTTAAATACTTCTCCACGCGATCTCTATATTTTTCTCCATCATTCACTGACAATTGTCCAAATAGAAATGATTGTTTTTGGTTGAATCGTGCCAATGTATCTATAAGTGTCTTATCTATTTCTGAAAGTTGCTCACCCTCGGTTATTTTTTTAACTATATCTCCCAATACTACATTAGGATACTTTTTCATTAAACGCGTAGCGGCGTAACGACTTGACACATCTCCAGACTGATTTTCCAAAAAAGCACCCAATTGATCCGTGTTAAAATACCTACGAAAAACTGCAGGTTCATACTCCGTTTCTGTAAACCACTGAGGAGAAATAACAAAAACAGCTTGTTTATTTTCTAGCTCTGGCAATATTTGCTGCATACCAAAGTACTGATTCAAAGAAGCTGCTCCTGCTTGTCCTAAAAAATAGGGTCTATACGAACGATTGTACTTCTCCGCTAAAACAGCTGGATGCATACTATCAAATCGAATCCACTCACTAGAACCAAAAAAGGGAATGAATCGTAGACTTGGGTCCGAAAGAGCTCTCACTTTCTGAAATCTTTCTCTAAAACTTTGTGTACTAATCGCTGCTGCATATCGTTTTTCTTCTGATAAATTATAACTTTTACTAGTAGGATAAAAGAAAATGAGCAGAAAAACCAACAAACCAGCTATCAAGACCGGTCCGAAGATCATCCATAAGCGTTTAAGCATTTTGTAGCTCCACAATACCAGCTATGATTTTATTAGCTGTATTCCAGTCATCGCGACCAAACTCTGTTACAGGGACACGAATGTCAAAACGGTTCTCAATCTCCACAATCAATTCAACCGTTCCCATACTATCCAAGACACCTGCATCAAAAAGATCTTCATCCATCATGTCAGAAACATCTTCCATAAACAACTCATCAATAATTTCGATAACTTCTGATTTGATATCCATATTTTATTTCCTTTTATTTTTTAAACCATAAATCATTCAAAAATCCAGAAAAGATTAAGAATGACAGCATGACGACATGGAAGGTGACAACCATGCCAAGCAACTGAATCCAGCGATTCTCAGGTAGGGAAGCCTTCCCTGCTTTTTTCCGCTCCTTATTGAGCGTTTTTTTCTTGCGAATCCAGGCATCATTGATCACCAAGCCCAGTCCATGAAAGAGTCCATAGGCGATGTAGTACCAAGTCACTCCATGCCAAAATCCCATGATTAGCATATTGACAACGTAGGCCACACTTGAGGTTACATTGCGATTTTTAAAGACCTTCTTTCTGGTCAATACCATGACCATTCGCATAAAGACAAAGTCACGGAACCAGAAAGAGAGACTCATATGCCAACGATTCCAAAATTCCTTTAAATCCCTTGATAAAAAAGGTTTGTTAAAGTTGATAGGGCTACGAATTCCCATCAAATTTGAAATGGCTAAGGCAAACATAGAGTAACCTGCAAAGTCAAAGAAAAGTTCCAGACCAAAGGTATACATGACTGCCAAGGCATAGAGATTAAAGAAGCCACCTGACTGCAAGGCTAGATTCTTCAGAGGAGGCAACAAGGTCTCTCCTAAAACATGAGCTAGGATAAACTTATACAAAAAGCCCCACATGATATAGCGAACAGATTCATCCAGCATATCCATCAACTCATCTCGCTCAGGAATGGTCTGATAATTTTCATTAAACCGCTTAAAGCGATCGATTGGACCACTTGAAAAAGTCGGCATGAAGAGAAGGAAACGAAGGAATTCCCAGAGGGTAAAATCCTTAATCACTCCATCTCTCAGCTCGATGATAATCCCAACCGAACGAAAGGTCAGGTAAGAAATTCCCAAAAACCCAAGCAAAGACTGCGTTCCATTGATAGCTGGTTGCACCTTGACAAAGATAATCGGTAGTAGGGACAGAAAACTAACTAGGTAGAAGACCCACTTGCCATCCTTGCTTTTTCGATAATGCTTGTAGAAAAGCAGGAGCAATATTTCCCAGCAAAGGTAAATACCCAAGGCAACTAGTTGATTGGTCTTCCCACCTACTAACATGGTGACAATAAAGAAGAGACTTACCAGCACTTCATACCAGGCAAAGCGTTTCTTGAAAAAGAGACCGATAAAGATGGGCAAGGTTGCAGCAATCACATAGACAAAATACTGAGGATTGCCGTATGGCTCTAAATGAGGAAGCTGTTGAAAGAACTCCATCATCTCTTATTCACCTCGTTAATCAATCCTTTGATGTCAATTTTTCCATTTGGAGTCAGTGGCAAACTGTCTCGGTAAAGGAATTTAGATGGCATCATGTAGGACATCATGATATCTGTTAAATCTTCCTTGATAGCCTTGGTAATATCAATATCTCGCTCAAACTGCTCACGCACACCATCTTTTAAGATGACATAGGCCAACAGATTTTGCACCTTATGATCCTTGTTATAACGTGGAACAGCAACAGCAGACTCGATAAAGCGAGACTTGTTAAGATTTTGAGAGACATCTTCAAGCTCGATGCGGTAACCGTTGAACTTAATCTGGAAGTCCATGCGTCCGCCGTAGAGAAGTAAGCCTTCATCTGTCATAGTTCCCACATCTCCTGTATGGTAGGCTGGTAGACCTTCAAACTCAAAGAAGGCTTCTGCTGTTTTTTCAGGATTGTTCATATAACCTTTTGAAACGGCTGGTCCAGAAACAATGATTTCTCCCTGTTCGCCATTTGGCAGTTTATTCCCTTCCTCGTCAATGATAAAGGTTGGAGAATCAGCCTTGGTATAGCCGATTGGTAGGCGTTTGAGAGTCGCTAGCATCTCATCTGTCACGGCAACTGCTGACAGGGCCACTGTCGCTTCTGTTGGGCCGTAAGCATTGATAATACGGGCATTTGGGAAACGCTCGCGCAGTTTTTGAGCCGTTTTAACCGTCAATTCTTCGCCATCAAAGTAGAAATGCGTGATTCCAGGCATTTTCTCGCTATTAAAGTCTTCTGATAACATGGCCATATCCGCAAAAGAAGGGGTTGATGTCCAGATAGCGATTGGCAATGAAAAGATGGTCGCAAAAAGTTGCTTAAAATCCTGAGTAATAGCTGAAGGAAGAGCGAAAAGCGTACCACCCAGTGCCAAGGTCGGCGCCCAGTACATGACAGACAGGTCAAAAGAATAAGGTGGCTGAGCCAGCATTTGCGGACGACTTGGCGTCGCAAATTCCTTGTCTGTAATCATCCAGTTAGTAAAGCTGAGGAGATTATCATGTGAAATCTGCACTCCCTTTGGCTTACCAGTTGTACCAGAAGTAAAGATAATGTAGTAGTTATCATCACCCTTGACTGGATGCGTGATCTCATAGCTAGTCCCTTGGGCAAAGGCTTCTTGAACCTGAGCTAGATTCATCATAGGTGTCGAAACCTGCTCCAATGGAAAGTCTGAGATAGCAATAATCAAGCTTGGCTCTGCAACTTCTAAAATAGCCGAAACTCGCTCCAAGGCCGAATGGCTATCAATTGGAATGTAGGCGTGACCTGACTTAGTCAAGGCTACAAAAGTTGCCAACATTTCATATTCTTGGCCACCAAAAACGACCACAGGAGACTTCTCAGGCAAGCCTAGTTGGTCAATGGCTGTAGCTAAACTATCCGAATCAGCCTTCAAATCTCCATAAGTATGTTCCTGCCCCAAAACATTGTAAACAGGATAGTTAGGCTGTGTCTGAGCAAAATGCTCAATGGTTTCAATCATATCTGCTATTGGTTTATTTGACACAATAGGGATTCTCCTTCAAGTTAAAATTCATTATAGATAAAGCTTCCTTGACCCTGACCAAGATAGCTAAAGAAGTAAAGCAGCCCTAGAAAGATAAGAAAATACAAGGCTGTCCGACCAAGAAAGAGGTACAATTCTTTTCTCTGTTTCATCAAGAAAAACCATTCATTTCTGTAATTTTTGCTAAATAAGATAGACTCTTACTATAGTATTTTTCTACTATTGTACCACTTTATAGACTAGTTTTTCAATTGTTTACCGTAGATTTTCAGTAGATTTCAGTTTATTTTAAGAATTATGCGGTTTTTCTATGTATATTTCAAATAGAGTGATCCTGCTTCAAAACTCAATTTCAGCAGAAAATGAGGTAAATCTTTCCATAATAAAACGCACAATATCAAGTTTTTTCATCAACACCTGATACTATGCGCTTTTCTAATTTTTCAAGACTTTTTAACCAGTCTCTTATTTAAAATAATCTCGTCTGATATAAATTAAAATAGCTTCTATCATCAGACAAATGGCTGATAGCCAAAAACTTATGCTAATACCAAAACTCTCAGTAATATAGCTCATTAGCAAAACAAATACTGAAAATGCTAATGTCGAAATCACTTCAAGAACGGAATAGACATTAACCAAGTTATTTTCCTCTACTGTTTCCTGAAGAAATACAGTTTCAGGAACTTCTTTTAGCTGCGATAACATACCAACTAAAGCTGAAAATAATAAAAACATCTGTGCGTTTGGAAAATATAGAATAGTCAGTGTCACTATTGCCATGACTACAAGAGGAAAAAGAATACTTTCCCATTTAGCAGCAAGAAACTTTTCAGATAGCCTAAAAGCAATTAAGCCACTAATTATAATCCCGATAGAGTATGCTGTATTAGAATATCCCCAGTAACTTTCCGTTTCATTTAATAGCTCAGTTACAAAGACAAGTATGATAGACGAAACCCAAATCGTATTTGAGAAAATTTCAAATAAATTTGCTGATACAAAAAGTCTTAATCTAGGACCTCTAGCAACTAACTTCCAACCTTTGAGCAAAATTTCAAGATTAGTTTCTGACTCTAACACCTCCACTTCAGCGTTAGGAAGAAATAACATCAGAAAGCTAGAAATGATATACAAGATTAAAATGATAAACGTGGTAGGTAAAAGACCAATTGTTGCAAACAAGAGTCCACCTAATCCCCAACCCACCAATTGAACAGCTTCACCACTCATTGATAAGGCTGAGTTAGCCTTGCCCAAATCGGTCGCATAGCGTGGCACAATAGCATAGGAAACGGGTGCTGCAAAACCATCTAATATGGAAATTACAACAACAAATAGATAGGTTACCAAAGGCGCTACGGATTGCATTACGGTAAACATTCCTACCAGTATCGCCAATAATATAGTCTTTCCAAATTGGGATAAAGATAAAACCCTATTTAGCGCTAACCTTTTAGTAACTAAAGGAACTAAAAGACTCGCAACAAAAGAGGATATCCCTATTAAAATTGGAACTAGTGATGTGGCAATTACAGATTTTGAAATAATGTATATGTTAGCAATGATTGTTACTCTAAAGAAAATATCTGCTAAATTTGCAAACAATTGAGAGACTAACAACTTGACAAATGAATTAGACATGTAGCGCTCCTATAACATAAAAATATTTAACTGATAAATGGTATAGTAGACTTTGTTTGATAACTATTTGACACAAGATTAGGTGGTCAGAAATTGAATTTTTAACATTCCAACTTAGCCATAGTTTTTAGTTTTCACATCTTGAAATCAGCTAAAACAATACATAATACAGAATATATATTATAGATGGCAAGATACCGAACAAGTCTATTTATTTTATTCTATATTTTCCCAAATCAATTACTTGATTATAAACCGTTTCTGAATCAATATGATGAGCAACTTCAATCAAAATGATAGGCAACTGCAAAAGTAACTGGCGCACTTGATATGCATTGTCCTTGTCTAAGGATGATGTAACCTCATCTGCCAACACAATGTCTTTTTTCCGAAGCAGACAGCGAACTAATTCAAGTCGTAAACGTTGTCCACCTGAAATGTTTTCTCCATTATTTATCAGTTGATAATCCAAAATATTAGTGATTTCATTCGTTAAACCAACTTGTTCTAGGCAACAGAGTAATTCTTTGTCTGAAATCTCCTGTCCTAGTGTTAAATTTTCTCGGATTGTCCCATGTCTGAAAAATGGATTCTGAGAGATATAAGCGACATTCCCTTGATAATGAGTAAATTCTCGACCTGATTTATCACGTACGATAATTCTACCACTATTCGGACTTATCTTTCCTGCTACCAACTGTAGGAGAGTTGACTTTCCGGTACCACTAGCTCCCTTTATTAAAACTTTACTTGGCTTAGTTAATCTAAGTGACAAATCATAAAAGAGCACTTGCTCTCCAACCTGTTTTGAAACACCCTCTAAAACTAGCTCAGCTAAAGATTCGACTGTCGGATATGATGTTTCTAAACAAGATTCTTCCAATAATGAAAATATTTTTTCTTTCACTGTTTGCGATCGCTGTATATCAGATATGCTATACATAATTCTTTGAATAGGTCCGCTAAGATTCATTGTAGCTATATACATAGAGACCAAACTAGCTGTTGTTAACTCTATACCGCTCTTTTGTAATAAAAGACCAAGTGCAAGAGGTAGTACCTGACTAAGGAATTCTAAAGGACCATTGAAAAAATAAACGACATTGCTAGTCCATTCATTTTTCCAACGAGCATTCTCGTAACACTCGTTATTTTTTCTCATCTTAGCAAAGTTTTCTTTACTAGCGCCATAAAAATATATCGTATCTGCTCCCTTAAAAAAATCTCCTACAGATAGATGAAAAGCTTTTTGCATTTCCGAAAAATTTGCACCACTTTTCATTAAACGATTATTCATTACCCATTGAGGCAATGGTCGAAGAAAAGAGAACACGATAAAAACAAGACCAAGCCAAAAATTTTGCACCAAAATAAAAACAATCGTTGTACAAAGTATAAAAACTCTTCCAACTATCATATCCAGGGGTAAAAAGAAGCGATTATAGAGCAGTTCCATATCTTGTGTAACAATTGAAACTTTTTCATCATATACAACATTTTCTTTCAAAAATAGTTTCTTAATAAGCTGATCTTTTAAACGAATTTGCAGATGACGCTGCAGATTATTACTGACAAAATTTGCTAGCAACATCGTGCTATAAAAAAACAGGTGCAGACACAGGCCATATAAAACAAAGTATGAAATTGTACCAATTGTAAGTTGATCTTCACGAATATTCAATAGCTTATCCAATAACAATGGCTTTATTAGAGCCATCCCGCTATTCAAAAGTACTCCTATTAAAAAATAGATAAAAATATTAGTTTTAATGTATTTTAGAAATTTCATAAATAAGCCTATCTAAAAGAAAGCGAATAGATATAAAAGCCTCAGTCTAAAAGTTATAAACAAATTAACTCCAACTGAGACTATACAATAATTTAATTAATCTATATATGATGCTGTTTATTAAGAGTGATTATTGTTACTATTGAAAAATAATTCTCCTGTTTCACTTTTCTTTCTTAAAATATATGGAGATAGAACTTACATATTAAATACCTCAAAATTCATAATTATGGTGATAAATTCGAAAAATCCTATCGCTCAAATACAATGAACTGATAAAACAACCGTAATTGAAATTTCTAAAGACAATTCTACCAAAATATTATTTCGAGATACTTCCTTTCCCATATCTGCGTATTACTTTTTACTTGCTAAAATTTTTTCTAAGTGCCTTTCATAATTCTTTGCCAAATGGTTACTTCCCGCTAATTTCATTGCTCCAATACACTTCCTCATTTCAATAATTGCTTTACAATCCATCTCTTTTTTGTAGCGATACAGATGTTGTGCATACTGAAACACCAACCGTTCATAAATTTCTATCTCGGTGAAAAAGCATTGATTCAGTTGCTTTTCAAAATACAAAGCATCAAGAAATTTTCCTCTTTCAATACATGTGATATATCCGTTCAATAGCATAGATGAAATCAGTCGTCTATTATTAGGAATTTCTTTATAAAAATCAGAACGTCTAGACATCTCTCTAGCCAAAACCATAAAGACATCGTGTTTTAGGACATCTAACGTATTTGAAAAAATCAATAATTCATAGTATCCCCAATATTCAACACTAAAGAGATAGTCAGTTAGATAAGATAAATCATCACCAGAATAATAAGCTTCTCCAGATAAATCTTGTAAACGAATTTTTAATAAAATAATGTTAAGCTTATGAAATTTCTCTTGTTTAGAATCTGACTCCATCTGAGAATAAAGTAGTTTTTTCAACCCATCAACATCATGATTTGATACAAAATGCCTAACCTTTGATAAGAGTTCGTTCAGTTCATCACGATGAAAATCATGAACAGCATACATAAATTCATCAATAGGCATGTTAATTTCATCCAAAATAGCCATAAATTTTGAAATGGTTAAATCAGTCTCTCCCTTTTCAAAACGTGAGAGCTGTGATGTTGATATACCAGCTTTTTCGACATCTTTTAAGCGAAAACCTCTAGATTCTCGAAACTTTTTAAAAATTTCTCCAAATTTTTTCATAATATCTCTCCAACAAGCATATATGGGAACAGTTTTTGATTTTTAATATTTTAGCATAAAATAGAAGAAAACAAAAGTGAGGTATTTCACATGAAAAAACAAAAATTATTGCCTTTATTATTCCTAATTTTGGGAGGAATTATGATTATAGTTGTTGGCTAGTACTAAGAAGTTAGTTAGTAGAATAATTACATCTTCAATCGAAAAAGAGACTGGGAAAAAGTCTTAAAAATCAGAAAAACGCATCATATCAGGTGTTGAAAAACTTGATATGATGCGTTTTATTATGAGAAGATTTACTTCATTTTTTCCTGAAATTGAGTTTTTACCCAATCACTATCAAAATAAATGCTTTCTAAATTAGAAAAGTGAGAATACAAGAACAGCCAAGCCTGCACCAATAACAGGTCCCACAACAGGAATCCAAGCGTAAGACCAGTCTCCGTCTCCTTTGTTTGGAATTGGCAAGATGCTGTGCATGATACGAGGACCAAGGTCACGAGCAGGGTTCAAGGCATAGCCTGTTGTCCCACCAAGTGATAGACCGATACCGACAATCAAAGTTCCTACTGCAAAGGTTCCGATACCTGCCTGAAAATCGTAAAGACCCAAAGCAAAGATTGTTAATACCAATACAAAAGTTCCTAGGATTTCACTAATCAAGTTAGAAACTGTATCTTTGATGGCTGGTCCTGTGCTGAAAGTAGCCAAAATATTGCCTGCATTTTCTTCTGCCTCATAATGCGGTTTGAATTGCAACCAAACCAAAATCTGACCGAGCATAGCCCCTGCGAACTGGGCTAAGATATAAGGCAAAACGGAAGCCCAAGGCAAACCACCTTTCAAGGCCACACCAATCGTCACAGCTGGGTTTAAATGAGCTGGACTGAGCTTGCCAGATACAAAGACCGCAACTGCAACTGCAATCCCCCAACCCATGGTAATCACAATCCAACCTGAACTGTTGCTCTTGGTTTTAGGAAGAACCACACCAGCAACAACACCATTTCCTAGAAGAATCAGGATTAAAGTCCCTAAAAATTCTCCAAATAATTCATTCATCATCTTTCTGTCTCCATTAAAAAGAAGGGGCGGGCGGCAAGGAATGCTGCCCTCCACCTCTTTTATTTTTTCTTAATTTTTTAATTCTGCTAAATCGTTGTTAGCGAGAGCCGCTTCGACATCCGCACGGTAGCCTGCTTTTTCTTCTTCTGACCAATCATAGAATCGTCCCATTTCATTCAAAACTGGCTCAACGATACTATCCAAACTATCACGCATAAAGAGCATATGGTTGGTACGACGAAGAAGGAAGTCAACTGGGCTAAGTGCCAACTCATTGCGCATTGCATAGTGAAGGGACAAGGTATCTGCCAAGCTGAGTCCTGGTGCTTGTTCCAAGCTGTGAGCAAGGGCAAAGACCTTCGGTGCATTTGAACCGTAAAGATTTGCTAGGTAATGAGCTTCCTTGCTATCCAAGCCACGTGACACTCCAAGTTGCGCAAAGGCTTCGATTTCTGAGTCCACATTTGCTGGGTTCAATTCCCCACCTGAAACAGGGTAAGTCTTAGAGTTGATCAGTTTAAAGCTACGGTCAAATTCTGCTTTGAGGATGTCAACCACGCGCTCCATAGCTCCTTCAGCCATCTTACGGTAGTCTGTGATTTTACCACCAGCAAGAGTCAAGAGCCCATTATCATCTCGGTCCAAGCTCGAACCACGAGAAACTGCAGATGGGTCCAAATGTTTCTCAGAGGTACTGCTTTCAAGCTTGCTGACAGCAGACTCAACATCTTCACGCGTTTTTTCTTTAGAGAGATAAGATTCAACAGTCGCAATCAAGTTGTTAAAGCTTTCATCACTGATGGTTCCGTTATTTCCTCCATTGTAGTCAGAAGCGCTATTGCCTGCGATCAATGGACGAAGACCTGCCCAGCTACTTTCGATATCATCAATGGTGATATTGGCTTCTGGGAAGCGGTTGTTGACAATGCCAAGTAGATAATCTACATCTTCCTGCGTCACTTTTGGATGTTCCAAATCACCTGTGTAGTCTGTATCAGTTGTACCGAAGTAAGTCTTATTTTCACGTGGGAGAACAAAGACCATACGGCCATCACCCAAACCTGTGTCAAAGTAAACTGGCTGTGAAACCTTGATCTTGCTTGAATCCACTACCAAGTGAACTCCCTTAGTTGGACGCATTTGTGAGAATTGGGTTCCCTTATTAGACAAATTGCGTACTTTGTCGCTCCAAGGACCTGTTGTGTTAATAACCAGACGGGCCTTGATTTCAAAGACGTGGTCTGTCAAGAGATCACGAGCTACAACACCTGTAATCTTGCCACTTTCGTCAAATAGGAAACCTTCTGCTTTAACGTGGTTGGCAATGAGGGCACCGTCTTGGTTGGCACGTTTGATGTTTTCAATCACGAGACGTGCATCGTTGTTACGGAAGTCAAGGTAAACCCCACCTCCTACCAAGCCTTCTTTCTTCAAGTTTGGCTGGCGTTCCAAGACTTCTTCCTTGCTCAAGACCTTGTTAGCAGCTGGTGTGTTGTTAACTCCTGCCAAAAGGTCGTAAAGATCCATAGCTACTTTAAGACGGAAGAGGCTAAAGGTTGCTCCATCTTCTTCATAAACTGGCAAGAGCATTGGATCTGGTTTTGGAATGTGTGGAGCGATTTGTTGAACTACAGCACGTTCTGAAACTGTATCTGAGACCACTTCTACGTCGAATTGTTTGAGGTAACGAAGACCGCCGTGAACCAATTTTGTTGAACGGCTGGATGTTCCTTCTGCGAAGTCCTGCATTTCAATCAAACCAGTATCTAGACCACTAGCTGCCGCCTGCAAGGCTACACCAGCACCAGTGATTCCTCCACCGATAATCAAGAGGTCCAAGGTACGTTCCTGCATTTTTTGAATTGATAATTCACGTGTTTTCTTTGAAAATTCCATATTTACACACTTTCTAACTGAGTCGCTTTATTCTTCCAGTATTAGTCGTCTACTTCCGCAAAGACTTGAGTTGCTTTTACAGCTTTCTTCCAGCCCTTATAGAGTTGTTCCTTACGAGATTCATTCATAGATGGTTCAAAGAGTTCTCCTGTCTCGTTCAAGAGTTTCAACTCATCCAAGTCTTTCCAATAGCCCACTGACAAACCTGCTAGGAAGGCTGCCCCTAGAGCTGTTGTTTCCAAGTTTTTGGCGCGTGCGATGTCGATTCCCAAAATATCAGCTTGGAACTGCATGAGGAAGTTGTTCATAGCTGCACCACCGTCTACTTTCAAGACTTGGATAGCTGTCTGAGCATCCACTTGCATGGTGTCGATGATGTCACGTACTTGATAAGCAATAGATTGAAGAGTTGCCTTAATAAAGTCTTCTTTACTTGTTCCACGAGTCAAACCAAAGACAGAACCACGAGCGTTTTGGTTCCAGTATGGAGCACCTAGACCTGTAAAGGCTGGAACGACATAAACTTCATCATTATTATGAGAATCACGAGCGTATTTTTCAGATTCTGGTGAATTTTCTACCATGCGAAGACCGTCACGAAGCCACTGAATGGCACTTCCTGCGATGAAGATTGAACCTTCCAAGGCATAGTAAACCTTGCCATTGATTCCGTAACCAATCGTTGTCAAGAGGTTATTTTCAGACAACTGCATCTCTTCACCAGTATTCATGATGATGAAAGAACCTGTTCCGTAAGTATTTTTAACCATACCAGGTTCAAAGGCTAACTGTCCAAAGAGGGCTGCCTGTTGGTCACCAGCCATACCTGAGATTGGCACTTGTCCACCATAGAAATGGAATGGCGCTGTCTTACCGTAAATTTCAGAGTTAGAACGAACTTCTGGAAGCATAGCCTTAGGAATGTTGAGGATTTCTAAAATCTCATCATCCCATTTGAGTTCTTTAATGTTATAAAGCATGGTACGAGCTGCGTTTGAGTAGTCGGTCACGTGAGCCGCACCGTCAGTCAATTTCCAAACCAGCCAAGTATCGATAGTACCAAAGAGCAATTCTCCTTTTTCAGCTCGTTCTTGAGCGCCTTCTACATGGTCCAAAATCCAACGAACCTTGGTAGCAGAGAAGTAAGCATCGATGATCAAACCAGTCTTTTCATGGAATTTTTCCACATAACCTTGACTTTTTAGTTGTTCAGCCAAAGGAGCTGTCTGGCGTGACTGCCAAACGATAGCATTGTAGATAGGAAGTCCTGTTTTCTTATCCCAGACGACAGTTGTTTCACGCTGGTTGGTAATCCCTATTGCTTCGATTTGATTTGGCTTGACACCACTTTCGATGAAAGCTCCAGCAATAACAGACTGGACGGAATTCCAAATTTCATTGGCATTGTGTTCAACCCAACCTGCCTGAGGGAAAATCTGAGTAAACTCTTTTTGACTCGAGCTAACCTTTTCCCCTTTTTTGTTGAAAATGATGGCACGAGAACTTGTAGTTCCCTGGTCAATGGCCATAATGTATTTTTCTTGTGACATGTGCTGTCCTCCTGATAAAGATCTTGAGGATGTTTCCTCTTTACACTAACTAGTATACAAAATAAAGCGCTTTCTTGTTCATCAACTTTTTTTTATTTTTTAAAAAATGTGAGGAGATTGTGTGAATTTCACAAAAAAGACCTGGAACAACCAAGCCTTTTAAGTAAATAATAACTGACGAATCGCTACCAAATCTTCCATATCCAAGTCGTTTTTTAAATAATAAACTGGTGTCTGTTCCTTCTTATGAATCGGGTTATTTGTAACCAGCAAATCATAATGCCGAGTTCGGTCATAGGCTTCAATAGTAATAAAACGATTATATTCCAAATACCGTTTCAAAATAGCAGCCATCCTTGAAAAGACAAGAAAACCAGATGTCAAATCCAGACCAATCCGCATATGCTGGCCACCATTTTCAGCCATATATTCTATCAACTGGAGCCATTCCCAGAGAATTTTCTTATCCAAATCCGTCCCCTGCTGAAAGGCAGGTAGAGCATGAAAAATCTCCTCTGCCGTTCCCCTAAAATCATGTTCCATCAGCAAATATGGATGACGATTCTCTAACTGGTACTTGTAGCGATCCTGTAAGATATAGCCCTTATAGAGATAGACTTGAGCACAAAGCTGACTGAGTTCATAGGTGACATGGTCCTCTGTATAGTCCCCCAATAGTTCCTCCTTCTTCATTTCTTGAATCAATTGCGTCAGCAAATCTGCCAACTGCCCTCCAAAACCAAGAATATACTCCATAGTATGAAGGGGAAGAATACGATGAGACAAGAGGAAAGAGAAGAATATCATCATCTCACCATCCTCAGTTCCTAGAGGAAGGTGTTGCCCAGCAAAAAAGGACGGAGCCTTTCTCAGCAAACGAAGGTAGAAAATATTGTCAAAATACCCTCGCATTTTTTCTTCTATGACTTGAAACTGACAGGCATTGACCCGGAGACGCTGTTGACTGATATGAGCCCAGAGAACCAAGTCCAATTTCTGGCCCGAAGACAAGCTAGCACCGCAGATTTCTTCTAGAGTAGCAATATCCTGCTTTCTCTCCGCTTTCTGCATATGACTTTCCCACTCCTGACTGGACCAGACCTTGCGGAAAAGACAGAAATAGAAATAGCGAATCTGATGCTCTGGACCTCGCCAACGACCATTTTGGATGGATAAGTCAAACTCTGACAAAATCTGATTTAAGCTAGCTAAGTGACGACCAAGCGTAGCCTCGCTAATCATCAATTCTTGAGCCAGCTGATGGGCTAAAAACTGTTGGTGGTAGAGAAGATAGACTAAAATTTGGTATTTAACAGCATTCTCCAAAAACAAGCTCCGGATCTCTCTCCCCTTGGTAGCTGCACCGATTAACAGACGCAGATTTTCATCTTCTAAGGAGATGTTCAGCTCTAAGCCACTGTCCAAAGCCTTGTCATTGAGCAGGGTGACATATTTGGTTAGGGTTGCTTTTGAAAATCCTGTTTCCTCCATTACAGCCTTGACGGTCGTCTGAGACTCTTGTAATAGAAAGGAAAGGATTGAAAATTGGCCAGATTCGGCCTTTTCCATCAAATCTCCTAAATACATTTGTTACCCCTTTCATTTTCTACCTTAAGCATAGCATAAATCTTACAAATGCTGAAATAATCTGTTTCTCTTTTTATTCTTATGCAGATTTCCTGGTCCATTATCCTGAAAATCAGCAAACACACGGCTCCCCCTTTGGGCATTTTTATGCTAAAATAGTAGCTATGGATAAAATTATTAAAACAATATCAGAAAGCGGAGCCTTTCGTGCTTTTGTCCTTGATAGCACAGAAACTGTCCGCACTGCTCAAGAAAAACACCAAACCCAAGCTAGCTCAACTGTAGCGCTTGGTCGAACTCTTATCGCTAGCCAGATTCTCGCAGCCAATGAAAAAGGAAATACTAAACTAACAGTTAAGGTGCTGGGATCTAGCTCACTAGGTGCTATCATCACCGTCGCTGATACCAAGGGGAACGTCAAAGGTTACGTTCAAAATCCTGGTGTCGATATCAAAAAGACTGCAACTGGTGAAGTCCTAGTCGGACCTTTTGTTGGAAACGGTCAATTCCTCGTTATCACAGACTACGGTACTGGAAATCCTTACAACTCTATGACTCCCCTTATCTCTGGGGAAATCGGTGAAGACCTTGCCTTTTACCTGACTGAAAGTCAACAAACCCCTTCAGCAGTCGGTCTCAATGTCCTTTTGGACGAGGAAGACAAGGTCAAGGTTGCAGGCGGTTTCCTAGTCCAAGTCTTGCCGGGAGCCAAGGAAAAAGAGATTACTCGCTTTGAAAAACGCATCCAAGCAATGCCAGCTATCTCAACTCTTCTCGAAAGTGAAGACCATATCGAAGCCCTCCTCAAGGCAATCTACGGTGACGAGGCCTACAAGCGTCTTTCTGAAGAAGAAATCCGTTTCCAATGTGACTGTAGCCATGAACGCTTTATGAACGCTCTTGCTAGCCTTCCAAGCTCAGACCTACAGGAAATGAAAGAGGAAGACCACGGGGCAGAAATCACTTGTCAATTCTGCCAAACTACTTACAACTTTGATGAAAACGACCTGGAGGAACTCATTCGTGACAAATCTTAATACACCTTTTATGATTGGCAATGTTGAGATTCCCAATCGTACTGTTTTAGCACCTATGGCTGGTGTCACCAACTCAGCCTTTCGTACTATCGCAAAAGAGCTTGGGGCTGGACTCGTTGTCATGGAGATGGTCTCTGACAAGGGAATCCAATACAACAACGAAAAAACCCTGCACATGCTTCATATCGATGAAGGCGAAAACCCTGTTTCTATCCAACTTTTTGGTAGTGATGAAGACAGCCTAGCACGCGCAGCAGAATTCATCCAAGAAAACACCAAAACCGATATCGTGGATATCAACATGGGCTGCCCAGTTAACAAAATCGTGAAGAACGAAGCTGGCGCTATGTGGCTCAAGGATCCAGATAAGATTTACTCTATCATCAACAAGGTCCAATCTGTCCTTGATATCCCCCTTACTGTCAAGATGCGTACTGGCTGGGCCGACCCATCTCTGGCAGTAGAAAATGCCCTCGCTGCTGAAGCAGCAGGTGTTTCTGCCCTTGCTATGCACGGCCGTACCCGTGAGCAAATGTATACAGGTCACGCAGACCTTGAGACTCTCCATAAAGTTGCTCAAGCTTTAACCAAGATTCCCTTCATCGCCAACGGTGACATCCGTACGGTCCAAGAAGCCAAACAACGCATCGAAGAAGTCGGTGCTGACGCAGTCATGATTGGCCGCGCTGCCATGGGAAATCCTTACCTCTTCAATCAAATCAACCATTACTTTGAAACAGGAGAAATCCTACCTGATTTGACCTTTGAAGACAAGATGAAAATCGCCTACGAACACTTGAAACGTTTGATTAACCTCAAAGGGGAAAATGTCGCAGTTCGTGAATTCCGAGGACTCGCTCCTCACTACCTCCGTGGAACATCTGGCGCTGCCAAACTTCGTGGAGCTATTTCACAAGCTAGCACTCTAGCAGAGATTGAAGCTCTCTTACAATTGGATAAGACTTAAAATGGTTCATACTGCTCTACTGATTATCGATATGCAAAAAGCATTTGAGAACCCTATCTGGGGAGAACGGAACAACCCTCAAGCTGAACAACAAGCGTTGAGGGTACTGGCATACTTTCGTAAACACGCTCTTTCAGTCTTACATGTTCAACACATATCTGACAATCCCCAGTCGCAATTTCATAACAAACAAAATCAGGTGTTTAAAAGTGGATTTGAACCAGTTGCTTCCGAACCTGTCTTTCAAAAAACGGTTAATAGCGCCTTTATTGGAACAAATCTTGAAACATATTTACGAAAAAATCAGATTTGTCATTTAGTCGTTGTTGGTTTGACCCTGCCTCATTGTGTATCTACTACGACACGAATGGCAGCAAATCTGGGTTTTGAAGTCACTTTACTAGCAGATGCTACTGCCAGTTTTACCCTATCTAACAAAAACGGTCAGGCCATCTCTCCTGAGACTATCCATGAGATTAATCTCCTTTCTCTACAAGATGAATTTGCTCAAATTCTTACTACAGAAGAATTTTTAACCCAAGTACAAGTATAAAAGAATCCGTCAACTCTTATTTGAGCTGACGGATTCTTTTATACTTGTAAAAATTCAAATACTGAGGGTTATTATTGACTCAAAGCAACACTGGAAACCTTACCATCCGCTCCTGTTGTAATTTGGATGATTTTTCCTCCACCAATTTTGGCATTATACTTGCCACTATCAAGAGTATAAGAGTAGCCTCTGATAGAGTAATTTTCTTTCTTTCCATCAGCAGATTCTACTGTAAATTGACCACCTGATGAAACTGTGATAGTTTCCCCATTTGCTCCCTTCCAGTTGCCAGCTGCTGCTGAGAAATCACCATCTACCATGGCTAAAACACCCTTGTAGCGTTTATTTTGCTCTGCTTGTTTGTCTTGAAGTTTGCGATCAGTTGTAGGATCATAGCTTGATTGGTTAGACTGGGTTTGAGGAGTCTGAGCAGGAGTTTGTTGACTAGCCGCCTGTTGATTAGACACCTCTTGACCTTGTCTTTGCTCTGGTGCAGGTGTTGCTGGTGATGATGTTGTAGTTGCTGCAGACTGGTCAGTAGACGCCTTGGCCTTTTCAGATGAAACTGAACTTGAGGACTTCTGAGTCTTGCTTTCTTTGCTAGCAGAAGCTGCTTTAGAACTTGATGATTGTCTTGTCTTAGCAGAACTGCTTGCTTGAGTTGTTTCCTTTTTATTTCCACAAGCTCCCAATAGCAAGGTAGAAGCCAATACAGTTGCTGCCATCAATTTGATATAGGTTTTCTTTTTCATTTTTCTACTCCTTTGTAATGTTTTAGAAATATAATGAAATCTTTTTGTAATATAATTGTAACATTTTGTTTTAAATATGTCAACGATTTATTTAAACTATTTTAAAAATCTCACATAATTTAAACACCTTTACTCCTCCTACTCTTCTATTCGTAATAAAACAGAAAAACAGGAGATTTTCCTGTTAAAAATTTAAATTTGTTTTGTATAATCGCTTTCATCGCTTTAGACAAAGGAATATAATAACATTGAAATAGAATATAGGAGGTGCACTCTTATGCTCAATAAGTATTACAAGTATCTTCCTTGGTTGATTTTGGGAGCTATTGGCTCTTATCAGTCAGCCACTCACTATGCGCGAACTGCATTTGATGTGTTTTATCTGACTGCAATCTTTTTGATTGTTTATATCGCTTTGTTAGTTTTACATGAGAACTATCTCAAGTATCGATACAAAGACTTCTTTACTCACATGTTGAGTAATTCTAAGAGAGATAGCCATCCCTAAAACAGTCGCAACAGCAAAGCAAACTAATAAAGGCAAACAAAGAAGTCGGGAACTTTTCCCGACCTCGTTTTTTATGCAATATCAAATTTTAACTGGCCTGCTTTAACACCAATCTTAAGTGTGCTGCCTGACTCTAATTCTCCCTTGAGAAGAAGTTCTGCCAACTTGTCTTCCACTTCTGTTTGTAGGGTTCTGCGAAGTGGACGAGCTCCCATCTCTGGGTCATATCCTTGATTTGCCAACAATTTCAGTGCGGAAGCTTGTAATTTCAAGTCAATGCCTTTTTCAGCCAAACTTGCCACTAAAGGTTTAACCATAATCTTCACCACTTCCTGCATATGGTCGCTAGAAAGGCTATGGAAGACCACCTTTTCATCAATACGGTTGATAAACTCAGGTCTATAAGCCTTTTTCAACTCTTCAAACATGCGTTTTTCCATATTTTCCTGGTCAAAACGAATGTCCTTAGCCCCAAATCCGACAGTCTTATCATCACGAAGAGCTGTCGCACCAAGATTTGACGTCATGATGATAATGGTATTTGAAAAGTCAACCTTGCGCCCCTTGCTATCAGTCAAGACACCGTCATCCAAGACCTGCAAGAGAACATTAAAGATGTCTGGATGGGCCTTCTCTACCTCGTCAAAGAGGAGAACAGAGTATGGTTTGTTGCGAACCTTCTCGGTCAACTCTCCACCTTCTTCATAACCCACATAGCCCGGAGGAGCTCCATTGAGACGACTGGCTGCGAATTTCTCCATATACTCACTCATATCAAAGCGGATAAGGGCTGATTCATCGTCAAAAAGAACTTCTGCCAAAGCCTTGGCCAATTCGGTCTTACCGACACCTGTAGGCCCTAAGAACATAAAGGAACCAATCGGGCGCTTGTGACTGCGAATCCCTGACTGATTGCGGCGAATCGCACGACTAATGCTTGAAACAGCTTGATCTTGACCGATGACACGTTTGTGCAGTTCAGCTTCCAAGTTTAAGTATTTCTTAGCATCAGTCTGAGTCAGTTTTTGAACGGGGATACCTGACAAGCGACTCAAGGTGGTCAAAATATCAGACTCTGTCACCAAGTCTTTATAGACAGGCACTTCCTCTTCTTTTGCGATTAGCTGAGCTGCCTGTTTCCACTTACCATCCATCAAAGCCTTGTCAGCTGGACTCAAACCTGAATCGTCTGCTTTTACATGCTTTGCCTTATTTTGCACTGTTGCTGCTGCTTCATCCAAGAGGTCGATAGCAGAGTCTGGCAAGTGACGACTAGTCAAGTAACGATGAGCCATCTTGACGGCTGTTTCAACCGCTTCATCTGTGATTTGCACCCGGTGATGTTTCTCATAAGTCGCCTTCAAGCCTTGTAAAATGGTCATGCTATCTGTCACACTTGGTTCTTCAATCGTCACTTTAGCGAAACGACGAGAAAGGGCCGCATCTTTTTCGATATGTTTTTGATATTCTTCCTGAGTAGTCGCACCAACCGTTCTCAAAGTTCCACGCGCCAAGGCTGGTTTCAAGATATTGGCCGCATCCAGAGTCGAATCAATCCCGCTACCAGAACCCATAATAGTGTGGAGTTCATCGATAAAGAGGATGACTTGGCCATCTTCTTCAATATCCTTGATGATATTGTTCATGCGTTCTTCAAAATCACCACGGAAGCGTGTCCCTGCAACGACATTCATCAAATCAAGCTCTAACACGCGCATCTTAGCCATTTCCGTAGGAACATCCCCACTAGCAATACGCTGGGCAAGACCAAGTGCCAGAGCTGTTTTCCCGACACCAGCATCCCCAACCAAGACAGGATTGTTCTTGGACTTACGGCTCAAGATTTGAATCATACGCGAGATTTCCTTATCCCGACCGATGACTGGTTCTAACTTGCCAGAACGAGCTTGCTCCGTCAAATCATGCGTATAGTCCTCGAGACCACCACTCGGAGTCTGCGGCATGCCCATCATATTGGCCATGGAATTTTGCTTGTCAGCTACTGTACGATGGCGTTGACGTAAAGCCTTGAGATCTTCACGAGTCCAGCCTGCTCGTTCTTCTAAATTTCGACGTAGAGCAGCAATCTTGACCTGATCTTTCTTGTCTTCATAAGAAAAACCAGCCCTCTCCAAGATACGAGTCGCCAAGGCATTTCCATCATGCAAAATCGCATAGAGGACGTGCTCCGTCCCTAGCACCTTAGCATGGACCACTGACGCTACATACTCTGCTTCGTCAAAAAGAACCTGCAAACGATGGGAGAACGGCAATTCCGTAAAGGTTTCATCCTGGCTATAGTCCGTTTCAGTCAGTTCCAAAGCGACTTCTTCTAAACGGTCCATCTCATATGGATAATCATTTAAAGTTGCCCCTGCCACACTATAACTATGATTGGACATGGCAAGCAACAAGTGCCAAGACTCTAGGTAACGAGCTCCAAAATGGCCAGCAACCATGTAGGCACTTTCGATACATTCATTCAATGCTTTTGAATAGTTCATCTTACTTCCCTTTTCTATCTACCTCTTGTATGACCTGTCGTAGCATGTTTGCACGAACAACTGGAGCTTCTTCTCCTAGAACGCGATCCAAAACTACTGCTACCAGCAAATTCATCTCCTGCTTGGTCATCAATTCCTGCTCAACCAAAAGCTGGAGAATATCCTCATAAATTTCTTGACTGACCCGCTCACCAATTGAGTAAAGTAGCTCCCTGAGCATTTCATGATGACTAGAAAACTCAATCCGTCCTATACGAATGTAGCCTCCGCCACCACGCTTACTTTCAACCAAGTAGCCTCTACTTTCCGTAAAGCGTGTCTTGATCACATAGTTAATCTGACTAGGAACAACCTGAAAGGTATCTGCCAACTGACTCCGTTGCAACTCCACAATTCCAGACTGATCTAAAATCGCCTTGATGTAGGCCTCAATATGATCCGATGTATTTTTAAATCTCATTACAAACCCACCTCTCTCTTTAAACCTTGACTATCTTTGACTATTATACCGAAATTTTCTCATTTTTAAAAGAAAAAGGGCGCCGGTAAAGGATAATCTTCACCAACTCCCTATTTTTCTACTTATTCTAAGCCTAATTCTGCTAAGATTTGACGTTTGTAGGCAATCTTTTGAACTTCCTTGTCTTCATCTTCAGACCAATCTAGTTTAATTTCTGAAACAATCTGCCCAGGGCGATTTTTCAAGATATAGATGCGATCGCTGAGATTAAGGGCCTCCTCGATACTGTGAGTAATAATCAAGGTTGTTAGCTGTAACTGCTTGTGAATTTCAAGGTACCAAGCGTGGAGTTCCATCTTGGTCATCTCATCCAAGGCACTAAAGGCCTCATCCAAGAGAAAGAGCTTGTGCCCAAAAAGATAGGTACGAAGCAAGGCCACACGCTGACGCATCCCCCCACTAAGTTCATGAGGATACTTGTCTCGTACAGCTGTCAACTGGAAGGTCGCAAGAATTTCATCCGCTCGGGCAATAGCTTCTGCCTTATCCACTTTTTGAATCAAGAGGGGCAGGATGATATTGCCAAGCACCGTCTTGTGCTCCAAGAGCAGATCCTTTTGCAACATATAACTCACGCTCCCCTTGGGATTTTCTTCACCATCAAGGACAATTCTCCCTGACTGAACTTCTAAAATCCCAGCGATTAGATTAAAGAGGGTGGTCTTTCCAACACCACTTGGGCCTAGGATGGAAACCACTTCACCTGAAGTGACTTTCAGATTGATGTCCTCTAAAATCCTCTCCTGACCATAGGCATAACTGACGTGTTCTAGTCTTATTTCTGTCATTATTTCACAAATTCGTTGGTAAAGCCTTTGTCTGTCAAGTCTTCTTTAAGGATACCATTTTCTTTATCCCATTTGTAGAAGGCGTTCCAGCGAGCTGCATCAAATTGACCCCATTTTTCCTTGTCGCTTGCGTATTCTTTTGACAAGTATTTTTGAGATTCGATGACAAAGTCACGTTTTTCCTTGAGTTCAGGTGCATTCTTGATGAGAATATCAGCTGCTTCTTCCGGATGCTCCATAGCATATTGGTAGCCTTTTTTGATAGCTTGGATGACTTTACGAGCTTCTTCTTTATTATCTTTCAAATAGTCGTTGTTTGCGATGATAACTGGTGAATAGTAGTCAAACTCCTTGACGTAGTCTTTCAAATACATGAAGTTAGCCTCTACACCTTGAGATTTAGCAAGAATTCCATCCCAACCGTAGTAGATCCAAGCAGTATCAAAAACGCCATTGGCAATCGGTGTGATTGAGTTTGAGTCGTTGTTTGGTACTTTTTCAACTTTTTCAAAGTCTCCACCTTGAGATTCTACTAAGGTTTTCAACATAGCAAGTTCAGTTGGGTCATTCCAAGTTCCGTATTTCTTACCAACCAAGTCCTTTGGACTAGCTACATTGTCAGATTTACGAGAAATGATTCCTGATGTATTGTGTTCTACGATAGCTGCAACAGCAGTAATTCCTGCCCCTTTTTCCAATTTTTTAGCCATGTAGTCTTGGAAATAGACTGCAAATGGTGCCTTACCGTTAATAACCAAGTCAGAAGAACTTTCTTCTGGTGGCAATTTCAAATCAACATCCACTCCAGCTTCTTTGAAATAACCTTTTTCCTTAGCAACATAAAGCCCTGTGTGGTTGGTATTTGGTGTCCAGTCTAGGATAAAGTCAATTTTCTTGAGTTCTGCCTCTTTGTTATCCTTAGAAGCAGTTCCTTGGCCACAAGCTACAAGCACAACAGCTACAAGAGCTGTCACAAGCGTTAAAAACACTTTCCATGTTTTCTTCATTTTGATTTCCTCTTTTCTTTTTTGAAACATTCTAATTCTACGAACGTTTCCATTTAATCACATATTTCTCGCTGATATCGACCAACTTCATACCAAGAAGACTGATAATCGATACCAGAATAATAATAGCAAACATGGTATCATACTGAAACAGTTTCTTGGACTGAATCATGTAGACACCTAGTCCTTCAAAGCCTCCCAACCACTCAGATACCACTGTTGTGATAAAGGCGTAGGAGACACTGACCCTCAGACCTGCATAAAAGTAAGGCAGGCTGACTGGAATTTTAAAATGCCACAGGATTTGCCAAGGCTTGGCCCGCATCAGACTAAACAAGGTCAGCATATCCTTGTCGCAATGCCTAAAACCGTCCAAAATGCTGACGATGATAGGAAAGGTAGTCGTCAAGATAATCAAGACAATCTTGGGCAAAATCCCATAACCTAGCCACAAGACCAAGATAGGAGCTATGGCAATAGTCGGGATAGTCTGAACGACCACCATCATAGGGTAAATCAGGTCATTGAGCCAAGTCAAACTATCCATGAGCACAGCCATGAGACAGGCAATCAAGACTCCCAAAATTAGACCCAATAAAGCCACTCTCAAGGTTGCCCAGCTATGGTGCCAGAGAAATTCTCTATCACGCACAAAGGCCTGGAGGATCTCAAGAGGTGTCGGCAGGATAAACTTGGGGAGAAGTTTAAACAAACCTGCTAACTGCCAGATTGACAAGACTCCCAGAAAACCCAATAGACTAATGTGTCGTCTCAGTATACTTTTCAAGCTTCTCATCAATACTTAAAATCTCTCCTACATTTATTTTGACATTGGCAAAGACATTATCTGCCTCCTGCCCTGCCACTTCCAGCGCTTCTTTGAGAATACGCATGAGCTCATCAAACTCCCCTTCCAAGACCGTTTCAAATGGTGTCACCACCATGATCACTTCTTGAGCTTGCAGGTAAGCAATGACTTGATCGATAACAGCAATCCGATCAATCCCCTGTGCTAGGGGTAAAACTTGCAAGGCAATGCTTGCTTTCATAAAAACCTCCTCTTCTCGTTTTCCTTTGACAAAAAGAAAAACCTTTGCCATATATGGAAAAGGTCAAGAATAGACTAAGTATCGTTCCCTACGCTGGCATTACCCAGATCAGGTGCGGTCGAAGTTTAACACTTCCTCTCAGACTGTACACAGACTCCCATATATTATATGGACATATGATAGCGCAAAACAAAAAAAATGTCAAGGAAACTGCTTACAGAAAAGAGCAGGAAAAACTTCCTACTCCAATTTTCTATACTCGTTCTCCATCACTATTTACTCTGTAGCCATCCACCGTCGTATTAACAGCTAAGGCACCTGAAGAGTAAGAATAATACCACTTACCAGAAACTTGATACCAGCCTGTTTTCATTGCCCCTGAACTATCCAAATAGTACCACAGACCATTTTCCTTTAACCATCCTGTCTGCATTTCACCAGATGATTTCAAATAATACCAGCTAGAACCATCTTTCAACCATCCCGTTGATTTAGAACCATTTGATTTGAAATGATACCAACTACCATTTATTTTTTTCCAACCAACAGTCAGAACATCATTGGAACTACCTTCTGTTTGATTCTGCGATGACGCAACCTCCTCTAACTGAATATAACGACGACTTCCACTATAAGATATATAACTCAACCACTTGTATCCATCTTTTTCAAGTATCTGATCATAATGAACACTCTCACCTGGAGAATAATAGGCAATTGAAGTTGCACTAGCTAAAGGTTGATTTTTAATAGCTACCTTATTCTTAAAATAATGTGTTCCTCCTGAAGAAGACAAAGGTTGACTATTGAATACGTTGCTACTACTTACGACATTCCCTCCATCCAAATCTTTAAAATGAATAAATCCTGCCATTGTATTCGCTTTTATAATTCGTTTATTGTAGGATCCTGTATAACCATAGTTGTATTCCTCAATTTCTATATTATCCCCCATTACATTTGAAACCCAGGCAACATGACCATATCCTCCTGCAGTAGACCAAGCAATAGATCCAATCGTTGGTACACTATCTACACGATAGCCTTCACGACGAGCACGATGCCCCCATTCATTCGCATTTCCATAAGCTCCTGGAATCTCAAAACCATTGACACTACTCAAGCGAAAGGCTGCAAATGAAGTACACTGACGAGAGTACATGCGCCACTTATCAATTTCCTGACTCCCATTTTTATAATAGGCAGGATAATCATCTCCACGCGCAATCGATCCATTTCCTCCAGAATAGGCATATACACTATCACTCGCTACTAGCATCAATCCTACTGCTAAAAAAGGAACAACCTTTTTAACTGATTTTCTCAAAGAAAATCCTGTCTCTGTTACTTTGAATGGTAAAACTTTCATTCTTCCTCCTTGAAAAATAATATAAATTGAAGATTACCTTCACTTAAACTATTCGGAGAAAAAAGAAAAAGTGAGAAAATTTCTCACTTTAGTCCAAATAATGAATCAAATTCTTTTCCGTAAGGATATCTGAGTAAGTAAAGGATTCAACGTAAACATTAGCTTGTTTATCTCCTTCAACATTCCCAAATTCCACGATAAATAGGGATGGATAAACTTCAATTAGCTTACCCAATCTATTTTTTTGGCGCTTACGTCCATTTTCCAAAGTCATTTCAATTACATGACCCTCATGCGCCTTGATCTCCTCTTTAATTTTTTTCATCTTAGCTACATCTGTAAATGCATCTGTCATCTTACTTCCTCCCTCTTTGAGATACTTGAAAATTTATTGTATTCTTTTTGGAAAATTAATTCCACCGTTCCACGAGCTCCACTACGGTTTTTCTCGATAATAACTTCTACCTTATTATTTGGTATGCCTTCCTCTTCTTCACCACCACGCTCATAGTAATCGTCGCGATAAAGAAAGGCTACGATATCAGCGTCCTGCTCAATAGACCCAGATTCACGAATATCAGACAAGACCGGTCTCTTATCCTGACGTTGTTCTACACCACGAGAAAGCTGACTTAGAGCAATTACTGGAACTTTCAGTTCCTTGGCTAGGATTTTCAACTGACGTGAAATTTCTGAAACCTCTTGTTGACGATTTTCCCG
This sequence comes from Streptococcus mitis, assembly GCF_002005545.1. Classification (GTDB taxonomy): domain Bacteria; phylum Bacillota; class Bacilli; order Lactobacillales; family Streptococcaceae; genus Streptococcus; species Streptococcus mitis_I. Next base: position 410,731 of record NZ_LBMT01000001.1, read on the forward strand.
ACCAGTTCCCGTGATAAGCTGCAAATAGTCTATCAAAATCAAACCAAGATTTCCAGTTTCTTGAGCAAGTTTGCGTGAGCGAGAACGAATTTCCGTGATTCGAATCCCTGGTGTATCATCGATATAGATACTTGCATTCGCTAAATTCCCTTGAGCAATGGTATATTTTTGCCACTCCTCATCAGTCAATTGACCCGTACGGATAGAATGCGATTCTACCAAACCTTCTGCCGCCAACATACGATCCACTAGACTTTCCGCACCCATTTCGAGCGAAAAGATAGCAACCGTTTTGTCCAACTTGGTCCCAATATTCTGTGCAATATTCAAGGCAAAGGCTGTCTTACCAACCGCTGGACGGGCTGCTAAGATAATCAACTCCTCTTCATGCAGACCAGTCGTCATATGATCCAAGTCACGATAGCCTGTCGCAATCCCTGTAATATCGGTCGTTTGTTGCGAGCGAGCTTCCAGATTTCCAAAGTTGATATTCAACACATCTCGAATATTCTTAAATCCACTTCGATTAGCATTTTCACTGACATCAATCAGGCCTTTTTCTGCCTGAGCAATAATTTCATCAGCTGGTTGCGAAGCCTCGTAAGCTTGATTGACAGACTCTGTCAACTTGGCGATTAATCGCCGTAGCATTGCTTTTTCTGCAACAATCTTAGCATAATACTCCGCATTAGCAGAAGTTGGCACAGAATTGACAATCTCAACCAAGTAAGACAGGCCACCAATATTCTGTAAATCACCTTGATTATCAAGAATGGTACGAACCGTTGTTGCATCTATAGCATCGCCACGATCGGATAAGTCAACCATAGCTTGGAAAATCAAACGATGGGCATACTTAAAAAAGTCCCGAGACTCAATATATTCTCGCACAAAAACAAGCTTACTCTCGTCAATAAAGATAGCCCCTAAAACGGATTGCTCAGCTAAGATATCTTGAGGTTGTACTCGTAACTCTTCTACTTCTGCCATCAGACTTCCCTTCCTTTTACAATCTTGTCAAGAAGGTGTAAACTTATCCTTCCTTCACACGAAGATTGATTACACTTGTGATATCTTGATAGATTTTCACTGGTACATCAATCAAACCAACTGCTCGAATCGGAGCTTGTACTTGAATATGACGTTTATCAATCTTAATTCCAAATTGCTTTTGCAATTCTTCTGCAATCTTCTTATTGGTAATAGAACCAAAGGTACGGCCATCTGGACCAACTTTTTCAACAAATTCTACAACCGTTTCTTCTGCTTCAAGTTGTGCTTTAATTGCTTTTGCTTCTGCAATCATCTCAGCGTGAGCTTTCTCTTCTGATTTTTGTTTACCACGAAGTTCACCTACAGCTTGAGCAGTTGCTTCTTTTGCTAGATTCTTTTTGATAAGAAAGTTTTGTGCGTACCCTGTTGGTACTTCCTTAATTTCGCCTTTTTTACCTTTCCCTTTAACATCTGCTAAAAAGATTACTTTCATTCTTCTTTCTCCTTTTCCTTTATTTCATTTAATACAATTTCTGTCAGTTTTTCACCTGCTTCTGACAAGGTTAAATCCTTAATTTGAGCTGCTGCCAAATTAAAGTGGCCTCCACCGCCTAACTCTTCCATAATCCGTTGTACATTCAGTTTACTACGACTGCGAGCTGAGATAGAGATAAACCCTTGTGTATTCTTCGCAAGAACAAAACTCGCTTCAATACCTGACATAGCTAACATGGCATCTGCTGCCTTACTAATAACAACTGTATCATAGCATTTCGAGTCCGTAGCCTCTGCTATCAATACATCTGAACCTAATTTACGCCCCTGTAAAATCAGTTCATTGACCTCACGATATTCTTCAAAATCTGTCGCAGCAATTTCTTGGATAGCAATACTATCACTTCCTCTCGTTCTGAGATAGCTAGCAACATCAAATGTCCGACTAGTCACTCGTGAGGTAAAATTCTTAGTATCCAACATCATACCAGCCATCAAAACACTGGCCTGCATACGACTCAAACGATTTTTCTTAGAATTCTGGAACTGAATCAATTCCGTTACCAACTCACTGGCACTACTTGCACCACTTTCGATATAAGTAATAACCGCATTATCTGGAAAATCCTGATCCCTTCGATGGTGGTCAATGACGATGGTTTGGGTAAATAAATCATAAAAATCTTTTGATAAAGTTAGAGCTGTCTTTGAATGGTCTACAAGAATCAACAAAGAACGATTGGTCACCATCCCCATTGCATCCTTAACAGACAACAACTTTGTAACTCCTTCTTTTTCTAAGAATGAAACAGCTCGTTCTATATCCGGCGACATTTGTTCTTCATCGTAAAGAGCATAGCTATTTTGAGTCACATTGCTGGCAAATAACTGCATACCTACAGCAGAACCCAAAGCATCCATATCCAGATTTTTGTGACCAACTACAAAAACCTGATCCACACTACGAATCTTATCTGAAATAGCCGTCATCATAGCACGCGTACGAGTCCGTGTACGTTTGATTGAGGCAGCAGACCCACCACCAAAATAAACTGGATTTTTCGTTTCGTCATTCTCCTTGACAACCACCTGGTCGCCACCACGCACTTCAGCCAAGTTCAAGTTGAGCAATGCAACTTTCCCTATCTCATCATGATTTCCATCACCATAAGAAAATCCCATACTTAAGGTCAAAGGCAACTGTCTCTGTTTCGACTCTTCTCTGAAAGAATCAATAACAGAAAATTTATCGTTCATCAATCCCTCAAGCACCGTGTAGTCCGTAAATAGATAAAAGCGATCCATACTTACTCGACGGGAGAACATGGCATGTTTACCAGCAAATTCTGAAACAAAATTGGCTACAAAACTATTGATATGACTGATATCAGACTCCGATGTTTCATCTTCTAAATCATCATAGTTGTCAACAGAAACAATCCCAATCACAGGTCGACTCGTCACTAACTCAACAGTCGCTTCGTATTCTCCAGACACATCAAAGAAGTAAAGAACTCCAGACACCTTGTCCATATGAACCGAATAGCGAGTCTCACCTAAGGTAGCATAAGAACCTGGATTTCCTACCGATGCCTTGATAATTGTTTGAATTAATGCCACATCAATCTCGCCCACTTCATTAGTTAAAATCAATTCAGCGTAAGGATTGAACCATTCAACTTCACCTGACGATAAGTCTAATTTAATAACTCCGACAGGCATCTGTTCTAACAAGGTTGTCAAACTTTCTTCAGCTTGGTGGTTTACATACTGGATTTGTTCTACTTCACTCCTTGAGTAATAGTCTCTCTGATGGATGAATAGTAAAATATATGAACCCAAAATAAGTAGCAAAAGAAATAGCGTTACCAGTGTATTCGTTACAAAAACAAGTTGCACAGATAGCACTCCGAACGCCACTATTCCTAATATTAAGGGGAAAATAGGACTTACATAAAATTTTTTCATTCCAAACCTCTTGGCACCCATTATACCATAATAACCACCAAAAAGCGACTTTTTAAAAGTGTAATCAGTAATTCTATCAATTATAAGAAAAAGGAGGTTTACAATTCAGTAAACCTTCCTTTACACACATTGAAATTAAGATTCTTTAACTTCTAACAAACCAATTTCGCCATCCTCACGACGATAAATCACATTAGTTGTTTGATCTTCAACATCCACATAGATAAAGAAATCATGTCCCAACAAATCCATCTGTAGAATAGCTTCTTCCAAATCCATTGGTTTTAAATCAATTTGTTTTGAACGAACAACTCTAGACTGGACAACATTTGGATCTTCCACCAAAGCATCTGTAAATAATTGACTAGTTGCTACCTTGTTTTTATTTTTACGCTCGATTTTTGTTTTATTTTTACGAATCTGACGTTCAATTTTATCGGTTACAAGGTCAATTGAACCATACATATCTTGAGACACATCTTCTGCACGAAGAGTAATTGATCCAAGCGGAATCGTTACCTCCACTTTAGCCGTTTTTTCACGATACACCTTCAAGTTAACTCGAGCATCCAACTCTTGTTCAGCTTGAAAATACTTTTCGATCTTTTCGAGTTTAGAAACTACATAATCACGAATTGCTTCTGTTACTTCTAGGTTTTCACCACGGATACTATATTTAATCATATGAGTACCTTCTTTCTAAACATTTTTGTTTTTCTGATTTCATTATAACGCTTTCATTTTATTTTTGCAAATTTTTTCCTCATCTTACAAGGGAAAATGTTTTCACATCCTCAGCACCCGCTTCTTCCAGCAATCTCTTCACACGATTTATAGTTGTTCCAGTAGTATAAATATCATCTATAAGTAGGATTTTTTTAGGAATAGTGACTCCACTTTTAATAAAGAAAGGAGATTCTGTCTCCAAACGCTCTGAGCGACTTTTAGAAGAACTAGCTCGCTCTTCTCTCTTTTCTAATAAATCCAGATACGCAAAGTCTGCTGCTTCAACTAAACCTTCAACCTGATTAAATCCTCTATCAGCATATCTATCAGGACTTAGGGGAATTACAACAAATTGATACTCTTTGTACATTTTTAACTCCTCACTTAAAAATGAAGCGAACACTTTTCTTAAAAGAAAGTCTCCATCAAACTTATACCGACTGAAAAAATCCTTCATAGCTTGATTGTAAGTAAAAATCGCTCTATGACTAACCTCAACTCCTTCTTTACACCAAAATTGACAATCTTGACACTTTGTTGACAATCCTATTTTCATACAGTTTGGACAGTGCTCTTCTTCAATTCTCTCAAAAGTAGAATCACAATCTAAACAAAGACAGGAGACATCATTCCTTAGAAGTAAGAGGCTACTAAAAGTTAAAACAGTCTTTATAACCTGCCCACATAACAAACACTTCATAGACCTGCCTCCTTATTCATCTGTTGAATTTCCCTAATTGCCTTTTTGATTGAAGCATTTAACCCATCATGGAAGAAAAGCAAATCTCCTGTCGGTCTGTCCATACTCCGACCGACACGTCCTCCAATCTGTATTAAACTAGACTTGGTAAACAGACGATGATTGGCTTCTACTACGAAAACATCCACGCAAGGAAAGGTAACTCCACGCTCCAATATCGTCGTACTGATAAGTATTGTCAGTTCTCCATCTCGAAATGCTTGTACCTGCTCTAATCTATCCTCTGTTACAGAAGATACAAATCCAATTTTCTCATTTGGAAATTGCTCCTGTAAAATTTCTTTTAACTGTTCCCCTCTCTTAATTTCTGATGCAAAAATGAGTAACGGATAAGCTGTCTTTCTCTGTTTCTCGATATAAAACTTTAATTTTGGTGACAAACGATTCTTATCTAAGTAGCGATTAAAATCAGATAACCAAACTGGTTTTGGAATAATCAATGGATTCCCATGAAATCGTATAGGCAAACTCAACCTTTTTAATTCTCCTAAACGGACTTTCCTATCTAACTCATCTGTCGAAGTCGCTGTTAAAAAGATTCTCAGCCCATTCTCCTTTACACTATTCTTGACAGCATAGTAAAGCGTGGGGTTGTCAACATAAGGAAAGGCATCTACTTCATCCACTATCAGTAAATCAAAAGCTTGATAAAATTTTAATAACTGATGGGTTGTCGCAACAACTAGTGGTGTTCTAAAATAAGGTCCCGATTCTCCATGTAGGAGGGCTATCTTACAAGCAAAATCCTTTTGCAGGCGCTTATACAGCTCCAAACAAACATCTATGCGAGGACTGGCCAAACACACTGCACCACCCCTATTAATCACCTTAGCCACAACTTGATAAATCATTTCTGTCTTTCCAGCTCCTGTTACAGCGTGAACCAAGGTTGGCTCCTGCTTGTCTACTGCTCGAATCAGTCCCTCTGATACCTTCTCTTGAAAAGGAGTTAATTTACCACTCCATTTAAGAACATCTTGCTTCAGAAAATCCTCCTGCGGAAAATAGTATAAAGCTTGATCACTCCTGACTCGCTTCATCAGCAAGCACTCTCGACAATAGTAAGCACCGATGGGCAAATACCATTCCTCTGGAATAATACTATTACAACGTTGACAGAAAAGTTTCCCCTTCTCCTTTCTCATTGCTGGAAATTTCTCCGCCAACTGACGTTCCTCTTCTGTTAATTCATTCTCAGTAAACAAACGACCGAGATAATTTGGATTTACTTTCATACTTCTTTATTCGTAAAAACCTAGCGCTTTAGATGATTTTTTAGTACAATTAAATCATGGAATTTAGAACAATTAAAGAGGACGGACAAGTCCAAGAAGAAATCAAAAAATCCCGCTTTATCTGTCATGCCAAGCGTGTTTATAGCGAAGAAGAGGCTCGTGACTTCATTACCACCATCAAAAAAGAACACTACAAAGCGACGCATAACTGCTCTGCCTTCATTATTGGGGAACGTAGTGAAATCAAACGTACAAGTGATGATGGTGAGCCCAGTGGTACTGCTGGCGTTCCCATGCTAGGGGTACTAGAAAATCACAATCTCACCAATGTCTGTGTGGTCGTGACACGCTACTTTGGTGGCATTAAGTTAGGCGCTGGAGGATTGATTCGTGCTTACGCAGGCAGTGTTGCCTTAGCTGTCAAAGAAATTGGCATCATTGAAATAAAGGAACAGGCGGGCATTGCTATTCAAATGTCTTACTCTCAGTACCAAGAATATAATAACTTCCTTAAAGAACATAATCTCATGGAACTGGATACAAACTTTACAGATCAAGTCGATACGATGATTTATGTTGATAAAGAAGAAAAAGAAACTATTAAAGCTTCACTTGTGGAATTTTTTAATGGAAAAGTCACTTTAACTGATCAAGGTTTACGCGAAGTTGAGGTTCCTGTAAACCTAGTGTAAACAATGGATAATGCAGCGTTTCACTGACATTTTCACCGCTACTTTAATTAGCAACATAAAAAGATGCTTGCCAAAACCTACTAGAAAATGAAGCAATTCAAAAAGAAAACGGATAGCGTTCTCCTTTACACCTATTTACTAGAATTAGCCTATCACAATCGCTTAAAAATTAATGGCTTAGACCTGTGATATAAAAAAATCCTATCACTTCGATAGGATTTCTATATTTTACAAATGGTATAGATAGCGTTATACTAGAGATATCTTATACAAAGAGGTATTCATATGTCTATTTATAACAACATTACTGAACTAATCGGTCAAACTCCGATTGTTAAACTCAACAACATTGTGCCAGAAGGTGCTGCAGATGTCTATGTAAAACTTGAAGCATTTAACCCTGGTTCTTCTGTAAAAGACCGTATTGCTCTTAGCATGATTGAAAAAGCTGAACAAGACGGTATTCTGAAACCTGGTTCTACTATTGTTGAAGCAACAAGTGGAAACACTGGTATTGGACTTTCATGGGTAGGGGCTGCTAAAGGGTATAAAGTTGTTATCGTTATGCCTGAAACTATGAGTGTGGAACGACGTAAGATTATCCAAGCCTATGGTGCTGAACTCGTCCTTACTCCTGGTAGCGAAGGAATGAAAGGTGCTATTGCTAAGGCTCAAGAAATCGCTGCTGAACGTGATGGTTTCCTTCCTCTTCAATTTGACAACCCAGCAAATCCAGAAGTACACGAAAGAACAACAGGAGCTGAAATACTAGCTGCTTTCGGTAAAGATGGACTAGATGCCTTTGTTGCTGGAGTGGGTACCGGTGGAACGATTTCTGGTGTTTCTCATGCACTCAAAACAGCAAATTCTAACATTCAAGTTTTTGCAGTAGAGGCAGACGAATCTGCTATTCTATCTGGTGAAAAACCTGGACCACACAAAATTCAAGGTATCTCAGCTGGATTTATTCCTGATACACTGGATACAAAGGCTTATGATGGTATCGTTCGTGTAACATCAGACGATGCACTAGCACTCGGCCGTGAAATTGGTGGGAAAGAAGGATTCCTTGTAGGGATTTCTTCAGCTGCAGCTATCTACGGAGCAATTGAAGTTGCCAAGAAATTAGGTACAGGTAAGAAAGTCCTTGCTCTAGCACCAGATAACGGCGAACGTTATTTGTCTACAGCACTCTATGAATTTGAAGTGTAATCTCCTAAATACACTTAGCCCTTATTATAGGGCTTTTTATTTATAGCTTAAAAATAGGAACATCTCCCTATAAAGATCGACTGCATAGAAAAAGGAAGCAATTTGGCTTCCTTTTTATTATTAGTTATTCAAGGCTGCTGCCATTGTAGCTGCAACTTCAGCTTCGAAGTCGTTTGCAGCTTTTTCGATACCTTCACCAACTTCAAAGCGAGCGAACTCAACTACTGAGGCGTTAACTGATTCAAGGTATGCTTCAACTGTCTTGCTGTCATCCATGATGTATACTTGTGCAAGAAGTGTGTAAGCTTGGTCAACTTTAGTGTTATCAAGCATGAAGCGATCCATTTTACCTGGGATGATTTTGTCCCAGATTTTTTCTGGTTTTCCTTCTGCAGCTAACTCAGCTTTGATATCAGCTTCAGCTTGAGTGATTACTTCATCAGTCAATTGTGCTTTTGATCCATACTTCAAGTGTGGAAGAGCTGGTTTGTTAACCATTGCACGGCTTTCGTTGTCTTGGTCGATTACGTGGTTCAATTGTGCCAACTCATCTTTAACGAATTGTTCATCCAATTCTTTGTAAGAAAGAACTGTTGGTTTCATAGCAGCGATGTGCATTGAAATTTGTTTAGCAAGTGCTTCGTCTCCACCTTCGATTACAGAGATAACACCGATACGTCCACCGTTGTGTTGGTATGCTCCGAAGTGTTGTGCATCTGTTTTTTCAATCAAAGCAAAGCGACGGAATGAGATTTTTTCTCCGATAGTCGCTGTTGCAGACACATAAGCTGCTTCAAGAGTTTCACCTGAAGGCATTGTCAAAGCAAGAGCTTCTTCATTGTTAGCAGGTTTTCCTTCAGCAATAACTTTAGCTGTAGTATTTACCAATTCAACGAATTGAGCGTTTTTCGCAACGAAGTCAGTTTCAGCATTTACTTCAATAACTGCTGCAACATTACCGTTAACGTAAACACCAGTCAAACCTTCTGCAGCAACACGGTCAGCCTTCTTAGCTGCCTTAGCCATACCTTTTTCACGAAGCAATTCAATCGCTTTTTCGATGTCACCGTCTGTTTCTACAAGCGCTTTTTTAGCGTCCATAACTCCGGCACCAGATTTTTCACGTAACTCTTTTACAAGTTTAGCTGTAATTTCTGCCATTTTGATTCTCCTATATTTTTTAAAAATAGGAGAGCCGGGCTAAGCCCCGCCCTCCTAGGTAATTACTATTTATATGAATTAAGCGTTGTCGCCTTCTACAACTTCAACGATTTCTTCGATTGAATCTGCTTGAGCTTCTGAAGCTGCAAATTCTGCTTCAACTGCTGCTGCATCTTCACCTTGACGTCCTTCAATGATGGCGTCAGCCAATTTAGCTGTGATCAATTTAACAGCGCGGATAGCATCATCGTTAGCTGGGATGATTACATCGATATCATCTGGATCAGTGTTTGTGTCAACCATCGCTACAACTGGGATTCCCAATTTCTTAGCTTCTTTAACAGCGATTTGCTCTTTATGTGGGTCAACTACATACATTACATCTGGGATACGAGGCATATCTTCGATACCACCCAAGAATTTTTCAAGACGTGCACGTTGTTTATTAAGAAGTGCAACTTCTTTCTTAGGAAGAACTTCGAAAGTTCCATCTTCTTCCATACGTTTGATTTCTTTCAAACGAGCGATACGTTTTTGGATTGTTCCCCAGTTTGTAAGAGTTCCACCCAACCAACGGTGGTTAATAAAGTATTGACCTGAACGTACTGCTTCTTCAGCAACTGCATCAGCCGCTTGCTTCTTAGTACCAACGAACAATACAACTGCATCGTTAGCTGCTGCATCACGCATGAAGTCGTATGCTTGGTCAGCGTATTTTACTGTTTGTTGTAAGTCGATAACGTGGATTCCGTTACGCTCAGTAAAGATGTACTTAGCCATCTTAGGGTTCCAGCGACGAGTTTGGTGACCAAAGTGTACACCAGCCTCAAGAAGTTGTTTCATTGAAATTACTGCCATGAGTATTTCTCCTTTTTGTTTTTTTCCTCTTCTTGACTTCAACTCGCAAAACGACCCAAGGGCAACTGCTTCACAATTCATCAAGAATGAGTATTATCGTTCACACGACAATTTTCATTTTACCATACTTTTCCAATATTTTCAAGCTATTTTGATATAATTTTTAATAGGGATTGTCACGGTATAACCTGAAAAGAGGGCTCTATTCGAGTCCCTCTGTAATTAGTCTGCATAAATATATGTTACAAAACCTGAAGACGTAGTTGTCGGATTGAACCACCCACGATGATTTCCAAGCGTGCGATTACCAGCATAATTTGATTCTGAAACTTGGATACGTGTTGTTGATTCTACAGCAGTGACTACCGCTACGTGTCCATAGCCACCATCATTCCAACATGCAATCGCACCAACTTGAGGTGTTGAACCTGTACGGAATCCTGCAGCAGCTGCACTTGTAGCCCACTGCGCTCCATTACCCCAATAGTCTCCAGCCCAAGGTGCTAATGTTTTAACTCCCCATGTACATTCTCCAATTGGATAGCTTGAAGCATTTGTACTGTATGTTGGGCGTTGTTTGACTGCCACAGGAGTATATGTTGCTGATTCCGAAGAAGCTACAGCTTGAACCTGTGCTGCAAAAGTCGTATTTCCAGAAGCAACAACTGTTTGTTGTTGACTTACTTGTTTTGCCTTGTAAGCTGCTTCTGCCTCTGCTGCTGCTTTTGCTGCTACTTCTGCTTCTGCTTTTTTCTCTAGCAAACTTGCTTTTTCATCTTCTGCTGTAGCTTTTTCAGCAGCAAGATTTAATTCTGCAGCCTTCAACTCAGCTTGTTTCGTTGTTAAAGCTTGCGCATCATCAGACAATTTCTGTTGATTTGCAATTACTGTATTAATTGCGTCATTGTTTGCCACTTGCTTCTCAGAAATTGCTTTTTTATCTGCTTTTTGTTGTTCCAACATTTTGTTGTTAGCAGATACGATTTCATTCATTGCTGCTACACGTGAAATAGCTTCTGTAATTGATTTTGAGTTTACAATCGTATTGATGTAGCTAGTTGCAGCTCCATTTGTTTGAGCACTACGAGCTTGTTTTTCCAAAGAATCATTGCGAGATACAATGTTTTTAGAAAGTTCTGTAATCTCACTCTCAAGTTTTTTGGATTCTGCTTGTAATCTATCATTTTCAGCTTGCAAGTTAGATTGCTCAGCTTGAATAGCTGATACTTGCTCCTGAATTTGGTCAACTTGTTTTTGGGCTTCTTGTTGTTGTGCTGTTAAGTTACTAATTTTATTATCTTGAGCAGCAATTTTGTCATCAGTCGTTTCTGCATGCGCAGTTGTTAAAACAGCTACTTGAGAAACCATTACTGTACTTAATAAAAGTGACGCTAAGATTTTTTTCTTCATATTACGTAGATACTCCTTCTTTTAAAGACAATACTAGTATACCAAAAAAAGGCCTAATGAATATTACGCCTTTGTTACATTTTTGTTTCTTTCTTATAGATAATATCTTTCAAAAATAAACTGAAAAATAAGCATCCACACAAGATTTAAAATCATGGATGGTACTAGGCTATAAACGATAAAAATCGGCAGACTATCTACAGTTAAACCTACCGCTAATGCAAAGAGATAAGCTCCCATATCAAATAGAAAAGTCATGACAATAATTGCCAAGATTCTTGTCCAACGATTCAATAAAATAACACTATTCAATTTATGAAGAAAGGCTCCCAATAAGATAAATAAGAGAGTTGCAATCCCTATTAGATGGAAAAAGTAAACATCGTAAACCAAGCCAATCACAAAACAATAGACTAGGTAGAGGTACTCTGATACTTCTATCGTCTCAAATAATAGAAATAGAAAAAGAAAATGACTAGCCAAATGTACATGGGGGAAAAATGAGCCCAGAAGCTGGCTAATATGGGCGTCAATTAGAACAAAGAAAGGAAGTAATAAAAACACTCCAACCCGCTTCAACTGTCTCATCATGAATTCCCCACTAATTCTATCACATCCACATTATGAGTATCTGCACTCAATTTAACAGTTACTTCTCGTGTCAAATAGTCTGTACTATGCGTTGTGGCAACCACTTCACCAACAGGAATATCCGCAACGTTAAAGTTTCCTAATCCACCCGTTGTCACCTTATCACCTGTACTAATATCGCTATTGCTATTTAATTGACTAATTTTAAGAACTTCATTTTCCTTGTCGTAGCCAACAATAATTCCATAAATTGTGGTAGTGCCGTGTTGAATTTTAACAGAAATCTTATCAGCATTTTCCGTATTTGTCAGAAGGTTGACTATAGTAGAGTTCTCCTCTACTTTTGAAACACTCCCAATCAAGCCACCATTTGCAATAGCTAACATGTTCTCAGAAGCCCCTTTTGATTTACCTACATCTAAGGTCAATTCCTGCTTCCAAGATACCGGAGAACGCATAATAACATCTGCTGCCAAAGCCTTTGTAGCTTGCAACTTGGACTTCATACCAAGCAATTGCCGCAGTTGTTCATTTTCCGTCTTTAAACTTTCCGCCTCATTTGATTTAACTTCTAATTGGTAAATCTGTTTCTTCAAACTTTCATTTTCATTATATGTTCGTGTCAAATGTGCCAAATCTGATTTAACAGAATCAAACCACTGAAAAGGTTTTTGCACAACTCTATCAACCAATGAGATCCCATCTCCTAATTTTGTCACAATTGTACTTGAATAAGTCGTCGCTAAGAGAGCTGAGACAAGCAGAACAGTGACAAAAACAATAATGACATATTTTGATTTTTTAAAACGGTTCATATCCCTACCTTTATATCAAAAACTGTTACAGTAACTTTTTATCGATTCCTGAAATCTACTAAGATTTTAAGAAAAATAAACAACAACCAAGTACGAGAACAACAAGAATGGTCAGCGTATCCTTTCGAGTCCATTTCAATTGTCTGTATTGACTTCTGCCTTTTCCACCCTGATAACCACGCGCTTCCATGGCGATAGCCAAGGAATCTGCACGTTTTAAACTTGTCGCAAAAAGAGGAATCAAAATGGGAATCATCGCCTTTACTTTTTGAACGATGCTTCCTTCACCAAAATCCACTCCACGTGCTTTCTGCGCATTCATAATCCGCGTCGTATCATCCATCAAGGTCGGAACAAAACGTAGACTCATGGACAGCATCAATCCAATTTCATGAACTGGAACTTTCACACGCTTTAAAGGCGCTAACAAAGCTTCGACAGCTGAGGCCAAACTTAAGGGCATGGTCGTTAAGGTTAACAAAGTTGAAAAGAAAATAATTAATACAAAGCGACAAAAGATAATTCCAGCTTGTTGCAAAGCATAATCCGTAATTCTCACAAACGAAAACTCAAATAAAACATTCCCATTAGAAATGAAAAACAGTTGAAAAATAGTTGTGAAGGCAATCAAGAAAAACATAGATTTCAAGCCCTGAATAAAAAATGAAAGAGATACTCCGGACAAGGCAATAAATATCCCTGTCGCTATAAAAAGAATTAGATTCGTCAAGGGATTATTAGCCCAAAAAACGATTAAAATCAGTAGCATCATAGCCAGTAATTTGCTGCGTGGATCCAATCGGTGAACTATCGAATCCCCTGGGATATAACGCCCCAAAATCATACTATCCATTTAGCGACTCCTTGAACTCCTCTATCTTAATCGGTAATCGTTTAAATGACACGCCTCTATCAGCCAATCGTTTACAAAAGGCCGTAATTTTAGGTACTCCCAACTGCACTTCTTCCATAAAGACAACATCTTGAAAGACATCACTTGGTTTACCCCCCTTAACTAAACGTCCCTTTTCCATCACATAAACTTGATTTGCATATTCAGCAACGTCATCCATCAAATGCGTTACCAAGATAATGGTCATCCCTGACTGGTGGAGTTTTTTGAACAAATTCATCAGCTCTTTTCTTCCCAGGGGATCTAGGCCTGCTGTGGGCTCATCTAAGACTAATATGGCTGGTTCCATGGCAAGTATGCCTGCAATGGCGACACGTCTCATTTGTCCACCTGATAGCTCAAACGGACTGCGATCAAAAAGTGATTCATCAATTCCAACCAGAGCCAGTTTTTCACGCGCAATCTTCACAGCATCTTCTTCAGAAACTCCAAAATTTTGTGGTCCAAAAGCAACATCTTTCAAAACCGTTTCTTCAAAAATCTGATTTTCAGCAAACTGAAATACTAAGCCAACCTGTTTTCTAATTTGACGAATATCTTTATTTTTAGAAGTCGAGGTGATTAAGGCATCAAAAACTCGCACACTCCCTTGACTTGGCACCAATAAACCATTTAATAGTTGTAAAATAGTTGATTTACCACTACCTGTATGCCCAATTAAAGCCGTATAAGAACCATCTTCAATCGTCAAAGAAACATCCGTCAAAGCTGTTGAAGCTAAGGGAGTACCTTCTTGATATGTAAAACTCACATTTTCTAGAGCAATTCCCATAGCTTATCCTCTAGCTCACTTTCTGTCAAATAATTTTCAGGCAAATCATAGCCATTCTGGCTCAAAGAATGTTTTAATTGATTGGCAAAAGGATTGTCTAATCCAATTTGATCTAAATCATTTCGAGAGAAAAGAGCTCTTGGACTACTAGTTGATTCAATTGACCCTTTTTTCATGACCAATACACGATCACTCATGGCAACTTCTTCCAAATCATGTGTAATGGAAATGACGGTCATATCATAGTCTTTTCGAATTCCTTTTACTGTATCAATCAGTTCTCTACGCCCCTCAGGATCCAACATACTCGTTGCTTCATCTAAGATTAAAATAGCTGGTCTTAGGGCTACAACACCTGCAATGGCTACACGTTGCTTTTGGCCACCTGATAGACGCGCTGGCTCTCTCTTTTTAAAGTCCAACATGCCAACCAAATCCAGAGCTTCCTCCACTCTCTTTTTCATTTCTTGACGAGAAAGTCCCTGATTTTCCAAACCAAAAGCAACATCATCTTCAACAGTCGCTCCAACGAATTGATTATCTGGATTTTGAAAAACCATACCGATTTGACGACGTATATTCCAAACATTTTCCTCAGTCAGCCGTTGGCCATCAATTACAATCTCTCCGGATTCTGCTTCCAGTAAGCCATCAATTAAACGAACCGTCGTTGATTTACCACTACCATTATGCCCTACAATCGAAAGCCATTCCCCACGTTTCACGTGAAACGTAATATCCTTCACATCATAGTATTCTTGACTTTCCTTATAACGAAAAGAAAGATTTTTTACATCAATTACTGATTTCATTTCGAACCAAATGTCCCTTTAAATACATAGGCACTACTCTTGAAATAGTCATAGCCAGAGTAGATAGTGAAAAACAAGGCTACATAAAGTAGAACTTGACCAAGCAAAGTCCAATGTAATAGCAAGAAAATAATCGCAAACATCTGACTAAAAGTTTTAATTTTTCCAGGCATTGCCGCTGCTAAAACCGTTCCACCAGTTTCAACCAATAAAAGCCTTAAACCTGTCACAGCCAACTCACGACAGATAATCACTGCAACAATCCAAGCCGGAGCCATACCTAACTCAATCAGCATAATAAAAGCCGACATAACTAGTAACTTATCCGCCATAGGATCTGCAAATTTACCAAAATTACTGACCACATTCCATTTACGAGCTAAATATCCATCTAAATAGTCGGTAATACTGGCAACAGCAAAGATAATAGCTGCCACTATATGACTATCTATCGAATTTCCTATCGTTAAAATAAAGATAAAAATAGGTATAAAGAGAATTCGACCTATTGTTAAGAGATTGGGAATTTGTTCTTTTTTCATTCGTTTTTCCTTAATTTTTAGTAAAGGTTACAGTGATTTGTCCAGTCTGAGCTGTTAATTTCGATAAATCAACAGTCTGATTATCTACTGTCAAAGCAACACCTTTTACAACACCTAACGTAATTGTTACAGGACTTTTAGTTGCAACTGTTGCTTCTGCATTTTTCTTCTCTGGCGATAAGGTTACACCGCCCTCAAGTTCGCTTTCTGAAACGCTGATCCAACTTGTAACATCTGAAACTGCCAATTGCAATTTAACTGTTTCCTTACTTGTCTTATAAGCGATTTCTACATGATTTCCTTCGCCTGATACACTTATAGCTGATTCTATACTAGAAGAACTGCTAGATGAACTACTACTTGAGGAGTGGGGAACAGAGCTAGTTGAACTTATTGAACTTGTTGATTGAACCACACTGTAATTAGAAAGAGAAGGCCCCTCTGGTTGAGTTTGAATATAGTTCCAAACATAATAGGTCACAAAAATTA
The DNA here is from genome assembly GCF_002005545.1 of Streptococcus mitis. Lineage (GTDB taxonomy): Bacteria > Bacillota > Bacilli > Lactobacillales > Streptococcaceae > Streptococcus > Streptococcus mitis_I. Next base: position 427,175 of record NZ_LBMT01000001.1, read on the forward strand.
AAATCGATAAAGCAAAAAGGATAAAATAAAATAAAGGTAAAAAGGATGTTTTTTTCTTCTTTTTCTTACTTGAACGTCTACGACCTGTCAACTCATCTTCATCAACATCTACTTCCTCATAAGTAATCATACTCCCAGAATCATAAGCATCCAAAACAATTTGATCATCTAACTCAACAGCCCATGCATATTTTTTCAAGAAAGAACGCGTATAAAAAGGACTTGGAAGTTGATCGAAATCGTCTGCTTCCATTGCTTCCAACATATCTAACTGGATTTCTGTCTTTTTCTGCAATTCATCTAAACTCAATCCCTGATTGATTCTAGCTAATCGTAAAACCTCACCAATTGTTTTTTTCCTCATACTTGTCATCCCTTCTTTCTAGTGTCTATTATGATAGGTTACTACGATGGGAATATTGTAAAATCAACTATATCCCCTTCATCTATTAAGTGATGCCCTGCTTCAAGGACATCCTCTAAAGTAATTTCCTGTAAAATCTTTGGTAAATCAAAAATTGTCTCACCATGTTCAAAAGCATCATATTGCGTTGCAATAAATTCAAGAGAATTCATGCTGCTGAAAAATTCTCCAAACATCTCTCTTTTGATAATATCTAAATGATCCTCTGTAATATCTAAATCCTTTGTAAAATTACGAATGGCCTTCCTAAATTGATGAGATAAAGCAACTGGCTCTTTCGTATCCATTGTCAACATAACAAAATGAAAACGACTTGTTACTTCAATTTCAAGAGATAAGGAAGCATCTATTTTACCTGATTCATATAACTTTTGAAAACGATCCGAAGTCCAACCAAACATCATTGCAAATAATAATTTTAATAAAATATGATGTCGATAGCAATCCGCTTCAGCAACTTTTCGCTTACCTCTAATCCCAATCGCTAGTTTGGGAGAAGATACTTCCATTCTCATACTGTCTGTTTGCTTTACAGCCTGTAAAACAAATTTTTCTCTTACTACTTCCTGAACATCTAAATCTTTCAATTCTTTTCTTTCAAAATAGTCCTGTACTTGCTCCACATCAAAATTACCAACTAAAAACAGAGACATGTTTACAGGTTTGTAAAACTTTGTAAAATTTTCTTGCAATTTAGTTAGATTGATTTGGGAAATAGACTCCTCGCTTCCAACTATATCTGTTGATAAAGGTGTACCAGGATACAAATTCGCTAAGGTTGAAAAGAATAAACACGAATCTGGATCATCTTGATACATTTCTCGTTCTTGCTGGATAATATCCTGCTCTCTTAAAATGGAATCTTCAGTAAAATGTGCTGATGTTACCAATTCATCAAGTAACTCTAAATTTTCTAAAAAATGATCCGTTGCTGAAAAAAGATAACTTGTTTTTGTAAAGCTTGTAAAGGCATTACTATCTGCACCTAGACTCGTAAAAGCAGACATCAAATCACTAGAATCTTCTCTTTCAAATAATTTATGTTCAAGAAAATGAGCAATTCCTCCAGGATATTCTTTTACATCTCCGTCAACTTCTGTGACAAGCGTATCTACCGAACCAAACTGAACAGTGACACTCCCGTAAACCTCTTTAAATTCCTTTTTAGGCAAAAGAGCAACTGTCAATCCATTGGCCAAACGAGTTCGATAAACCATTTCTTTTACAGCTGGATAGTATTTTTCTTCAAAAACAACCTTTGTCATTCTATTCCTTCCATAAAGTAAATCACCTGTAGTTTCACATTATTAGCTGCTCTACAAATAGCATCTTTGTCAACTTGCTCGAGTTTTGCAATCCAACCTTTAAAGTCTGCTGAAGATTTTCCAAGTAAGGCATTTTGATAAGCACGTTCAATCAATGAAGATTGATTATCTTGAGAAAGTAACAAAGACCGACGAATCATTTCTTTGGTCTGCTCTAGCTCAAGCTCTGTAAAATATCCTTTTTTTAAATCAAGCAGTTGATTATTCATCATTTTTCGAGCCTGATTCCGATTTTCTCGATCAATACCAGCATACATCCTCAAGAATCCACTAAATAAATCAAGCTGACTTGAAATAGTATAAGCTAATCCAGCATTTTCACGGACATTTGTAAAGAGCTTAGAATGAGCAAATCCACCAAGTAAACCATTCATTACAATCATGGGTAAATGTTGCTCATCGCCATATTCAGAAGGGCAATGATAACCTAATTCTAAAATGGATTGTCCCACATTTTTCCGAACCATACCTTCCTGAAGGATATTGGAATAAGGTTGACAATACTGAACCTTCACATCTCCTTTTCGACCTTTAAAACCAAATGATTTTAATACATTTTGAATTTCAACCTCATTAAAATCACCTAGGAAAAAGAAATCTATTCGATCATTGGCCAAAAATTCTTGGAAACAAGAATAAGAACTTTGTGGAGTTTCAGCTAAAATACGATTTCGTAAACCACTATATTCCAATTGGAGACGTTGATCATGAAAAAATAATTTGTCTAATTCTTTATGTGCAAAATAAAAAGAATCATCCATATCAGCTGCTAAACTTGCTAGCAATTGCTTTTTCTCAATTTCAAATAAGGACGGATCAAATCCATTATCAACTACCACGGGTGAGAAAAGAGTCTCTTTTACTAGTTCCAAAACCTGAGAAGTTAGCATATTTTTCCTACTTAAAAACTCATCACGAACATAGGTAAATGTCAATTCTACAATGTGACTTTGCCCTCTTCTGAAACAATTGGTTGACATATCTGTACCGTATAGACTGGCCAAATGTCTTCTCAAATCTTGAGAAGTGGGGTACATCTGATTAGCAGTCTCTAGCATACTCGCACTCAACATGCGACCTGCAATCGTATCAAGAGATAATGGAGCGGTAAAACGCACGGTGATTTTGTTCGTTTTAAACTTCTTTGATTGGATAAAATGTGTTGAAATTCCATGCACTAACTCCATGATTTACCTCCTTATATACAGACTTCTATTATATCACGAAAACCTGAAATTTTCTTGTTCTCTGTAACACTTTTGAAATAAAAATCGCTTTCATTTCTCCTTATTTCTCTCACTATTTTTAGGAAAATATGGTATAATACCAAAGATTGAGGTGAATTATGGAATACAAATTATTTGAAGAATTTATTACCCTCCAAGCACTACTCAAAGAACTTGGAATTACACATAGCGGAGGAGCTATCAAATCATTTCTCTCTGATCATTCTGTTTATTTTAATGGGGAATTAGAGAGTCGTCGCGGTAAAAAACTTCGTATTGGTGATAAAGTTGACATCCCTGACATGGACATTGACATCTTGTTGACACAACCCACTTCTGAAGAACAAGATGAATACCAAGCTGATAAAGTTGAAAAAGAACGAATCGCTAAACTTGTTAAGGAGATGAATAAAGGAGTAAAAAAAGACAAATCAAAACCTACTTCATCACCCAAAAGCAAACAAGCTCCGCGATTCCCTGGTAGATAATCATGTGGCTACAACACCTATCTCTCAAAACTTTTCGTAACTACAAAGAGACAAAAATAGACTTTAATCCTAAATTAAATGTCTTTTTAGGGCGTAATGCACAAGGTAAAACAAATATGTTAGAGGCTATCTATTTTTTAGCCTTAACACGTAGTCATCGAACTCGAACCGATAAAAATCTCATTCATTTTGATGAGGAACAACTTCATCTTTCAGGTCTTGTTCAGAAAAAAACGGGATCTATTCCTCTCGAAATCGAACTAACACAAAAAGGTCGTGTGACAAAAGTTAATCACTTAAAACAGGCACGCCTTTCAGATTATGTGGGACGCATGAATGTTGTCTTATTTGCTCCTGAAGATTTACAACTAATTAAAGGATCACCTTCGGTTCGACGAAAATTTATTGATATGGAGCTTGGGCAAATTAAGCCCATCTATCTATCAGACTTAACCAATTATAACCATATTCTTAAGCAAAGAAACACTTATCTAAAATCAGCTCAAAAAATAGATGAAACCTTCCTTTCAGTCTTAGATGATCAGCTAGTTGATTATGGATGTCGTGTAATGAATCACCGCTTAGATTTCATAAAAAAACTAGAGCATTTTGGTCGTAAGAAACATTTTGAACTTTCTAATCAGATTGAAGAGCTGTCAATATCCTATCAATCTTCTGTAAAGATAACTGACAAGGAAGACTTATCAGAATCTTTCAAAATTGCTTTAGAAAAAAGTAGATCCAGAGATTTATTTAAAAAGAATACTGGTGTCGGTCCTCATCGAGATGACATTTCTTTTTATATAAATGGGATGGATGCTAGTTTCGGAAGTCAAGGCCAACATCGTAGTCTCGTCCTCTCGATAAAATTAGCAGAGATCGAGTTAATGGAAAGTATTACTACAGAATCTCCGATATTATTACTTGACGATGTTATGAGCGAACTTGACAACACTAGACAACTAAAATTATTAGAAACGATTTCTCATTCAATCCAAACCTTTATCACAACAACAAGCTTAGACCATCTTCAAAATCTGCCAGAAAATCTAAGTATCTTCACTATTCAGGATGGTAAAGTTTCTGTAAATTACAATTGACAACATTGTAAAAGAACTCCTGTTTTCGCAGGAGTTCTTTTGATTGTTTTTTACATAGAATAATTTGGTGCCTCATTAGTAATTTGTACATCATGAGGGTGGCTTTCTTTCAAACCAGCACCAGACATTTCAATAAATTGAGCATTATCGTGTAGTTCTTTAAGGTTAGCTGCACCACAGTAACCCATACCAGAGCGAATACCTCCAATCATTTGGAAGACAATATCAGCTGCAGCACCTTTATAAGCAACACGACCTTCAATTCCTTCTGGAACAAGTTTGTTTGCTTCATTAACAGAACCTTGGAAGTAACGATCGCTTGAACCTTTCTTCATAGCAGCAATTGATCCCATACCACGGTAAGTCTTAAACTTACGTCCTTGGAAGATTTCAGTTTCACCTGGTGCTTCGTCTGTTCCAGCAAACATTGATCCAAGCATAACTGCATTTCCACCTGCAGCAAGGGCTTTTACAATATCTCCAGAATACTTGATTCCACCGTCAGCAATGATCGTTTTACCATATTCACGCGCAACAGCTGCAGCATCATAGATAGCTGTTACTTGTGGAACACCAACACCAGCAATCACACGAGTAGTACAGATAGAACCTGGTCCAATCCCAACCTTGACAACATCTACACCTGCTTCATAAAGGGCACGTGCACCTTCAGCAGTAGCAATATTTCCAGCAATCAAAGTACGATCTGGGAAATGAGAACGAATCTCAGCAATTTTACGCAAGACACCTGCAGAATGACCATGCGCAGTATCAATAACAATCGCATCCGCTCCTGCCTCAAAAAGAGCTTCTGCACGTTCAAAAGTATCTGAAGTAACACCTACTGCACCTGCAACTAGAAGACGACCAAACTCATCTTTAGCAGCATTTGGGAACTCAATAACTTTTTCAATATCTTTGATAGTAATCAAACCAGAAAGACGGCCTTCTTCATCTACCAACGGAAGTTTTTCAATACGGTGTTCTTGAAGAATACTCTCAGCTGTTGCAAGGTCTGTACCCACAGGAGCAGTAACAAGATTTTCACTAGTCATATGGTTTGAGATTGGTTGGTTATAGTCTGAAATAAAACGAAGATCTCGGTTTGTCAAAATACCAACCAATTTACGATTTTCAAGTGTTTCAACAACTGGAACACCACTAATGCGGTAACGACCCATAAGCTCATCTGCTTCAGCAATTGTATGTTCAGGTGTCAAAAAGAACGGATCAATAATAACTCCATTTTCAGAACGTTTTACCTTACGAACCTCGTCTGCTTGTTGAGCAATTGACATGTTTTTATGGATAACTCCGAGACCGCCTGCACGAGCAATAGCAATGGCCATTTGACTCTCTGTAACTGTGTCCATGGCAGCGGTAATAATTGGGATATTTAAAGTCAGATTATCTGCCAATTTAGTTGTTAAATCTGCATCGTTAGGCAACACATGACTTTCAGCTGGAATAAGCAATACATCATCAAAGGTAAAACCTTTTTTCAAAAATTTAGTGTCCCAATTAGACATTCGAAGTTTCCTCTTTTCTTTCTTTTTGAGCTTGACTCTTTTTATATTGTATCTATCATACCATTCTATAAAAATTTGTCAAATGTTACAGGGGTAAATAAAAAACTATCTTTTCTTCGAGATAGAAATGATAGTTTCTTGTAAAATAAGCCTAGTTAAAGTAGTGAAGTCCCATTGCTCCTTTAACCTCAGATAGGGTTTGACCTGCAACTTCACGCGCTCTTTCACTACCTTTTTGAAGCATATTATAAACTTCTCCCATATCCTTAGCAAATTCAATACGGCGCTCACGAATAGGACCAAGTTCACGTTCTAATATTTCAAGTAGATAACGCTTGGTCTTCACATCACCAAGACCACCTCGTTGATAATGTTCTTTCATGTCAGCAATTTCTTGAGTATCTTCTGGACGACCAAAAACATCTAGATAATGGAAAACCATATTTCCTTCAATTTTACCTGGATCCTCAACGCGGATATGATCTGGATCTGTATACATACTCATCACTTTTTTACGCAAAGTATCCGCATCATCAGCTAAATAAATACCGTTATTGAGTGATTTAGACATTTTAGCATTTCCATCTAAACCAGGTAAACGCCCTGCTCTCTCATTTTCTGGATAAATACCTTCCGGTTCCACCAAGACATCACAATTATATGCATTGTTAAAAGAACGAACAATCTCACGAGTTTGCTCAATCATTGGTTTCTGATCTGTCCCAACAGGAACATAATTGGCCTTAAAGGCTGTGATGTCAGCTGCTTGAGCTATTGGATAGACCAAGAATCCTGTCGGAATGCTTTCTCCAAATCCTTTCTGAGCAATTTCTGTCTTGACAGTTGGATTGCGCTCCAAACGTGCTAATGAAACCAGATTCATATAATACATAGACAACTCAGCCAACTCTGGAATCTGGCTTTGAATAAAGATAGTTGATTTACTTGGATCCAATCCAACTGCAAGATAATCCAAAGCCACATTTCCGATAGACTCTACAATGGTTTGAGGATCTTTGGCATGATCTGTCAAGGCTTGTTGGTCAGCCAAGAACACAAACATATCATACTTATCCTCTTCCTGTAATAATACTCGATTTTTGAGACTTCCAACATAATGTCCAATATGCAATTTTCCTGTTGGACGGTCTCCTGTTAAAATAATGGGTTTAGTCATTTTATTCTCCTTCGATATAGTCCCTTCAATTATAGCATTTTTTTAATGAAATAACCGTAATTTATCAAAATAAATCAGCCTTGCTATTTACGGATTTGTGTAAAGTATGCTGTAAATGTAATTTACATAAAATTGACAGATAAAAATTTGAATATTTCCGTATTTTCTAGTAGAATAAATATATTACACATATAGGAGAAAAACATTGCTTACAGTATCTGATGTTTCACTACGTTTTAGTGATCGCAAACTTTTTGATGATGTCAATATCAAATTTACAGAAGGAAATACTTACGGATTAATCGGTGCTAATGGTGCCGGAAAATCAACCTTTTTAAAAATTTTAGCCGGAGATATCGAACCTACTACTGGTCACATCTCTCTTGGTCCAGATGAACGTCTCTCCGTTCTTCGTCAAAATCACTTTGACTATGAAGATGAACGTGCCATTGATGTCGTTATCATGGGAAATGAAAAACTTTATAGCATCATGAAAGAGAAAGATGCTATCTACATGAAGGAAGATTTCTCAGATGAGGATGGAGTGCGTGCTGCCGAACTCGAAGGAGAGTTTGCCGAGCTTGGAGGCTGGGAAGCAGAAAGCGAAGCCTCTCAACTACTTCAAAACCTAAACATTCCAGAAGAATTGCACTATCAAAACATGAGCGAATTGGCCAACGGTGAAAAAGTAAAAGTTCTCCTCGCCAAAGCACTTTTTGGTAAACCAGATGTTCTTCTCTTGGACGAGCCTACCAACGGTTTAGACATCCAATCTATTACTTGGTTAGAAGACTTCTTGATTGACTTTGATAACACCGTTATCGTAGTATCCCACGACCGTCACTTCTTAAACAAAGTATGTACTCACATGGCCGACCTTGACTTTGGAAAAATCAAACTCTATGTCGGAAACTACGACTTCTGGAAGGAATCTTCTGAGCTCGCTGCTAAATTGCTAGCAGACCGTAATGCTAAAGCAGAAGAAAAAATTAAACAATTGCAGGAATTCGTTGCTCGTTTCTCTGCTAATGCTTCTAAATCAAGGCAAGCAACATCACGTAAGAAAATGCTTGATAAGATTGAACTTGAAGAAATTGTACCATCTAGTCGTAAATATCCATTTATCAACTTTAAAGCAGAGCGTGAAATCGGTAATGATCTCTTGACAGTAGAAAATCTAACTGTAAAGATTGATGGTGAGACTATTTTAGATAATATCAGCTTTATCTTGCGTCCAGGTGATAAGACAGCGCTTATTGGACAAAATGACATCCAAACGACTGCATTAATTCGTGCAATCATGGGAGACATTGACTATGAAGGAACTGTCAAATGGGGAGTGACCACTAGTCAATCTTACCTGCCAAAAGATAACTCAGCTGATTTCGCAGGGGGAGAATCAATTCTTGACTGGTTGCGTCAATTCGCAAGTAAAGAAGAAGATGACAATACTTTCCTACGTGGCTTCCTCGGCCGTATGCTCTTCTCTGGAGATGAGGTTAACAAACCTGTCAACGTCTTGTCAGGGGGGGAAAAAGTTCGTGTCATGCTTTCAAAACTCATGCTCTTAAAATCAAATGTTCTTGTCCTCGATGATCCAACCAATCACTTGGACTTAGAATCTATCTCAAGCTTGAACGATGGATTGAAAAACTTTAAAGAATCAATCATCTTTGCCAGTCATGACCACGAGTTTATTCAAACTCTAGCTAACCATATCATTGTCTTGTCTAAAAATGGCGTCATTGACCGTATCGATGAAACCTATGATGAATTCCTAGAAAATGCAGAAGTACAAGCAAAAGTTAAAGAACTTTGGAAAGACTAAAAAAATTCAAAACTCAGTTGGGTTAACCAGCTGAGTTTTCTAACATTTTATGAGGTAACATGAAATTATTTTTTAAAACATATTGGACCTATTTTGTTTCTTTCATCATTCCCATAATCATTATGATAGGAGTATATCTATCTCAAGGTATCTACTGGAATAGCGATACATCTCCACTATTAGGAGATGGGTTTCATCAATACGTTATTTTTGATATAGCTCTAAGAAATATCCTACATGGAAATGGTAGTTTGTTCTACACCTTTACAAGTGGCCTCGGATTGAATTTCTATGCCCTATCTAGTTATTACTTGGGTAGTTTCCTTTCACCACTAGTTTACTTTTTTGATCTAACTAATATGCCAGATGCTGTCTATCTGACAACTCTCTTAAAATTTGGATTGATTGGTTTGTCAACTTACTTTAGTTTAAATAAATTATTTCAATCGATTCCTAAGCCTTTAAAACTAGCTTTATCTACTTCCTATGTTCTGATGAGTTTCACTGTCAGTCAATTAGAGATAAAAACCTGGCTAGATGTTTTTATCTTGATTCCTTTGATTATAACTGGTTTACAGCTACTGATAACTGAAAAGAAATTCCTATTGTACTTTACAAGTCTGTCAATCTTATTTATCCAAAACTATTATTTTGGCTATATGACAGCATTGTTTGTTATTTTCTGGTATCTCTGTCAAATTTCTTGGGACTTTAAGACTCGAAAATCATCTTTTCTTGATTTCATAATCACCTCCGTTTTAGCTGGTATGGCTAGTTTGATTCTGACTCTTCCTACTCTATTTGATTTACAGACACATGGAGAAAAATTAACTGAAGTTACAAAGTTTCAAACTGAAAGTAGCTGGTATCTTGATCTCTTTGCTAAGCAATTCATCGGTTCCTTTGACACAACAAAGTATGGGGCCATCCCAATGATTTTTGTTGGACTACTTCCCTTTATTTTGACCATTTTATTTTTTACGCTGAAATCTATTAAGTTTCACGTGAAACTTATCTATGCAATCTTCTTTACATTTCTAATTGCCAGCTTTTATATAGAAGCTCTTGATTTATTTTGGCAAGGTATGCATACTCCAAACATGTTTTTACATCGCTATGCTTGGATTTTCTCTACCTTGTTAATTTACACAGCAGCAGAAGTCTTAAAGCGTCTGAAAGAACTTAAAGTCTGGAATTTTTTAGTTTCGCTTTTTCTTCTAGTAACAGGATTTTTAGCTACCATCTATCTCAAATCACATTATTCTTTTTTAACAGATTTGAATATTCTGCTGACTCTTGAATTTTTGGTTGTCTATTCTCTTTTACTCCTTGCAGTTATCAAAAATTTTATCTCTGTGAATCTGTTTACCATTCTAATCTCTTTATTTATAATAGTTGAAATAAGCTTAAATTCTTCATCTCAAATGGACGGAATTGCTAAAGAATGGGGCTTTGCTTCTCGAAGTGCATATAATCGAGATATCCCAGCTATGGAATCTTTCTCAACATATATTGGAAATAAATTTACTCGTACTGAGAAACTAGAGACTCAGACAGGAAATGACAGTATGAAATTCAACTACAATGGAATATCTCAATTTTCATCTGTTCGAAATCGTTCAGCAAGCTCTACTTTGGATAAACTTGGGTTTAAATCCTCTGGGACTAATCTCAATCTCCGCTATGCAAATAATAGTATTTTGGCTGATAGTTTATTTGGTATCCAGTACAATATCTCAGACAGTCCTATTGATAAGTATGGTTTTAAAGATATCTATCAAAAAGATAATCTTACCCTATATGAAAATCAATACTCTCTTCCGATTGCATTTGCTAGTCAATCTGTTTACAATGATGTCAAGTTCAATGAACACACTTTGGATAATCAAGCCTCGTTTTTAAATCAACTTGCTAACGTCGATTTTGATTATTTTTCTCCAATCCCTTATGACAAAACAGAAAATACTAATGATTTGATTAGTGTTACAAGTTCTTCAAATGAGGATGCAGAAATCCAGTATCAAATTGAAGTGCCAGAAAACAGTCAAGTTTATCTTTCTTTCACAAACCTTCACTTTTCTAATGACAAACAAAAAAAGGTTGACATCCTTGTAAATGGGGAAAAGAAAACTTTTACAACTGATAATGTCTTCTCCTTCTTTAATCTAGGCTATACTAAAGAGAAAAAAACTTTCAATATTAATGTTAGTTTCCCTGGAAATTCACAGGTATCATTTGAATCTCCTACCTTCTATCGTTTAGATACCAAAACTTTTACCGAGGCAATTCAAAAAATTAAAGAACAACCTGTCACAGTATCAACTTCTAAAAACAAGGTCTTTGCTACATATGATGTCAAACAAGATACGTCGATTTTCTTCACCATTCCTTATGACAAAGGTTGGTCTGCCTACCAAGATGGTAAGAAAATAGAAATGAAACAAGCTCAAACTGGCTTTATGAAAGTTGACGTTCCTAAGGGAAAAGGAACTATTACACTTTCCTTTATTCCCAATGGTTTTATTACTGGAGCAATCTGTTCCTTTACTTCTCTTTTACTATTTGGAATCTATAATCACAAACGAAAATCATCTAAGACATAAAAAAATCGACCAGTTGGTCGATTTTTTTAATCTTCTTCCATTTTCTTAGGTTGATAGGCTAGCATACCTAAACAAATAAATAGTACTAATATAACGGCAAGGAAAATGACTTGATGATGAATATTTCCTGTCATAGAGATTGTTTGTCGTAATCCCGAAACTGAATAACTCATTGGTAACCAAGGATTAATGGCTCTAAAGAAATCATTTGTCAAAGCAAGTGGGTAAGTACCTGCACTTGATGCTAACTGTAATAAAAGCAAGATAAGAGAGAAGAAAGCTCCTATACGGCTATTCCATGTTGTTAAAGCGGTCACCATGGACATGAATACTAAACTTGTTAGGATAATGAGAATAAATGTTCTCATCTCATGATTAGCCGTTAGACCAATAAGATGAACTCCTCCATATACCAAAATTCCTGACAAAACAGCTATAATACCATTTATTTCAGTTCGAGATTTCAACCAAGCCCAACGACTCTCTGGATGACGTCCTGAAGGCAACTTCGCAAAGATCATATTCGTTGATATTGCTGCAACAAAGAGAGCAACTGATATCATATAAGGAGCCATTGCGATTCCATTTACAGGAACTTGGTCATTGTCTGTTTTGGAAAGATTGAGTGGATTTGACAAAATCTCTGCATTTTTAGATTCTGTTGATGCTGATTTAAGTTGATCACTAGCATTACTTAGTCCTTGTCCTAAAGAAACAACTCCTGTCTGTAAACCTTCCAATCCAGAAGTTAACTTTGTTCCACCTTCTGCAAGTTTCCCAGATCCATCTGCCAATTTATTAGCTCCACTTTCTAATTGAGAAGCACCTGAAATTAACTGACTAGATTTGTCAGCTAGTTGGCTAGAGCCTGACTGCAATTTATCAACTCCTGCTATCAATTCTTGACTCTTTTGATTCAATTGGTTAGAGCCAGTTGATAATTTTTCAATACCAGACACTAATTCTGGAGTTTTTTCAACTAATTGACCAACTCCTGCTGTCAAGTTAGAAGATTTTTGTGTCAAGGTGTTTGAGCCTGAAACTAGTTGATCCAAACTACCTGTCAAGGTGGCATTTTTTTCACTTAGTTGACTTGCGCCCTGAGAAACTTTATCAACACCTATAGTATATGCCTTTACACCTAATGCAATCGACTGACTGTCAGGAACTAATTTGCTAGTAACAGCTCCTTGTATCTCTGTTAATCCACTTGACAATCCTGTCAAAGAAGTAGAAGCAAGCGGTAATACTTGATTAGCTTGATTTTTTAAAATCGAAAGATTAGAAGATTGATTTTGTAAGTTTTCTAAACTTCCCTGTAAACCTTGTACTAAAGCTACAATTGACTGAGCCGATTGAATACTATCAGTCGAATTTTGAGATACAGAAGCACTTATTTCAGCTTGTTGCTCACTTGTCAATGATTGATAAGCTGCTGTCGATTGAATATTGGCTAATGTAGTTGCTTTTTCAGACTGAGCACTTGCTAACATTTGATTAGAAAGAGATACTATACTTGATAAAACAGAATCTAATTGTTTTGTATCTCCAACATCAATATTTTGAATAACTTGATTTAACCGATTCAGACCAGAAGATAATTGATTAATTTGATCTTTTTTCCCAGACGAAGCATATAACTTGCTAGAAAGTTGTTGAATCCCTTCACTTAATTGCTCCACCCCCATTCGAAGTGTAGCTGATTGATTGGATAGCTGATTAGCACCTATTGCAAGACTTCCCACTCCATTGGTGTAGGCACTAACACCAGATGAAAATTGATTAAGACCAGCATTAAGCTGAGAAACACCGCCAGTATAGGACTCTACACCAGTATATAACTGATTGATTCCCCTTACTAATTCAGGACTTTTAGAAGATAATTGACCTAATCCGCTATCTAATTGACTCACTGCACCAGTATATGTAACTAAACCACTATTAAAATTTCCTAAGCCAAGATGAAGTTGTTCGACACCAGAAACATAAGCAGATAATCCTTTAGTAAACTGCTCCGTTCCATTTGAAAATGTTAAACTTGAATCTGCTAAAGAGTGCAGGTTGGTAGTTAATGTTTGACTTCCTGTCACTAATTGATTCGCTCCATCAGTTAATTTTTCACTACCAGAAGCTGCTTGACTCATACCATCTTTTAATTCGACCATCTTGTTAAATAAAGCTTTAGTATAGGTCTCAGTTACATTGGTAGAAACATTCTGCTTCAATTGTGTCATCGCAGAATCGCTCATCTTGCTGGCAATAAAGCTATGACCACTTGAAGTCTGATAATCAATTTGCATTTGCTCTGGATGATCCGTTAAAATAGAAGCTGCTTTTTCAGATAAATCACTGGGTAAAGTCACTACCATATAGTAATCGCCATCTTCCAATCCCTTCTTTCCTTCATCTTCATCCACGAAATGAAAATCCAAGGTTTTATTTTCTTTTAAATTGGACACCATGTCTTTTCCTATAGACATGCTATTACCATTATAGGAAGCCTCTTTATCATTATTAACAACTGCCACAGGTAAGTCAGACAATTGCCCATATGGATCCCACATTGAGGACAAAAATATGATATTGTACAGAGCTGGAATAAGAGAAATCCCTATCATGACAATAATAAAGGTTGGTTTTTTAAAAATTGCTTTCCATTCTTTAAACATAGTTTCTCCTTTCTTAAACATATTGTCTAAAATTTTGATATAATAGATTATACAATAAAAAATCTAAATTACAAGATAAAAAATCTATTTTTAGACACATAGTCTAATTTGTTTACAAGGAGGAAATATGCAAGAAAGTAACAAACGCTTAAAAACAAAGCGAACTATTGAAAATGCTATGGTACAATTACTCATGGAACAACCATTTGATCAAATTTCTACTGTCAAGTTAGCAGAAAAAGCCGGAATTAGTCGTTCCAGCTTCTATACTCACTATAAGGATAAGTATGATATGATCGAGCACTATCAAATCAAGCTATTTCATACATTTGAATATATTTTTCAAAAACATGCTCATCACAAAAGAGATGCTATTTTAGAAGTATTTGAATATCTAGAGTCAGAACCACTTCTGGCTGCCCTTCTTTCTGAAAATGGGACCAAAGAAATCCAAAATTTCTTAAGAAATAAACTTCATATCATGCTCAGCACAGATTTACAAAAACGCTTTATGCAACTGAATCTCAATACCACTGAATTAGAATATAGTAGCATCTATCTAACTCATGCACTTTTTGGTGTCTGTCAAACTTGGATTGCACATGGAAAAAAAGAAAGTCCTCAAGAAATAACAGACTTCCTTATGAAGATGCTTGGTGATACAAATTGATACAAAAAGAGGAACACAACTGTGTTCCCTTTTATCTATACTCCGCCAGTAGGACTCGAACCTACGACATCATGATTAACAGTCATGCGCTACTACCAACTGAGCTATGGCGGATAAAATAGTCCGTACGGGATTCGAACCCGTGTTACCGCCGTGAAAAGGCGGTGTCTTAACCCCTTGACCAACGGACCTTCTATCTGTAGCAGATATAACCATTATATCAATTTCTTACTAATTGTCAATCACTTTTGAGATTTTTTCTCTAAAATATCTTTCAATTTTCTAATTTTTAACCTTGAAATAGGACAGCGATGATCTTCATAGAAAACAACTTCTAGATTCTTTCGGTCAATTTCTCTAATATTGCCTATATTTACCAAAAATGACTTATGAGGAGAATAAAATCGTTGGGTATGTTTGTCCTTTTCCTGAATATCTGTCATGGTACCGTAAAACTCTTTTGCAAAATTCTTACCAATAATGCGTAATTTATGAGAGACCCCTGTCGTTTCAATATACAAAATATCATGGTAAGGAATTTTTAAATCATTTCCCTTGTAATTGTAGTCAAAATAATCCACCACATCTTCATTTTCAAGTAACATACTCTTCGTGTAGAAAATATTTTGCTCAATTCTCTTCTTAAACATCTCATCATTGATATCCTTATCAACAAAATCTAAGGCTGATACCTGGTATTTATAGGTGAGAGTCGCAAACTCTGATCGACTGGTAATAAAGACGATAATGGCATAAGGATTGTAATGACGAATGAGTTGAGCCACTTCAAATCCCTTTTTTTCAATCCCATGAATATCGATATCTAGGAAATAAAGCTGATTTACTTCATCGTTTTCAATGTATTCTTCAAATTCACGGACTTTTCCCGTTGTCTTGTATGATATTGGAATATTCGATTCTTTCGAAATTTCATCCAATATTCTTTCTAGTCTCACTTGATGTTCAATAACATCCTCTAAAATTAAAACTTTCATTCAAATTCCCTCTTAAATCTAATAATTTGTCTAAATGTACTGCCTTCCATCTCTGTTTCTAAAATAATATTGTTGTACTTATCCAGTAGTTCTTTCACATTATTTAATCCGACTCCACGATTTCTTCCCTTAGTAGAGAATCCTAAAGCAAATAGGTCTCCTGAAGGAGTCATCGTCATTTTACATGAATTCTGAATCACAATCACTGTTTCAGTTTCCATCTTAATAACTGCTACTTCCATCTGTTTTTTATAACTATCAGCCGATCCTTCCACAGCATTGTTCAATAAAACACTCATAATACGAACTAAATCCAGCAAGTCTATTGGTAGTCTAGTAATTATATCTTTTACTTCCAGTGTAAACTCTACACCATTATTTCGAGCATAGACAATTGACTGTGCAACCAAACTTCGTAAAGCTGAATCTTCTATGTTGTTCAAATCAAAGTAAGTGTACTTATCTGAACGCAGTTTATGATTGGCTTTGACCAAAACTTCATTGTAAATTCTGTCAATTTCCTGTAAATCACCACTGTCAATTGCCATCTGCATACTGACAAGCATCCCAGCATAATCATGTCGAAAACCACGAATTTCATTATATAGACCGACAATTTCATCTGTATAATTCTGTAAATGTTTCTGTTCAAATTTCTTCTGCTTCAAAGCAATCTCTTTCTCCATTTGTTCTTTATGCGAATTCATTGCAAAAAAGGTCAAAAGTAGAGAAATAAAGACAATAGATGATAAAATACTTCCAAAACTATTCAAATGTTTAATCGTACTTACCATATCTGAAACGAAAGATACAATATGGAGCAGTAGTAAAGCAAAAAATACTTTTTTCAAGAAAGGATAGAGGTAGTCTTTGTCAAAATAGGATAGTTCCAAATGGAAATAATGAATGATTTTTAAGACAACAAAATAGGTCAACACCGTTACAACGAAAAAGAATGGGTCATGATATTGTGAAACAAAGTTATCTCCTGTTATAGAGGAGAAAGTTACGGACAGAAAGTTATGAGTGCTCTCATATAAAAGAGATAGTAGTAAACTTAGGAATAGTCCTCTATCCCTCTCATACTGTTTAATCCATCGAAAATAGGAATATAAGCCCAAAGGAAATAAAAATCTTTCAATCACTATTTCATCTAAATATAGAAGATAAAAGGAAAGTTCAAGTACTGCTTCTACTAGTAATGTATAGATACCAAAAAAATATAGTTCCTTTGATTTTATTTGACCTTTACAAATTAAACGGTAACTGTGACTAATAATTAAAAAATGACCAATAACTGTCCCAAATCCAAATAAATTCATTACTCTTTCCCCTTATTTTATTACTTTTTTCTTGGGAAAATAAAATCACGGAGGATTTTTGGCAGTCTCATCTCCCCACCTTTAATCTCCTGCAAGTCTTTTTCCTTCAAGGCTACAAACTGTTCCAATTTAACTGTGTTTTTCATAATAAAATCTCCTAAAATGTTTTTTCTTGTAAGCTAACTTACAAAAACCATTATACAAAATGGAATTTCGTTTTAGATAAAATTCTCTCAACTGTCATTTTTTTCTCCTCAAGTGTACTTTTTTAAGAAAAAAGCCGGGAAAATTCCCAGCTTTGCTACTATATTGATCCCAGCAGGATTCGAACCTGCGACCGTTCGCTTAGAAGGCGAATGCTCTATCCAGCTGAGCTATGAGACCTAATACAATTATTCTACCAAAAATTCAATTAAAAGTCAATTTTCTATTTATGATAGGGCGAGCCCTGCTGAATCGTAAAAGCGCGATAGATTTGTTCAACAAGGACTAGTCTCATTAACTGATGGGGCAAAGTTAGACGGCCAAAACTAACAGAAAGATTAGCTCTCTTTTTTACAGCTGATGATAATCCTAAACTCCCTCCAATAATAAAGGTAAGAGTAGAAAATCCTTTTATAGAAGCTTCTTCTAACTGCTTACTAAATTCTTCTGAAGAAAGTGTTTTCCCCTCAATGGCTAACACAATAACAAAATCACGATCACTAACTTTTGATAAAATTCTCTGACCTTCTATTTCTAAAATCTTTTGATTTTCTGACTCACTAGCCCTATCTGGTGTTTTTTCATCTGCCAGCTCAATCATTTCAAGCTTAGCAAATCGAGAAATTCGTTTTGAATACTCTGCAATACCATCTTTTAAATACTTTTCTTTCAGTTTCCCAACTGTTACAACTTTAATTTTCATGACTCTATTCTAGCATATTCTTTATTTTTTCACATCTTATTCACAAAATAAAAGGTTAATTTTAACTGAGAAAACCACAGATTTTAGAAAGTTATCCACAATCTGTGAAAAACTTTTGTATTTAAGTTATAATTAAGCTAGTCAGTTTATACTTTCAGTAATTTCAAACATATGGAGGCAAATATGAAACATCTAAAAATATTTTACAAAAAATGGTTTCAATTATTAATCGTTATCGTCATTAGCTTTATTAGTGGAGCCTTGGGTAGTTTTTCAATAACTCAACTAACTCAAAAAAGTGGTGTAAGTAGCTCTAACAACAATAGTACTATTACACAAACTGCCTATAAGAACGAAAATTCAACAACACAGGCTGTTAACAAAGTAAAAGATGCTGTCGTTTCAGTTATTACTTATTCAGCAAACAGACAAAATAGCGTATTTGGTAATGATGATACTGACACAGATTCTCAGCAAATCTCTAGTGAAGGATCTGGAGTTATTTATAAAAAGAATGATAAAGAAGCTTACATCGTCACCAACAATCACGTTATAAATGGCGCCAGCAAAGTAGATATTCGTTTGTCAGATGGAACTAAAGTACCTGGAGAAATTGTCGGAGCTGATACTTTCTCTGATATTGCTGTCGTCAAAATATCTTCAGAAAAAGTGACAACAGTAGCTGAGTTTGGTGATTCTAGCAAGTTAACCGTAGGAGAAACTGCCATTGCCATCGGTAGCCCATTAGGTTCTGAATATGCTAATACTGTCACTCAGGGTATTGTATCTAGTCTCAATCGAAATGTATCTTTAAAATCTGAAGATGGACAAGCCATTTCTACAAAAGCCATCCAAACTGATACTGCTATTAATCCAGGTAACTCTGGTGGCCCACTGATCAATATTCAAGGGCAGGTTATTGGAATTACCTCAAGTAAAATTGCCACAAATGGAGGAACCTCTGTAGAAGGCCTTGGTTTCGCAATCCCTGCAAATGATGCTATCAATATTATTGAACAGTTGGAAAAGAACGGAAAAGTGACGCGTCCAGCTTTGGGCATCCAAATGGTCAATCTCTCAAATATTAATACAAGTGATATTAGAAGACTGAATATTCCAAGCAATGTAACATCTGGTGTAGTTGTTCGTTCTGTGCAAAGTAATATGCCTGCCAATGGTCACCTTGAAAAATACGATGTTATTACAAAAGTAGATGACAAGGAGATTGCTTCATCAACAGACTTACAAAGTGCTCTTTACAATCATTCTATCGGAGACACCATTAAGATAACTTACTATCGTAACGGTAAAGAAGAAACTACATCTATTAAACTTGACAAGAGTTCAGGTGATTTAGAATCTTAATTGACATCTATGTAAAGAAAGCTTTACATAAGAGAAAAGATGTGTTAGTGTAGAATCATGGAAAAATTTGAAATGATTTCTATCACGGATATACAAAAAAATCCCTATCAACCTCGAAAAGAATTTGATGGAGAAAAACTACATGAACTAGCACAGTCTATCAAAGAAAATGGGCTCATTCAACCGATTATTGTTCGTCAATCTCCTGTTATTGGTTATGAAATCCTTGCAGGAGAAAGACGCTATCGGGCTTCACTTTTAGCTGGTCTAAGGTCTATCCCAGCTGTTGTTAAACAGCTTTCAGATCAAGAGATGATGGTCCAGTCCATCATTGAAAATTTACAGAGGGAAAATTTAAATCCAATAGAAGAAGCACGCGCCTATGAATCTCTTGTAGAGAAAGGATTTACCCATGCTGAAATTGCAGATAAAATGGGCAAGTCTCGTCCTTATATCAGCAACTCCATTCGTTTGCTTTCCTTGCCAGATGCTATCCTCTCAGAAGTAGAAAATGGCAAACTATCACAAGCTCATGCGCGTTCTCTAGTTGGGTTGAATAAGGAACAACAAGACTATTTCTTTCAACGAATTATAGAAGAAGACATTTCTGTAAGGAAGTTAGAAGCTCTTCTGACAGAGAAAAAACAAAAGAAACTTCAAAAAACGAATCATTTCATACAAAATGAAGAAGAACAGTTAAAAAAACTACTCGGATTAGATGTAGAGATTAAGCTGTCTAAAAAAGATAGTGGAAAAATCATTATTTCTTTTTCAAATCAAGAAGAATACAGTAGAATTATCAACAGCCTGAAATAAGGCTGTTCTTTTATTTTTTTATCTCACAAGGTTATCCACTATTTTTTTCAATAAAAAGCTTAATAAATCAATAGCTTCTGCTTTTATCCCCAACCTGTGGATAAAACTTGGTAACATTGTGGATTATTTTTCACAGCTTGTGGAAAATTCTTGTTCTCTATGGTAAAATAGGTCTAGTATAAAACTTTTAAATAGTAAAGGAGGAGAAAGGATTGAAAGAAAAACAATTTTGGAATCGTATATTAGAATTTGCTCAAGAAAGACTGACTCGATCCATGTATGATTTCTATGCTATTCAAGCTGAACTCATCAAGGTAGAGGAAAATGTTGCCACTATATTTTTACCACGATCTGAAATGGAAATGGTCTGGGAAAAACAACTAAAAGATATTATTGTAGTTGCCGGATTTGAAATTTATGATGCTGAGATAACTCCCCACTATATTTTCACCAGGCCTCAAGATACGACTATTTCACAAGTTGAAGAAGCTACAAATTCAACTCTTTATGATTATAGTCCAAAGTTAGCATCTATTCCTTACTCGGATACTGGGTTAAAAGAAAAGTATACCTTTGATAATTTTATTCAAGGGGATGGAAATGTTTGGGCAGTATCAGCCGCTTTGGCCGTCTCTGAAGATTTAGCCTTGACCTATAATCCTCTTTTTATCTATGGAGGACCTGGGCTTGGTAAGACTCATCTGTTAAACGCTATTGGAAATGAAATTCTAAAAAATATTCCAAATGCGCGTGTCAAATACATACCTGCTGAAAGCTTTATTAATGACTTTCTTGATCACTTAAGGCTTGGGGAAATGGAAAAATTTAAAAAAACCTATCGTAGTCTTGATCTTTTGTTAATCGATGATATCCAGTCACTCAGCGGAAAAAAAGTTGCAACTCAGGAAGAATTTTTCAATACCTTTAACGCCCTTCATGACAAGCAAAAACAGATTGTCCTAACCAGTGATCGTAGTCCAAAACATCTAGAAGGGCTCGAGGAGAGGCTTGTCACGCGCTTTAGTTGGGGATTAACACAAACTATCACCCCCCCTGACTTTGAAACACGTATTGCCATTTTGCAAAGTAAAACGGAACATTTAGGCTACAATTTCCAAAGTGATACTCTAGAATACCTAGCTGGGCAATTTGATTCAAATGTTCGAGATCTTGAGGGAGCCATCAACGACATCACTTTAATTGCCCGAGTAAAAAAAATCAAGGATATCACTATTGATATTGCTGCAGAAGCTATTAGAGCTCGCAAACAAGATGTTAGCCAAATGCTCGTCATCCCAATTGATAAAATCCAAAATGAAGTCGGTAACTTTTATGGTGTCAGCGTCAAAGAAATGAAGGGAAGCAGACGCCTTCAAAATATCGTTTTGGCCCGTCAAGTAGCCATGTATTTATCTAGAGAACTAACAGATAATAGTCTTCCAAAAATTGGGAAGGAATTTGGTGGAAAAGATCATACAACAGTCATTCATGCCCATGCAAAAATTAAATCTTTGATTGATGAAGACGATAATTTACGTTTAGAAATTGAATCCATCAAAAAGAAAATTAAATAACTTGTAGAAAACTTTTACTTTATTATCTTTTTTATCCACATTTTTTAAACAAGCCAAAAAACTTGATATGACTTGTTTAAAGTCTGTTTTCCACAGATTTCACAGACTCTATTATTACTATTATCCTTCTAATACTAAAAATAAATAAAGGAGAATCCATGATTCATTTTTCAATTAATAAAAATTTATTTCTACAAGCATTGAATACAACTAAGAGAGCTATTAGTTCTAAAAATGCTATTCCTATTTTATCAACCGTCAAAATTGACGTAACCAATGAAGGTGTTACTTTAATTGGTTCAAATGGTCAAATTTCAATTGAAAATTTTATTTCTCAAAAAAATGAAGATGCTGGTCTATTAATTACTTCTTTAGGTTCGATCCTTCTTGAAGCTTCTTTCTTCATCAATGTGGTATCTAGCCTACCTGATGTGACTCTTGATTTTAAAGAAATTGAACAAAATCAAATTGTTTTAACCAGCGGCAAATCAGAAATTACATTAAAAGGAAAAGATAGCGAACAGTATCCACGAATCCAAGAAATTTCAGCAAGCACTCCTTTGGTTCTTGAAACAAAATTACTCAAGAAAATTATCAATGAAACAGCATTTGCTGCAAGTACACAAGAAAGTCGTCCAATTTTAACAGGTGTTCATTTTGTATTGAGTCAGCATAAGGAGCTAAAAACAGTGGCAACAGACTCTCATCGTCTAAGCCAGAAAAAATTAACTCTTGAGAAAAATAGTGATGATTTTGATGTCGTGATTCCGAGCCGTTCTCTACGCGAATTTTCAGCGGTATTTACAGATGATATCGAAACTGTAGAGATTTTCTTTGCCAATAACCAAATCCTCTTTAGAAGCGAAAATATTAGCTTCTATACTCGTCTCCTAGAAGGAAACTACCCTGATACAGATCGCTTGATTCCAACAGACTTTAACACTACTATTACTTTTGATGTGGTAAACTTACGCCAGTCAATGGAACGTGCTCGTCTTTTATCAAGTGCGACTCAAAATGGTACTGTGAAACTTGAAATTAAAGATGGGGTTGTTAGCGCCCATGTTCACTCTCCAGAAGTTGGTAAAGTAAACGAAGAAATCGATACTGACCAGGTTACTGGGGATGATTTGACCATTAGTTTCAACCCAACTTACTTGATTGATTCTCTTAAAGCTTTAAATAGCGAAAAGGTGACCATTAGCTTTATCTCAGCTGTTCGTCCATTTACTCTTGTGCCAGCAGATACTGACGAAGACTTCATGCAGCTCATTACACCAGTTCGTACCAATTAAGTGAAAGAGGTTGAGCCTAGCTCGCCTCTTTTATGATATAATCGAAAAAGAAAAGGAGAGTAGTATGTATCAAGTTGGAAATTTTGTTGAGATGAAAAAACCACATGCTTGCACCATCAAGTCAACAGGAAAAAAAGCTAATCGTTGGGAAATTACACGTGTAGGAGCAGATATCAAAATCAAATGTAGCAATTGTGACCATGTTGTCATGATGGGGCGCTATGATTTTGATCGAAAAATGAATAAAATTATTGACTAAGACCCCTTAGTTAGAGGGTTAGCAAGTTTTCCCTTTTTGTGTTATAATATTAGGGATTGAAATGAAAACGGAGAATGAGAAAATATGTCTTTAACAGCAGGTATCGTTGGTTTGCCAAACGTTGGTAAATCAACACTATTTAATGCAATTACAAAAGCAGGAGCAGAGGCTGCAAACTATCCATTTGCGACGATTGATCCAAACGTTGGAATGGTTGAGGTTCCAGATGAACGCCTACAAAAATTGACTGAAATGATCACTCCTAAAAAGACAGTTCCAACAACATTTGAATTTACAGATATCGCAGGAATTGTAAAAGGAGCTTCAAAAGGAGAAGGGCTAGGGAATAAATTCTTGGCTAATATCCGTGAAGTAGATGCGATTGTTCATGTAGTTCGTGCTTTTGATGATGAAAATGTAATGCGTGAGCAAGGACGTGAAGACGCCTTTGTAGATCCACTTGCAGATATTGATACAATTAATCTGGAATTGATTCTTGCTGACTTAGAATCAGTGAACAAACGATATGCGCGTGTAGAAAAGATGGCACGTACGCAAAAAGATAAAGAATCTGTAGCAGAATTTAATGTTCTTCAAAAGATTAAACCTGTTCTTGAAGATGGAAAATCAGCTCGAACTATTGAATTTACAGATGAAGAACAAAAAGTTGTCAAAGGTCTCTTCCTTTTGACAACTAAACCAGTTCTTTATGTTGCTAATGTGGACGAGGATGTGGTTTCAGAACCTGACTCTATCGACTATGTCAAACAAATTCGTGAATTTGCAGCGACAGAAAATGCTGAAGTAGTCGTTATTTCTGCGCGTGCTGAGGAAGAAATTTCTGAGTTAGACGACGAAGATAAGCAAGAGTTTCTTGAAGCACTTGGGTTGACAGAATCAGGCGTTGACAAGTTGACTCGTGCAGCTTACCACTTGCTTGGACTGGGAACTTATTTCACAGCTGGTGAAAAAGAAGTTCGCGCTTGGACCTTCAAACGTGGTATGAAGGCTCCTCAAGCAGCTGGTATTATCCACTCAGACTTTGAAAAAGGCTTTATTCGTGCAGTAACCATGTCATATGATGATTTGGTGAAATATGGATCTGAAAAGGCCGTAAAAGAAGCTGGACGTTTGCGTGAAGAAGGTAAAGAATATATCGTCCAAGACGGCGATATCATGGAATTCCGCTTTAATGTCTAAAAATTTAATAAATAGTGTCAATTAGGTTGGAAAAAAATTCCAACCCTTTTGGCTTTTGAAAGGAAAAATAAATGACTAAATTACTTGTAGGATTAGGAAATCCAGGGGATAAATATTTTGAAACAAAACACAATGTTGGATTTATGTTGATTGACCAACTAGCGAAGAAACAGAATGTCACTTTTACACATGATAAGATATTTCAAGCTGACCTAGCATCCTTTTTCCTAAATGGAGAAAAAATTTATCTTGTCAAACCAACGACATTTATGAATGAAAGTGGAAAAGCGGTTCATGCTTTATTGACTTATTATGGTTTGGATATTGAAGATTTACTCATCATTTACGATGATCTTGACATGGAAGTTGGAAAGATTCGTTTAAGAGCAAAGGGATCCGCAGGTGGTCATAATGGTATCAAGTCTATTATTCAACATATTGGAACTCAGGTCTTTAATCGTGTTAAAATTGGAATCGGAAGACCTAAAAATGGCATGTCAGTTGTTAACCATGTTTTGAGTACCTTTGACAAGGATGATTATATTGGTATTTTACAGTCTATTGACAAAGTTGACGATTCTGTAAACTACTATTTACAAGAGAAAAACTTTGAAAAAACGATGCAGAGGTATAACGGATAAATGTTGACCTTATTAGATTTATTCTCAGAAAATGATCAGATCGAAAAATGGCATCAAAATTTAACAGATAAAAAAAGACAATTAATGTTAGGTTTGTCAACTTCTACAAAAGCTTTAGCAATTGCTAGTAGTTTGAGACAGGAAGATAAGATTGTGTTATTGACGTCAACTTATGGAGAAGCAGAAGGACTTGTTAGTGATCTTATCTCTATCTTGGGTGAGGAACTTGTCTATCCATTTTTGGTAGATGACTCCCCTATGGTAGAGTTTTTGATGTCTTCACAAGAAAAAATCATTTCACGGGTTGAAGCCTTGCGTTTTTTGACTGATTCATCTAAGAAAGGGATTTTAGTTTGTAATATCGCAGCAAGTCGATTGATTTTACCGTCTCCCAATATATTCAAAGATAGTATTGTAAAAATAACAGTTGGTGAAGAATATGACCAACACGCGCTTATCCATCAGTTAAAGGAAATAGGCTATCGAAAAGTTACTCAAGTACAAACTCAGGGTGAATTTAGTTTGCGAGGAGATATTTTAGATATTTTTGAAATATCCCAGTTAGAACCTTGCCGAATTGAGTTTTTTGGTGATGAAATTGATGGTATTAGGTCATTTGAAGTAGAAACACAATTATCGAAAGAAAATCAGACAGAACTCACAATCTTTCCAGCTAGCGACATACTTTTGAGAGAAAAGGATTATCAAAGAGGTCAGTCAGCTTTAGAAAAACAAATTTCAAAAACGTTATCACCTATTTTAAAATCATACTTAGAAGAAATTCTTTCAATTTTTCACCAAAAACAAATTCATTCTGATTCTCGGAAGTTTTTATCTTTGTGCTATGATAAGACATGGACTGTCTTTGATTATATTGAAAAAGATACTCCAATATTCTTTGATGATTATCAAAAATTGATGAATCAGTATGAAGTCTTTGAAAGAGAATTAGCGAAATACTTTACAGAAGAATTACAGAATAGTAAAGCATTTTCTGATATGCAGTATTTTGCTGATATTGAACAAATCTATAAAAAACAAAGTCCAGTGACCTTTTTCTCTAATCTTCAAAAAGGTTTAGGAAATCTTAAATTTGACAAAATTTATCAATTCAATCAATATCCTATGCAGGAATTTTTCAATCAGTTTTCTTTTCTAAAAGAAGAAATTGAACGATATAAAAAAATGGATTACACCATTATTCTGCAGTCTAGCAATTCAATGGGAAGTAAAACATTAGAGGATGTGTTAGAGGAATATCAGATTAAATTGGATTCCAGAAATAAGTCAAGCATTTGTAAAGAATCTGTAAACTTAATCGAGGGCAATCTCAGACATGGTTTTCATTTTGTAGATGAAAAAATTCTGGTGATTACTGAACATGAGATTTTTCAAAAGAAATTGAAACGTCGTTTTCGAAGACAACATGTTTCAAATGCAGAGCGCTTAAAAGATTATAATGAACTTGAAAAAGGGGACTATGTTGTTCACCACATTCATGGAATTGGTCAATACCTAGGAATTGAAACCATTGAAATCAAAGGGATTCACCGCGATTATGTTAGCGTCCAATACCAAAATGGTGATCAAATTTCTATCCCAGTGGAACAGATTCATCTACTTTCCAAATACGTTTCAAGTGACGGTAAAGCACCTAAACTAAATAAATTAAATGATGGTCATTTCAAACAAGCAAAGCAAAAAGTTAAGAACCAGGTAGAGGATATAGCTGACGATTTAATTAAACTTTATTCTGAACGCAGCCAGTTGAAGGGCTTTGCTTTCTCAGCTGATGATGAGGATCAACATGCTTTTGATGATGCCTTCCCTTATGTTGAAACGGATGATCAACTGCGTAGTATTGAGGAAATCAAGAGGGATATGCAGGATTCTCATCCCATGGATCGACTTTTAGTTGGAGATGTTGGTTTTGGAAAGACTGAAGTTGCTATGCGTGCAGCCTTTAAGGCAGTCAATGATCACAAACAGGTTGTCGTTTTAGTTCCGACGACGGTTTTAGCGCAACAGCACTATACGAATTTTAAGGAACGATTCCAAAATTTTGCAGTTAATATTAATGTATTGAGTCGCTTTAGAAGTAAAAAAGAGCAGACTGAAACACTTGAAAAATTGAAAAAGGGTCAAGTTGATATTTTGATTGGAACACATCGTGTTTTGTCAAAAGATGTTGTGTTTGCTGATTTGGGCTTGATGATTATTGATGAGGAACAGCGATTTGGTGTCAAGCATAAGGAAACCTTGAAAGAACTGAAGAAACAAGTGGATGTCCTGACCTTGACAGCAACGCCAATCCCTCGTACCCTCCATATGTCTATGCTGGGAATCAGAGATTTGTCTGTTATTGAAACTCCGCCGACTAATCGTTATCCAGTGCAAACCTATGTTTTGGAAAAGAATGAGAGTGTCATTCGTGATGCTGTTTTGCGTGAAATGGAGCGTGGAGGTCAAGTTTACTACCTTTACAACAAAGTTGACACAATTGACCAGAAGGTTTCAGAATTACAGGAGTTGATTCCAGAGGCTTCGATTGGTTATGTTCATGGTCGAATGAGTGAAATCCAGTTGGAAAATACTCTACTAGACTTTATTGAGGGACAATACGATATCTTGGTGACGACTACCATCATTGAGACAGGGGTGGACATTCCAAATGCCAATACCTTATTTATCGAAAATGCAGACCATATGGGCTTGTCAACCTTGTATCAGTTAAGAGGAAGAGTTGGTCGTAGTAATCGTATTGCTTATGCCTATCTCATGTATCGTCCAGAAAAATCAATTAGCGAATTATCTGAGAAGAGATTAGAAGCGATTAAAGGATTTACAGAATTGGGCTCCGGATTTAAGATTGCGATGCGAGATCTTTCGATTCGTGGAGCAGGAAATCTTTTAGGAAAATCCCAGTCTGGTTTCATTGATTCTGTTGGTTTTGAATTGTATTCGCAGTTATTAGAGGAAGCTATTGCTAAACGAAACGGTAATGCTAACACTAACACAAGAACCAAAGGGAATGCTGAGTTGATTTTGCAAATTGATGCCTATCTTCCTGATACTTATATTTCTGATCAACGACATAAGATTGAAATTTACAAGAAAATTCGTCAAATTGACAACCGTGTCAATTATGAGGAGTTACAAGAAGAGCTGATGGACCGTTTTGGAGAATACCCAGATGTAGTAGCCTATCTTTTAGAGATTGGTTTAGTCAAGTCATATTTGGACAAGGTCTTTGTTCAACGTGTGGAAAGAAAAGATAATAAAATTACAGTTCAATTTGAAAAAGTCACTCAACGATTGTTTTTAGCTCAAGATTATTTTAAAGCTTTATCCGCAACGAACTTAAAAGCAGGTATCGTTGAGAATAAGGGATTAATGGAGCTTGTGTTTGATGTCCAAAATAAGAAAGATTATGAAATTTTAGAAGGTCTGCTGATTTTTGGAGAAAGTTTATTAGAGATAAAAGAGTCTAAGAAAGAAAATTCCATTTGATATTTTTCTTCTATAAAATAGATAAAAATGGTACAATAATAAGTTGAGGTAATAAGGATGAGATTAGACAAATATTTAAAAGTATCGCGAATTATCAAGCGTCGTACAGTCGCAAAAGAAGTAGCAGATAAAGGCAGAATCAAGGTGAATGGAATCTTGGCCAAAAGTTCAACGGATTTGAAAGTTAATGACCAAGTTGAAATTCGTTTTGGAAATAAGTTGCTACTTGTCAAAGTACTAGAGATGAAAGATAGCACAAAAAAAGAAGATGCAGCAGGCATGTATGAAATTATCAGTGAAACACGGGTAGAAGAAAATGTCTAAAAATATTGTACAATTGAATAATTCTTTTATTCAAAATGAATATCAACGTCGTCGCTACCTGATGAAAGAACGGCAAAAACGGAATCGTTTTATGGGGTGGGTATTGATTTTGATTATGCTATTATTTATCTTGCCAACTTTTAATTTAGCGCAGAGCTATCAGCAATTACTCCAAAGACGTCAGCAATTAGCAGACTTGCAAACTCAGTATCAAACCTTGAGTGATGAAAAGGATAAGGAGACAGCATTTGCTACCAAGTTGAAAGATGAGGATTATGCTGCCAAATATACACGAGCAAAGTACTATTATTCTAAGTCGAGGGAAATAGTTTATACGATTCCTGACTTGCTTCAAAGGTGATAAAATGGAAAATTTACTAGACGTAATTGAGCAATTTTTGAGTTTATCAGATGAAAAGCTGGAAGAGTTGGCTGATAAAAATCAATTATTGCGTTTACAAGAAGAAAAGGAAAGGAAGAATGCGTAAATTCTTAATTATTTTGTTGCTACCAAGTTTTTTGACCATTTCAAAAGTCGTTAGCACAGAAAAAGAAGTCGTCTATACTTCGAAAGAAATTTATTACCTTTCACAATCTGACTTTGGTATTTATTTTAGAGAAAAGCTAAGTTTTCCCATGGTTTATGGAGAGGTTCCTGTTTATGCGAATGAAGATTTAGTAGTGGAATCTGGAAAATTGACTCCCAAAACAAGTTTCCAAATAACTGAGTGGCGCTTAAATAAACAAGGAATTCCGGTATTTAAGCTATCAAATCATCAATTTATAGCTGCGGACAAACGATCTTTATATGATCAATCAGAGGTAACTCCAACAATAAAAAAAGTATGGTTAGAATCTGACTTTAAACTGTATAATAGTCCTTATGATTTAAAAGAAGTGAAATCATCCTTATCAGCTTATTCGCAAGTATCAATCGACAAGACCATGTTTGTAGAAGGAAGAGAATTTTTACATATTGATCAGGCTGGATGGGTAGATAAGGAATCAACTTCTGAAGAAGACAATCGGATGAGTAAGGTCCAAGAAATGTTATCGGAAAAATATCAGAAGGATTCATTCTCTATTTATGTTAAGCAACTGACTACTGGAAAAGAAGCTGGTATCAATCAAGATGAAAAGATGTATGCAGCTAGTGTTTTGAAACTCCCTTATCTCTATTATGCGCAAGAAAAAATAAATGAGGGTCTTTATCAGTTAGATACGACTGTAAAATACGTATCTGAAGTCAATGATTTTCCAGGTTCTTATAAACCAGAGGGAAGTGGTAGTCTTCCTAAAAAAGAGGATAATAAAGAGTATTCTCTCAAGGACTTAATCACAAAAGTATCTAAAGAATCTGATAATGTAGCTCATAATATATTGGGTTATTACATTTCAAACCAATCTGATGCCACATTCAAATCCAAGATGTCTGCCATTATGGGAGATGATTGGGATCCAAAAGAAAAATTGATTTCTTCCAAGATGGCCGGGAAGGTCATGGAAGCTATTTATAATCAAAATGGATTTGTGCTAGAGTCTTTGACTAAAACAGATTTTGATAATCAGCGAATTGCCAAAGGTGTTTCTGTGAAGGTAGCTCATAAAATTGGGGATGCGGACGAATTTAAGCATGATACGGGTGTTGTCTACGCAGATTCTCCATTTATTCTTTCTATTTTCACTAAGAATTCTGATTATGATACAATTTCTCAGATATCCAAGGATGTTTATGAGGTTCTAAAATGAGGGAACAAGATTTTTTAAATCATTTTCTCAAGAAGGGATATTTCAAAAAGCATACTAAGGTGGTGCTAGCTCTTTCCGGTGGGTTAGATTCTATGTTTCTATTTAAGGTATTATCTACTTATCAAAAAGAGTTAGAAATTGAATTGATTCTAGCTCATGTGAATCATAAGCAGAGAGTAGAATCAGATTGGGAAGAAAAGGAATTAAGGAAGTTGGCTGCTGAAGCAGAGCTTCCTATTTATATCAGCAATTTTTCAGGAGAATTTTCAGAAGCGCGTGCACGAAATTTTCGTTATGATTTTTTTCAAGAGGTCATGAAAAAGACAGGTGCGACAGCTTTAGTCACTGCTCACCATGCTGATGATCAGGTGGAAACGATTTTGATGCGTTTGATTCGAGGTACTCGTTTGCGCTATCTATCAGGAATTAAGGAGAAGCAAGTAGTCGGAGAGATAGAACTTATTCGACCCTTCTTGCATTTCCATAAAAAAGACTTTTCACCAATTTTTCATTTTGAAGATATATCAAATAAGAAAAATCATTATTTTCGCAATCGTATTCGAAACTCATACTTACCAGAATTAGAAAAAGAAAATCCTAGATTTAGAGATGCGATCTTAAGCATCGGCAATGAAATTTTAGATTATGATTTGGCAATAGCTGAATTATCAAAGAATATTGATGTAGAAAATTTAGATCAGCTATTGTCTTACTCTGAGTCGACACAAAGAGTTTTACTTCAAACTTATCTGAATCGTTTTCCAAATTTGAATCTTACAAAAGCTCAGTTTGAAGAAGTTAGACAAATTTTAAAAACTAAAAGCCAGTATCGTCATCCGCTTAAAAATGGTTATGAATTAGTAAAAGAGTATCAACAGTTTCGGATTTGTAAAATCAGTCCTCAGTCTGATGAAAAGGAAGATGAACTTGTGTTACACTATCAAAATCAGGTATCTTACCAAGGTTATTTATTTTCCTTTGGACTTCCTTTAGAAGGTGAATTAATTCAGCAGGTACCTGTTTCACGCGAAACATCCATACACATTCGTCATCGAAAAACAGGAGATGTTTTGATTCAGAATGGGCATAGAAAAAAACTCAGACGTCTATTTATTGATTTGAAAATCCCTATGGAAAAGCGAAAATCTGCTCTGATTATTGAGCAATTTGGTGAAATTGTCTCAATTTTGGGAATTGCGACCAGTAATTTGAGTAAAAACACGAAAAATGATATAATGAACACTGTACTTTATATAGAAAAAATAGATAGGTAAAAAAATGTTAGAAAACGATATTAAAAAAATCCTCGTTTCACACGATGAAATTACAGAAGCTGCTAAAAAATTAGGTGCTCAATTAACCAAAGACTATGCAGGGAAAAATCCAATCTTAGTTGGGATTTTAAAAGGATCTATTCCTTTTATGGCTGAATTGGTTAAACATATTGATACACATATTGAAATGGACTTTATGATGGTTTCTAGCTACCATGGTGGAACAGCAAGTAGTGGTGTTATCAATATTAAACAAGATGTGACTCAAGATATCAAAGGAAGACATGTTCTATTTGTAGAAGATATCATCGATACAGGTCAAACTTTGAAGAATTTGCGAGATATGTTTATTGCAAGAGAAGCAGCTTCTGTTAACATTGCAACCTTGTTGGACAAACCAGAAGGACGTGTTGTAGAAATTGAGGCAGACTATACCTGCTTTACTATCCCAAATGAGTTTGTAGTAGGTTATGGTTTAGACTACAAAGAAAATTATCGTAACCTTCCTTATGTTGGAGTATTGAAAGAAGAAGTGTATTCAAATTAGAAAGAACAATTTTTAATGAAAAAACAAAATAATGGTTTAATTAAAAATCCTTTTCTATGGTTATTACTTATTTTTCTCCTAGTTACAGGTTATCAGTATTTTAGTACAGGTAGTGTTGCAGGGAAAAGTGAGCAAATTAATTATACAGAATTGGTAAAAGAAATTACCGATGACAATGTTAAAGAATTGACTTACCAACCAAATGGCAGTGTTATCGAAGTTTCAGGTGTTTATAAAAATCCTAAAACAAGTAAAGAAGAAACAGGCATTCAGTTCTTTTCTCCTTCTGCTACAACAGTAGAGAAATTTTCAAGTATTATTCTTCCTTCAGATACTACAGTATCAGAATTGCAAAAGCTTGCTTCTGACCATAAGGCAGAAGTAACTGTTAAGCATGAAAGTTCAAGTGGTATGTGGATTAATATTCTTGTATCCATTGTGCCATTCGGTATTCTATTCTTCTTCCTATTCTCTATGATGGGAAATATGGGAGGAAATAATAGTCGTAACCCGATGAGTTTTGGACGTAGTAAGGCTAAAGCTGCAAATAAAGAAGATATTAAAGTAAGATTTTCAGATGTTGCTGGAGCTGAAGAAGAAAAACAAGAACTAGTTGAAGTTGTTGAATTTTTAAAAGATCCAAAACGATTTACAAAACTTGGGGCTCGTATTCCAGCAGGTGTCCTTCTGGAGGGACCTCCGGGAACAGGTAAAACTTTGCTTGCTAAGGCAGTAGCCGGAGAAGCAGGTGTTCCATTCTTTAGTATCTCAGGTTCTGACTTTGTAGAAATGTTTGTCGGAGTTGGAGCTAGTCGTGTTCGTTCTCTTTTTGAAGATGCCAAAAAAGCAGCACCAGCTATTATCTTTATTGATGAAATTGAT
This sequence comes from Streptococcus mitis, assembly GCF_002005545.1. Classification (GTDB taxonomy): domain Bacteria; phylum Bacillota; class Bacilli; order Lactobacillales; family Streptococcaceae; genus Streptococcus; species Streptococcus mitis_I. The sequence goes on from NZ_LBMT01000001.1 coordinate 460,874, forward strand.
GCTGTTGGACGTCAACGTGGAGTCGGTCTTGGCGGAGGTAATGACGAACGTGAACAAACCTTGAACCAACTCTTGATTGAGATGGACGGTTTTGAGGGAAATGAAGGGATTATCGTTATCGCTGCGACAAACCGTTCAGATGTACTTGACCCTGCCCTTTTGCGTCCAGGACGTTTTGATAGAAAAGTATTGGTTGGCCGTCCTGATGTTAAAGGTCGTGAAGCAATCTTGAAAGTTCATGCTAAGAATAAGCCTTTAGCAGAAGATGTTGATTTGAAATTAGTGGCTCAACAAACTCCAGGTTTTGTTGGTGCTGATTTAGAGAATGTATTGAATGAAGCAGCCTTGGTTGCCGCTCGTCGTAATAAATCGATAATTGATGCTTCAGATATTGATGAAGCAGAAGATAGAGTGATTGCTGGTCCTTCTAAGAAAGATAAGACAGTTTCACAAAAAGAACGTGAATTGGTTGCCTATCATGAGGCAGGACATACCATTGTTGGTCTAGTCTTATCGAATGCCCGCGTTGTCCATAAGGTTACAATTGTACCACGTGGCCGTGCAGGTGGATACATGATTGCACTTCCTAAAGAGGATCAAATGCTTCTATCTAAAGAAGATATGAAAGAGCAATTGGCTGGCTTAATGGGGGGACGTGTAGCTGAAGAAATCATCTTTAATGTCCAAACTACAGGAGCTTCAAACGACTTTGAACAGGCGACACAAATGGCGCGTGCAATGGTTACAGAGTACGGTATGAGTGAAAAACTTGGTCCGGTACAATATGAGGGTAATCATGCCATGTTTGGTGCACAAAGCACTCAAAAATCAATTTCAGAACAAACAGCTTATGAAATTGACGAAGAGGTTCGTTCATTATTGAATGAAGCACGAAATAAAGCTGCTGAAATTATTCAGTCAAATCGTGAAACTCACAAGTTGATTGCAGAAGCATTATTGAAATACGAAACATTGGATAGTACACAAATTAAATCTCTTTATGAAACAGGAAAGATGCCTGAAACAGTAGAAGAGGAATCACATGCACTATCCTATGATGAAGTAAAGTCAAAAATGAATGACGAGAAATAACCCAAAGAGAGGCAAGGCCTCTCTTTTTTTGTGCAGTTTAGGAGCTAAAGGGTGCAGAATGGATGAAATGTGCCAAAAGTGTTTTTGAATTTGTTAGACTGTACACAGAAAGGGGAAGATTATGCTTAAAAAAATGTATGAAGAAGTCCAAGGAATTGTATACAAGTGTAGAAATGAATATTACCTTCATTTGTGGGAGTTATCGGACTGGGATCAAGAGGGGATGATTTGCCTACATGAATTGATTAGTAGAGAAGAAGGGCTTGTAGAAGATATCCCACGCTTACGTAAATATTTCAAAACCAAGTTTCGAAATCGAATTTTAGACTATCTCCGTAAACAAGAAAGTCAAAAACGGAGATATGATAAAGAGCTTTATGAAGAAGTGGGTGAGATAAGTCATCGTATAAGTGAGGGAGGACTCTGGCTAGACGATTATTATCTCTTTCATGAAACACTAAGAGATTATAGAAGTAAACAAAATAAAGAGCAACAAGAAGAGTTAGAACGCGTCTTAAGAGATGAACGCTTCCGAGGGCGTCAAAGAGTGTTAAGAGACTTACGTATTGTGTTTAAAGAGTTTGACATCCGTGCTCATTAGGAATTCATGCAAAAAAAGTAAAAAAAGTTTAAAAAAGTAGTTGACAAAAAATAAAAAGTCGGTATAATAGTAAGAGTTGGAAATAACAACTCTGGTCCGTTGGTCAAGGGGTTAAGACACCGCCTTTTCACGGCGGTAACACGGGTTCGAATCCCGTACGGACTATGGTATGTTGCGGTTAGAACACTTGATGAAAAAAAGTTTAAAAAAGTTTCAAAAAAGTGTTGACAAGCGAAAGCGACTGTGATATACTAATATAGTTGTCGCTTGAGAGAAGCGAGTGACAAAGACCTTTGAAAACTGAACAAGACGAACCAATGTGCAGGGCACTACAACTAAGGTTGTAGTACTGAACAATGAAAAAACAATAAATCTGTCAGTGACAGAAATGAGTGAGAACTCAAACTTTTAATGAGAGTTTGATCCTGGCTCAGGACGAACGCTGGCGGCGTGCCTAATACATGCAAGTAGAACGCTGAAGGAGGAGCTTGCTTCTCTGGATGAGTTGCGAACGGGTGAGTAACGCGTAGGTAACCTGCCTGGTAGCGGGGGATAACTATTGGAAACGATAGCTAATACCGCATAACAGTAGATGTTGCATGACATTTGCTTAAAAGGTGCAATTGCATCACTACCAGATGGACCTGCGTTGTATTAGCTAGTTGGTGGGGTAACGGCTCACCAAGGCGACGATACATAGCCGACCTGAGAGGGTGATCGGCCACACTGGGACTGAGACACGGCCCAGACTCCTACGGGAGGCAGCAGTAGGGAATCTTCGGCAATGGACGGAAGTCTGACCGAGCAACGCCGCGTGAGTGAAGAAGGTTTTCGGATCGTAAAGCTCTGTTGTAAGAGAAGAACGGGTGTGAGAGTGGAAAGTTCACACTGTGACGGTATCTTACCAGAAAGGGACGGCTAACTACGTGCCAGCAGCCGCGGTAATACGTAGGTCCCGAGCGTTGTCCGGATTTATTGGGCGTAAAGCGAGCGCAGGCGGTTAGATAAGTCTGAAGTTAAAGGCTGTGGCTTAACCATAGTACGCTTTGGAAACTGTTTAACTTGAGTGCAAGAGGGGAGAGTGGAATTCCATGTGTAGCGGTGAAATGCGTAGATATATGGAGGAACACCGGTGGCGAAAGCGGCTCTCTGGCTTGTAACTGACGCTGAGGCTCGAAAGCGTGGGGAGCAAACAGGATTAGATACCCTGGTAGTCCACGCCGTAAACGATGAGTGCTAGGTGTTAGACCCTTTCCGGGGTTTAGTGCCGCAGCTAACGCATTAAGCACTCCGCCTGGGGAGTACGACCGCAAGGTTGAAACTCAAAGGAATTGACGGGGGCCCGCACAAGCGGTGGAGCATGTGGTTTAATTCGAAGCAACGCGAAGAACCTTACCAGGTCTTGACATCCCTCTGACCTCTCTAGAGATAGAGATTTCCTTCGGGACAGAGGTGACAGGTGGTGCATGGTTGTCGTCAGCTCGTGTCGTGAGATGTTGGGTTAAGTCCCGCAACGAGCGCAACCCCTATTGTTAGTTGCCATCATTCAGTTGGGCACTCTAGCGAGACTGCCGGTAATAAACCGGAGGAAGGTGGGGATGACGTCAAATCATCATGCCCCTTATGACCTGGGCTACACACGTGCTACAATGGCTGGTACAACGAGTCGCAAGCCGGTGACGGCAAGCTAATCTCTTAAAGCCAGTCTCAGTTCGGATTGTAGGCTGCAACTCGCCTACATGAAGTCGGAATCGCTAGTAATCGCGGATCAGCACGCCGCGGTGAATACGTTCCCGGGCCTTGTACACACCGCCCGTCACACCACGAGAGTTTGTAACACCCGAAGTCGGTGAGGTAACCGTAAGGAGCCAGCCGCCTAAGGTGGGATAGATGATTGGGGTGAAGTCGTAACAAGGTAGCCGTATCGGAAGGTGCGGCTGGATCACCTCCTTTCTAAGGATAAGGAACTGCGCATTGGTCTTGTTTAGTCTTGAGAGGTCTTGTGGGGCCTTAGCTCAGCTGGGAGAGCGCCTGCTTTGCACGCAGGAGGTCAGCGGTTCGATCCCGCTAGGCTCCATTGGTGAGAGATCACCAAGTAATGCACATTGAAAATTGAATATCTATATCAAATAGTAACAAGAAAATAAACCGAAAACGCTGTAGTATTAATAAGAGTTTATGACTGAAAGGTCAAAAAATAAGGTTAAGTTAATAAGGGCGCACGGTGGATGCCTTGGCACTAGGAGCCGAAGAAGGACGTGACAAACGACGATATGCCTTGGGTAGCTGTAAGTAAGCGATGATCCAGGGATTTCCGAATGGGGGAACCCAACAGGTACTACCTGTTACCCGCATCTGTTAAGGATGTGAGGAGGAAGACGCAGTGAACTGAAACATCTAAGTAGCTGCAGGAAGAGAAAGCAAAAGCGATTGCCTTAGTAGCGGCGAGCGAAACGGCAGAAGGGCAAACCGAAGAGTTTACTCTTCGGGGTTGTAGGACTGCAATGTGGACTCAAAGATTATAGAAGAATGATTTGGGAAGATCAGCCAAAGAGAGTAATAGCCTCGTATTTAAAATAGTCTTTGTACCTAGCAGTATCCTGAGTACGGCGGGACACGAGAAATCCCGTCGGAATCTGGGAGGACCATCTCCCAACCCTAAATACTCCCTAGTGACCGATAGTGAACCAGTACCGTGAGGGAAAGGTGAAAAGCACCCCGGGAGGGGAGTGAAATAGAACCTGAAACCGTGTGCCTACAACAAGTTCGAGCCCGTTAATGGGTGAGAGCGTGCCTTTTGTAGAATGAACCGGCGAGTTACGTTATGATGCGAGGTTAAGTTGAAGAGACGGAGCCGTAGGGAAACCGAGTCTGAATAGGGCGAATTAGTATCATGACGTAGACCCGAAACCATGTGACCTACCCATGAGCAGGTTGAAGGTGCGGTAAGACGCACTGGAGGACCGAACCAGGGCACGTTGAAAAGTGCTTGGATGACTTGTGGGTAGCGGAGAAATTCCAAACGAACTTGGAGATAGCTGGTTCTCTCCGAAATAGCTTTAGGGCTAGCGTCGACATTAAGATTCTTGGAGGTAGAGCACTGTTTGGGTGAGGGGTCCATCCCGGATTACCAATCTCAGATAAACTCCGAATGCCAATGAATTATGGTCGGCAGTCAGACTGCGAGTGCTAAGATCCGTAGTCGAAAGGGAAACAGCCCAGACCACCAGCTAAGGTCCCAAAATAATTGTTAAGTGGAAAAGGATGTGGGGTTGCACAGACAACTAGGATGTTAGCTTAGAAGCAGCTATTCATTCAAAGAGTGCGTAATAGCTCACTAGTCGAGTGACCCTGCGCCGAAAATGTACCGGGGCTAAAACAATTTACCGAAGCTGTGGATACCTTTATAGGTATGGTAGGAGAGCGTTCTATGTGTGAAGAAGGTGTACCGTGAGGAGTGCTGGAACGCATAGAAGTGAGAATGCCGGTATGAGTAGCGAAAGACAGGTGAGAATCCTGTCCACCGTAAGACTAAGGTTTCCAGGGGAAGGCTCGTCCGCCCTGGGTTAGTCGGGACCTAAGGAGAGACCGAAAGGTGTATCCGATGGACAACAGGTTGATATTCCTGTACTAGAGTATGTAGTGATGGAGGGACGCAGTAGGCTAACTAAAGCAGACGATTGGAAGAGTCTGTCTAAGCAGTGAGGTGTGATATGAGTTAAATGCTTATATCTATAACATTGAGCTGTGATGGGGAGCGAAGTTTAGTAGCGAAGTTAGTGACGTCACACTGCCAAGAAAAGCTTCTAGCGTTTAAACATACTCTACCCGTACCGCAAACCGACACAGGTAGTCGAGGCGAGTAGCCTCAGGTGAGCGAGAGAACTCTCGTTAAGGAACTCGGCAAAATGACCCCGTAACTTCGGGAGAAGGGGTGCTGACTTTAAGTCAGCCGCAGTGAATAGGCCCAAGCAACTGTTTATCAAAAACACAGCTCTCTGCTAAATCGTAAGATGATGTATAGGGGGTGACGCCTGCCCGGTGCTGGAAGGTTAAGAGGAGTGCTTAGCGCAAGCGAAGGTATGAATTGAAGCCCCAGTAAACGGCGGCCGTAACTATAACGGTCCTAAGGTAGCGAAATTCCTTGTCGGGTAAGTTCCGACCCGCACGAAAGGCGTAATGATTTGGGCACTGTCTCAACGAGAGACTCGGTGAAATTTTAGTACCTGTGAAGATGCAGGTTACCCGCGACAGGACGGAAAGACCCCATGGAGCTTTACTGCAGTTTGATATTGAGTGTCTGTACCACATGTACAGGATAGGTAGGAGTCTAAGAGATCGGGACGCCAGTTTCGAAGGAGACGTTGTTGGGATACTACCCTTGTGTTATGGCCACTCTAACCCGGATAGGTGATCCCTATCGGAGACAGTGTCTGACGGGCAGTTTGACTGGGGCGGTCGCCTCCTAAAAGGTAACGGAGGCGCCCAAAGGTTCCCTCAGAATGGTTGGAAATCATTCGCAGAGTGTAAAGGTATAAGGGAGCTTGACTGCGAGAGCTACAACTCGAGCAGGGACGAAAGTCGGGCTTAGTGATCCGGTGGTTCCGTATGGAAGGGCCATCGCTCAACGGATAAAAGCTACCCTGGGGATAACAGGCTTATCTCCCCCAAGAGTTCACATCGACGGGGAGGTTTGGCACCTCGATGTCGGCTCGTCGCATCCTGGGGCTGTAGTCGGTCCCAAGGGTTGGGCTGTTCGCCCATTAAAGCGGCACGCGAGCTGGGTTCAGAACGTCGTGAGACAGTTCGGTCCCTATCCGTCGCGGGCGTAGGAAATTTGAGAGGATCTGCTCCTAGTACGAGAGGACCAGAGTGGACTTACCGCTGGTGTACCAGTTGTCTTGCCAAAGGCATCGCTGGGTAGCTATGTAGGGAAGGGATAAACGCTGAAAGCATCTAAGTGTGAAACCCACCTCAAGATGAGATTTCCCATGATTTTATATCAGTAAGAGCCCTGAGAGATGATCAGGTAGATAGGTTAGAAGTGGAAGTGTGGCGACACATGTAGCGGACTAATACTAATAGCTCGAGGACTTATCCAAAGTAACTGAGAATATGAAAGCGAGAGGTTTTCTTGATTTGAATAGATATTCAATTTTGAGTAGGTATTACTCAGAGTTAAGTGACGATAGCCTAGGAGATACACCTGTACCCATGCCGAACACAGAAGTTAAGCCCTAGAACGCCGGAAGTAGTTGGGGGTTGCCCCCTGTGAGATATGGAAGTCGCTTAACTTTAATCCGCCATAGCTCAGTTGGTAGTAGCGCATGACTGTTAATCATGATGTCGTAGGTTCGAGTCCTACTGGCGGAGTAGTTAATTAAAGGAGGTTTTGACCTCTTTTTTTGTTATATAATTAATAATCTATCTCGCACCTAACGAAGCGAGATATTTTTCTTGACGATAGAAGTTTCAGATACCATCATTTTCGAGCATTGATAGCACTTAAAACGACGCTCTCTAAGTAGAATTCTGGTAGGCATACCAGTCGTTTCGAGGTAAGGAATCTTAGAATGTTTTTGAAAGTCATATTTCTTCATTTAACTTCCGCAATCAGGGCAAGATGGGGCATCGTAGTCCAGTTTAGCGATGATTTCTTTGTGGGAATCTCTATTGATGATATCCATAATTTAGAAATTAGGGTCTGTAAGCTCTAGTAATTTTGTGATAAAGTGTAATTGTTCCATGAGATCCATAGAGGATTTACCCACTACAAATATTATATGAAGGTCGTGGGTTCGAGTCCTTCTTCCACAATAGAGAACCTTTTTTCTTTTTGATATTATTAAGGAATTTTATTTCTATTCAATCACTTCATAGTTTAGACTGAGCAATATTCAATGCTATTAAAACCGTACTGGATGATTTTTAGTGAGAGTAATAGTTTTTATGAATTGTTTATAGGAAATTTGTTTCTATTCTGTCCATCTTTCTCATCTTTTATATTGTTGAGGTTGGTATTTTAACAATTCAGGAATTATTAATGATTAATTAAAATTTTTTGTTAGAATAAGATCATAAAAAGTAAAGGAGTGTATGCTTATGCTACAAAATATTTATGATCAGATGACTGATTTCTATGACAGTATCGAAGAAGAGTATGCTACTTTCTTTGGTAATAGTTGGGACTGGGAACATTTTCATTTTAAATTTTTGATTTATTATTTAGTTAGATATGGTATTGGGTGTCGTAGGGATTTTATCGTTTACCATTATCGTGTTGCTTATCGTTTGTATCTTGAAAAGATGATAATGAAACAAGGTTTTATTTCTTGTTGAGATAGTCTGAGTTAATTTCCGAACAAACCTACTTTTTTATGGCAATATAACAATAAATAGCTGGTAATTTTTCTAAAACATTTTTTAATAGTTGGAAATAGCAAATCTTTCTATTGTTTCTTCTTGATAAAAAGGCGATTTTTTCTTATAATAAATTGTAAGATATAATTGCAGGTGAGAGTCCTGCCATGTATGTGAGAAAGGAAGAGCCTGAGGGCTCAGACAAGATTATGACTTCAGTTGTTGTTGTAGGTACCCAGTGGGGTGATGAAGGTAAAGGGAAGATTACAGACTTCCTTTCAGCGAATGCAGAAGTGATTGCACGTTACCAAGGTGGTGATAATGCAGGTCACACGATTGTGATTGATGGTAAGAAGTTTAAATTGCACTTGATTCCATCTGGGATTTTCTTCCCTGAAAAAATCTCTGTTATTGGGAATGGTATGGTTGTAAATCCTAAATCTCTTGTAAAAGAGTTGAGCTATCTTCATGAGGAGGGTGTGACAACTGATAACTTGCGTATTTCTGATCGCGCGCATGTTATTTTGCCATACCATATCGAGTTAGATCGTTTGCAAGAAGAAGCTAAGGGCGACAATAAGATTGGGACTACAATCAAGGGAATTGGTCCAGCTTATATGGACAAGGCTGCTCGTGTTGGGATTCGTATTGCCGATCTTTTGGATAAAGATATTTTCCGTGAGCGTTTAGAACGTAACCTTGCTGAAAAGAATCGTCTTTTTGAAAAATTGTATGACAGTAAAGCGATTGCTTTCGATGATATTTTTGAAGAGTATTACGAATATGGTCAACAAATCAAGAAATATGTAACCGATACATCTGTTATTTTGAATGATGCGCTTGATAATGGTAAACGTGTTCTTTTTGAAGGGGCACAAGGTGTCATGCTAGATATCGACCAAGGTACGTATCCATTTGTTACGTCATCAAACCCTGTGGCTGGTGGTGTTACGATTGGTTCAGGTGTTGGTCCAAGTAAAATTGACAAGGTTGTTGGTGTATGTAAGGCTTATACGAGTCGTGTTGGTGACGGTCCTTTCCCAACTGAGTTGTTTGATGAAGTAGGAGAACGTATCCGTGAAGTGGGTCATGAATATGGTACAACAACTGGTCGTCCACGTCGTGTGGGTTGGTTTGACTCAGTTGTGATGCGTCATAGTCGTCGTGTTTCTGGTATCACTAACCTTTCATTGAACTCTATCGATGTTTTGAGTGGTTTAGATACAGTGAAAATCTGTGTGGCCTATGATCTTGACGGTCAACGTATTGACTACTATCCGGCTAGTCTTGAGCAATTGAAACGTTGCAAACCTATCTATGAAGAGTTGCCAGGTTGGTCAGAAGATATCACTGGAGTTCGTAATTTGGAAGATCTTCCTGAGAATGCGCGTAACTATGTTCGTCGTGTGAGTGAATTGGTTGGCGTTCGTATTTCTACTTTCTCAGTAGGTCCTGGTCGTGAACAAACAAATATTTTAGAAAGTGTTTGGTCCTAAGAGATTTTTAAGATTTGTTTAAGATAGGTCAGTTATACTATAGACAGTTACAAGAAGACCTCCTAACTTGTTGTAACAAATATCCTAAACTTTTCTTTTTCATAATAATCTCCCTATAAAGTCACCGCATTCGGTGGCTTTTTTTGTCTTGGGATTCATGATATAATAATAAAATCGATAAGTAGGAAAAGAGAATCGGATGAATTATACAGTTGAAGAAAAAGAAGTCTTTATGAGGGAGGCTTTGAGAGAGGCTGAGATTGCTCTTGAACACGATGAAATTCCAATTGGTTGTGTGATTGTCAAGGACGGAGAAATCATTGGCCGTGGGCATAATGCGCGTGAGGAACTGCAGCGAGCAGTTATGCATGCGGAAATTATGGCCATAGAGAATGCGAATCTGAGCGAGGAGAGTTGGCGCTTACTGGATTGCATGCTTTTTGTGACCATTGAACCTTGTGTCATGTGTAGTGGGGCGATTGGACTCGCCCGTATTCCAAACGTGGTCTATGGGGCTAAAAACCAGAAATTTGGCGCTGCTGGGAGTTTGTACGATATCTTGACAGATGATCGTCTCAACCATCGTGTGGAGGTTGAAACGGGAATTTTGGAAGATGAATGCGCAGCTATTATGCAGGACTTTTTTAGAAATAGACGGAAAAAATAATTTTGCTTTTAACTTTTAAAATGAATAGGAATGTGATATAATAAATAGTGGAGCAACAGTTCTGCGTGAAGCGGGTCAGGGGAGGAATCCAGCAGCCCTAAGCGATTTGAATTGTGTGCTCTTTTTTTCGTGCTTTTTCCGAATAAATAAGATAGAATAATTTAGAATAAATGATAATAGAAAAGAGAAGATGATGAAAATTCGTGGTTTTGAATTGGTTTCTAGTTTTACAGATGAAAATTTATTGCCAAAGCGCGAGACAGCACATGCGGCTGGTTACGACTTAAAGGTTGCTGTGCGTACAGTTATAGCTCCAGGAGAGATTGTCTTGGTTCCGACAGGGGTTAAGGCTTATATGCAACCGACTGAGGTTCTCTACCTCTATGATCGTTCTTCAAACCCTCGTAAGAAGGGCTTGGTTTTAATTAATTCAGTTGGCGTTATTGATGGGGACTATTATGGAAATCCTGGGAATGAAGGGCATATTTTTGCGCAGATGAAGAATATCACAGACCAAGAAGTAATTCTCGAAGTTGGGGAACGTGTTGTCCAGGCTGTCTTTGCTCCTTTCTTAATTGCAGATGGAGATGTGGCTGATGGCATTCGAACTGGTGGATTTGGATCGACAGGGCACTAGAATGAAGATTATCTTTGTACGTCATGGGGAGCCAGATTATTGTGAGTTAGAGAAGCGTTCTTATACGGGATTTGGGATAGATTTGGCACCCTTGTCTGAGAAGGGACGGCAGCAAGCTCAGGAACTGAGCACCAATCCTTTACTCCCTTCGGCTGAAATAATCATATCTTCTGCAGTCACAAGAGCTTTAGAAACGGCTTCTTATGTGGTTTGTGCTACGGGTCTTCCTTTAAGAGTGGAGCCATTATTGCATGAATGGCAGGTCTATGAAAGTGGCACAGATAATTTTGAAAAAGCTCGTACTATGTTTCTAGAAAATAAGGGGGAGTTACTTCCTAATAGTCCTATTCAATATGAGACAGCTACGGAAATGAAGTCTCGTTTTCTAGAATGTATGTCTAAGTATCGAGAACACCAGACTGTGGTAGTTGTTGCTCATCGAATGCTCATGCGTCAGTTTGTGCCAAATGAGAAGATTGATTTTTGCCAAGTGATTGAGTGTGAGTTAGAGATATAGAAAGAGGTTTATCATCGCAAAGAAAAAAGCGACATTTGTATGTCAAAATTGTGGCTATAATTCCCCTAAATATCTGGGACGTTGTCCCAACTGTGGGTCTTGGTCTTCTTTTGTAGAAGAGGTTGAGGTTGCCGAGGTCAAGAATGCGCGTGTGTCCTTGACAGGTGAGAAAACCAAGCCCATGAAATTGGCTGAGGTGACTTCAATCAATGTCAATCGAACCAAGACGGAGATGGAGGAATTCAACCGTGTACTTGGAGGCGGAGTGGTACCAGGAAGTCTCGTCCTAATCGGTGGGGATCCTGGAATCGGGAAATCAACCCTTCTCCTACAAGTCTCAACCCAGTTGTCTCAAGTGGGGACAGTTCTCTATGTCAGTGGGGAGGAGTCTGCCCAGCAGATTAAACTACGAGCAGAGCGCTTGGGAGATATTGATAGCGAGTTTTATCTCTATGCAGAGACCAATATGCAGAGTGTTCGAGCTGAGGTGGAGCGCATCCAGCCAGACTTCCTCATTATTGACTCCATTCAGACTATTATGTCTCCTGAGATTTCAGGAGTGCAGGGGTCTGTTTCTCAAGTGCGTGAGGTGACGGCTGAGCTTATGCAACTGGCCAAAACTAATAACATTGCCATCTTTATCGTAGGGCATGTGACCAAGGAAGGAACCTTGGCTGGGCCGAGAATGTTGGAGCATATGGTGGATACGGTGCTTTACTTTGAAGGGGAGCGTCACCATACTTTTCGTATTTTGAGAGCGGTTAAAAACCGTTTTGGCTCCACTAATGAGATTGGGATTTTTGAGATGCAGTCGGGCGGATTGGTTGAGGTACTCAATCCGAGTCAAGTTTTCCTAGAAGAGCGTTTGGATGGAGCAACTGGTTCATCAATCGTTGTGACCATGGAAGGGACGCGTCCGATTTTGGCGGAGGTTCAGGCTTTGGTAACACCGACCATGTTTGGAAATGCCAAGCGTACTACGACAGGGCTTGACTTCAATCGTGCGAGTCTGATTATGGCTGTTTTGGAAAAGCGTGCAGGTCTTCTCTTGCAAAATCAGGATGCTTATCTTAAATCTGCTGGCGGTGTCAAATTGGATGAACCTGCCATTGACTTGGCCGTTGCAGTTGCCATTGCTTCGAGCTACAAGGACAAGCCAACTAATCCTCAGGAATGTTTTGTGGGAGAACTGGGCTTGACAGGAGAGATTCGGCGCGTGAATCGTATCGAACAACGTATCAACGAAGCTGCTAAACTGGGCTTTACTAAGATTTATGTACCCAAGAATTCCTTGACAGGAATCACTCCGCCCAAGGAAATTCAGGTTATTGGGGTGACAACGATTCAGGAAGTTTTGAAAAAGGTCTTTGCATAATCCGTGACAAATCTTCTTAAAAATGATAAGATAGGAGAAATATTTGACTATCAAATTTTCGAGGAGGGAATCGTGTCGTATTTTGAACAGTTTATGCAAGCCAATCAGGCTTATGTTGCCCTACATGGGCAGTTAAATCTGCCACTTAAACCCAAAACAAGAGTTGCCATTGTGACCTGTATGGACTCTCGTCTGCACGTTGCGCAAGCTTTGGGATTGGCACTTGGGGATGCTCATATCTTACGGAATGCTGGAGGTCGAGTGACAGAAGACATGATTCGTTCGCTGGTGATTTCCCAGCAACAAATGGGGACAAGAGAGATTGTGGTATTGCACCATACAGACTGTGGTGCTCAGACTTTTGAAAATGGTCCTTTTCAGGAGTATCTGAAAGAGGAACTAGGTGTCGATGTGTCAGACCAGGACTTCTTGCCCTTCCAAAATATAGAGGAGAGTGTGCGCGAGGATATGCAACTCCTTATCGAGTCTCCCCTAATACCAGATGATGTCATTATCTCTGGTGCTATTTACGATGTGGATACAGGAAGTATGACAGTCGTAGAATTGTAAAAAATTCATTTAGAAAGAAAGTGTATGAAGAAAAACAGTATTTTATTTATTTTTATCTTATTGCTATGTATTGGTGTACAGTATGAAACCATCTACTATACGGATGGTTCGATGTCAGGTGCGGAATATGGACTAATGGGAGTTTCTATCTTTCTAGCTCTCTTTTACATGATTCCGGCTCTTTATTTCCTTTTCCGTATTGGGAAAAAATGGGAATTACCAAAGAAGGCCTTGATTCTGTCTTTATTGGGAGGGATGTTCCTTTCAGGTTGGTTGTCTAGCTTTGCTAATACCTATATCCATGATTTATTGGGGGTTCTTTTCCCAGATAGTGCATTTTTAAATGCCTTTGAAAGTGCTATTGTGGCTCCTTTGGTAGAAGAACCCTTGAAATTGTTGCCACTTGTCTTTGTTTTAGCTTTGATTCCTGTGCAAAAATTAAAATCTTTGTTTTTACTAGGGATTGCTTCTGGTTTGGGATTCCAAATGATTGAGGATATTGGCTATATTCGTACGGATTTGCCAGAGGGATTTGACTTTACTATTTCGAGGATTTTAGAGCGTATCATCTCAGGAATTGCCTCTCACTGGGCTTTTTCAGGTCTGGCTGTAGTAGGTGTTTACTTGCTTTACAGAGCCTATAAAGGGCAGAAGGTTGGCAAGAAAGAGGGGCTTATTTTCCTAGGTTTAGCCTTGGGAACTCATTTCTTGTTTAACTCTCCTTTTGTAGAATTGGAGACAGAGTTGCCCTTAGCGATTCCAGTGGTTACAGCTATTACTCTCTATGGTTTTTATCAGGCTTATCGCTTTGTTGAGAAGAACGATGAGATAATGAACTAGAATATTTTTCAAAAGAATGATGCAAGGGTACAAATATGGTGCCCTTCTTTTATTTTTGATTGAAAAATAGTGTAAAAAGCGCTACAATGGTAGATGGAAAATCTTGTGAAAAGCACAAGCGATACATATATACCGGAGGAAATCATGTCTTTTTCTGATTTAAAGCTGTTTGCCCTTTCTTCTAATAAAGAATTGGCAGAACGTGTGGCGCAGGAGATTGGGATAGAGTTGGGGAAATCAAGTGTTCGCCAATTTTCAGATGGAGAGATTCAGGTCAACATCGAAGAATCAATCCGTGGGAAACACGTCTTTATCTTACAATCAACTAGTTCGCCTGTAAATGACAATCTGCTTGAAATTTTGATTATGGTGGATGCTTTGAAGCGTGCGAGTGCAGAATCTGTCAATGTTGTCATGCCTTACTATGGGTATGCACGTCAGGATAGAAAGGCGAGAGCGCGTGAGCCAATCACTTCAAAACTTGTCGCAAATATGCTTGAAGTAGCTGGAGTGGATCGTTTGTTGACAATCGACTTGCATGCTGCGCAGATTCAAGGATTCTTTGATATTCCTGTGGATCATTTGATGGGTGCTCCTCTGATTGCGGATTATTTTGAGCGTCGTGGCATGGTTGGTTCTGACTATGTGGTTGTCAGCCCAGACCATGGAGGGGTGACTCGTGCTCGTAAGTTGGCAGAATTTTTGAAAACATCTATCGCTATTATTGATAAACGTCGCAGTGTTGATAAGATGAATACCAGTGAAGTCATGAACATCATCGGTAAGGTCGAAGGCAAGACTTGTATCTTGATTGATGATATGATTGATACTGCTGGAACGATTTGTCATGCGGCAGATGCCCTTGCAGAAGCTGGTGCTGTTGAAGTCTATGCAAGCTGTACGCACCCAGTTCTTTCTGGTCCTGCTATGGACAATATCCAAAAATCAGCTATTAAGAAATTGGTTGTTTTGGATACTATCTATCTGCCAGAAGAACGTTTGATTGATAAGATTGAGCAGATTTCAATCGCTCACCTATTAGGGGATGCTATCGTGCGTATCCATGAAAAACGCCCACTTTCTCCACTTTTCAGTATTGAGAAAAAGATTTAATGACCAAGCCTGAGATGATTCTCAGGTTTTTTTGTCTCTTTTCCGAATAAATAGATAGAGCCAGAGAATCTAGGAAACCTAGATTTAAAACTGTGGTATAATAAAAGGAGGAAAAGGATGATTCTAAGACATCCGGGCATTAGCCCAACCAATGATTTGGTTGCTAAGAAAATCTTTAGCAATCCAGAAATCACTTGTCAATTTATCCGCGATATGCTGGATTTACCAGCCAAAAATGTGACGATTTTGGAGGGAAGTAACATTCACGTCTTGCCTTCCTTGCCCTATTCGGCGCAGGATTTCTATACCAGTATAGACGTCTTGGCAGAGTTAGACAATGGCACGCAGGTTATTATCGAAATCCAAGTTCATCATCAGAATTTTTTCATTAATCGTTTGTGGGCTTATCTGTGCAGTCAGGTCAATCAAAACCTCGAAAAAATTCGCCAACGAGAAGGTGATACTCACCAGAGTTACAAATATATCGCACCAGTATATGCTATTGCCATCGTAGATAGTAATTACTTCTCAGATGATTTGGCTTTTCATAGCTTTAGTATGCGAGAAGACACGACAGGTGAGGTCTTAACCATCACCAATAACGGTCAAGAAAACCATCTGGTTAAGATGGCATTCTTGGAATTAAAAAAGTACAGAGAAACCAGCAAAGATAGCATTCGCAAACCATGGTTGGAGTTTTTCGGGAATAAACCCTTTACCCAGCAACCTGAGCGAGCCATCAGCCAGGCAGACCAACTGCTGGACTATAAGAGCTGGTCCGAGGAGGACAGGAAGATGTTTAGTCAACTACGTATGCGCGAAGAACAAGCCTTGTTGGCACAGGACTATGCCTTGGAAACAGCTAGGGAAGAAGGGAAACTTTTTGCTTTTCTAGATATGGTTCACCAAGGTCTTTTGCCTTCTGAGGTTGCGAGTGAGCAGCTGGGTATGACTGTCTCTGAGTTTGAAGAACTATTGAAAGAGCATCATAAATAAGAACTAAAAAATACAGAGAAACCAGCAAAGACAAGGTTCGCAAGCCGTGGTTGGAGTTTTTCGGGAATAAGCCCTTTACCCAAGAACCCGAGCGGGCCATCAGCCAGGCAGACCAACTGCTAGACTATAAGAGCTGGTCCGAGGAGGACAGGAAGATGTTTAGTCAACTACGTATGCGAGAAGAACAAGCCTTGTTAGCACAGGACTATGCTTTGGAACAAGCTGAAGAAAAAGGCTTAGAACGTGGTCGAGCAGAAGGTATCGAACAAGGTCTTGAACAATGTTTAGAGCGTGGTCGTGCAGAGGGCATTGAACAGGGACTGGAGCGTGGGAAAGTTGAAGGAAGTTTGTCTATGCTACTAAATCTCGTTCGCCAACATCTCCTGACTTCCGAGATAGCAAGTCAGCAATTGGGTATGACTGTCGCTGAGTTTGAGGCGTTGTTGTAAGACTAGCACTAATAGTCAAGATGGCATTCTTGGAATTAAAAAAATATAGAGAAACCAGCAAAGATAGCATTCGCAAACCGTGGTTGGAGTTTTTCGGGAATAAACCCTTTACCCAGCAACCCGAGCGAGCTATCAGTCAGGCAGATCAACTGCTAGACTACAAGAGCTGGTCCGAGGAGGACAGGAAAATGTTTAGTCAACTACGTATGCGCGAAGAACAAGCCTTGTTAGCACAGGACTATGCCTTGGAAACAGCTAGGGCTGAGGGAATTGAACAAGGTATTGAACAGGGACTGGAGCGTGGACTTGAACGTGGGAAAGTTGAAGGGAGGGAAGAAGGAAAACTCTTTGCTTTCCTGAATATGGTACGCCAAGGTCTTCTGAGTTCAGAGGTTGCCAGTCAGCAATTGGGCATGACTGTCGCTGAATTTGAGGCTTTATTATGAGTTCAATCTTTATATAGTAGAAAGTTGATGAAATGGCAAGTGTTATCCAAATACTTGCCGTTTTTACTTGACTTTTACAAGGGTTTGTAAGATAATACCAAGGAAGTAAGTTCTGTCTAACTATCTATATAGTTTAGATATAAAAGATATCATCTGAGGGATGAGTAGTTGCGAAATGTCAACTTGGAGGCTAGAGTATTTCAGGGGGAATTTTTTCGCGAGTTAGTTTTCTTCTCCTTTTTTCGAAGAAATAGGTAAAAAGTTTAAAAAACATAAGAAAACTCTTGACAAATCCTGCAAATATTTATATACTGTATGGTAGTAAGATAGTCTTACGAAAAAATATATAATGAAAAACAAAGGAGATAAAACGATGAAAAAAGTTTTATTGACAAGCGCAGTCGCTCTTGCAGCATTTGGTGCTGTTCAAGCTGTTTCAGCAGACGTTAATGGTGGGGCTAACCTTCCAGGTGCATACGATCAACCATTAGTAGGTGGTGGAAAGTATGATGTTTATAACAGCCAAACAGAATTTATTACTGCTGATAGAGTTAATGAATATATCGCAGCTCACAATGAAGACCTCAAAGTGAAGAAAGCAGAACTTGAAAAAGTTCAAGCAGAATTAGCAAACGCTGAGGCAGAATTTAATAAAACTGTAGCAGAGTATGGTAAAGCAGAAAATGCTCCAGAAAATTTTGCTCATGACCGTGATGTACGTTTAGCTCCATACAAATTAGCAGTTGTTAAAGCTAAGACAGCTTATGAAGAAGCATATGCTAAGGTTAGAAATGAAGCGATTAAACATTTCCAAACAGTTTGGAATACAGCTGTTAAAAAAGAAGGTAAGTACTACATCTTGAATGAAACACCTGAGCAAAGAAATGCTCGTTACTTTAGAGAGCATGGTCAAGCTACTCAAGGTTGGGCTAAAAACGCTAAAGGTCAATGGACTTACTTGAAAGATGCTCAAGGAAATAAAGCAACTGGATGGCTTAAAGATAACGACACTTGGTACTACCTAGATAAAGATGGTATCATGCAAACAGGTTGGGTTAAAGACAACGGAACTTGGTACTACCTAGATGGTTCAGGCGCAATGCAAAAAGGTTGGAAATATGTAGGTGGTCACTGGTACTACCTAGATGGTGCAGGTGCAATGCAAACAGGCTGGAAATATGTAAGTGGTCACTGGTACTACCTAAATGCTTCAGGTGCTTTGCTTGTAAATACAACTACTCCTGACGGTTACACAGTTAACGCAAGTGGTGAGTTGGTATAATACCGATATATAAATAAGACTAGGAGAACAATCTCCTAGTTTTTTCTTTTTTTGACAGGTCTAGTTATTGGGGCATGAGGAATTGTATTAAATATATGCTACATAAAGAAGAGCTTTTTACCTTTAAATATTTCTACACTTTTTATGTTTTTTATTGCATTAATTATAGAAAAGGAATATAATGAAATAAATTTAATAGGTTAACAAAGGAGGTTTTTCTTATGAAGAAAACACTTACAGGTATCTTGCTAGCTACTTCTGCGCTAGCTATGGCTGCAATTCAACCAGTGAACGCTGAAAGTACAGGAACTGGTACATCGTCTACAGGTGCTCAATCGGCTTCATCATTTAAGGAAATTCATTTTGTAACATTCCAAAATGGTAGACTAGTTGATATTAAAGAAGCTCTTGCAGGATCAGCTGCATCTAATACAAGTCATCCAGATATTGCTAATTATAAATATACTAGCAGTAGAGAGGAAGAGGGTATTCTTTACCATATGTATGCTCCTACTGATACCACAAGTAGCACGAATAGTATTCCAACAAATCCATATCATAGAGATAATAACCAAAACAATAGTGCTAGTACTGATAATAATCACGGTTCAACATCTAGCTCAAATTCTACAATAATAAAGACAGTTCGTTTTGTAGAATACAAAAAGGGTAGTGATATCCCTATTGATATTAAGGCTCCCCGTACAGGAACTGCAGCATCAGATACAAGTCATCCAGATATTCCAAAATATAAATACTCTACTGGTAAATTGGTAGATGGTGTTCTTTTCCATGTGTATACACCAGAAAAATCTACAGATGATACTGGAACGACTAACAATAGTAATGTGAATAATAGTGGAAATAGCAACCCAAATAATGCTAATGCCAATAATGGTGCAGGCAATAACCAAAATCAAGGTACGAATGCAAGCGTGGGACAGTTCAAAACCGAAAATGGTAAAGTCTACTATATCAGGGATGGTAAAAAAGTTACTGGCTGGCAAAAGATTGATGGTAAGACCTACTACTTTGAAACTGATGGAGCAATGAAAAAAGGGCTACTAACCTTAGGTGATAAACAATACTATCTAAATGAAAAAGATGGTGTTCTTACACCAAATATTGTTTTAATTGATGGTAAAAAATTCTTTATTGATAATGAAGGAAACCGTTCTGTTGGATGGAAGAAAATTGACGGTGACTGGTATTATTTCTCTAAAGAAGATGGAATGAAGACAGGTTGGGTCAAAGATGGTTCATGGTATTACTTGGATGAAACTGGTGTGATGGGAACTGGTTGGAAACAAGTTGATGGCAATTGGTACTATCTCAATGATTTAGGTGCCATGCAAACTGGCTGGAAACTGATAAATGGTAGTTGGTACCATCTCGACAGTTTAGGTAAAATGAGTACTAGATGGATAAAAGAAAATGGTACATGGTATTATCTTGATGGCTCAGGTGCTATGCAGACAGGTTGGAAACTTGTAGATGGTAAGTGGTATTATCTTAATAATTCAGGTGCAATGCAAACTGGCTGGTTGAACCAAAGTGGTACATGGTATTATCTTGATGGCTCAGGCGCTATGAAGACAGGCTGGTTCCAAGTTGGAGGTAAATGGTACTATGCTTATAGCTCAGGTGCCCTTGCTGTCAGCACTACAATCAATGGTTACACAGTAAATGCCAACGGTGAGTGGGTGTAGTTTTTCTGTAACTAGGATGTAAAGCAGGAGAGAAATCTCCTGTTTTTTGATTTTAAGAATATCATATTCGCCTATCACATTCGAATCACAATAACTTGAAAAATGTGTTGAAAAAATACAAAAAGATTACTATACTGGTGGTAGGGATTATATTTAGTCTCACGATTTTTTTGAATAGGATTAAATAAATGAATGAATATGATTGAGTCATTAAAAGAATTTTTTGGGTACAATGTTCCATTGGGAGTCTGTATTATAGTGGCGTTAGGTGCTTATCATTTTGTTTTTAAATTACAAGAAGAAAGACGGAAAGATTATGAGACGACCTTTAACAGTCAAGCCAAGGTTATTGAAGAGCTCAATAAAATAATTGTTAATAGAGATAAGAGAATTAACGATTTAGAAAAAATATTTCATAATAAAAAGAGGTAGAATAATATGGGTACAATTTTATTTTTAATTATTGTTGTATTACTTGGTTTCTTTTTCTATCTACAAGATACAAAAAAACATAAGAAAATGTTTGTATATAATCTTCTATACACACTTTTCCAAGAAAAATATATAATAAAAGACATGATTTGTGAATACGAAGAGAAATATCCAGCTTTAACTAAAGTTGTATTGTCTTTTGTAGAGACAAAGTCAGATGTTTCAACGATAGTGAAAAATTCTAAAAAAGTTGAGGGTTCTCTGAAGCAACAGTTAGATAAAGAAATAGATGAAATAATTGCATCCAAAAATAATCCTGAATTATTGCGAGTAATGCATTGGTATTTCTTAGCTTGTATTACAATCTCAACTCTTCGAACTCACGATAATATAGATATAATCAAGAAAGATTCTATCGATTTCGAAGAAGGGGCAATATCTAAATCCGACTTAAAAGGTAATTATTGTTTTGCGTAATTATATAGAGGCTGGGAAAAAATTCACTATACATTAAAAAAAGATTGGTACAATAGATTCATCAAATAAAAATTTTAAATTTTTGACGGGGCAGCGGTAAGACGGTGTCCTATTTTTGGATTGTGAGGGAAAGGCTTTCTGTTCAATTGTAGTGAGTAGATTTTGAGATTCTTTGATTTTATTTAGGGAAACTATCCATAAATAAATAGGTAATTACCTTAATTACGAGATAACTAAAGTAAATCATAGCTTATGTAATAATGATATTGCTTTGTCAATTTTTTGGAATATAAAGCTTCCTCCAATAACGCCAAAAAGCATCAAGAATGTTTTGTTTTTGTAACATTAAGGTTGAATGAAGTTATATTTTTTGATATAATAGTTTTGGAAAATTAAGGAGGAGTAAAATGAATGAATTATTAGGTGACCACATCAGGTCATTAAGAAAGGCAAAACTACTAAATCAAGAATTTGTTGCCGAGAAAATAGGTGTAAGTCGTCAAAAATATGCAAGAATAGAGAAAGGAACGAATAGAATTACGCTGGACGTATTAACAAAGATTGCTGAAGTTTTTAATGTAACAGTTGGAGATATAACAAGAGTTTTAGATGAATCACCAAGTGTAGCATATAGATCGGGTGATATAAAAGGCTCTTCAGAAAAAATTTTTGAGATGTTAGATTTATTTTATGCGAATAAAAACGTGTATAGTCGACTTACTGGATTTGAAGATTAGGTGTTTTTATGGAAGATAGTAGAAAAAAACAAATTAGAAAAAAAGTGGATATAGTAAGAGAAAAATGTATAAAGAGTAGATATGGTATTATTGATTTATTTACGGATTGCGAAAGATTAGGCTATAAAGTGATTAGATATCCTTTAGGAGAGGATTCTGATTTGGGTTTTTCAGTTCAAAGAAACAAAGATACGATTATATTTACAAATAGCAGCGTCCGTCTAGCTCGAGAGATTTTCACATTAGCTCATGAGATTGGACATATTGAGTTACATTTTTCTACGAGTACATCTTATATAGATAATTCACAGACTCTTGGTGGGAAAAAATTGAATGTGCATGAACAAGAAGCCAATTATTTTGCTGCCTGTTTATTGATGCCAAGAGATGAAATAGAACGCTTTCTTGATATAGAGTTGGATAAAACATCTAAGGAAAAACTTTCTGCAAAAGATATTGCAAGAATGATGTCAGAATTTAATGTCAGCTTTGATATGACACTGAATAGACTTGAAAATTTAGAAATAATAACGTCTGAACAAAAATTGCAACTTGATAGTGAAAAAATCGAGAAGAAAGTTAGCAATCTATTGAGAAGTGTTGGAGGAAATTCAAAACTTAATGATGTAAGTGATGTCGTTGATTTACCTCACGAATATATTGATTACGCAATTTTTAACTACAATAAAAATGCAATCCCTCAAGAAACGTTAGTAAAAACTTTACAATACTATAATCTAACACTTGATGATATTAGTGATGAATTGAAAATTAAACCGGAAACTGAAAATGAGTTGGATGATATAGATGAACTAATCGGAGGTATAGAGTATTGAAAGCCTCTTTAGATACAAATGTCATTATTCATCTTTATAGGGCAAATTGTCAAAGTATATTATTTGATTTTTTTTCAGAAGGAATACTAATCCATGAATACATACGAAATCATGAATTAAATAATCATGGTAAAGATATCCTAAGTTTAGTAGATTCGGACATTGAAAGGGGAAAAATAAAACTATATAGAGACCAAGATTTGGACAGTTTAAAAGTTTTTCAAGTATTCACAAATAACTTTAAAGAAAATAGAATTCTCTATGGAACTAGTGACTTAGGTGAGGTTTATGCGATTTCCTTAGCTCAGACATTAGGGATATGTTCACTAATTACTAATGACACTAAACAAGGTGGACCATATATGTCTTTATTGCAGTTTAAAGACGATGTAATGCCTTTTAACTTTTGTGACATTTTAATATTAAGATACTTGTTTAATGGTGTTAATGAAAATAAAACAATCAATGATTTTAATCTTATAAATGAAACTTCTAATTTAGGATGGTCATTCATTTCTCAGTTGAGAAAATTTATAAATAGATTTTTTAGAGAACCATATAGAGATGAAGATAAAGAATGGATTATAACATTAAAAGATCATCACCAAGTAAATATTAAAGAAAAATTAAAACTACTAAAGAAAGAAATAAATAACAACAATTAAAGTTTTAGTTTTCATTTTTTCTATAATAGTAGTATGATAATTTTATTAATTCAATTTGTTTTATAGTTTATTATGGAGGCTGGGCAAAAAGTCAATTTCAGACGAAAATGGGGTAAATCTTCCCACAATAGAACGCATAATAACAAGGTTATTCAATACCTGATACTATGTGTTTTTCTGATTTCCAAGACTTTTTCTCATCCTCCTTTGTTATATGACTTTTAGTCCATCTAGCTTCTGTCGGCTTAAACTCTTGTTTAGGGAGATTAACCCTATATCAATAGCTCATTACCTTAATTACGAGATAACTAGAGTAAATCATATCTTATGTAATAGTGATATTGTTTTGTAGATTTTTTTGACAGATACAACTAAATAAATGCTGTTGTATGTGGTTCTCTTACAACTTTATATCATAATATCTAAAATAAAAATAAATAAAACAATTGACAAAATGTTAAAAAATGTACATTTGAAACAGGTATATGATGTAATTCCGAGGAAATAAAGAGTTAATGCGGTATTGGTATTTTTACAAATTTACAATCTATTTAAAATAGATCAAAAAATTTAAAGGAGGTTCAGAGAATGATGGATACAATTGTTTTAGCCAAATATGTTCTTTCAATCAATCCTGATCTAAAAGTTGGGAATTATGATAACAATTTGAAGCTTAATAAATTACTATATTTCTCTAGCTTAATGTACTTTTCAGTATTTAAAGAAAATCTAATTAACAATTCTTTCGAGCGTTGGGATAATGGTCCGGTTATTAGGGATGTTTATATAGAATTTAGATATCATGATTTGATTTCTAATAGCGAGCGTGAGACAAATGTAGTTTCTGACAAAGAAAAAACAATTATTCAAATTGTTAATTTTATTTATGGAAATAAAACATCCAATGAGCTAAGTGAAGAAACGCATCTACACAACATTTGGAGAGCTGCATCTCGAAATGAACGTTTAGACTTTCAAAAATTGAATTCATCAATCATTGCTTATATGAAAAATTTATACTCAGTCTATCAGACAGTTGATTTGGAAAATCTACACAAAGAAGTTATTAACAGAAACACATATCTATACTACGATGATATGGATTTGACATCGGAAGATTATTTGAATGTAATTCAGCAGGTGGCACCAACAGAATTCCCAATCTTTTTAGAAATATTGGATGGAGAGTTGGTGTTTTCATAAATAGATATACTTATTGCGTGAGTAAAATTTCCAAATGATCCTACGGGGACTATAGTACCTCATCAATTGTTTGTCGGTAATTATATTTCCAATTCGAGCATTGAATTTTATTCTATTTCTAGTATTCTCGGTAAAGAAAACAGAGTTTATTTTCCTGATGGTTTCAGTAATCCAGAAATCGTGTTAATTATAAATGATGATCAAACTAACAATAGATTTAGAGTACCATCATTTATTGATTGTAGCAAGTCGTATACTATTGCATTGGATGAGACTGTCGAATTACAAGCATTTAAGACTCGAAATATTAGTCAGAACTTACGCTCTATAATAACCTCTAAAATAGAAGAATTAAAGAGAGAAGGCAAGCATACTAATTATTCAATCTCATTAAATGACTTTATTTGTTGGAATAATGTTTTAACAAATAAAAATTAACTTTTGTTGTTACCATTTAATTATTTCCTTACAAATATATAAAAACTTTCAGTTAATTAAATTTATGACTATATAGGTCACAAACATAGAATTTCATTAGACTTCCTGCGAAACAAAAAATGATGAAATAGAGATATGAATTATGAATATGAATCTAGTCAAGTGCTCTCCGATAGACGTTTTAAACGGTATAGCTGGAATTAAAAGAAGAATGGTAAAAGATCCTAGGAGAAGACTGCCAAACGAAGCACTCTAAGGATGACCGAAAACCAAAGATAGTGTTTTGGACTTTTATTTGTGATAATCTAGTAGTGCCTCAAACTCAGCTACGGTCATACCCAATTGTTCACTCGCAAATTCGGAAGTTAAAACATGTTGGCGTACTAAATCTAGAAAGGTAAAGATTTTTCCTTCAACTTTCCCACGCTCCAGCCCCTGTTCAATGCCCTCTGCAAGGCCACGTTCTAACCCTTGTTCAATACCTTCTGCTCGACCACGTTCTAATCCTTTTTCTTCAGTTTGCTCTAAGGCATAGTCATGAGCTAACAAGGCTTGTTCTTCACGTCTGCGTTGTTCACTAAATATTTTCCTGTCCTCCTCGGACCAGCTCTTATAGTCTAGCAGTTGGTCTGCCTGGCTGATGGCTCGCTCGGGTTGCTGAGTAAAGGGTTTATTCCCGAAAAACTCTAACCATGGCTTGCGAACCTTGTCTTTGCTGGTTTCTCTATATTTTTTTAATTCCAAGAATGCCATCTTGACTAGATGGTTTTCTTGTCCATTATTGGTGATAATCTTTCAATAGCTTCTCAAACTCAGCGACGGTCATACCCAATTGTTCACTCGCAAATTCGGAAGTTAAAACATGTTGGCGGACCATGTCTAAGAAGGCAAAAAGTTTTCCACGTTCTAAACCCTGTTCAATACCCTCAGATCGTCCTCGTTCAAGTCCTTGTTCAATACCCTCAGCACGACCGCGTTCAAGACCACGCTCTAAACCTTTTTCCTCAGCTTGCTCCAAGGCATAGTCCTGTGCCAACAATGCCTGTTCTTCGCGCATACGTAGTTGACTAAACATTTTCCTGTCCTCCTCAGACCAGCTCTTGTAGTCCAGCAGTTGGTCTGCCTGGCTGATGGCTCGCTCGGGTTCTTGGGTAAAGGGCTTATTACCGAAAAACTCCAACCACGGCTTGCGAACCTCGTCTTTGCTGGTTTCTCTGTATTTTTTTAATTCCAAGAACGCCATCTTGACCAGATGGTTTTCTTGACCGTTATTTGTGATGGTTAAGACCTCGCCTGTCGTGTCCTCTCGCATACTAAAGCTATGGAAAGCCAAGTCATCTGAGAAGTAATTACTATCGACAATAGCAATAGCGTATACTGGGGCAATGTGTTTGTAGCTCTGGTGAGTATCACCTTCACGCTGACGAATTTTTTCTAGGTTTTGATTGACCTGACTGCATAAGTAAGCCCACAGGCGATTGATGAAAAAATTCTGATGATGCACCTGAATCTCAATAATTACTTGAGTACCGTTGTCCAACTCCGCCAAGACATCTATACTGGTATAGAAATCCTGGGCCGAGTAGGGCAGGGAAGACAAGACGTGAATGTTACTTCCCTCCAAAATGGTCACATTTTTTGCTGGCAAGTCCAGCATATCGCGTATAAATTGACAAGTGATTTCTGGATTGCTGAAAATTTTCTTAGCAACCAAGTCATTGGTTGGGCTGATACCCGGATGACGTAATGCCATACTCTTTCTCCTTTCATTATAGCACATTTTTAAATCTAGGTTTACTGGATTCTCTGGCTCTATCTACTTATTCGGAAAAAGTTTGAAAAATACTTGGTCTGGCTCTTCCTAATGGTATTTTTTGGTGCTTTCCTTTATAATGGGTGTATGGATAAGAAAAAATTATTATTGATTGATGGGTCTTCTGTTGCTTTTCGGGCGTTTTTTGCGCTCTATCAGCAGTTGGACCGTTTTAAGAATGCGGCTGGCTTGCATACCAATGCGATTTATGGCTTTCAGTTGATGTTGAGCCATTTGTTGGAGCGGGTTGAGCCAAGTCATATTTTGGTGGCTTTTGATGCGGGAAAGACGACCTTCCGTACAGAGATGTATGCGGACTATAAGGGTGGTCGGGCTAAGACTCCTGATGAGTTTCGTGAGCAATTTCCTTTCATTCGTGAGTTGCTGGATCATATGGGGATTCGTCACTATGAGTTGGCTCAGTATGAGGCGGATGACATCATTGGGACACTGGATAAACTAGCAGAGCAGGATGGTTTTGATATTACCATTGTCAGTGGGGACAAGGATTTGATTCAGCTGACGGATGAGCATACGGTGGTTGAGATTTCCAAGAAAGGTGTGGCTGAGTTTGAGGCCTTTACGCCAGACTATCTCATGGAAAAGATGGGCATTACACCGACTCAGTTTATCGATCTCAAGGCGCTCATGGGTGATAAGTCGGATAATATCCCTGGGGTGACCAAAATCGGTGAAAAGACAGGTATCAAGCTTTTGCTGGAGCATGGTTCGCTTGAGGGGATTTATGAAAATATCGATGGGATGAAGGCTTCTAAGATGAAGGAAAATCTCATCAATGATAAGGAACAGGCCTTTTTGTCGAAAACACTGGCGACCATTGATACCAAGGCACCGATTGAGATTGGTTTGGAGGATTTGGTCTATAGTGGTCCAGATGTGGAAAATCTTGGAAAATTCTACGATGAGATGGGTTTCAAACAGCTCAAGCAGGCTTTAAATGTGTCGTCAGCTGATGTGGCTGAGAGTTTGGATTTTACTATTGTTGACCAAATCAGTCAAGATATGCTGAGTGAGGAGTCTATCTTCCATTTTGAGCTTTTTGGTGAGAATTACCATACGGATAATTTGGTTGGTTTTGCCTGGTCTTGTGGGGATAAGATCTATGCTACAGACAAGCTTGAGCTTTTGCAAGACCCGATTTTCAAGGATTTTCTAGAAAAAACACCTCTGAGAGTTTATGACTTTAAGAAGGCTAAAGTTCTCTTGCATCGTTTGGGTGTGGATTTGCAGGCACCTGCTTTTGACAGCCGTTTGGCTAAATACCTCCTTTCGACTGTGGAGGACAATGAAATTGCGACTATTGCTAGTCTTTATGGTCAGACTTATTTGGTTGATGATGAGACTTTCTATGGTAAGGGAATCAAAAAGGCCCTTCCTGAACGCGAGAAATTCTTGGAACACTTAGCTCGTAAGATTGCAGTTTTGGTTGAG
Source organism: Streptococcus mitis (assembly GCF_002005545.1). Taxonomy (GTDB): domain Bacteria; phylum Bacillota; class Bacilli; order Lactobacillales; family Streptococcaceae; genus Streptococcus; species Streptococcus mitis_I. The sequence continues at coordinate 489,077 of NZ_LBMT01000001.1, forward strand.
ACTGAGCCTGTTTTGCTTGAAAAACTCAGCGAAAATGGGCAATTAGGGCTTCTTTATGATATGGAGCAACCTCTGGCTTTTGTCCTTGCTAAGATGGAAATTGCTGGGATTACGGTTAAGAAAGAGACCTTGCTTGAGATGCAGGCTGAAAATGAGCTTGTTATTGAAAAACTGACTCAGGAGATTTACGAACTGGCTGGTGAGGAGTTTAATATCAACTCGCCTAAGCAGTTGGGCGTGCTTCTCTTTGAAAAATTGGGACTTCCTCTAGAGTACACTAAGAAAACCAAGACAGGTTATTCGACAGCGGTGGATGTCTTGGAACGTTTGGCTCCTATTGCTCCGATTGTTAAGAAAATTCTTGACTACCGTCAGATTGCTAAGATTCAATCGACTTATGTAATTGGTTTGCAGGACTGGATTTTGGCTGATGGCAAGATTCATACTCGCTATGTTCAGGATTTGACCCAGACTGGGCGTCTGTCTAGTGTGGATCCAAACTTGCAAAATATTCCTGTGCGATTGGAGCAAGGACGTCTCATTCGTAAGGCTTTTGTGCCTGAGTGGGAGGATAGTGTCCTTCTCAGCTCGGACTATTCACAGATTGAATTGCGCGTTTTGGCGCATATCTCTAAGGATGAGCACTTGATTAAGGCCTTTCAAGAGGGGGCAGATATCCATACTTCGACAGCCATGCGGGTCTTTGGCATTGAGCGTCCTGAGGATGTGACTCCAAACGACCGTCGTAATGCCAAGGCGGTTAACTTTGGAGTGGTTTACGGGATTTCAGACTTTGGTTTGTCTAATAATTTGGGCATTAGCCGTAAGGAGGCCAAAGCCTACATTGATACCTACTTTGAACGCTTCCCAGGTATTAAAAACTACATGGATGAAGTGGTGCGTGAGGCGCGTGATAAGGGCTATGTAGAGACCCTCTTCAAGCGTCGTCGTGAGTTGCCAGATATCAATTCGCGCAACTTCAACATTCGTGGTTTTGCGGAGCGAACTGCTATCAACTCACCTATCCAGGGTTCGGCAGCAGACATTCTCAAGATTGCTATGATTCAGCTGGATAAAGCCTTGGTTGTAGGTTCTTATCAGACCAAGATGTTGTTACAAGTGCACGATGAAATCGTCCTTGAAGTTCCTAAATCTGAATTGACAGAGATGAAAAAATTGGTCAAACAAACCATGGAAGAAGCTATTCAACTCAGTGTTCCCCTCATCGCAGATGAAAATGAAGGGGCAACTTGGTACGAGGCTAAATAAAAAGGGGGCTAGTCCTCCTTTTTGTAGTAGAATTATGCAAGCCTTTTCAAATTGTGCTATACTGATGAAAAAGGAGGATTTCTATGAGTCAAGAATTTATCAATCCAAGTGATGGCATGATTCGTCAGTATCTAGCAACGAGCAAAACCCTTGCTGTGGTGGGCTTGTCAGACCGTGAGGAAACAACTAGCAATCGAGTGACCAAGGAAATGCAGGCTCGGGGTTATAAAATTATCCCAGTCAATCCCAAGGCGGCAGGTGGTGAAATCTTGGGTGAAAAGGCTTATGCTAGTCTAGCAGAGATTCCTTTTCCTGTAGATATTGTCAATGTTTACCGTCGCAGTGAATTTTTGCCAGATGTGGCGCGTGATTTTCTCAAGGCTGATGCTAAGATTTTTTGGGCACAGCTAGGACTTGAAAGTCTAGAAGCGGAAGAGATCTTGCGTGCTGGTGGATGTGATGATATCGTGATGAATCGTTGCATCAAGAGAGAACATACACGCTTGATTGAGGAAGCATAAGAAAAGGTAGCTGGAGGGCTACCTTTTGTGTTAGAAAATACCGATAAGGGTCTGCATACCAAGACTAGTGAGGATGATGGCAATCCAGCAGATGGCTCCAAGAAGAATGGATTTTCCACTGGATTTGACCATAGCGACCAGATTGGTTTTGAGACCGATAGCACTCATGGCCATGACAATAAGGAATTTAGAGAGTTCTTTGAGAGGGGTAAAGAAACTACTGGACACACCGAGAGAGGTGAGTAGTGTAGTGAGGAGAGAGGCAAGGATAAAGTACAGGATAAAAAGTGGGAAGACTTTTTTCAGTTGTAGGCTTTGCTTGTTTTCTTGTTGGCGACTTTGCCAGTAGGATAGAAAGAGCGTGATAGGGATAATGGCCAAAGTACGTGTGAGTTTAACAATGGTTGCAGACTCGAGGGTATTGCTTTGGTAAAGACTGTCCCAAGCGCTGGCGGCAGCCGTTACAGAGGAAGTGTCGTTGACCGCAGTCCCTGCAAAGAGGGCGAAGCCTTCATTGGATAGATGAAGCCAGGTGCCGAGGGTTGGAAAGATGAGCGCAGCCAAGACATTGAAGAAAAAGATAACAGAGATAGCTTGGGCTACTTCCTTTTCCTTGGCATGGATAACGGGCGCTGTCGCCGCAATGGCAGAACCCCCACAGATAGAAGAACCCACTCCAACCAAGGTAGCCAGTTTTGTATCCAGTGCAAAGAAGCGCTGGAAGAAGTAGGCAATAATCAGAGCTATTGAGATAGTGGACAGGATGACAGGGAGTGAAGATTGGCCAACTGCGAAGACCTGCGAGATATTGAGACCAAAACCAAGCAAGACAACGGCATATTGGAGCAATTTTTTAGAACTAAAGGTCAAACCAGCATCCAGTTGTTTATAGGACGAGAGAAAGGGATGTAGGAGCATTCCCATGAAAATGGCAAAAACGGGCGCGCCAATAACAGGGAAGAATCCTCCTAAGTACCAAGATACGATTGAAATGAGAAGGCAGGCCAAGATACCTGCTCCATTTTTTGATAGAAATGACATAAAAACCTCCAAATAAAATACCTTACCATTATAGACCTATAAACAGGAAAAGTAAAGTAGAAAGAGGAAAAGCTATTCTATCATGTATTTTTGCGGTCGGGGGGCTTTTGTAGTATAATAGAGATACGTTTTGAAAGTAGGAGGTATCTATGGACTTAACTAAGCGCTTTAATAAACAGTTAGATAAGATTCAAGTTTCGTTGATTCGTCAGTTTGACCAGGCTATTTCTGAGATTCCTGGAGTCTTGCGTTTGACCTTGGGGGAACCTGATTTTACAACGCCAGATCATGTCAAGGAGGCGGCCAAGCGAGCGATTGACCAGAACCAATCCTACTATACAGGGATGAGTGGTCTACTGACTCTACGTCAGGCAGCTAGTGACTTTGTTAAGGAAAAGTACCAACTGGACTATGCTCCTGAAAATGAAATCTTGGTTACAATTGGGGCGACAGAGGCTTTATCTGCTACTTTGACGGCTATTTTGGAAGAGGGAGACAAGGTGCTCTTGCCAGCTCCTGCTTATCCGGGTTATGAACCGATTGTCAATCTAGTTGGGGCAGAGATTGTCGAGATTGACACAACTGAAAATGGGTTTGTCTTGACTCCTGAAATGTTGGAGAAGGCCATTTTGGAGCAGGGTGACAAGCTCAAGGCGGTTATTCTCAACTATCCAGCAAATCCGACAGGAATTACCTATAGCCGGGAGCAGTTGGAAGCCTTGGCAGCTGTTTTACGCAAGTACGAGATTTTCGTTGTCTGTGATGAGGTTTACTCAGAATTGACCTACACAGGCGAAGCCCATGTGTCTCTGGGAACTATGTTGAGAGACCAAGCTATTATTATCAATGGTCTATCTAAATCGCATGCCATGACAGGTTGGCGTTTGGGGCTGATTTTTGCTCCTGCAGCCTTCACAGCCCAGTTAATCAAGAGTCACCAGTACTTGGTGACTGCCGCAAATACCATGGCTCAACATGCTGCCGTGGAAGCCTTGACAGCTGGTAAAAACGATGCGGAGCCTATGAAGAAGGAATACATCCAGCGTAGGGACTATATTATCGAGAAAATGACTGCTCTTGGTTTTGAGATTATCAAACCAGACGGTGCCTTCTATATCTTTGCTAAGATTCCAGCGGGCTACAATCAAGACTCCTTTGCTTTTCTAAAGGATTTTGCTCAGAAGAAGGCCGTTGCCTTTATCCCTGGAGCTGCCTTTGGGCGTTACGGAGAAGGCTATGTGCGTCTGTCTTATGCAGCGAGCATGGAGACTATCAAAGAAGCCATGAAACGACTTGAGGAGTATATGAGAGAAGCATGATTCAGTCTATCACGAGTCAAGGCTTGGTGCTCTACAATCGCAATTTTCGTGAGGATGATAAGCTCGTCAAGATTTTTACTGAGCAGGCTGGTAAGCGGATGTTTTTCGTCAAACATGCTGGCCAGTCTAAGCTGGCACCTGTTATTCAGCCCTTAGTGTTGGCACGATTTCTCTTACGAATCAATGATGACGGACTTAGCTACATCGAGGACTATCATGAGGTAATGACTTTTCCCAAGATTAATAGCGATCTCTTTGTCATGGCTTATGCGACCTACGTGGCAGCTCTTGCAGATGCTAGTTTGCAGGACAATCAGCAGGATGCTCCCTTGTTTGCTTTTTTGCAAAAGACTTTGGAGTTGATGGAAGCTGGCTTGGATTATCAAGTCTTGACCAATATTTTTGAAATCCAAATCTTGACTCGATTTGGGATCAGTCTCAATTTTAATGAGTGTGTCTTCTGCCATCGGATCGGTCAGGCTTTTGACTTTTCTTTCAAATATGGAGCCTGCCTCTGTCCAGATCATTATCATGAAGATGAGAGACGTTGCCATCTCAATCCCAATATCCCCTATCTGCTCAATCAATTTCAAGCCATTGATTTTGAGACCTTGGAGACCATTTCGCTCAAGTCTGAAATCAAGCAAGAGCTACGCCAATTTATGGATCAACTCTACGAAGAGTACGTTGGGATTCACCTAAAATCAAAGAAATTTATTGATTCCCTAGCAGACTGGGGACAATTACTAAAAGAGGAAAAGAAATGAAAAAAATCGCAGTAGATGCCATGGGAGGCGATTACGCACCTCAGGCCATCGTTGAGGGTGTCAATCAAGCTCTGGCTGACTTTTCAGATATTGAGGTTCAACTCTACGGAGATGAAGCTAAAATCAAGCAATATCTGACAGCGACAGAGCGCGTCAGCATTATCCATACGGATGAGAAGATTGATTCAGACGATGAACCTACGAGAGCTATTCGAAAGAAGAAAAATGCCAGTATGGTATTGGCGGCCAAGGCTGTCAAAGAGGGTGAAGCAGACGCTGTTCTCTCAGCTGGGAATACAGGTGCTTTGTTGGCGGCTGGATTCTTCATCGTGGGTCGTATCAAGAATATCGATCGACCAGGGCTTATGTCGACCTTACCGACTGTAGATGGGAGAGGTTTTGACATGCTTGACCTCGGTGCTAATGCGGAAAATACAGCCCAGCACCTCCATCAATACGCGGTTCTAGGGTCTTTCTATGCTAAAAATGTTCGTGGCATTACGCAACCACGCGTTGGCTTGCTCAATAACGGAACAGAGAGTAGTAAGGGCGACCCGCTTCGTAAGGAAACCTATGAATTACTAGTGACTGATGAAAGTTTAAACTTTATCGGAAACGTGGAAGCGCGTGATTTGATGAATGGCGTTGCGGATGTTGTTGTGGCAGATGGTTTCACGGGAAACGCTGTGCTCAAATCCATCGAAGGGGCAGCTATGGGAATCATGGGCTTGCTCAAGACCGCTATTACAGGTGGTGGTCTCCGAGCGAAACTAGGCGCCCTCCTTCTCAAGGACAGCCTCAGAGGTTTGAAAAAACAGCTCAATTACTCAGATGTTGGTGGAGCGGTCTTGTTTGGTGTCAAGGCACCTGTTGTCAAGACTCATGGCTCAAGTGATGCCAAGGCTGTTTATAGTACGATTCGTCAGATTCGTACCATGCTAGAAACAGACGTAGTTGCCCAGACTGCGCGTGAATTTTCAGGAGAATAAAAGAGATGACAGAAAAAGAAATTTTTGACCGTATTGTGACCATTATCCAAGAGCGACAGGGAGAGGACTTTGTCGTGACAGAATCCTTGAGTCTGAAAGACGATTTGGATGCGGACTCAGTTGACTTGATGGAGTTTATCTTGACACTGGAAGATGAATTTAATATCGAAATCAGCGATGAGGAAATTGACCAACTCCAAAGTGTAGGAGATGTGGTAGAAGTCGTCAAAAGTAAAGAATAGCAAGAAGCAACATGCAAGTCGTGTTGCTTTTTTATTGTCAGGGAAAATAAAAAATTTAGAACTTTTAGTGGGAATTACGAATAGATAGGTGAGGAAGAAAAAGAGGAGTATTTATGTATGTGACTGGTTTTTATCCGTGGTTTATTAAGTTATTTTTTAAATAAAATTTAATTTCGTTGTACATTTTCGAATTGTTTTTCGAATAGATAAGTAAGAGGAAAAGGAAGGAGATTAGAAATGATTATTTCAGTTATTTATCCAATCTGGCTATTTAAGTGGCTTAGAGGATAAACATTAAACATATAAAAATATATACAAATTGAGGAGAAAAATATGACAAATTTTGACAAAATGGAACAGAACTTTGTAGCTCTTACAGAAGAAGAGTTGATGAATGTGGATGGAGGATTCTTTGGTCCTGTATTGTTTACTATTTGGGGAACAAAAGTATTAGTCGGCCATGCTCTATCAGCAGGTGTAGCAGTAGGTTTTGCTGCTCTAGCTACTAATTAATAGATGAAGGGGATAGATAATGAATTATAACTTTGAAAATATGAAATCAGATGAATTGGAAAAAATTTCAGGTGGCTCTGTAGTAGGTGCTCTTGCGTTAGCATGGGGTGTAACCAAGGCGCTTGGAATCATTGGTGGTACAGCTGTTTCTGTTTACGTTGCAGGAAAAAGCGTTAAAGCAATAGGCGATTGGGGACTTTCAAGATTGCGATAATTTTTTAATACTTATGAGGTGATTCAATGAAAAATGAAATAACTAGAGTAATAAAAATTGTTTTATTGTTTGTCTCTATGGCTATCATGAATTTGATGTTGCTTGGAATATTAGCTATGCTTGGTTTTTCTTTGACGGGCAGTGTGGATAGTTACCTCATGCCACCTTTATTTTCTACTCTTGTGTTGTTCTTCATTAACAAGATGATAACAAGGTTAGACAGACAGAAGGAAAAATAAGAGCTTGCTATGAAAAAATTTTTATTAGGTTTTGTTTTAACAGCTTACAGCATATTATTAATTTATTCTCTATTTAATTTAGAAAAGGTATCGTTGGAGAGCTGTATTTTGTTAGTAGCATTGACATACTATATTAATAAAAAAGAAACATTTAAACCCAAAGTGAATTATACTAATAATATTTTAGGAAGTGATCATCAGTTTACAGTAATGACAGAAAAAGAACGATAATCAATGAAAACAAGAACAGGACACAGAGCCTCGTAAAAGGTATATTACCGGAGGTTTATCTGCTGTAGATCTAGTTACATGGGATTACTATATCTAAGATAAAACACTTTGGAGAAATCATAAATTTTCAAATAAAATTTAATTTAGTTGTACATTTTCGAATTGTTTTTCGAATAAATAAGTGAGAAGAAAAAAGAAAGGAATAAAATAATGAAAGAACATTACTATGGATTTGTTGAGCTAACGTCGGAAGAATTGACCGATATTCAAGGTGGAGAAAATTGGGCGAAGACCCTTGCAGATTGGTACATTGGATTTCGTAGAGGTTTAGGTTTTTAGGAGGATAAGCGATGAATGAAATGAATGATAAGTATACTATTGAAGTATTAAAGGAAAGCGACTTAGCTTTGCTGGTGGGTGGTAGCAAGGAAAGTTATCAACGGGGTCTAATTACAGGTCTATTGATACGCGGTGTATTTATTGGAACCCCATTTTTTAGAAGATAAGATTTAGAAAAAATAGAACAATAGGAGAAAAAGATGACAAATTTTGACAAAATGGAGCAGAACTTTGTAGCTCTTACAGAAGAAGAGTTGGTGAATGTAGATGGGGGAGCATTACCTCTTGTAGTCGCTGGAGTATCTATTTGGAAGATAGGTGCAGCAGTAGCAGGTGGAGCAGCAGCGCTTTTTGCTGGTGGAGCAGCTTTAGGGTATTATGCGAATAGACCATAATCTGATTGTAGTCAGAGAGGCATTTCTATGTTTTTAAAAAAAGAAGTGATATTATTAGGGGTATTGTTATCGCTACGTATTATTTTTACTATCGTTCAAATTTTAATTGACTATAAAATATTATCAGGACAGTATAGTGTAAATTTTATGGATATTTCAGAAGTATTTACTTATCCAATACTCATTTTAATTATTTACATAGCAATAAAATATAATACAAAGGAGTAATGACGAATATGAACTTAGAACAATTTTATCAATTATCTGACGATGAATTAGTGGGAACAAAAGGTGGTTTTGGTCTTGCGGAAGCAGTTGGGATTGCAGGAGTACTGAATGCTGCTGTACAAATTTTTAATGCTGGTTACAAATTTGGTTCAGATTTGGCTCGTCGTGGGCGTTAGATAATGAATAATCGCAACCTTAATCTCAATACATTGTTACCTAAATTAGCCACGATATGTCCTTTGTTGGGAATAGCTCTTAATGTCGCGCTTCATGTGATTCGTACAGGTTCGTTAGTATCCTTTAATTGGCAATGGACTTTAGTTGGTTTGCTTTTCGCAGGATATTTTGGTATTTTTCGCAAAGATTTGTCAAAAAATAATCAAAACTATAAATGAAGAACATGAATCAAAAGGATTTTGTGTATATGAATGGTAGCGTTTTTCCGCCATTCTTGTCAGGTAAATAGGAGCTTTCTATGAAAACATTTTTATTAGGTTTTGCTGAGGGTTATTTTACCGTATCGTTCATAATCTACATCGCAACGTATTTGATTTTGAGAAATCCAATCAATACCCTATTTTATCCAGAAATTTACCCCGTTTTATTTGGACTCTTTTATCTAGGATATAAGGTCAATAAAAAGCAAGTAGAGTGAGCAGTTAGGAATGACTTGTTAGTCTGTGCTAAAATGACTAGAGTATAATCTAAGAATGCATCACATTGGAGTTTAATATGAAATTTGTTAAATCAATACTGAAAGTTTGGCCTGAAATTATGGTATTACTTAGTTCAATGTCTTATATCATCATCAGATTAGTAGCTGATATGAATAAAGTATCTTTACCTACTTGGCTTGATAGTTTCAATATACCAACGATTGCATTATTTGTGATGGTATTCATTCTTTTATATAGAAGTAAAGAAAAAAAGAATGGATAAATTTGAGGCAGTAGACGCTCTATAGGGAATAGGTGTCTTATAGTAACGAATCAAAAAAGGAGTAACTATGAATCGTAATTTAGAACGGTGTTATCTATTCTGACTATGAATAGATCATACCAGAGGTGGCTTAGAAATAACAGGGACATTAGAAATTGAAGTAATAAATAGGATGTCGTAAAGGTTACTATCAATGATTTATTTGTCCCAAGCTTGCCTAGGGTGTCAGAAAAAAATCATTTTCCTTTCAATAGCATATTTTTAGTAGGTAGGACGTTTGTTCTGCCTATTTTTTGCCCCAAAAAGTGCAGTTGAGGTGTTTATTTAGAGTTTTACATATATTTTTGATAAAATAGTTATAGAAATTAGGAAAGTTGAATAAAAGAAATGAAGAAGGTTTTAGGATATTTTTTAGTATTTGTTTTTCTATTTTTGATGAATATTTTTATCTTTAAGATACTAGCAACTCTGGGATTTCAGCTGACAATGAGTGAAAAGAGTTATATTGTACCACCGCTGTTTTCGATTATCGTTTTGTATATGATTGACAAAAGAATTAGGAAGAAAAAGAAATAAATATATATTTTAGGTAGGACGTTTGTTCTACCTATTTTTTATCTTAAAAGTGCAGTTGGGAGGGAGATAGGCGCATTTGGGGAGGAAGTCCAGATTTTGTTTGGGGATTGGGGTAAGATAGGTATTATCAGATGAGTTTATACTCTTCGAAAATCAAATTCAAACCACGTCAACGTCGCCTTGCCGTATATATGTGACTGACTTCGTCAGTCCTATCTACAACCTCAAAACAGTGTTTTGAGCAGCCTGCGGCTAGTTTACTCTTTGATTTTCATTTAGTATTAGAAAAAGGAGATGAATATGAAATTTGGGAAACGTCACTATCGTCCGCAGGTGGATCAGATGGACTGCGGTGTAGCTTCATTAGCCATGGTTTTTGGCTACTATGGTAGTTACTATTCTTTAGCTCACTTGCGAGAATTGGCCAAGACGACCATGGATGGGACGACGGCTTTGGGCTTGGTCAAGGTGGCAGAGGAGATTGGCTTTGAGACGCGAGCGATTAAGGCGGATATGACGCTCTTTGACTTGCCAGATTTGACTTTTCCTTTTGTTGCCCATGTGCTTAAGGAAGGGAAATTGCTCCACTACTATGTGGTGACTGGGCAGGATAAGGATAGCATTCATATTGCCGACCCAGATCCTGGGGTGAAATTGACCAAACTGCCACGTGAGCGTTTTGCGGAAGAATGGACAGGAGTGACTCTTTTTATGGCACCTAGTCCAGACTACAAGCCTCATAAGGATCAAAAGAATGGTTTGCTCTCTTTTATCCCTATATTAGTGAAGCAGCGTGGCTTGATTGCCAATATCGTTTTGGCAACACTCTTGGTAACCGTGATTAATATTGTGGGTTCTTATTATCTGCAGTCTATCATTGATACCTATGTGCCAGATCAGATGCGTTCGACACTGGGGATTATTTCTATTGGGCTGGTTATCGTCTATATCCTCCAGCAGATCTTGTCTTACGCTCAGGAGTATCTCTTACTTGTTTTGGGGCAACGTTTGTCGATTGATGTGATTTTGTCCTATATCAAGCATGTTTTTCACCTGCCTATGTCCTTTTTTGCGACACGCAGGACAGGGGAAATCGTGTCTCGTTTTACAGATGCTAACAGTATCATTGATGCGCTGGCTTCGACCATTCTTTCGATTTTCCTAGATGTGTCAACGGTTGTCATTATTTCTCTTGTTTTATTTTCACAAAATACCAATCTCTTTTTCATGACCTTATTGGCACTTCCTATCTACACAGTGATTATCTTTGCTTTTATGAAGCCGTTTGAAAAGATGAATCGGGATACCATGGAAGCCAATGCGGTTCTGTCTTCTTCTATCATCGAGGACATCAACGGTATTGAGACTATTAAGTCCTTGACCAGTGAAAGTCAGCGTTACCAAAAAATTGACAAGGAATTTGTGGATTATCTGAAAAAATCCTTTACCTATAGTCGAGCAGAGAGTCAGCAAAAGGCTCTGAAAAAAGTTGCCCATCTCTTGCTCAATGTCGGAATTCTCTGGATGGGGGCTGTTCTGGTTATGGATGGCAAGATGAGTTTGGGGCAGTTGATTACCTATAATACCTTGCTTGTTTACTTTACCAATCCTTTGGAGAATATCATCAATCTGCAAACCAAGCTTCAGACAGCGCAGGTTGCTAATAACCGTCTGAATGAGGTCTATCTGGTAGCTTCTGAGTTTGAGGAGAAGAAAACAGTTGAGGATCTAAGCTTGATGAAGGGAGATATGACCTTCAAGCAGGTTCATTACAAGTATGGCTATGGTCGAGATGTCTTGTCAGATATCAATTTGACTATTCCCAAAGGTTCTAAGGTGGCTTTTGTGGGGATTTCGGGGTCAGGTAAGACGACCTTGGCCAAGATGATGGTTAATTTTTACGACCCAAGTCAGGGAGAGATTAGTCTGGGTGGTGTCAATCTCAATCAGATTGATAAAAAAGCCCTGCGCCAGTATATCAACTATCTGCCTCAACAGCCCTATGTCTTTAACGGAACGATTTTGGACAATCTTCTTTTGGGAGCCAAGGAAGGGACGACTCAAGAGGATATCTTACGGGCGGTCGAATTGGCAGAGATTCGGGACGACATTGAGCGGATGCCACTGAATTATCAGACAGAGTTGACTTCGGATGGGGCAGGGATCTCAGGTGGTCAACGTCAGAGAATCGCTCTGGCGCGTGCTCTCTTGACAGATGCGCCGGTCTTGATTTTGGATGAGGCGACCAGCAGTTTGGATATTTTGACAGAGAAGCGAATTGTCGATAATCTCATGGCTTTAGACAAGACCTTAATTTTCATTGCTCACCGCTTGACCATTGCTGAGCGGACAGAGAAGATTGTTGTTTTGGATCAGGGCGAGATTGTTGAAGAAGGGAATCATGCTGATTTACTTGCACAGGGTGGTTTTTACGCCCATTTGGTGAATAGCTAGAAAGAGGAGAGGATGAAACCAGAATTTTTAGAAAGTGCGGAGTTTTATAATCGTCGTTACCATAATTTTTCCAGTCGGGTGATTGTACCCATGTCCCTTCTGCTCGTGTTTTTACTTGGCTTTGCAACATTTGCAGAGAAGGAGATAAGTTTATCAACTAGAGCTACTGTCGAGCCTAGTCGTATCCTTGCAAATATCCAGTCAACTAGCAATAATCGTATTCTTGTCAATCATTTGGAAGAAAATAAGCTAGTCAAGAAGGGGGAGCTTCTTGTTCAATACCAGGAAGGGGCAGAAGGTGTCCAAGCGGAGTCCTATGCTAGTCAGTTAGACATGCTTAAGGATCAAAAAAAGCAATTGGAGTATTTGCAAAAAAGTCTGCAAGAAGGGGAGAACCACTTTCCAGAGGAGGATAAGTTTGGCTACCAAGCCACCTTTCGCGACTACATCAGTCAAGCAGGCAGTCTTAGGGCTAGTACATCGCAACAAAATGAGACCATCGCGTCCCAGAATGCAGCAGCTAGCCAAACCCAAGCCGAAATCGGTAACCTCATCAGTCAAACAGAGGCTAAAATTCGCGATTACCAGACAGCTAAGTCAGCTATTGAAACAGGCGCTTCCTTGGCCAGTCAGAATCTAGCCTACTCTCTCTACCAGTCCTACAAGTCTCAGGGCGAGGAAAATCCGCAATCTAAGGCACAAGCGGTTGCGCAGATTGAAGCGCAGCTTTCTCAGTTAGAATCTAGTCTTGCTACTTACCGTGTCCAGTATGCAGGTTCAGGTACCCAGCAAGCCTATACGTCAGGCTTAAGTAGTCAATTGGAATCTCTTAAATCACAACACTTGGCTAAGGTTGGTCAGGAATTGACCCTTCTAGACCAGAAAATCTTGGAGGTGGAGTCAGGTAAGAAGGTACAGGGAAATCTTTTAGACAAGGGGAAAATTACGGCGAGTGAGGATGGGGTGCTTCATCTTAATCCTGAGACCAGTGATTCTACCATGGTTGCAGAAGGTACCCTACTAGCCCAACTCTATCCATCCTTGGAAAAAGAAGGGAAAGCTAAACTAACAGCTTATCTTAGTTCAAAGGATGTAGCAAGAATCAAGGTCGGTGATTCTGTTCGCTATACTACGACTCATGATGTCAAGAATCAACTTTTCCTAGATTCTACTATTACAAGTATTGATGCGACAGCTACTAAGACTGAGAAAGGGAATTTCTTTAAAATCGAGGCGGAGACTAATCTAACTTCGGAGCAGGCTGAAAAACTTCGATATGGGGTGGAAGGCCGTCTACAGATGATTACGGGCAAGAAAAGTTATCTACGTTATTATTTGGATCAATTTTTGAACAAAGAGTAATGTTCGTGTTTTTAGAGTTAAATAATTTTTAAACTGTGAGAAAGATCCTTCTTGCAGTTTTTTTCTTTACAATTTTTGAAACGAACCTATTATTTATTCGTTTAAATTCTTGTATTTTTTGGTTTTTTATGGTAGAATGTGCTCAAGTAATACGAAAGGCGAACTTTAAAATGTCAAAACAATTGATCTATTCGGGAAAAGCTAAAGATATCTATACAACTGAGGATGAAAATCTTATTATTTCAACTTACAAGGACCAGGCGACTGCTTTCAATGGTGTTAAGAAGGAGCAGATTGCGGGTAAGGGAGTGTTGAATAATCAGATTTCATCTTTTATTTTTGAGAAATTAAATGCGGCTGGTGTGGTGACTCACTTTGTGGAGAAGCTTTCAGATACAGAACAACTCAATAAAAAGGTTGAGATTATTCCTTTGGAAGTCGTGCTCCGCAACTATACTGCTGGTTCCTTTTCAAAACGTTTTGGTGTGGATGAGGGAATCGCCTTGGAGACTCCGATTGTCGAATTTTACTATAAAAATGATGATTTGGATGATCCATTCATCAATGATGAGCATGTGAAATTCCTACAAATTGCGGATGACCAGCAAATCGCCTACTTGAAGGAAGAAACTCGTCGAATCAATGAACTCTTGAAAGCCTGGTTTGCTGAGATTGGGCTTAAGTTGATTGACTTTAAGCTAGAGTTCGGTTTTGACAAGGATGGCAAGATTATCTTGGCAGATGAATTTTCACCAGATAATTGCCGCTTGTGGGATGCAGATGGCAACCACATGGATAAGGATGTTTTCCGTAGAGGTCTAGGTGAATTAACAGATGTTTACGAAATTGTTTGGGAGAAATTGCAGGAATTGAAATAACAATCTCAAGGTCGTTTGGAACCATTGCAAGAGCTGAAATAAAGGAATAAGGATTGATGGATAAACGTATTTTTGTTGAAAAAAAGGCTGATTTTCAGGTCAAGTCAGAGAGTTTGGTGAGAGAACTCCAGCATAACTTGGGACTTTCAAGCTTGAAAAGTATTCGCATCGTGCAAGTGTATGATGTCTTTGATTTGGCAGAGGACTTGTTTGCGCCTGCAGAGAAACATATCTTCTCTGAGCAGGTGACAGACCATGTCTTGGATGAAGCTGCTGTGCAGGCGGATCTTGCCAACTATGCTTTCTTTGCCATTGAAAGCCTACCAGGGCAGTTTGACCAGCGTGCAGCATCTTCACAGGAAGCCTTGCTTTTACTAGGAAGTTCGAGTGATGTGACGGTCAATACAGCCCAACTTTACTTGGTGAATAAAGATATTGATGCGACTGAGTTGGAAGCGGTCAAGAACTACCTGCTCAATCCAGTGGATTCTCGTTTCAAGGACATCACAACAGGGATTGCCAAGCAGGAATTTTCAGAGTCGGACAAGACCATTCCGAAATTGACTTTCTTTGAAAGCTATAGGGCAGAAGACTTTGGTCGCTACAAGGCCGAGCAGGGCATGGCAATGGAAGTGGATGATTTGCTCTTTATCCAAGACTATTTCAAGTCTATTGGACGTGTGCCAACTGAGACTGAGTTGAAGGTTTTGGACACTTACTGGTCTGACCACTGCCGTCACACGACTTTTGAGACAGAGTTGAAACATATTGATTTCTCAGCTTCTAAATTCCAAAAGCAATTGCAGGCGACTTATGACAAGTATATTGCCATGCGTGAGGAGTTAGGGCGTTCTGAAAAACCACAAACCTTGATGGATATGGCGACTATTTTCGGTCGTTATGAACGTGCTAATGGTCGTTTGGACGATATGGAAGTGTCAGACGAGATTAACGCTTGCTCTGTTGAAATTGAAGTGGATGTCAATGGTGTGAAAGAACCATGGCTTCTCATGTTCAAAAATGAAACCCACAACCACCCAACGGAAATCGAACCATTTGGTGGCGCGGCTACTTGTATCGGTGGTGCCATTCGTGACCCATTGTCAGGTCGTTCCTATGTTTACCAAGCCATGCGTATCTCTGGTGCGGGTGATATTACAGCACCGATTTCGGAAACTCGCGCTGGGAAATTGCCACAACAGGTCATTTCTAAAACAGCGGCTCATGGTTATTCTTCGTATGGGAACCAAATTGGTCTGGCGACGACTTATGTTCGTGAATACTTCCACCCAGGCTTTGTAGCCAAACGCATGGAGCTAGGTGCAGTTGTTGGTGCGGCTCCTAAGGAAAATGTGGTTCGTGAAAAACCAGAAGCGGGTGATGTGATTATCTTGCTCGGTGGTAAGACTGGTCGTGATGGTGTCGGTGGTGCGACAGGGTCTTCTAAGGTTCAAACGGTTGAGTCTGTAGAGACTGCTGGAGCTGAGGTCCAAAAAGGGAATGCTATCGAAGAACGTAAGATTCAACGTCTATTCCGTAATGGTGATGTCACACGTCTTATCAAGAAATCCAACGACTTTGGCGCTGGTGGTGTCTGTGTAGCTATTGGCGAATTGGCAGATGGTCTTGAAATCGACCTTAATAAGGTGCCTCTTAAATACCAAGGCTTGAATGGTACCGAAATTGCCATCTCTGAATCACAAGAACGGATGGCGGTCGTGGTTCGTCCTGAAGATGTGGATGCTTTCGTTGACGAATGTAACAAAGAAAATATTGATGCTGTTGTCGTTGCGACAGTTACTGAAAAACCAAATCTTGTCATGCACTGGAATGGTGAAACCATTGTCGACTTGGAACGTCGTTTCCTTGATACCAACGGTGTGCGCGTGGTCGTTGATGCCAAGGTTGTGGACAAGGATGTCAAGCTTCCAGAAGAACGTACAACAAGCGCTGACACACTTAAAGCAGATACCCTTGCGGTTCTATCTGACCTCAACCATGCGAGTCAAAAAGGCTTGCAGACCATCTTCGACTGTTCGGTCGGTCGTTCAACGGTCAATCACCCACTTGGTGGTCGTTACCAACTCACACCAACTGAGGCTTCTGTGCAGAAATTGCCAGTTCAACATGGTGTAACTCATACCGCATCCGTCATGGCTCAAGGATTCAATCCATATGTGGCGGAATGGTCTCCATATCACGGTGCGGCTTATGCAGTTATCGAAGCGACTGCTCGTTTGGTTGCTGCGGGTGCCAACTGGTCTAAGGCTCGCTTCTCTTATCAAGAGTATTTCGAGCGCATGGATAAACAAGCAGAGCGTTTTGGTCAGCCAGTAGCAGCTCTTCTAGGATCTATCGAAGCACAAATTCAGCTTGGCTTGCCATCTATCGGTGGTAAGGATTCTATGTCTGGTACCTTTGAAGAATTGACCGTACCACCAACCTTGGTTGCCTTTGGGGTGACCACGGCAGATAGCCGTAAGGTGCTTTCTCCTGAGTTTAAGGGTGCTGGTGAAAACATCTATTACATCCCAGGTCAAGCACTCTCAGCAGAGATTGATTTTGACTTGATTAAGTCTAACTTTGCTCAGTTTGAAGCCCTTCAAAAGGCTCACAAAGTAACAGCAGCTTCAGCTGTTAAATACGGCGGTGTGCTTGAAAGTTTGGCACTTGCTACTTTTGGAAATCATATCGGTGCAGAGGTGATCTTGTCTGAACTTGAAACAGCTTTGACAGCTCAATTAGGTGGATTTGTCTTCACATCTCCTGAAGAAATTGCTGGAGTAGAGAAGATTGGACAAACAAGTGCAGACTTTACACTCCTTGTCAACGGTGTGAAGCTAGATGGACACAAACTTGACAGTTCCTTCCAAGGCAAATTGGAAAAAGTTTACCCAACAGAATTTGCCCAAGCGAAAGAACTGGAAGAAGTTCCAGCTGTGGCATCAGATGTTGTGATTAAAGCCAAAGAAAAGGTTGAAAAACCTGTGGTTTACATCCCAGTCTTTCCAGGAACCAACTCAGAATATGATTCAGCCAAGGCCTTTGAAAAAGAAGGTGCAGAGGTTAACTTGGTGCCATTCGTGACACTTAATGAAGAAGCTATTGTCAAGTCAGTCGAAACTATGGTTGACAACATCGGTAAGGCTAACATTCTCTTCTTTGCAGGTGGTTTCTCGGCTGCGGATGAACCAGATGGTTCAGCTAAGTTTATCGTCAACATCCTGCTCAATGAAAAAGTGCGTGTAGCTATTGATAGCTTTATCGTCCGTGGTGGCTTGATTATCGGTATCTGTAATGGATTCCAGGCCTTGGTAAAATCAGGCCTCCTACCATACGGAAACTTTGAAGATGCTACTAGTACTAGCCCAACCCTCTTTTACAATGATGCCAACCAACACGTGGCCAAGATGGTGGAAACTCGCATTGCCAACATCAACTCACCATGGTTAGCTGGAGTGCAAGTGGGCGATATCCATGCTATTCCTGTTTCACACGGTGAAGGGAAGTTTGTCGTGACGGCTGAGGAATTTGCGGAGCTCCGTGACAATGGTCAAATCTTTAGCCAATACGTTGACTTTGATGGAAAACCAAGTATGGACTCTAAGTACAATCCGAATGGTTCTGTCCATGCCATCGAAGGAATTACCAGCAAGAATGGTCAAATCATCGGTAAAATGGGACACTCAGAACGTTATGAGGATGGTCTTTTCCAAAATATCCCAGGAAATAAAGACCAGCACCTGTTTGCGTCGGCGGTTAAATACTTTACTGGAAAATAAGACTTACAGATTTTCTAATAGATAGTATTAGTAATGTAAAAGTCATGTAGATTTAGCTCTTGGTGCTACACAAATAAAAATTAGGTATATAAAATGACATACGAAGTAAAATCTCTTAATGAAGAATGTGGTGTTTTCGGTATCTGGGGACATCCAGATGCTGCTAAGTTGACCTATTTTGGTCTCCATAGTCTTCAGCACCGTGGTCAGGAGGGGGCAGGAATCCTCTCCAATGATCAGGGGCAATTGAAGCGCCATCGTGACATGGGACTTTTATCAGAAGTCTTCAGAAATCCTGCTAACTTAGATAAATTGACAGGAACTGGTGCGATTGGGCATGTGCGTTACGCGACTGCTGGCGAAGCTTCTGTAGATAATATCCAGCCCTTCCTCTTCCGTTTTCACGATATGCAGTTTGGGTTGGCTCATAATGGAAATCTGACCAATGCAGCCTCTCTCAAGAAAGAACTGGAAGATAGAGGAGCGATTTTCAGTGCGACTTCGGACTCGGAAATCTTGGCTCATCTCATTCGTCGTAGTCATAATCCTAGTCTGATGGGCAAAATCAAGGAGGCACTCAGTCTTGTCAAAGGTGGCTTTGCTTACATCTTGCTATTTGAAGATAAGTTGATTGCTGCTCTTGACCCAAATGGTTTCCGTCCACTTTCTATCGGGAAAATGGCTAATGGAGCGGTGGTTGTTTCCTCTGAAACCTGCGCTTTTGAAGTCATTGGTGCAGAATGGATTCGTGATTTGAAGCCAGGTGAGATTGTCATCATTGATGACAAGGGCATCCAGTATGATAGCTATACAGACGATACTCAGTTAGCGATTTGTTCTATGGAGTATATCTATTTTGCTCGCCCTGATTCTAACATTCATGGTGTCAATGTCCATACGGCTCGCAAACGTATGGGTGCCCAATTGGCGCGTGAATTCAAGCATGAGGCAGATATCGTGGTCGGTGTGCCCAATTCTTCCCTCAGTGCGGCTATGGGATTTGCGGAAGAGTCCGGGCTACCAAATGAAATGGGCCTCATCAAGAACCAATACACCCAACGTACCTTTATCCAACCGACTCAAGAATTGCGGGAGCAAGGGGTGCGGATGAAACTGTCTGCTGTTTCTGGTGTTGTCAAAGGCAAGCGTGTAGTTATGATTGATGATTCTATTGTACGTGGAACAACCTCTCGTCGGATCGTTCAGCTCTTGAAAGAAGCTGGTGCGACTGAGGTTCACGTTGCCATTGGTAGTCCAGCGCTAGCTTATCCATGCTTCTACGGGATTGATATCCAGACCCGTCAGGAGCTGATTGCGGCCAATCATACGGTCGAAGAAACTCGCCAAATCATTGGTGCGGACAGTCTGACCTATCTGTCTGTTGAAGGTTTGATTGACTCAATTGGGATCGAAACAGATGCGCCAAATGGCGGTCTCTGTGTCGCTTATTTTGATGGTGATTACCCAACGCCTCTCTACGACTATGAAGAAGATTATCGTCGAAGTTTGGAAGAAAAGACTAGTTTTTACAAATAGACAATAGATCCTCCATTAAAGAAAAGGAATATAAAAATGACAAATAAAAATGCTTATGCTCCACGTCTCACTACTGACTAAAAGCTAAAGCATTTGTCAGTAGACGCTTTCTCCTGTGGGGCAAAGCTAGAACCCTGACTAGTATTTTTATACTCTTCGAAAATCAAATTCAAACCACGTCAGCTTCACCTTGCCGTACCCAAGTACAGCCTGCGGCTAGCTTCCTAGTTTGCTCTTTGATTTTCATTGAGTATTAGATAAAATAATTGTTTATCTAAAAATACGTCGCAGTCTTTCCCAAAAAAAGAAAAGGAAAAATAAAATGGCAAATAAAAATGCGTACGCTCAATCTGGTGTGGATGTTGAAGCGGGTTATGAAGTTGTTGAACGGATTAAAAAGCACGTGGCTCGTACGGAGCGTGCAGGTGTCATGGGAGCTCTGGGAGGCTTTGGTGGTATGTTTGACCTTTCAAAGACTGGGGTTAAAGAACCCGTCTTGATTTCAGGAACTGATGGTGTCGGAACCAAGCTCATGTTGGCTATCAAGTACGACAAGCATGACACGATTGGGCAGGACTGTGTGGCCATGTGTGTCAATGATATCATCGCTGCAGGTGCGGAGCCTCTCTATTTCCTCGACTATGTGGCGACAGGGAAGAATGAACCAGCTAAGCTAGAACAAGTGGTTGCTGGTGTGGCAGAAGGTTGTGTGCAGGCAGGCGCTGCCCTCATCGGTGGGGAAACAGCTGAAATGCCGGGCATGTACGGCGAAGATGACTATGACTTGGCTGGTTTTGCGGTCGGGATGGCTGAAAAATCTCAAATTATTGACGGCTCAAAGGTGGCAGAGGGAGATATTCTGCTCGGACTTGCTTCAAGTGGGATTCACTCCAATGGTTACTCACTCGTCCGTCGTGTCTTTGCGGACTATACAGGTGAGGAAGTCTTGCCAGAATTGGAAGGCAAGCAACTCAAAGAAGTCCTTCTTGAGCCGACTCGTATCTATGTCAAGGCTGTCTTGCCGCTCATCAAAGAAGAGTTGGTCAACGGCATTGCCCACATCACTGGTGGTGGCTTTATCGAAAATGTCCCTCGTATGTTTGCAGCTGACTTGGCTGCTGAGATTGAAGAAGACAAGGTTCCAGTCTTGCCAATCTTCAAAGCTCTTGAAAAATATGGTAAAATCAAACATGAAGAAATGTTTGAAATCTTCAATATGGGTGTGGGGCTCATGCTGGCAGTTAGCCCTGAAAATGTAGGTAGTGTCAAAGAATTGTTGGATGAACCAGTCTATGAAATTGGTCGCATCGTCAAGAAAGAAAACGAAAGTGTCATCATCAAATGAAAAAAATAGCGGTTTTTGCCTCTGGTAATGGCTCAAATTTTCAGGTGATAGCGGAACAATTTCCAGTAGAGTTTGTCTTTTCAGACCATCGTGACGCCTATGTGCTCGAACGTGCAGACAAGCTCGGCGTTCTGTCCTATGCTTTTGAACTCAAGGAGTTTGAGAGCAAGGCAGACTACGAAGCGGCCCTTGTCGAACTCTTGGAAGAACACCAGATTGACTTGGTTTGTCTAGCAGGCTACATGAAAATTGTTGGGCCTACTTTACTGGCAGCTTATGAAGGCAGGATTATCAACATTCATCCAGCCTACTTGCCAGAATTTCCAGGAGCTCATGGGATTGAGGATGCTTGGAATGCTAACGTTGCTGAGAGCGGCGTGACCATTCATTGGGTGGATTCAGGTGTGGATACAGGAAAGGTTATCAAACAAGTGCGTGTGCCACGACTAGCTGATGATACCATTGACAGTTTTGAAGAACGGATTCATGAAGCGGAATATCAGCTCTATCCTCAAGTGTTGGAATGTTTGGGAGTAGGGAGAAGATAAGAAGTAAATCAAATTTTGATTGTGCAATCTTGCTAGGAGAAAAAATGATTGAGATAAAATTAGTAGATGAGAGCAGTTTTCAGGCAGTGCTGGATTTGAAAATATCTGAAGCTGATGAACGAGCACGTTTCGTGTCTCCAAATGTACGCTCTTTAGCTGACGCATGGCTCTACCGAGAGAATGGGGATGTGTTTCCAATGGCAATTTATTGGAATGAGCTTGTGGTTGGTTTTCTCCTGTTGGAAATAGATAAGGATGAAGCGGAATACTTTATCTGGCGGATAATGATTGGTCAGCAGTACCAAGGAAGAGGTTATGGACGAAAAGCCGTGGAAGTTCTGATCAAAAAGGCTCAGATGGATAGCGCTTGCAATCATATTATCGCAGATTATGTGGTTGGAAATGAAAAAATGAAGCACCTGTTGACTAGTTTGGGTTTTCAGGAAACAGGATTTATAGAAGAAAATAATGAAGTCGCTATGCGCTTGGACCTAAAGAAAGAGGAATAGAATGACGAAAAAAGCTTTAATCAGTGTCTCAAACAAAGAGGGCATTGTTGAATTTGCCCAAGAACTTAAAAAAACTCGGTTGGGACACCATCTCAACAGGTGGAACCAAGGTTGCCCTTGATAATGCTGGGGTGAGCACCATTGCCATTGATGATTCATATGATATCTTTGCTTTTAAATTGGAGTCAGTGCTTGTTGAAGACGGCTTCAAACGGAGGTATTTGTAATGTTAGAATCTAAAAAAACAACTCGATATGTATTTTATGTCTATCTGATGTTATTAACTTGGGGAATCTTATTTAAGTTTGAAACTAATCCTGAATTTATAGCATTTTTCTTAGCTCCAAGGTACATCAATTGGATTCCATTTTCAGAACCATTAATAGTAGATGGAAAAATTGTTTTTGCTGAGATGTTATTTAATCTGATTTCCTTTATTCCATTAGGTGTTTGTTTCCCTCTGATAAAAACTAATTTATCTAGTTTAAAAATAATCGGGACAGGTTTCTTGATTAGTCTATTGTTTGAGTGCTTACAGTATATTTTAGCAATAGGGATAACAGATATAACGGATTTGGCTTTAAATACGCTAGGTGTTTGTGTAGGCTTACTGATTTATCAAATTTTTATAAGAGTGTTCAAATCACAGACTAGAAAATGGGTCAATATCTTAGGTATGCTTAGCCTTGGTTTTGCTTATTTTGTTTTACTGTTACTGCATTTAATTGGTGTTTAACTAATGATTAAAAAGGAGAATATAATGACTAAACGCGCCTTAATCAGCGTCTCAGACAAAGCGGGCATTGTTGAATTTGCCCAAGAACTTAAAAAATTTGGTTGGGATATTATCTCGACAGGTGGGACAAAGGTTGCCCTTGACAATGCTGGGATAGAGACTATTGTCATCGATGACGTGACTGGTTTTCCAGAGATGATGGACGGTCGCGTCAAGACTCTTCACCCAAATATCCATGGTGGGCTCCTCGCTCGTCGTGACTTGGATAGCCACCTAGAGGCTGCTAAGGAGAACCAAATTGAGCTTATTGACCTTGTTGTGGTCAACCTCTACCCATTCAAGGAAACCATTCTCAAACCAGATGTGACTTATGCTGATGCGGTGGAGAATATCGATATCGGTGGGCCATCTATGCTTCGTTCAGCAGCTAAAAACCATGCCAGCGTGACGGTTGTGGTAGACCCTGCTGACTATGCAGTGGTTTTGGATGAGTTGTCAGCCAATGGTGAAACGACTTACGAAACTCGCCAACGTTTAGCAGCCAAGGTTTTCCGCCACACTGCGGCTTATGATGCCTTGATTGCAGAATACTTCACAGCTCAAGTGGGTGAAAGCAAGCCTGAAAAGTTGACCTTGACTTATGACCTCAAGCAAGCCATGCGTTACGGTGAGAACCCTCAACAAGACGCGGATTTCTACCAAAAAGCTTTGCCAACAGACTATTCCATTGCTTCAGCCGAACAGCTCAATGGGAAAGAATTGTCATTCAACAATATCCGTGACGCTGATGCGGCCATTCGTATCATCCGTGACTTCAAAGACCGTCCAACCGTTGTGGCTCTCAAACATATGAACCCATGTGGAATCGGTCAGGCTGATGACATCGAGACTGCTTGGGACTACGCTTATGAGTCTGACCCAGTGTCTATCTTTGGTGGTATCGTTGTTCTTAACCGTGAGGTGGATGCTGCGACAGCTGAGAAGATGCATGGTGTATTCCTTGAAATCATCATTGCACCAAGCTATACGGATGAAGCGCTAGCCATTTTGACCAACAAAAAGAAAAACTTGCGTATCCTTGCCTTGCCATTTGATGCTCAAGAGGCCAGTGAAGTGGAAGCAGAATACACAGGTGTAGTTGGTGGACTTCTGGTGCAAAACCAAGACGTTATCAAAGAAAGTCCAGCTGACTGGCAAGTGGTGACCAAACGCCAACCAACTGAGACAGAAGCAACTGCTCTTGAATTTGCTTGGAAGGCCATCAAGTACGTGAAATCAAACGGTATCATTGTGACCAACGACCACATGACACTTGGTGTTGGCCCGGGTCAAACCAATCGTGTGGCCTCTGTGCGTATTGCCATTGAACAAGCTAAAAATCGTCTTGACGGAGCTGTGCTTGCTTCCGATGCCTTCTTCCCATTTGCCGATAACGTGGAAGAAATCGCTAAAGCAGGTATTAAGGCCATCATCCAGCCGGGAGGCTCCGTCCGTGACCAAGAATCCATCGAAGCTGCTGACAAATATGGCTTGACCATGGTCTTCACAGGCGT
The DNA here is from genome assembly GCF_002005545.1 of Streptococcus mitis. Lineage (GTDB taxonomy): Bacteria > Bacillota > Bacilli > Lactobacillales > Streptococcaceae > Streptococcus > Streptococcus mitis_I. Next base: position 513,602 of record NZ_LBMT01000001.1, read on the forward strand.
GAGACATTTTAGACATTAAGAACGTAAAGGAGAGAAAACAGTTTCTTTCCTTTTTTTGCGTAAAAACGCGGAGTGAAACAAGATTAAAACGAACGTTTGTGGTATAATGTTAGTAAATAATTCGCAAAAGAGGTTGTAAGATGAAGCTGTTGGTTGTCGGTTCGGGTGGTCGTGAACATGCGATTGCTAAGAAGTTGCTTGAGTCAAAAGAGGTAGAAAAGGTTTTTGTTGCTCCTGGGAATGATGGGATGACTCTGGATGGTTTGGAGGTGGTAAATATCTCTATTTCCGAACATTCTAAATTGGTTGAGTTTGTAAAAGCCAACGATGTTGCTTGGACCTTTATAGGGCCAGATGACGCCCTTGCGGCTGGTATCGTGGATGATTTCCATGCAGCTGGTCTCAAAGCCTTTGGTCCGACAAGATTGGCAGCTGAGCTGGAGTGGTCCAAGGATTTTGCCAAGGAAATCATGGTCAAATACGGCGTTCCGACAGCAGCCTATGGCACATTCTCAGATTTCGAGGAAGCTAAGGCCTATATCGAAAAGCAGGGTGCACCTATCGTAGTCAAGGCGGATGGCTTGGCGCTTGGGAAGGGTGTTGTCGTTGCTGAGACAGTCGAGCAAGCAGTCGAAGCAGCTCACGAGATGCTTTTGGACAATAAATTTGGTGACTCAGGTGCGCGTGTGGTTATCGAGGAGTTTCTTGAAGGTGAGGAATTTTCACTCTTTGCCTTTGTCAATGGTGATAAGTTCTACATCATGCCAACGGCTCAGGACCACAAACGTGCCTACGATGGAGACAAAGGGCCTAACACAGGTGGTATGGGTGCCTATGCGCCAGTTCCACACTTACCACATAGTGTAGTTTATACAGCGGTTGACACCATTGTCAAGCCAGTCCTCGAAGGGATGATTAAAGAAGGTCGCCCTTATCTGGGTGTTCTTTATGCGGGGCTTATCTTGACAGCTGATGGACCTAAGGTTATCGAGTTTAACGCTCGCTTTGGAGATCCTGAAACGCAAATCATCTTGCCTCGTTTAACATCTGACTTTGCACAAAATATTACGGATATCATCGATGGCAAGGAGCCAAACATCACCTGGACGGACAAGGGTGTGACTCTGGGTGTGGTTGTCGCATCCAAGGGTTATCCGTTAGACTATGAAAAAGGTGTCAAGTTGCCAGCCAAGACAGAAGGCGACATCATAACCTACTATGCAGGTGCGAAATTCGCTGAAAATGAGCAAGGCCTTCTTTCAAACGGCGGACGTGTCTATATGCTCGTCAACACAGCAGAAACCGTCAAAGAAGCCCAAACCACTATCTACAAGGAACTTGACAAACAAAACACAGAAGGCCTCTTTTACCGAACCGATATTGGGAGTAAGGCGATAAAAGATTAAAAGACACTAAATTAATCATGGCGAGCGAAAGCGAACCACTATAGAATAATCGTCGCGGTAGTGGAACTCCTAGTAGCAAAGCTACTAGGAGCGGAAAACTGGAGACCTAGGCTCTAGTTTTAGTAATGGAGCGCCATAGGCGGTCGCTTACGTCCGCACTACACTAGACGATTATTAAAAAGAAAAAAAGGAAAAATTCACAAAATACGTTAATGGTCGCATAACTTGCGAGCGTTAGAGAGCTAATATAGAACAATCACCTCCGCTGTGAAAGAACGATTGGATGATAATCCAATCATTCAGGGAAATTGGAAGACTTTGGGCTTCCGATTTAGGCATGAGACACCTTTGGTGGCTACTTCCTTCCTCACCACCTAAGACCATTATCAAAAAAGAAGAAAAAAGGAAAAATTATGACTAGACCAATTATTTCCATCATCATGGGCTCAAAATCCGACTGGGCAACCATGCAAAAAACAGCAGAAGTCCTAGACCGTTTCGGTGTAGCCTACGAAAAGAAGGTTGTCTCTGCACACCGTACTCCAGACCTCATGTTCAGACATGCGGAGGAGGCTCGTAGCCGTGGCATCAAGGTCATCATCGCAGGTGCTGGAGGCGCAGCCCACTTGCCAGGAATGGTAGCAGCGAAAACAACCCTTCCTGTCATTGGGGTACCTGTCAAATCGCGTGCCCTTAGTGGTGTGGACTCGCTCTACTCTATCGTACAGATGCCAGGTGGAGTGCCTGTCGCAACTATGGCCATCGGTGAAGCAGGCGCGACCAACGCTGCCCTCTTCGCTCTCCGTCTCCTCTCAGTAGAGGATCAGGCTATCGCGACAGCATTGGCAGATTTCGCAGAAGAACAAGGAAAAATCGCAGAGGAGTCAACAAATGAGCTCATCTAAAACAATCGGAATTATCGGTGGCGGCCAGCTGGGTCAAATGATGGCCATTTCTGCTATCTACATGGGCCACAAGGTTATCGCGCTGGATCCTGCGGCTGATTGCCCAGCCTCTCGCGTAGCGGAGATCATCGTGGCGCCTTATAATGACGTGGATGCTCTGCGTCAGTTGGCTGAGCGTTGCGATGTCCTCACCTATGAGTTTGAAAATGTCGATGCTGACGGTTTGGATGCTGTTATCAAGGATGGTCAACTTCCTCAAGGAACCGACCTGCTTCGCATTTCCCAAAATCGCATCTTTGAAAAGGACTTTCTCTCAAACAAGGCTCAAGTTACTGTGGCACCTTACAAGGTTGTGACTTCTAGTCGAGACTTGGCAGATATGGACCTGTCGAAAAATTATGTCCTCAAGACAGCGACTGGTGGCTACGATGGGCATGGGCAAAAGGTCATTCGCTCAGAAGCAGACTTGGAAGAAGCATATGAACTAGCAGATTCAGCTGACTGCGTCTTGGAAGAATTCGTCAACTTTGACCTTGAAATTTCTGTCATTGTATCAGGGAATGGCAAGGATGTTACGGTTTTCCCAGTTCAGGAAAATATTCACCGAAACAACATTCTTTCAAAAACCATTGTGCCTGCTCGAATTTCTGAAAGTTTAGCAGACAAGGCCAAAGCCATGGCAGTGCGAATCGCAGAACAACTGAACTTGTCTGGAACACTTTGTGTGGAAATGTTTGCGACTGCTGATGACATCATCGTTAATGAGATTGCCCCACGTCCCCACAATTCAGGACACTACTCAATTGAAGCTTGCGACTTCTCCCAGTTTGACACCCACATTTTAGGTGTTCTGGGAGCATCATTGCCAGAAATTAAATTACATGCACCTGCCGTCATGCTCAATGTTCTCGGCCAGCATGTCGAGGCCGCTGAAAAATATGTCGCAGAAAATCCAAGCGCCCACCTCCACATGTATGGTAAAATAGAAGCAAAGCACAACCGCAAGATGGGACATGTGACTTTGTTTAGTGATGTACCGGATAGTATGGTTGAGTTTGGGGAGGGGATTGATTTTTGAAATGACAGAAGAATTTGATGATGTATTTGAAGATGATATTACTACTCTAACATTTACTTATGCGGATGATGTAGTCATTCCAGAAATTCCAGATGCAGAAGGGATTCATATTGTAGAGAGAATAAATAATCAACTAATAATAGAGCATACGCGCGATGATGATGAGGTCTATGATTATATAAAGAGTTTTGGATTAACGAGCCGTCCTATAAAACTTTCGATTGAATTTTTTGCTTACGAAGATCTTGAGGAAGAATAGTATTTAAATTGAATGGGGAGAATTTATGATTCAACTCTTTGTCAACACTTTTGTAAAAAAAGATAATCAGTTAGAAAATTTGTCTCACATCGCTACGATAGTTGGAGTTCTATTAGCAATTATTGTTGCGATCGGGGGAGTTATTAAATATTTTAGTGAGAAAAAAGATAAGAAGTATGAACAATATATAGAGGAAAAAAGAAATAAAGGAGAGAAGTTAACAGAAACCTACAATGAGCTACTTAAGATTATTGCTTTATTTCCTAATAAAACGCCCTATGATATTATGACTAACCTACCGTTTTCCCCAGTATTTAACCGAGAAGATTTTGATACGGTAAATAGAATTTTGGAAATTCAGATTAAGGAAGATTATCAAAAACGATTAGAGCGAGAAGGTCTTACTTATCAAGATGAAGAAGATATCAAAACAGAAATTTGGAATAGAGAATACTATATCAAAGAAATAGAAAAAATCAAAAATCAGTATTTTTTAGCTAAGAAAGGATATGAACAATTTAGAAGAAACGATAAAATTATTGAACTGTATGCCAGTCAAGACGTAAAAAATTGCTTAGTCAAGTTTGATGTTACTTGGCACAACGCTTTTATTGCAGGTAGATTTTTAGAATATAACGATGGTAGAAATAATAAATTGGATGATATTCGTTGGGAACTTGAAAGGGTAATCAGAGAAGATTTGGGTGTTATGAAATAAAAAATGGTTTATTTGATATTGCTTATTTTATCGTTTGTATGTGATATATAATTTCATAAGTCATAAAAGAGATTTGGGAAACAGAGATGAATGAAAAAAATCAAAAATGTATAATATGTGCGATTGAAAAATCGGGAAAAGACTTTAATACAGAACATATAATTCTTGAGAGTTTAGGTGGAAAAAGATTTTCGGAGAATACACTTAACGATGTATGTGTGGGTTGTAATTCAAAATTAGGAATGCATGTTGATTCGAGATTTGTAAACAGTCCATTACTAGAGTTTATTCGTAATAGGAAAGGTATTAAAGGAAGGAACGGAGTCCCTGGTTTAGAAAAATTAGATATTCCCTTTTGGATTCCAGAAATTATAGGAAATCTGGTGACTGATAGCAATACAGGAGATATAACTGGCTTCAGAGCAAAATATGGAAAAAGCAAAAATTTTATTTTTGCTCCTAAAAATGTTAATTTAGGATATTTTAAAAATCATGTAAAATCTTGCAGTGATGAAGAGATAAAAACTAGAATTATTGATTTTGATAACGTCCCGCTTTTTCCACGAATTGATAATATTAGTCTTCCTCATGAGGCAGTAGAAGGGTACTTAAAGTATGCATTCTTTCCTTTATCTTTGAAAATATCATTTGAATATGCATATAAATATCTAGGAGAGCAATGGTTAAACCAAACGATTTCAAAAGATATACAGAAAGTTCTAGTTCAATTATGTCAAGGAAATACACTAATCAAAGTCCCCACAGATACCAATTTATATATGGGGGATAAACCTTCAAATGAAATAATGGTTGAGTTTGAAGGAGAGGGTGATAAAATTTATGTGAGGATTGATATTTTTGGTATTTTTAATTCTAAAATGTTAATAGGTTATAAAAATTCACTAACAAATCTAGGAAGTGAGTATCCAAAGTTGAAGATTGATGTAAGTAGTTCTAACGTAAAGGATTTTAAGGTTATATATCTATAAAAATTAGAAAGTATTCATAAGAGTTAACTATAGAATAAAATGAAAAAGCTGAAGCATTTGAATAGAGACAAACCAAGGTTATTGAAGATAAACAATTTTAATAAGATACCCCTTGGTTGCTTATCTGATGTGAAACATTAAAAGAAAGGAAAATAAAACAATGATCAACCGTTACTCTCGCCCTGAGATGGCGAACATTTGGAGTGAAGAAAATAAATACCGTGCTTGGCTTGAGGTAGAAATCTTGGCTGACGAGGCATGGGCTGAGTTGGGGGAAATCCCTAAGGAAGATGTGGCTTTGATTCGTGAGAAAGCGGACTTTGACATCGACCGCATTTTGGAGATCGAGCAAGAGACTCGTCACGATGTGGTGGCTTTCACACGTGCGGTTTCTGAAACGCTTGGTGAGGAGCGCAAGTGGGTCCACTATGGATTGACTTCTACTGATGTGGTGGACACGGCCTACGGTTACCTTTACAAGCAGGCCAACGACATCATCCGTCGTGACCTTGAAAACTTCACCAACATCATCGCTGATAAGGCTAAGGAACACAAGTTCACCATCATGATGGGTCGTACCCACGGTGTGCACGCTGAACCTACAACCTTTGGTCTTAAATTGGCGACTTGGTATAGCGAAATGAAGCGCAACATCGAGCGTTTCGAGCATGCGGCTGCTGGAGTGGAAGCTGGCAAGATTTCTGGTGCGGTTGGTAACTTTGCCAACATCCCACCATTTGTTGAAAAATATGTCTGCGACAAGCTTGGTATCCGTGCCCAAGAAATCTCAACACAGGTCCTTCCTCGTGACCTTCACGCTGAGTACTTTGCAGTTCTTGCCAGCATCGCGACTTCTATTGAACGTATGGCGACTGAGATTCGTGGTCTTCAAAAATCAGAACAACGCGAAGTGGAAGAGTTCTTTGCTAAAGGGCAAAAAGGGTCTTCAGCAATGCCTCACAAACGCAACCCTATAGGTTCTGAGAACATGACAGGTCTTGCGCGTGTTATCCGTGGTCATATGATTACAGCCTATGAAAACGTCGCTCTCTGGCACGAACGCGACATTTCCCATTCATCAGCTGAGCGCATCATCACACCAGATACGACCATTTTGATTGACTACATGCTCAACCGTTTTGGAAATATTGTCAAGAATTTGACAGTCTTCCCAGAAAACATGATCCGCAACATGAACTCTACGTTTGGTCTTATCTTTAGCCAACGTGCTATGTTGATCTTGATTGAAAAAGGGATGACCCGTGAGCAAGCTTATGACTTGGTACAACCAAAAACAGCCTACTCTTGGGACAACCAAGTAGACTTCAAACCACTGCTAGAAGCAGATCCAGAGGTGACATCACGCCTCACACAAGAAGAAATCGATGAGATCTTTAACCCAGTTTATTACACTAAACGAGTGGATGATATCTTTGAACGTCTTGGTTTAGGATAATTAAAATAAAATCGAAGTTCTATTACTCTATTTACTGGAGTAGAAGAACTTCGATTTTTCTTTTTTATTAAAGATATTTTTATAAAAAGATTCCCAATATTTTAGTAAAATTTAAACAAATTTAATCGATCTTCATTGACATATAGAAAATACAGTTTTGATGGGATATAATAATCATAGAAAAAAGCCTAAGCGATTAGGCTCAGGCTTTCTTCTTAGTGATCACGGTCACATGAAATGAATTTGATTTTGTAGTAATCCGCTCGTTTATAAGTTTCGCTGTAAGCGAGAACCTGACCAGTAGACTCTAATTTAGTAGTCTTGGTTTGTAAAACGCTAGGGAATTGTTCATCGACTCCGAGGACTGAAGCCGCATGTTCTGGAGTTGGAAATGCTATTTCATTGATTTCTTCAAAATGTTCATCATTCATGTGGATGTGATAATCCAATTTGAAACGGTTATAGATAGAGCTATAATATTCAAGATTTGGATAATTTGCGTTGATGTATTGTTCTGGAATATAAGATGTGTGATAGATGTATACGACACCATTTGTTTCGCGTACACGTTCAATCTTGTAGTAGAATTGGTTACCGCGTAGTCCAAGTTTTTCTAAGTAGCTTAGTTTGTTTCCACGCTCAATAGAAAGGACGGTCACTTTATCATCTTTAGTTTCAAAAACTTCTACATCAGAAAACTCTACGAGTTTGTGTTTGCGTGCGCGTGAAACGAATGTACCCTTTCCTTGTTGGCGGACAATATAGCCGTCTTTGGCAAGGTCGTTTAAGGCGCGGACAACTGTGATAGAACTTACATCATACATAGCGATCAATTCAGCTTCAGTGTAAAATTTATCTCCACTAGCGAATTGGCCAGAAATGATTTTGTTCTTTAATTCATCTTTTATATATTGATACTTTGGAATTGCCATAATTTCACCTCGATTTTCCTTCTCCGTTAAAGATTTTACCATAAAACCGGAAAGAATAGTAGTCTTTTGAATAAAAAAATTAGAATAATAGGCTATAAGGTTAATTTACATAAAAAATAGGAGATTTTATACATTTTTATACATGCCATCTGTTTGAAGCTATATGTCTGTAAATTCTATATCTTTATAAGTTTTTTGTGTAAAAGTTGGGGAAAAATGAAAAAAATTGTGAAAAGCTATTGACAAATGTGGTATATTGAGTTATATTCAATATATCAACAAATGAAAGCGTAAACTTTAGTTGTCAGAAGGTAAGAATATGACACGATTTGAGATACGAGATGATTTCTATCTCGATGGAAAATCATTTAAGATTTTATCTGGCGCCATTCATTATTTTAGGGTTCCTCCAGAAGATTGGTATCATTCGCTCTATAACTTGAAGGCTCTTGGTTTTAATACAGTAGAGACTTATGTGGCTTGGAATTTACATGAGCCTCGTGAGGGTGAGTTTCACTTTGAAGGAGCTCTGGATTTGGAGCGATTTCTCCAAACGGCACAAGATTTGGGTCTCTACGCTATCGTTCGTCCGTCACCCTTCATCTGTGCAGAGTGGGAATTCGGTGGTTTACCAGCTTGGCTCTTAACCAAAGATATGAGGATTCGTTCCTCAGATCCTGCTTATATTGAAGCTGTAGCTCACTACTATGACCAGCTCTTGCCACGATTGGTTCCACATTTGTTGGACAATGGTGGCAATATCCTCATGATGCAGGTTGAAAATGAGTATGGTTCTTATGGAGAAGATAAGGCTTATCTGAGAGCAATTCGACAGTTGATGGAAGAGCGTGGGGTAACCTGTCCTCTCTTTACATCCGATGGTCCATGGAGAGCTACTCTGAAAGCTGGAACCTTAATCGAAGATGACATCTTTGTAACAGGAAACTTTGGTTCTAAAGCTCCGTACAACTTTTCACAGATGCAGGAATTCTTTGATGAACATGGCAAAAAATGGCCCCTCATGTGTATGGAGTTCTGGGATGGATGGTTCAACCGTTGGAAGGAACCGATTATCACACGGGATCCGAAAGAGTTGGCAGATGCAGTTCGAGAGGTTTTGGAACAAGGCTCTATCAATCTTTACATGTTCCACGGTGGTACAAACTTTGGTTTCATGAATGGTTGTTCGGCTCGAGGGACTTTGGACTTACCACAAGTTACATCTTACGATTACGATGCTCTTCTAGATGAAGAAGGAAATCCAACTGCCAAATATCTGGCAGTCAAGAAGATGATGGCGACCCATTTCCCAGAGTATCCGCAGTTGGAACCCCTCTACAAAGAGAGTATGGAGTTGGATGCTATTCCACTAGTTGAAAAAGTTTCCTTGTTTGAAACCTTAGATAGCTTGTCCAGTCCTGTAGAAAGCCTTTATCCTAAAAAGATGGAGGAGTTGGGACAAAGTTATGGCTATCTACTCTATCGAACAGAGACAAGCTGGGATGCAGAAGAAGAAAGACTTCGTATCATTGATGGTCGAGATAGGGCCCAGCTTTATGTCGATGGTCAGTGGGTTAAAACCCAATATCAGACAGAGATTGGGGAAGATATTTTTTATCAAGGTAAAAAGAAAGCGCTATCTAGATTGGATATCTTGGTAGAAAATATGGGACGTGTCAACTATGGGCATAAGTTCTTAGCGGATACGCAACGTAAGGGAATTCGGACAGGGGTTTGTAAGGATTTGCACTTCTTACTAAACTGGAAACACTATCCACTTCCACTAGATAATCCTGAGAAAATTGATTTTTCAAAAGGATGGACAGAAGGACAACCAGCTTTTTACGCTTATGACTTTACAGTCCAAGAGCCAAAAGATACTTACCTAGACTTGTCTGAGTTTGGTAAGGGGGTTGCCTTTGTCAATGGGCAGAATCTAGGACGTTTTTGGAACGTCGGCCCAACCCTCTCTCTTTATATCCCTCATAGCTATCTCAAGGAAGGTGCCAATCGTATCATCATCTTTGAGACAGAGGGCCAATATAAAGAAGAGATTCATTTAACTCGTAAACCTACACTAAAACATATAAAGGGGGAAAACTTATGACAATTGTAGGATGCCGTATCGATGGACGTTTGATCCACGGACAAGTAGCCAATCTATGGGCTGGAAAACTAAATGTTTCACGTATTATGGTTGTAGATGACGAAGTTGTCAACAACGACGTTGAAAAGAGTGGTTTGAAACTTGCGACACCACCAGGTGTAAAATTGAGTATTTTGCCAATTGAAAAAGCGGCAGCCAATATTCTTGCTGGAAAATACGATAGCCAACGTCTCTTTATTGTGGCTCGCAAACCAGACCGCTTCCTTGGTTTGGTAGAAGCAGGTGTACCACTTGAAACCCTTAATGTTGGGAATATGTCTCAAACACCAGAAACTCGCGCCATCACACGTTCTATCAACGTAGTAGACAAGGATGTGGAAGACTTCCACAAACTGGCAGAAAAAGGTGTTAAACTTACTGCTCAAATGGTTCCAAATGATCCAATTTCAGACTTTTTGAGCTTATTAAAATAGGAAAAAATTTTTAGGAGGTCATTGTTATGATACAATGGTGGCAAATTTTACTTCTCACTTTGTACTCAGCTTATCAAATCTGTGATGAGTTGACGATCGTTTCATCTGCAGGTTCCCCTGTATTTGCTGGTTTCATTACTGGTTTAATCATGGGAGATGTGACTACTGGTCTACTTATCGGTGGTAACTTGCAACTATTCGTTCTTGGGGTTGGTACCTTCGGTGGTGCTTCTCGTATCGACGCAACTTCTGGTGCGGTTCTTGCGACAGCCTTCTCTGTTTCACAAGGAATTGATACAGCACTTGCGATTACAACAATCGCTGTGCCAGTAGCAACTCTCTTGACTTACTTCGACGTTCTTGGACGTATGACAACTACTTTCTTTGCTCACCGTGTGGATGCTGCAATCGAACGCTTTGACTATAAAGGTATTGAACGCAACTACCTACTTGGTGCGATTCCTTGGGCTCTATCTCGTGCCCTTCCAGTCTTCTTTGCGCTTGCTTTTGGTGGTGAATTTGTACAACACGTAGTAGATTTCGTTACAAAATACCAATGGGTTGCAGATGGTTTGACTCTCGCAGGACGTATGCTTCCAGGTCTTGGATTTGCAATCTTGCTTCGTTACCTTCCAGTTAAACGTAACCTTCACTACCTTGCAATGGGATTTGGTTTGACAGCTATGTTGACTGTTCTTTACTCATATGTAACAGGTCTTGGCGGCGCTGTTGCTGGTATCGTAGGTACTCTTCCTGCTGAAGTTGCGGAAAAAATTGGTTTCGTGAACAACTTCAAAGGCTTGTCTATGATTGGTATCTCTATCGTAGGTATCTTCCTTGCAGTGCTTCACTTCAAAAATAGCCAAAAAGTGGCTGTAGCAGCACCTTCTACACCATCAGAAAGTGGGGAAATCGAAGATGACGAATTCTAATTACAAACTTACAAAAGAAGATTTTAATCAAATCAACAAACGTAGCTTGTTTACTTTCCAATTGGGTTGGAACTACGAACGTATGCAAGCTTCTGGTTACCTTTACATGATCTTGCCTCAATTGCGTAAAATGTATGGGGATGGAACTCCTGAATTGAAAGAAATGATGAAAGTTCATACTCAATTCTTCAATACTTCACCATTCTTCCACACCATTATCGCTGGTTTTGACCTTGCCATGGAAGAAAAAGATGGTGTAGGTTCAAAAGATGCTGTTAACGGTATCAAGACAGGTTTGATGGGACCATTCGCTCCTCTTGGAGATACAATCTTTGGTTCACTTGTACCTGCTATCATGGGATCTATCGCAGCAACTATGGCTATCGGTGGTCAACCTTGGGGTATCTTCCTTTGGATCGCAGTTGCAGTTGCTTATGACATCTTCCGTTGGAAACAGTTGGAATTTGCCTACAAAGAAGGGGTTAACCTTATCAACAACATGCAAAGTACTTTGACAGCTTTGATTGACGCGGCATCTGTACTTGGTGTCTTCATGATGGGTGCTCTTGTAGCAACAATGATCAACTTTGAAATTTCTTACAAATGGGCAATCGGTGAGAAGATGATTGACTTCCAAGACATCTTGAACCAAATCTTCCCGCGCTTGCTTCCAGCAATCTTTACTGCCTTTATCTTCTGGTTGCTTGGTAAGAAAGGTATGAACTCTACTAAAGCTATCGGTATTATTATCGTACTTGCTTTGGCTCTTTCTGCCTTTGGTAAATTTGTACTTGGAATGGGCGCATAATTTATGGCTAAATCATTAATTTTGGTGAGCCATGGTCGTTTCTGTGAAGAACTTAAAGGTAGCACTGAAATGATTATGGGGCCACAAGACAATATCTATACAGTAGCTCTTCTTCCAGAAGATGGCCCAGAAGACTTTATTGTAAAATTTGAAGCCGCTATTGAAGGATTGGATGATTTCCTAGTCTTTGCGGATCTTCTCGGTGGAACACCATGTAACGTGGTAAGCCGTTTGATTATGGAAGGTCGTGACATCGAACTTTACGCAGGGATGAATCTTCCAATGGTGATTGAATTTATCAATGCGAGCCTTACAGGCGCAGATGCGGACTATAAGAACCGTGCTGCAGAAAGTATTGTAAAAGTCAATGATTTATTAGCGGGCTTCGATGATGATGAAGATGAATAAGATGTGACAACGTGAAAATCATAGGGAAAATAGGCGATAGGAGGATGGAGCGATGCTCCGACGATAATCGGTCTTTTTCCCCAAAGATTTTAGTTGGAACTCGATTCAATTCATGTGACAACGTAAAAATCGTTAGAGCATTTTATATAGAATATACATGGGAATGGGGCTTACTCCCATTCCCATATTTGATAGAAAAAGAGGAACTCAATGCTACATTATACAAAAGAAGACTTACTCGAATTGGGTGCAGAAATCACGACACGTGAAATCTACCAACAGCCTGATGTATGGAAAGAAGCTTTTGAATCTTATCAAGAACAAGGTGAAGAAATTGCAGCCTTCCTACAAGGGATTGCTGATAAACATGACTATATCAAGGTTATCTTGACAGGTGCGGGGACTTCTGCCTATGTAGGAGATACCTTGGTGCCTTACTTTAAGGAAGTCTATGACGAACGCAAATGGAATTTCAATGCTATTGCGACAACAGATATCGTTGCCAATCCAGAAACCTATTTGAAAAAAGATGTGGCGACTGTCCTTGTATCTTTTGCTCGTAGTGGAAATTCACCTGAAAGTGTTGCGACTGTTGATTTGGCCAAGGCCTTGGTGGATGAGCTTTATCAAGTGACGATTACTTGTGCAGCGGACGGTAAATTGGCTCTCCAAGCTCATGGCGATGAACGCAATCTCTTGCTGTTACAACCTGCTGCTTCTAATGACGCTGGCTTTGCCATGACTTCTAGCTTTACCTCTATGATGCTAACAGCTCTCTTGGTCTTTGATCCTACAGAATTTGCTGTGAAAGCTGAACGTTTTAAAGTTGTGTCTAGTCTTGCCCGTAAAGTTTTAGACAATGCAGAAGATGTCAAAGAACTTGTTGATTTAGACTTTAACCGTGTCATCTATCTAGGAGCTGGTCCTTTCTTCGGTCTTGCTCATGAAGCTCAGCTCAAGATTTTGGAATTGACAGCTGGCCAAGTGGCGACCATGTATGAAAGTCCAGTCGGCTTCCGTCACGGTCCAAAATCTCTTATCAACGAAGATACAGTTGTTTTGGTATTTGGTACAACGACAGACTACACTCGCAAGTACGACTTGGACTTGGTTCGTGAAGTTGCTGGTGACCAGATTGCTCGACGTGTTGTGCTTTTGAGTGATCAAGCCTTTGGTCTTGAAAATGTCAAAGAAGTGGCCCTTGGTTGTGGCGGTGTATTGAATGATATTTACCGTGTCTTCCCTTACATCGTTTATGCCCAACTCTTTGCCCTATTGACTTCACTCAAGGTAGAAAATAAACCTGATACACCGTCTCCTACAGGTACCGTAAACCGTGTGGTACAAGGTGTTATCATCCACGAATATCAAAAGTAAGGAAATGTTTATGAATTCTTGACAAGAGGATTTGTAAACTATCAGATAAACCATAGATTGTCAATTCGCTTTCTATGGTTTGTTTGCTTGAGAGAAATAGTAAAAGGAGAACAGAATGAAAGCATACACAGAGCGTGTATTTGGAAATGTTGAGGGTAAGGATGTCTTGGCCTATCGTTTTGAGACGGACGGTGGCTACCAGCTTGAAGTCATGACTTATGGTGCGACTATCTTGCGTTATGTCACGCCTGACAAGGCTGGAAATTTTGCCAATGTTATCTTGGGATTTGATGATTTTGATAGCTATGTAGGCAATAGTCCCAAGCATGGAGCTAGCGTAGGTCCTGTGGCGGGACGTATTGCAGGTGCGACCTTTGAATTAAATAGCAAGATCTATGACCTTGAAGTCAACAATGCTAGCAATTGTAACCACAGTGGTTCAACTGGTTGGGATTCCAGCTTGTTTGAACTAGTTGAAGTGAGCGACCATGGTCTGACCCTCTATACAGAGCGTACAGATGGGACAGGAGGATTTCCTGGAAATCTCAAGATTTGGATCAGTTATCACTTGGAAGAAACTGGTGCCTATGAAATCAGCTACAAGGTAACAACAGATCAGGATACGCTGGTCAATCCAACCAACCACAGCTATTTCAACTTGTCTGGTGATTTCACGCAGACGATTGACCGTCATGTCTTCCAACTAAACACAGAGGGCATTTACCCAATCGCTCCCGATGGTGTTCCTGCCAAAACTCCAGACGCCAATCGTGATGTGATTAAACACATCTACAATGGTGCCTTGTTGAAGGATATCTTTGCAGAAGAAGATGAGCAAATCCAGCTGGTATCTGGTTTGGATCATCCATTTGCCCTTCCTGCAGGTCATGACAATGCTGGATTCCTTTATGACCAAAATTCAGGTCGCTTCCTGCTTTTCAAGACAGAGGCTCCTTGCTTTGTGGTCTACACAGCAAACTTTGTGGATGAGAGTGTCATCATAGGAGGTCGGCCAATGGTACAGCACAATGGGATTGCCCTTGAAGCGCAAGCTTTACCAGATGCTATTCACAGTGACCTCAAAGACCAAGTCATTCTTAAAGCCGGTCAAACCTTCACTAGTAAGACACGTTATGAGCTTGTTGTGAAATAAAGGATGAAGATTCTACTTTTCGGGGTGAGTTTTATTTACCGCATGACATTGGTAGAAACGGGCAAAGAATAGGAAAATATGATATAATTTAATATCGAAAATACCTGTCCTATCTAAAGGATAAAAGGAGAAAAAGATGAAGAAAATTGTATTTGCTAGTGCCTTGGCTTTGACCTTGGCAGGAGCAGTTTTGACAACTGATGTTTTTGCGAATGACAGACTGGTGGCAACACAATCTATTAATGGTAAAAATGAAAATGTATTGACCTCAGAGGTGCTAAAACCTTCTAGTGGCAACGTTTTGGTTGGAATCAAGGGAGAATTTTTAACTCCAAATAAACAATCTATTTTGGACGCGATTAATAAGATTCGTAAGGAAGCAGCTGATGAAGGTTTGGTAGATAAGTATGTCCCTATTAAATGGTCTACTGATCTTGAGAAAACTGCTTTTGTACGAGCTACTGAGGTGTCAGTAGCTTTAAAACCTGAGCGTCTTTCTACAAAAGAAATCTGGACTGCTTTTCCATCTAGTAATAGTATAAGAGGAGAAGCTTTAGATGTGAACTATGAAGGTTTTCTAAAAGCAATTGAAAACTGGCATGCTGAGAAGGCGAATTATGTAGCGAAAAAGAAGGGTGGAACCTCTAAAGAATTTACAGGTTATTATGAGGTTTTGATCAATTCTAAATTTACCTATGTGGGTCTCGCAGCCTTTAAAAATGCAGCTAGCTCTCAGCAAGTAGCGACGATTTCTTTAGCTTTAGGTGATGATGCTTCTTCAGAGGAATTGGCTGGTGGATATGGTTCTGCTATTCAGTATACAGAAGTGACTGCCTCAAACCTTTCAACCGTTAAAAGTAAAGCTACAGTTGTAGAAAAATCGTTGAAAGATTTTAGAACATCTACATCTAGTCAGTCTGGCTGGGTACAATCTAATGGTAAATGGTATTTTTATGAGTCTGGTGATGTGAAGACAGGCTGGGTGAAAACGGGTGGCAAATGGTACTACTTGAATGATTTAGGTGTCATGCAGACTGGATTTGTAGAAGTTGATGGAACATGGTATTTCCTTGATAGTTCAGGCGCGATGTTTACAGGCTGGGGAACAGATGGTAGTAGATGGTTCTACTTTGATGGCTCAGGAGCTATGAAGACAGGCTGGTATAAGGAAAATGGTACTTGGTATTATCTTGATCAATCAGGTGTCATGAAGACAGGTTGGTTTAAAGTAGGCAAGTACTGGTACTATGCATATGGTTCAGGAGCTTTGGCAGTCAGCACAACGACACCTGACGGTTATAAAGTAAATGGCAATGGTGAATGGGTAAACTAGGCTGAAGATAGTAAGTCATAGGTAAAGTATTTATCGTACTTAGCAAAAAGAATGAACGATAAGAAAGAGGTTGATGACGAACATTGGCCTCTTTTTGTTAGAATAGAGGCTTCAAGTTGTCTGAATTGACTTTCTTGATGGAAATTATATAATGGTTGTAATAACAATAATTACAACAAAAAGAGGACCATTTATGACCTATGAATATAAGAGGCACATTTATTTGGCAGAGGCAGCTTTGAATGTAAAGGATTTGGTCAGTCAAACAGCCTTTTATCAGCAAGTGCTTGGTTTAGAAATCCTATCTCAAACTGAGACAGAGTCCATTCTAGGACTTGGTGGAAAAGCCTTGGTACAGCTGATTCAAGCACAAGAGAGTGGAGAAGTAAGGGAACATTATGGTCTTTACCATCTGGCTATTCTCTTGCCGACACGCAGGGCTTTGGCGGATGTCTTGAAGCACTTGACAGATTTACAGATTCCTCTTGTGGGCGGTGCAGACCATGGTTACAGTGAGGCCCTTTACTTAGAGGATTTGGAGGGAAATGGCATTGAACTCTATCGAGATAAGCCGGTTTCCACATGGGATATTCGAGAAGATGGACGCATTATCGGAGTGACGGAGGCTCTTGTGGCGCAGGACATCTATGAGTTTGGGGAAAGAGTCGAGCCCTTTATCCTAGCAGATGGTACGAGAATGGGGCATATTCATCTTTCCGTCAAGGATGGTCGAAAGTCCAGCCAGTTTTATCAGAAGGCGTTAGAGCTAGAGGATAAATTCAGTGTGCCTAGCGCTAGTTGGATTGCGGCAGGGGATTACCATCATCATTTAGCAGTCAACGAATGGGGAGGAAAAGGTATGGCTCCGCGTAAGCAAGGCTTGCCAGGTTTGGCCTACTATGTCATCGAAGTCGCACATAAAGAAGAATTGTTAACGATTGCCCTGCGAGCACAAGAAGTTGATGCACCAATCAAATGGCTGACATCGAGCCAGTTGGAAATCACAGACCCAGATGGAATCGTGACCCGTATTCGCTTAGCTAGATAGGATGTGATAAAGACAAGCATCTAATACTCAATGAAAATCAAAGAGCAAACTAGGAAACTAGCCGCAGGCTGTACTTGAGTACGGCAAGGCGACATTGACGCGGTTTGAATTTGATTTTCGAAGAGTATCAATTGTAGAAAGTGCTCCTTATTCTAGTCAGACACGTAGAAATTTTGATATGATAGTAGGGAACAAGGAGAAGAATACAATGACCAGTGAATACCAGAAAATGATAACGGGAGAGGTTTACCGTCCATCGGACCCAGAACTGCGTGCCTTGGCTCAGGCTTCTCGCCAAAAACAGTCTGCCTTTAACAAGGAAGAAGATCCCTTGAAGGGAGTCGAAATCATCAAGGATTGGTTCGGCTCGACTGGGCAAAATCTCTATGTCAATCCACGACTGGTGGTCGATTATGGGGTCAATATCCATCTAGGGAAAAATTTTTATTCTAATTGGAACTTGACCATGCTGGATGTTTGTCCGATTCGCATCGGTGACAATGCTATGATTGGTCCCAACTGTCAGTTCTTGACTCCCCTCCATCCATTGGACCCGGAGGAGCGCAATTCAGGTGTGGAATACGGAAAGCCCATTACCATCGGTGACAATTTCTGGGCTGGAGGTGGTGTCATTGTCCTTCCTGGAGTGACATTGGGTAATAATGTTGTTGCTGGAGCAGGGGCTGTAATCACTAAGTCCTTTGGCGACAACGTTGTCCTAGCTGGTAATCCTGCGCGCGTGATTAAGGAGATACCTGTGAAATAGAAGTAAAAAGGAACAGCGGAGGTTTTTTTGTAGGTTTCATCATCTTTTACCCAGCCCACATTTACCTACTTTATATCCTAGTAAGTCTACTTCATTAAGCAATTGCAAAGCATCTCGTAACTGGGATGCTTTTTTCTCCTCAGCTTCCTCCTTGACACTTTGTCAGCTTTTGATACAATAGTACAAAATTAGAGGAGGTGGGTTATGATTCAGAAACATGCGATTCCTATTTTAGAGTTTGATGACAATACTCAGGCGGTCATCATGCCTGATCACGAGGGGCTGGACTTGCACTTGCCTAAGAAGTGTGTCTATGCTTTTTTAGGTGAGGAGATTGACTGCTATGCGAGGGAAGTAGGGGCGGATTGTGTCAGTGAATTTATTTCTGCCACCAAGATCTATCCAGTCTATGTCGTGAACTACAAAGGCGAGGAAATTTGTCTGGCTCAGGCTCCTGTCGGTTCCGCTCCAGCAGCCCAGTTTATGGATTGGTTGATTGGTTACGGTGTGGAGCAGATTATTTCCACTGGAACCTGTGGTGTGCTAGCTGATATAGAAGAAAATGCCTTTTTAGTCCCTGTTCGCGCTCTGCGAGATGAAGGAGCTAGTTATCACTATGTGGCACCTTCTCGTTATATGGAAATTCAGCCAGATGCTATTACTGCTATTGAGGGAGTGTTGGAAGCCAGAGGGATTCCCTATGAAGAAGTCATGACCTGGACGACAGACGGTTTTTACCGAGAAACGGCTGAAAAGGTGGCCTATCGTAAGGAAGAAGGCTGTGCTGTTGTGGAGATGGAGTGTTCTGCGCTTGCGGCAGTAGCCCAACTGCGTGGGGTTCTCTGGGGAGAGTTGTTGTTTACAGCTGATTCCTTAGCAGACTTGGACCAGTACGATAGTCGTGACTGGGGTTCAGAAGCTTTCGAGAAGGCCTTGGAACTCTGCCTTGAAATTGCCTTTCAGATCTAGCTACTCTCCTACTTTTTATGGTACAATGGATGTATGTTATTCAAATTATTTGTTAAAAAAATTGAAAGAGCCTTGGGCGGACTTTCGCCCGCTCGTCGAATTTTTCTGAGTTTCGCTGGAGTTATTTTGATAGGCTCTCTTCTTTTGAGTTTGCCTTTTGTTCAGGCGAGTGGTTCGCAGGCTACTTATTTTGACCATCTTTTTACGACGGTGTCCATGGTCTGTGTGACTGGCCTTTTTACGCAACCAGTGGCTACTACCTATAATGTCTGGGGGCAGTTGATTTGTATGCTTTTGATACAGATTGGTGGTCTGGGGCTCATGACCTTTATCGGGGTCTTTTATATTCAGGGGAAGCAAAAACTCAGTCTTCGCAGTCGTGAAACCATTCAGGAGAGTTTTAGTTACGGGGAAACTAAGTCTTTGAAGTCTTTTATGCGTTCCATCTTTTTGACGACTTTTCTGGTAGAGGGTTTGGGTGCCTTCCTGCTAAGTTTCCGTTTTATTCCTGAGTTTGGCTGGGGACGAGGCATTTTTACTTCTATCTTTTTAGCTATTTCAGCCTTTTGTAATGCTGGTTTTGATAATTTCGGCAGTAGCAGTTTAGTGGCTTTTCAGACGGATCCCTTGATCAATCTGGTCATTGCTGGTTTGATTATCACGGGTGGTCTCGGCTTTATGGTCTGGTTTGACTTGGCAACCCAGTTTGACAAGAAGAAAAAACGCCGTCTGCGTTTCCACACCAAGCTAGTCCTCTTCTTGACTGCAGGGATTTTGCTGTTTGGGACAGTATCCACACTCTTTACGGAGTGGCACAATCCAGGAACGATTGGCAATCTCAGTGTTCCAGAAAAAGTGTTGGTCAGCTTTTTCCAAACCGTCAGCATGAGAACAGCTGGCTTTGCCTCTATTGACTACACTCAAGCTCGGCCTGTGACCTTGTTTATCTATATCCTACAGATGTTTCTGGGTGGGGCGCCTGGAGGAACGGCTGGGGGACTCAAGATTACGACTTTCTTTGTCTTGTTGGTTTTTGCGCGTAGTGAATTGCTGGGCTTGCCTCATGCTAATGTTGCGCAGAGAACCATTGAGGCGCGAACAGTCCAAAAATCCTTTAGTGTCTTCATTATCTTTTTGATGACCTTCTTGTTGGGCTTGATGTTGTTGGGAATTACAGCAGAAGGAACACCGCGATTTATCTATCTTATGTTTGAGACCATTTCAGCCCTTGCGACAGTTGGGGTCACGGCAAATCTGACACCAGAATTGGGCAAGCTAGCTCTTAGCATTGTCATGGTGCTCATGTTTATTGGCCGTATCGGTCCCTTGACCTTGCTGGTTAGTCTAGCGGATTACCAGCCTGATAAGAAAGATTTGATTCAGTATATGAAAGCAGATATTAGTATTGGATAAGAAAGGAAGAACGATGTCAGATCGTACGATTGGAATTTTAGGTTTGGGGATTTTCGGGAGTAGTGTCCTGATGGCCCTTGCCAAGCAAGATATGAATATCATTGCCATTGACGACCACGCCGAGCATATCAATCAATTTGAGCCTGTTTTGGCGCGTGGAGTTGTTGGCGATATTACAGACGAGGAACTTCTCAGAACCGCAGGAATTGATACCTGTGATACGGTTGTAGTGGCAACAGGGGAAAATCTAGAGTCGAGTGTGCTTGCAGTTATGCATTGTAAGAGTATAGGGGTACCAAGGGTTATTGCCAAGGTCAAAAGCCAGACAGCTAAGAAGGTACTAGAAAAAATCGGTGCTGACTCGGTGATTTCACCAGAGTATGAAATGGGGCAGTCTCTAGCGCAGACCATTCTCTTTCATAACAATGTTGATGTCTTCCAGCTGGACAAAAATGTGTCTATCGTGGAGATGAAAATTCCGAGTGTTTGGGCAGGTCAAAGCCTGAGCCAGCTAGATTTACGTGGCAAATATAACCTCAATGTCCTAGGATTTCGTGAACAAGAAAATTCACCCTTGGATGTCCAGTTTGGCCCTAATGATCTCTTGAGGTCAGATGCCTATATCTTGGCGGTCATTAACAACCAGTATCTAGATGACTTGGCAGAATTAAATTCGTAAGGAGGGGGATCCCCTCTTTTTTGATGTCCAAAATAGCAAATAGAGATAGCAAGCCTTGTATTCTAGTAAAAGTCCTTCAAAAACTGGACTTTATGGTAAAATAGAAAGAAGTGACAAGAGAGAGTAATACTCTTCGAAAATCTCTTCAAACCACGTCAACGTCGCCTTGCCGTAGGTATGGTTACTGACTTCGTCAGTTCTATCCACAACCTCAAAACAGTGTTTTGAGCTGACTTCGTCAGTCTTATCTACAACCTCAAACCTGTGTTTTAGCAGCCTGCGGCTAGTTTCCTAGTTTGCTCTTTGATTTTCATTGAGTATAAGAAAAAATCAGTCCCCTAAAGGAGTAGATTATGAAGTTATTGTCTATCGTCATCCCTAGCTACAATGCCGCTGCCTATCTTCATTACTGTGTGGAGTCGCTAGTGATTGGTGGTGAGCAAGTTGAGATTTTGATTATCAATGATGGGTCTCAGGACCAGACTCAGGAAATCGCTGAGCGTTTAGCCAGCAAGTATCCTAGCATTGTTAGAGCCATCTATCAGGAAAATAAAGGTCATGGTGGTGCGGTCAATCGCGGCTTGGCAGAGGCTTCTGGACGCTATTTTAAAGTAGTGGATAGTGATGACTGGGTGGATCCTCGTGCTTACCTGAAAATTTTGGAGACCTTGCAGGAACTAGAGAGTGAAGGTCAAGAGGTGGATGCCTTTGTGACCAATTTTGTCTATGAAAAGGAAGGTCAGTCTCGTAAGAAGAGTATGAGTTATGAGTCAGTCTTGCCTGTCCAACAGATTTTTGGCTGGGATCAGGTCGGAAATTTCTCAAAAGGCCAGTATATCATGATGCACTCGCTGATTTACCGAACAGATTTGTTGCGAGCGAGCCAGTTCCAACTGCCTGAGCATACCTTTTATGTCGATAATCTCTTTGTCTTTACCCCCCTTCAGCAGGTCAAGACCATGTACTATTTGCCTGTCGATTTCTATCGTTATTTGATTGGGCGTGAGGACCAGTCTGTCAATGAGCAAGTGATGATTAAGCGCATTGACCAGCAACTCAAGGTCAATCGACTTTTGGTAGACCAGCTTGATTTATCCAAAGTAAGCCACCCCAAAATGCGAGAATACTTGCTGAATCATATTGAAATCACGACGGTGATTTCCAGTGCCTTGCTCAACCGAGCAGGCACAGCGGAGCATCTGGCCAAAAAACGGGAGCTGTGGACCTATATTCAGCAGGAAAATCCAGAGGTCTTTCAGGCTATCCGCAAGACCATGTTGAGCCGTTTGACTAAACATTCAGTCTTGCCAGCTCGCAAACTGTCCAATGTTGTCTATCAAATCACCAAATCTGTTTATGGCTTTAATTAATATAAGTATTTTATAAGAGGGATTTAAGAAAAATTTTAACTTTTTCTTAATCCTTTTTAATTTTAGGAGATTATACTAGAGTCATCAAATAAAGAAAAACTCTAAGGAGAATCCTATGAAATTCAATCCAAATCAAAGATATACTCGTTGGTCTATTCGCCGTCTTAGTGTCGGTGTTGCCTCAGTTGTTGTGGCCAGTGGCTTCTTTGTCCTAGTTGGGCAACCAAGTTCTGTACGTGCCGATGGGCTCAATCCGACCCCTGCTCAAGTTGTGCCAGATGCTACTTCGGTGAGTGAAAAGAGCGACTTACCAGTAGAACTTCTCAAAGAAGCAGTCGATACTGCTCTTCCTTCAGAACAGGTAGACTCAACACCTAAAGCAAGCTTGGATGCTACAAGCTCTCCAGAAAAAGTGGATGTTGCTGATAAAGACCAAGTGGTAGCGCCAAAAGAAGAAGTGCAAGCAAAACCAGAATCTAAGAAAGAAGCAGAGGATGCGGTTAAACCTGCGACAAATCCTGCGCCTACAGTTGCTGGACAAGACCGTGAAGCAAATGAAGCTCAGCCAGCAACAACTCCAGCCGAAGTCCAAAAAGGTGTGGCTGACAATACCAAAGACACAGTAGACGTCCCAGCCACTTACTTGGACAAAGCTAACTTCCCAGGTCCATTCACAGCCGGTGTTAACCAAGTCATCCCATACGAATTTTTCGCTGGTGACGGTATGTTGACTCGCCTTATCTTGAAATCATCCGACAAGGCTCCATGGTCAGACAATGGTTCAGCTAAAAATCCCGCTCTTCCACCAGTAGAGAAATTAGGCAAAGGTCTCTACTTCTACGAAGTAGACTTGGCAGGTACTCAGGGTAAATCAGATAAAGAGTTGCTTGACCTCTTGAAACAAAACGGCACTCAAAGCTATAAAGCAACTATCAAAGTGTACGGTGCCAAAGACGGCAAAGCGGATTTGAGCAACCTCGTAGCGACAAAGGATTTGGATGTCAACTTGAATGGCTTAACCACTCCAGCTGAAGTGCAAAAAGGCGTGGCCGATAACACCAAAGACACAGTAGATGTTCCAGCTACTTACTTGGACAAGGCCAATTTCCCAGGCCCATTCACAGCCGGTGTCAATCAAGTCATTCCATACGAATTCTTTGCCGGAGATGGTATGTTGACTCGTCTGATTTTGAAAGCCTCAGACAAGGCTCCATGGTCAGACAACGGTTCAGCAAAAAATCCCGCCCTTCCACCAGTAGAAAAATTGGGCAAAGGTCTCTACTTCTATGAAGTGGACTTGGCCGGCACTCAAGGCAAATCTGATAAAGACCTTCTTGACCTCTTGAAACAAAATGGCACTCAAAGTTACAAGGCAACTATCAAGGTGTACGGTGCGAAAGACGGCAAGGCTGATTTGAGCAACCTAGTAGCGACAAAAGAATTGGATGTCAACTTGAACGGCTTGACCACCCCAGCCGAAGTCCAAAAAGGTGTAGCCGACAACACTAAAGACACAGTAGATGTTCCAGCTACATATTTGGACAAAGCTAACTTCCCTGGTCCATTCACAGCTGGTGTCAACCAAGTTATTCCATATGAATTCTTCGCTGGTGACGGTATGTTAACTCGCCTTATCTTGAAAGCATCAGACAAAGCCCCATGGTCAGACAACGGTTCAGCTAAAAATCCAGCTCTCCCACCAGTAGAAAAATTAGGCAAAGGTCTCTACTTCTATGAAGTGGACTTGGCAGGTACCCAAGGTAAATCTGATAAAGAGCTTCTAGACCTCTTGAAACAAAACGGCACTCAAAGCTATAAAGCAACTATCAAGGTGTACGGTGCTAAAGATGGTAAGGCCGATTTAAGCAACCTCGTAGCGACTAAGGATTTGGATGTCAATTTGAATGGCTTAACTACTCCAGCTGAAGTGCAAAAAGGTGTAGCCGACAACACCAAAGACACAGTAGATGTTCCAGCTACTTACTTGGATAAAGCAAATTTCCCAGGCCCATTCACAGCTGGTGTCAACCAAGTTATTCCATATGAATTCTTTGCCGGAGATGGTATGTTAACCCGCCTTATCTTGAAAGCATCAGACAAGGCTCCGTGGTCAGACAACGGCTCAGCTAAAAATCCTGCCCTTCCACCAGTAGAAAAATTGGGCAAAGGCCTCTACTTCTATGAAGTGGACTTGGCAGGTACTCAAGGCAAATCTGATAAAGAGCTTCTTGACCTCTTGAAACAAAACGGCACTCAAAGCTATAAAGCTACCATCAAAGTTTACGGTGTAAAAGATGGTAAGGCTGATTTGAGCAACCTTGTAGCGACTAAGGATTTGACAGTGAACTTGAATGGACATCAGTCTATGATTCCGATGCAGTCAGGTTTCGTCCCATCTTCTAATGGTTCAGCTATGCCGGCTCCAATGATGAATAGTCATCAAGATGCGTCTAAGATGAACGCTCAAATGCCAAGTGCCAATCAGGATGAGATGAAATCTAAAATGCCAGCTGCTAGTCAGGATAAGATGATGCCTAACAAAGAGCAAGACAAAACCATGAATGCTAGCCAGTCAATGGCAACACCAAGCATGAAACAAGATCAAGCTCCAGCAACCTCAAGCAAAATGTCTGATGAAGGCAAGATGGCATCTACTAACAAGGTGTCAAGTCCAATGATGGATAATCAAATGAAAGACCAAAAAGACATGCTTCCATATACTGGTGAAGCCCAAACATCAATGGCTACTCTTGGATTCTTTGGATTAGCCTTGGCCGGACTTCTAGGTGGAATCGGTTTGAAAGCTAAAAAAGAGGAAAATGACTAGTCTAGCTACAGACTTTCTATCTAGGATTTGAAAAATCCAGATATCGTTTAGAATGTTCGTAAAGCGATTAAAATAGTGTTATACTATTGTAGTATAGCACTGTTTTTTTCAAAGGAGAGACAGATGGGAAAGACAATTTTACTCGTTGACGACGAGGTAGAAATCACAGATATTCATCAACGCTATCTGGTTCAGGCAGGGTATCAGGTTTTGGTGGCTCATGATGGAGTAGAGGCCTTAGAAATCTTCAAGCGAAAAGCGATTGATTTGATTATTACAGATATCATGATGCCTCGGATGGATGGTTATGATTTGATTAGTGAGGTTCAGTATCAATCTCCAGATCAGCCTTTTCTCTTTATCACAGCTAAGACCAGTGAGCAGGACAAGATTTATGGCTTGAGCTTGGGGGCAGATGACTTTATTGCCAAGCCTTTTAGCCCTCGTGAGCTGGTTTTGCGTGTCCACAATATCTTGCGTCGCCTTCATCGTGGAGGTGAGACAGAGGTCGTCAGTCTCGGGGATTTACGGATGAATCACGGTAGTCATGAGGTCCAAGTCGGAGATGTGGCGCTTGATTTGACAGTCAAATCCTTCGAACTTCTATGGATTCTAGCCAGCAATCCAGAGCGGGTTTTCTCTAAGACAGACCTCTATGAAAAGGTCTGGCAGGAAGACTATGTGGATGACACCAATACCTTGAATGTTCATATTCATGCTCTTCGACAGGAGTTGGCTAAACATGCTAGTGCAGAAACGCCTACCATCAAAACTGTCTGGGGCTTGGGCTACAAAATTGAGAAAGCACGAGGTAGTTAATGAAATTAAAAAGTTATATTTTAGTGGGGTATGTCATTTCAACACTCCTAACGATTATCGTGGTTTTTTGGGCCATCCAGCGCATGCTAATTGAAGAAAGAGAGATTTATTTCCTAGTGGGGATGACTCTCGTGGCTAGTTTTATCGGTGCTGGGATTAGTCTCTTTCTCCTATCGCCTGTCTTTACTTCATTGGGCAAACTCAAGGAACATGCCAAGCGGGTAGCGGACAAGGACTTTCCATCAAATCTGGAGGTTCAAGGCCCTGTAGAATTTCAGCAATTAGGCCAAGCTTTCAATGAAATGTCCCATGATTTGCAGGCCACCTTTGATTCCTTGGAAGAAAGCGAACGAGAAAAGGGCTTGATGATTGCCCAGCTATCGCATGATATCAAGACCCCCATCACTTCAATCCAAGCGACGGTAGAAGGGATTTTGGATGGGGTTATCAAGGAAGGAGAACAAGCCCATTATCTAGCAACCATTGGACGCCAGACTGAAAGACTCAATAAACTGGTTGAGGAGTTGAATTTTTTGACCCTAAACACAGCTAGAAATCAGGTCGAAACGACCAGCAAAGACAGCATTTTTCTGGATCAGCTTTTGATTGAGTGCATGAGTGAATTTCAGTTCTTGATTGAGCAGGAGGAGCGAGATGTCCATTTGCAGGTAATCCCAGAGTCTGCCCGGATTGAAGGAGATTATGCCAAACTTTCTCGTATCTTGGTGAATCTGGTCAATAACGCTTTTAAATATTCTGCTCCAGGAACCAAGCTGGAAGTGGTGGCTAAGCTGGAAAATAACCAGCTTTCAATCAGTGTGACCGATGAGGGACAGGGGATTGCCCCAGAGGATTTGGAGAATATTTTCAAACGCCTTTATCGTGTAGAAACTTCTCGTAACATGAAAACAGGTGGTCATGGCTTGGGTCTTGCGATTGCGCGTGAATTGGCCCATCAATTGGGTGGGGAAATCACAGTTACTAGTCAGTACGGTCTAGGAAGCACCTTTACCCTTGTTCTCAATCTCTCTGGCAATGAAAATAAAACCTAAAACCCCTTTACAAATCTAGTCATTCATGGTAGAATGGATTTTGTGTGAAATATCAGCAGGAAAGCATGAAGCTCGTCAACAGGTGTCTTATGATAAGTAACCTTGGCTGTTTAGGCGAAGGGCATCTGCACGAATCAGGGCTTTCTAAGTGACTATTTCCACCGAAATATTATTTATATCAGGAGGACATTCAGATGTCACGTTATACAGGACCATCTTGGAAACAAGCTCGTCGCCTTGGCCTTTCACTTACAGGTACAGGTAAAGAATTGGCACGTCGTAACTATGTACCAGGACAACACGGACCAAACAACCGTTCAAAATTGTCAGAATACGGTTTGCAATTGGCTGAAAAACAAAAACTTCGTTTCACTTACGGTGTAGGTGAAAAACAATTCCGTAACTTGTTCGTACAAGCTACAAAAATCAAAGGCGGAATCCTAGGTTTCAACTTCATGCTTCTTTTGGAACGTCGTTTGGATAACGTTGTTTACCGTCTTGGTCTTGCGACTACTCGTCGTCAAGCTCGTCAATTCGTAAACCACGGTCACATCCTTGTTGACGGAAAACGCGTTGATATCCCATCATACCGCGTAACTCCAGGTCAAGTGATCTCAGTTCGTGAAAAATCATTGAAAGTTCCAGCTATCCTTGAAGCAGTAGAAGCTACTCTTGGACGTCCAGCATTCGTATCATTCGATGCTGAAAAATTGGAAGGTTCATTGACTCGCTTGCCAGAACGCGATGAAATCAATCCAGAAATCAACGAAGCACTTGTCGTTGAATTCTACAACAAGATGTTGTAATATTTTATTAAATAAAATAGGCTTTAGAGCCTTGATATTAAGCACTTTGGGGCGCTTTCCCTTAGTGCTTTTTTTGTTTTTACAATAGCTTTTAAGCATACAGCTATAAGTATCTATATGCGACTAGACCTGTATAGTTTAAAGTGATATAATAGTCTAAAAGGAGGTACTACTATGAATGTTTTAGAAAAAAATACACAGGTAAACTTTAAGACTAACAGAGACTTGTTAGAGAAGGCTAAAGCTATTATCACAGCGCAAAATCTTGATATGACAGCTAGTTTTAACTTGTTTTTAGAACACATTGTAGAAAATAAAGCTTTGCCATTTGAAACTCAAGTAGATAAAGAAAGAGAAGAACTTCTATCAGGGTTGCGTGCTGAAATTGCCCGTAGCTTTGACGATTTAGAACATGGAAGAACTTACAGCCTTGATGAAGTGAGGGCTAACCTTGGAATCTAACGAGAACGTATATAGCCTTATTATCTCCGAAACGGTACAAGAACAGCTAAGAGGTATTAAAGATTATATCTCAGCTAACTACTTTTCAGAACAGGCAGGAGCAAACACAGTTAAGAATATTCTTTATGGTTTGAAGCGGCTTGAAGTTTTTCCAGAAGCAGGATTTGATGCTGATGAAAGAGTAGGAGTTATTATATACCCACCCCACAAAACTCGATGCATCATTTTAGGCGATTACCTAGCCTTCTATCATATTTTAGAGGACAGAAAAGCTGTCTTTGTATCAGATATTATTCATAGTAAACAGGACTACATCCGTTTGTTCAAGAAAAAATAGTGCATATTATTGAACTGTGTTTTGGATTCCAAAAATTTTAGAAAAGATTACTCTATTTCAAAAATTTTTAGGAATGAAAATATAAAAAAAGAGAAACCTCATAATGAAGTTTCTCTTGCTTTTAATCGTCCGAATCATTATTCTTATTTCAAAAAGAGGTAGTGAAAAATGTAGTCATTCGAATGATTTTGATTGCAATGTACTGAAATTAACAAAAAGAAAAAACGCATGAATGCGTTTTTCTTCTGTATTGATTCGTATTGAATGCTTACTTAACTTCTGTAAACACAACGTGTTTGCGAAGTTTTGGTGAGTATTTCTTCAATTGAAGACGGTCTGGAGTGTTACGTTTGTTTTTAGAAGTAAGGTACAAGCGTTCACCAGATTCTTTGTGTTCAAGTGTAATATTTACGCGCATGGTATCTCCCTTCTATTATTCAGCTGATGCAGCTTTAGCGATTTTACGTCCTTTGTAGTATCCTTTAAGTGATACACGGTGAGAACGTGAGTAATCTCCAGTAGTTTCGTCAAAGTTTACAGATGGAGCTGTTACTTTGTAGTGTGTACGACGTTTGTTTTTCTTCGCTTTTGAAGTGCGACGTGCAGGTACTGCCATTTTGATTTCTCCTTTAGGTATTTATATTCGATTCAATCTACTGATTTTCATCAACCATACTAGGATAACACATTTTTTTTGTAAAGTAAAGTTACTTGACAAAAAAAGATGAAAAAATTCTCCTGTAAGACCTAGCAGACAGGAGAAGGTGTTAAATATCAATCTCAAATGGTTCGTCAATGGTTTCTGATACGTATTTTCCGTCTTTCTTCCGTTGTTTGACACATTCTGTGAGGAGATATTCGATTTGCCCATTGACTGAACGAAAGTCGTCTTCTGCCCATGATGCGAGTGCAGCGTATAACTTTGTTGAGAGTCGAAGGGGGATCTGCTTTTTTTTAGCTTCAACCATCTTTAGTAAAGACTTCCTGTGTTGACAATTGGTTGTGCATCATGATTGCCACAGAGGACGACTAGGAGATTTGAAACCATGGCAGCTTTTCGTTCTTCGTCAAGCTCTACCAATTCCCCTTCATTGAGTCGTTCTAGTGCCATTTCAACCATTCCTACAGCACCATCCACAATCATCTTACGGGCATCAATAATGGCAGATGCTTGTTGGCGTTGAAGCATGACAGCAGCAATTTCTGGAGCGTAAGCTAGGTAAGTAATACGTGCTTCAAGGATTTCCAAGCCAGCATCCTCAACACGACTTTGGATTTCTTCACGAATACGATTAGCCACAATTTCGCTAGAGCCACGGAGACTACCTTCATCTGCTTGGCCGTCACCCGTAGTATCCACGTTAGGAGACACATCGTAAGGATAGATGCGGACAATATTTCGGAGGGCGCTATCACATTGCAATGAAAGATATTCTTTGTAGTTATCAACGTTGAAAACTGCCATAGCGGTATCGACAACTCTCCAAGTTACCGCGATACCGATTTCTACAGGGTTTCCTAGACAATCATTGATTTTTTGGCGAGAATTGCTCAAGGTCATGACTTTGAGGGAAATGTGCTTATTGCCAATTTCAATATTTACATCATTGTCATTTGATGATTTAGCTCCTAAAAAAGGAGATTTCGTGCTAACGTCACCACTTTGTCCAAGTCGAGTGTGGTTTGCAGGGGTGACTGCTACGCTGAAGGGATTGACAAAGTAAAAGTCAGGTTCTTTGATGGTACCTGTATAGTTACCAAAGAGTGTCAGAACCATAGCCTCCTGAGGTTTGACAACTTTTAAACCAGCATGAGTTAGTGCTGCAATTACGATTAGTAAAGGTCCGATAATAATTCCAAAAATGTTTTCCGAACCAACACCCATTATAAATATAAAGATACCAAGTACGATTGTCAACTCAATGAGAATCAATGCTAATACACCATTTGGTTTTGAATTGATTAGTTTTTCAGTCATAAGAATGATCTCTGTTATTTGATATCTAAATGATATCATTTTGTTTTTAAAAATTAATAGAAAGTTGACAAATAATCACTAAAAAGTTTCAGCCCAATAATTACTTGTAGGAAGTGAGATTATATTGTGCTGAAATACTCTTTTATTCTTATAACTTTTACACTATAATTGTAGTTAGAAAGGAAGAGAAATGTTTGATTATAGAGCACTAGTTATTTTGATGACTTTGATGGATCATTGTGAGCTATCATTATATGAATTATCTGTTAAGGTGAGCTTACCTATAAAGGAAGTCAAAGAAGGAATAGATTATTTAGTGCCTTATCTAGCTAATAAAGGGATAGTGCTGGATAAAAAACAAGGTCGCTATAGTTTATCAAATCGTACGAAGCAGTCTTTGACAGATATTATTAAGTCGGATGAATTGGTTTTACCAAAGTCGACTCGCTTAGCATTAATCTATCTTTACACTTTTTGCCGATTAGATTTTATATCGAATAATCATTACCAAGACTTTTTGAAAGTAAGTAAGAATACAACCTTATCTGATATTCAATCATTAAGAAAGATTATGTTAGATAATGATTTGGAGCTAGGGTACAGTAGAGCAAAAGGTTATACTTTACACGGTTCAGAGTGGAATAAGCACCGTTTAGCTTTTCAAATGGTTAGTGAGTTGCTGGAATCCTCCATAGGGATTTGGGGGTTGGATTATGTTTTATCCAGTTGGGGGTATTCATTAACTTATGATTTGATTGATCAGGTAGTTAAAGATTATTATGAAAAGCTACAGATAGTACCTATTGTTAATCAATTAAAAGTTTGCCTTTTCGGTTTAGTATTCATTATATGTAGGTATCAAAGGGATGTTGAAAGAGTATGTCTTTCAGAGACATTAGTATCTCCTATTATTGAAGATATAACGACTATTTTATTGGATACAGTAGTTGATTTGGGAATTATAGATACGGTATTTTCAGAGGATGATTATCGCTATATCACAGTTTTATTATCAAGTTGCTTTGAAGGTGAAGTAGATGTTGCTCCGGTTTACTTTAATCAATTAACAGAGGCTATTATAAGTAGAATGGAAGATATTTCTTTGTTACATTTTAAACAAAGAGAAGTATTGAGAGAAAATCTTCGCCGCCACCTTATACCGGCTTACTATAGATTAAAGTTCGGCTTACCTAGTTCAAATGAATATGTGTTGCATGTTAAAGAACAGTATCCTGATTTATTTGAACTAGTAAAAGATTCTTTGACTCCCTTGATGGACGCTATTGACAAGCCCATACCTGATAGTGAAACAGCATATTTTGTTATCCATTTTGGAGGATATTTAAAGAAAGCAGACAATTTGCCTCAAAAATGTTATAAAGCAGCAATTATCTGTCCTAATGGAATTAGTTCTTCATTGATGATAAAAGAGAATCTATTAGCATTATTCCCTCAAATTGAGTTTATAGGAACCTCAAAGATTGATGATTTATACGCGAAAACTAGTAGTGACTATGATATGGTTTTTTCTACTATAAAGGTGGATACAGAGAAGCCAAATTATCTAGTTTCTGTTATGATGACGGAAGAACAAACAACACAGTTAGTTGAATTGGTATCAAAAGATTTCCCAGATACAGGTTATCGAGATATTGAGCTTAATCAGATAATTAGCATAGTAAGACGATATAGTGTAATCACACAAGAATTAGAGTTAAAATTAGCATTAAAGAGGTATCTCTATCAAGAAATGAACAGAAAGGAAGTGTTACCATTGTTAGAAGAATTAATTACAAAAGAAACTTATCAGGTTAGTTCGGAAAAATTAGGATGGAAGGAGGCAATTCGTTTAGCAGCTAAACCGCTTTTGGATCAACATAAGATAACTGAGAACTACCCTGAGGCAATGATTCAAAAAGTAGAAGAGTTTGGGCCTTTTATTAATTTAGGGAAGGGAGTAGCAATTCCTCACGCTCGGCCAGATGAAGGTGTGAATGAAATAGGAATGTCAATGTTAGTTTTGGAAGAACCGATTTATTTATTGGATAATCCAGAACAAGAGGTAAGATTGTTGATTTGTATTGCAGCCATTGATAATGAGAGTCATTTAAAGGCTTTGTCACATTTAACAACAATTTTAAGAGATAAAAATCATGTTCAAACTTTAATATCATCAAAAAACTATGATGATATTGAAATGATAATTAAACAGGAGGATTAGATAATGTTAAAAATTGGTACAGCTTGTGGTTCAGGATTAGGTTCAAGTTTTATGGTACAGATGAATATTGAATCTGTATTGAGTGATTTGAATGTTTCAGATGTAGAAGTTGAACACTATGATTTAGGTGGAGCAGATCCAAATGCAGCTGATATTTGGATTGTTGGTCGTGATTTAGCTGATTCAGCTAGTCATCTTGGAGATGTTCGTATCTTAAATAGTATTATTGATATGGATGAACTACGAGAATTAATTACTAAACTTTGTGAAGAAAAAGGACTTATTTAGGAGGCTAGCGTCATGATGAAGTTCATATTGGATATTGTTAGTACACCAGCTATTTTAGTAGCTTTAATTGCAATCTTAGGATTAGTTCTTCAGAAGAAGAAATTACCTGATATTATTAAAGGTGGAATTAAGACTTTTGTTGGTTTCTTAGTTGTATCTGGTGGTGCAGGAATTGTACAAAATTCTTTGAATCCATTTGGTACCATGTTTGAACATGCTTTTCATTTATCTGGAGTTGTACCGAATAATGAAGCAATTGTAGCTGTAGCTTTAACAACATATGGCTCAGCTACTGCAATGATTATGTTTGCAGGTATGGTATTCAATATCTTAATTGCTCGTTTTACTCGATTCAAATATATCTTTTTAACAGGGCACCACACTCTATATATGGCGTGTATGATTGCGGTCATTTTATCAGTTGCTGGCTTTACAAGTTTGCCTCTTATCTTACTAGGAGGATTAGCGCTCGGTATTATTATGAGTATTTCCCCAGCATTTGTGCAAAAATATATGGTTCAATTAACTGGAAATGACAAGGTGGCTTTAGGTCATTTCAGTTCTTTGGGATATTGGTTGAGTGGTTTTACTGGTAGCCTTATCGGTGACAAATCAAAATCAACAGAGGACATTAAATTTCCAAAGAGTTTAGCTTTTTTACGTGATAGTACTGTTAGCATTACTTTATCTATGGCAGTTATTTACATTATTGTAGCTATCTTTGCAGGGTCAGAATATATAGAAAAAGAAATCAGTAATGGTACAAGTGGTCTAGTTTATGCTTTACAATTAGCAGGTCAATTTGCAGCAGGGGTATTTGTTATTTTAGCAGGTGTTCGCCTTATTTTGGGTGAAATTGTTCCAGCCTTTAAAGGTATTTCAGAGCGTCTTGTACCTAATTCAAAACCTGCTTTGGATTGTCCGATTGTTTATACTTATGCACCCAATGCAGTTCTAATTGGATTTATCTCTAGTTTTGTTGGTGGTTTAGTGAGTATGGCAATTATGATTGCTTCAGGAACGGTTGTTATTTTACCAGGTGTTGTGCCTCATTTCTTCTGTGGAGCGACTGCAGGTGTTATTGGGAATGCATCTGGTGGTGTTCGTGGAGCCACTATTGGAGCATTTTTACAAGGTATTTTAATTAGTTTTCTTCCAGTCTTTTTAATGCCAGTTTTGGGAGGACTTGGTTTCCAAGGATCAACTTTCTCAGATGCAGATTTTGGTCTATCAGGAATTATTTTAGGAATGTTGAATCAATTTGGCTCACAAGCAGGCATTGTTATTGGTCTTGTTCTTATTCTAGCAGTTATGTTTGGAGTATCCTTTATTAAAAAGCCATCTGCAAAGGAGGAATAAGGGATGATTTTAAGTGAAAACAGAGAAGATGAGTTAAGAAAATTTGCAACAAAAATCCGATTAAATACTCTTAGAACATTAAATCATCTTGGATTCGGCCATTATGGAGGGAGTCTGTCTATAGTAGAAGTTTTAGCAGTGCTTTATGGTGAAATAATGCCGATGACTCCAGAAATATTTGCATCACGAGATAGAGATTATTTTGTTTTATCCAAGGGACATGCTGGACCTGCTTTGTACAGCACACTCTATTTGAATGGTTTCTTTGACAAAGAATTCTTACATTCTTTAAATACAAATGGAACCAAATTACCGTCTCATCCTGATAGAAATCTAACGCCGGGCATAGATATGACAACTGGCTCTTTAGGACAGGGAATTAGTGTTGCAACCGGACTTGCATATGGTCAGAGAATAAGAAAAAGTCCCTTTTATACATATGCCATTGTTGGAGATGGTGAGTTAAATGAGGGACAATGTTGGGAGGCTATACAGTTTGCTTCTCATCAACAGTTATCCAACTTAATTGTATTTGTTGATGATAACAAAAAACAATTAGATGGTTTTACAAAGGATATTTGTAATCCAGGTGATTTCGTAGAAAAATTTTCAGCATTTGGATTTGAATCCATTAGGGTCAAGGGTTCAGATATTAGAGAAATTTATGAAGGGATTGTCCAATTAAAACAGTCAAATAATTCATCACCTAAGTGCATTGTATTAGATACTATTAAAGGTCAAGGGGTTCAAGAGCTGGAAGAAATGAAATCCAATCATCATCTTCGCCCTACTGTAGAGGAGAAACAAATGTTAACTTCAGTTGTAGAAAGATTAAGTCAGGAATTGGAGGAAACAGAATGATGAGAAGTACGAAGGAATTACGGCATGTATATAGAGACTTCCTTTTAGAGGCTAACCAAAGTTATTCTGATATAGTAGTTTTAGAAGCAGATTTGTCAAGTTCGATGGCTACTAATAATCTTGAAAAGGACTTTGGAGACCGTTATGTGAATGTTGGAATCATGGAAGCAGAAATGGTCGGGCTTGCAGCAGGTTTATCAATTCAGGGGTTTAGACCTTATCTTCATACATTTGGCCCTTTTGCTTCACGAAGAGTATTTGATCAATTATTTATTTCTCTTGGATACGCACAATTGGATGCCACTGTGATTGGATCAGATGCAGGAGTAACGGCAGAGATGAATGGTGGAACACATATGCCATTTGAAGAAATTGGATTGTTACGTTTAATTCCTAAATCGATCATTTTTGAAGCAACTGATGATATCCAATTTCGTGAAATCTTGAACCAGACATTAGAATTAAAAGGATTAAAATATATTCGAACAATTAGAAAAGCTCCAGAGGCTGTATATCAAGGTGGAGAAGATTTTTCTAAAGGCTACATTGAGTTAAGACACGGTGAAGATGTTGTAATAGTTGCTTCTGGCATAATGGTTGCTCCAAGTATTCGAGTTGCGGATGAACTGTCTAAATTAGGTTATTCAGTAGGT
Source organism: Streptococcus mitis (assembly GCF_002005545.1). Lineage (GTDB taxonomy): Bacteria > Bacillota > Bacilli > Lactobacillales > Streptococcaceae > Streptococcus > Streptococcus mitis_I. The sequence goes on from NZ_LBMT01000001.1 coordinate 549,844, forward strand.
GTGATAGATTTATTTAGAATCAAACCGATACCAGAACAGATAAAAACAATGTTAAGTGGAAAAACTATATTTACTGTAGAAAACCACAATCAGATAGGTGGAATTGGCAGTGCTTTATGTGAATTATTCTCTGATGATGGAATAACAAAAATTCATCGGATGGGTGTTCAAGAAAGATTCGGTCAAGTAGGGAAAATGGATTATCTTCTTAATGAGTATGGTTTGAGTGAATCGAATATAAAAGAGAAAGTTTTAGCGTTTTATAATGCAAGATAGATGTTAAATACACTTATCTGAAAGAACTTCTGTAAAAATTACATTACGTTATTTAAAGTAAGCGGATTAAAAGCATATTCTGGTAATCAGAAAGTGCCCTGATCCGCTTTGTTGTTTTTAATTTAAAATGTTTATATGCGTATAGAATTTTCTGAAAATTCAAGAATTTTCTTCTGTTCATTGCTTTTAAAATGTGCTATAATAGTAAAAACTGAAATGGGAGGGAACAAATGACTGAATTAGATAAACGTCATCGCAGTAGCATTTATGATAGCATGGTTAAATCACCAAACCGTGCCATGCTTCGTGCGACCGGTATGACAGATAAGGACTTTGAAACACCGATTGTGGGAGTGATTTCGACTTGGGCGGAAAACACACCATGTAACATCCACTTGCATGATTTTGGGAAATTAGCTAAAGAAGGTGTCAAATCTGCAGGCGCTTGGCCTGTGCAGTTTGGGACTATCACTGTAGCGGACGGGATTGCCATGGGAACGCCTGGTATGCGTTTCTCTTTGACATCTCGTGATATCATTGCGGACTCAATCGAGGCGGCTATGGGTGGTCATAACGTCGATGCCTTCGTCGCTATCGGTGGCTGTGACAAGAACATGCCTGGATCTATGATTGCCATTGCTAATATGGATATTCCAGCAATTTTCGCCTATGGTGGAACCATTGCACCGGGAAATCTTGATGGAAAAGACATTGACCTGGTTTCTGTGTTTGAAGGTATCGGAAAATGGAACCACGGTGACATGACAGCTGAGGACGTAAAACGTCTTGAATGTAATGCCTGCCCTGGCCCTGGTGGCTGTGGTGGTATGTATACTGCTAATACCATGGCGACCGCTATCGAAGTTTTGGGTATGAGTTTGCCAGGTTCATCCTCTCACCCAGCTGAATCAGCTGATAAGAAAGAAGATATCGAAGCAGCAGGACGTGCTGTTGTTAAGATGTTGGAACTTGGTCTCAAACCATCAGATATCTTGACTCGTGAAGCCTTTGAAGATGCTATCACTGTAACTATGGCTCTCGGTGGTTCTACAAATGCCACTCTTCACTTGCTTGCCATTGCCCATGCCGCAAATGTTGACTTGTCACTTGAGGACTTCAATACAATTCAAGAACGTGTGCCTCACTTGGCTGACTTGAAACCATCTGGTCAGTATGTCTTCCAAGACCTTTACGAAGTCGGTGGTGTGCCTGCGGTTATGAGATACCTCTTGGCAAATGGATTCCTTCATGGAGACCGCATCACATGTACTGGTAAGACTGTAGCTGAGAACTTGGCTGACTTTGCAGACCTCACACCAGGTCAAAAAGTCATCATGCCACTTGAAAATCCAAAACGTGCGGACGGTCCGCTTATCATCTTGAACGGGAACCTTGCTCCTGACGGTGCAGTTGCCAAGGTATCAGGTGTTAAAGTTCGTCGTCACGTTGGACCAGCTAAGGTCTTTGACTCAGAAGAAGATGCGATTCAGGCCGTTCTGACAGATGAAATCGTTGATGGCGATGTTGTCGTTGTTCGGTTTGTTGGACCTAAGGGTGGTCCTGGTATGCCTGAGATGCTCTCACTTTCATCAATGATTGTTGGTAAAGGTCAAGGAGACAAGGTTGCCCTCTTGACAGACGGACGTTTCTCTGGTGGTACTTATGGTCTGGTTGTTGGACATATCGCTCCTGAAGCTCAGGATGGTGGACCAATTGCCTACCTTCGTACAGGCGATATCGTTACGGTTGACCAAGATACCAAAGAAATTTCCATGGCCGTATCCGAAGAAGAACTTGAAAAACGTAAGGCAGAAACTACCTTGCCACCACTTTATAGCCGTGGTGTCCTTGGTAAATATGCCCATATCGTATCATCTGCTTCACGCGGAGCCGTGACAGACTTCTGGAATATGGACAAGTCAGGTAAAAAATAAACTTAAAAAGCAAGCCAATCTCGGCTTGCTTCTTTTCATCTTCAAAAGTGATTTGCCTGCTTAACGAGGTGGCAGTCCAAGGGCAATACGGCCATAGCGACTGATTCGTGTAATCTTCCAGGCAGGCGACCAGGTAACTTCAACCTTGACATCTTGGATACCCTCGATTTGTTTGAGACCTGCAACGATTTCGATAGGCAGGCTTTCGGCGCAATCGCAGGCAGTATCGGTGAAGGTCATGACAATCTTACAGAGGCCTGTTTCGTCTAGATTAATTTCATAAATCAGCCCTAGATTGTAAACATCCAATTCCACATCTGTATCAAAAACCTTCTCTAGTTTTTCGATAATTTGGTCTTGTAAGGCCAAAGCACGGTCATTGATTTTGATATCCTCTCTCATTACAGTCCCTCCACGTGATAAATATCCTCTATTTTCTCATAATTCTGACAATTTGGCAAGTTTTTGATGAATTTTCCGAAAAAATATGATAATATAAAGAAAATGCTGAATCAAGGGGAAGCCTATGGAGAAGATTGGAAAAGTCTTTAGACAATTACGAGAGTCAAGAAATATCTCGCTGAGACAAGCAACTGGGGGACAATTTTCGCCGTCTATGTTATCTCGCTTTGAAACAGGTCAGAGTGAGCTTTCGGTGGAAAAGTTTTTATTTGCCCTAGAAAATATATCTGCTAGTGTGGAGGAAATCCTCTTTCTAGCGAGAGGTTTTCAGTATGATACAGATTCTGAGTTGAGAAAAGAAATCAAAGATGTCTTGGATCCAAAGAACATAGCTCCGCTTGAGGACTTGTATCGCAGGGAGTATCAAAAGCATGCCCATTCTCACAACAAACAGAAACATATCCTAAATGCCATTCTTATCAAGTCTTACATGAAGAGCATGGATGAAAGGGTAGAGTTAACAGCAGAGGAAGGGAAAGTCCTTCATGAGTACTTGTTTTCTACCGAGATTTGGGGAATCTATGAACTCAATTTATTTTCAGTCAGTTCACCATTTTTATCTGTTTCTCTTTTCACTAGGTATGTTAGAGAAATGGTACGTAAATCTGATTTTCTAATGGAAGTGTCTGGCAATCGAAACCTGTTTCACACTATACTATTGAATGGCTTTTTAGCTAGCATTGAGTGTGAAGAATTTACCAATGCCTCTTATTTTAAACGTGTCATCGAAGAGCATTTCTACAATGAAAATGAAACCTATTTCCGAATTGTCTATTTGTGGGCGGAAGGTCTTCTTGATAGCAAGCAGGGTAGAGTCAAGGAAGGTCAGAAAAAGATGGAGGATGCTGTCCGTATTTTTGAGATGCTTGGCTGTAATAAATCTGCCGAATACTATAGAAAAACGACCGATTGTTGAATATCTGCAAACTAAGAAAATTATTTGAAATTTTAAGTGATAGAATTGTTGAGTTCTCTCAGGTCATCAAAGAAATTCTATCGTTTCTTTTTGCTCATTTCATTTGTTGCATATATTCAAAAGTTTTTTCTCTAGAATTTCTAAGTGCTATACTATAGTCATACTTCACATAAAACTTCTAACAAGAAGGGAGATTACCAATGAAACTATTGTTTAGAAATCAAGCTTATCGACTCTTGACTTTGTCACGCTTCTTCAATGCTTTTGGTGCTTCGATTTTTAACCTGGTATTTATCGTCTATGCATCGACCTTACCACAAGCCTCCTTTGCTGTTGCTATGGCGAATATTGTCATGCTTCTTCCGACTCTCTTTACAGTTTTTGTAGGGATTCGGGCAGATTACACGAGAGCCAAGGTCAAATGGATGGTCTATAGCGGTTTGTTTCAGGCGGTTTTATTTTTTCTGGCAGCCCTAGTTGTCCAGCAAGCTAGTCTATTTGCCTTTTCTAGCTTGTGTTTAATCAATGTCATTAGTGATGTCATCAGTGATTTTGCAGGTGGCTTGCGCATGCCTCTTATTAAGGAAAAAGTAGCTGAAGAGGATTTGATGGAGGCTTATTCTTTTTCCCAGTTCATCACCTATATTTCAGCTATTGGTGGTCAAGCTTTTGGAGTATGGCTCTTAGGTTTATCGGTCAACAATTTTTCCCTCGTTGCGGGAATCAATGCCTGTTTTTTCCTCGTATCAGCCTTTGTTCTCTTTCTAGGAAGAAGTAAATTAAGCCTGTCAATGTCAGCTGCTGATGGTGAAAACCTAAAAAATGAGAAGCTTTCTATCAAAGACCAGTTCCTAACAATTTACCGAAATTTACGCCTTGTTTTTCTTAAAGGTGGACAGAAAAACTTTGGATTCATGATCTTTGCTGTCTTGCTTATCAATGCCTTGGGTGGTTCCTTAGGAGGCATCTACAATATCTTCTTTTTGAGCCATTCTCCCTTGAATTTTTCTTACACAGAGGCGTTATTTATCAGTCAAGTCGGTGCTTTAGTAGCAGTCATCATCAGTAGCCTTACGGGCAATGATTATTTTGGGAAGCAGTCCCTGCCTAGATTGATGATGTGGGCTACCGTAGGGCTCACTCTAATTGGTCTGGCTAACGTATTCAATCAAGTCGTACTTGGTTTGCTATTTCTCTTTTCAACTCTATATGTGTCTGGTAAAGTTCAACCAAAGATTAGTGCCATGCTCATGAAAAATCTAGCTCCAGAGGTTCTAGCTCGTACCAGTAATTTTTTAGGTCTCTTGTTTACCTTATCCATACCTGTGGGAACAGCCTGTTTTTCACTTGTAGCCGTATGGAATATACAGTTGACTTGGATGCTATTTGTTGGTCTTTCCTTGCTAGCTATTCTTTTGACAGTTATTAATCTCAAAAATGATATCTAAATCCTAATTTTATTCTCACTGTTTTAATCCCTCTATTTATGGTAAAATAAGACTATTAAGTTTAAAGAGGATTCCCTATGAAATTACAAAAACCAAAAGGAACGCAGGATATTTTACCTGCTGAATCTGCCAAGTGGCAGTACGTTGAGGGCTTTGCCCGTGAAATTTTCAAGCGCTATAACTATGCAGAAGTGCGCACGCCTATTTTTGAGCATTACGAGGTTATCAGTCGCTCTGTCGGAGATACAACGGATATCGTAACCAAGGAAATGTACGACTTTTATGACAAGGGTGACCGTCATATTACCCTCCGTCCAGAAGGAACAGCGCCCGTTGTCCGTTCCTATGTGGAAAATAAACTTTTCGCCCCAGAAGTGCAAAAGCCAAGTAAGTTCTACTACATGGGCCCTATGTTCCGCTATGAGCGTCCACAGGCAGGGCGTTTGCGCCAGTTCCACCAGATTGGTGTTGAGTGTTTTGGCTCTAGCAATCCAGCTACCGATGTGGAAACAATCGCGATGGCAGCCCATTTCTTGAAAGAAATCGGCATCCAAGGTGTCAAATTGCACCTCAACACTCTTGGAAATCCTGAGAGCCGTGCGGCCTACCGTCAAGCCTTAATTGACTATTTGACACCGCTCAAGGAGACCTTGTCTAAGGATAGCCAACGTCGTTTGGAGGAAAATCCTCTCCGTGTCTTGGACTCTAAAGAAAAAGAAGACAAGGTAGCAGTAGAGAATGCGCCGTCTATCTTGGATTTCCTTGATGAAGAAAGTCAAGCTCATTTTGATGCTGTCCGTCAGATGTTGGAAAATCTTGGAGTAGACTATATCATCGATACCAATATGGTGCGTGGTCTGGACTATTACAACCACACCATTTTCGAGTTTATCACAGAGATTGAGGGCAATGACTTGACAGTCTGTGCAGGTGGTCGTTACGATGGTTTGGTTGCTTACTTTGGTGGCCCTGAAACTGCTGGCTTTGGTTTTGGACTTGGTGTAGAGCGCCTGCTTCTCATTCTTGAAAAGCAAGGTGTGGCTCTCCCTATCGAAAACGCCCTAGATGTCTATATCGCAGTCTTGGGTGATGGAGCAAATGTCAAGGCCTTGGAGTTGGTACAAGCTCTTCGCCAACAAGGCTTCAAAGCAGAGCGTGATTACCTCAACCGTAAGCTCAAAGCTCAATTCAAGTCAGCCGATGTCTTTGCGGCTAAGACCCTCATCACCCTAGGAGAGAGCGAAGTCGAAAGCGGACAAGTAACGGTCAAGAACAACCAAACCCGAGAAGAATTGCAAGTGTCACTTGAGACAATCAGCCAAAACTTCTCAGAAATCTTTGAAAAACTAGGATTTTAATAACAGAAAGACTGGTCAGGAACCCAATCCTGACCTTTTTCTTTTGCAAAATGACAAAAATAATAAACTTTTTGACAAATATGCTTGTCAAAAAGAAAAAGATGTGTTACAATATAAGCAAGTTAAGAGAAAAGGAGAAAGGAACGATTATGTGGGCATTAGGATTTGTACCTCTTGTGATTATGTATTATATCTACCATTCCCAAAAGGTCAAGAAACTAGAGAATAAAATCAAAAGAATTGAGCAAAAACAGAAAGGAAATAAAGAAATGTCAAGAATTTTAAAAGAATTGATTGGGAAAACACCGACAATCGTTGGACAAGTTTTTGGAACAGACAACTGGGAAGTTGTAGATGTAGATGAGGAATGGGTCAAGCTACGTCGTGTTGATAAAAAGGGAAAAGAAAAATTCAAACTACAACGCATTGAGGATATCCAAACCGTTGAATTTGACGGAGAGTAGGTGTGTAACATGCAACTAAAAAATCGTCTAAAAGAGCTGCGGGCTCGCGATGGCCTCAATCAAACCGACCTAGCTAAGCTAGCAGGGGTTTCCAGACAGACCATTAGTCTACTAGAACGGGATGAGTACACCCCATCCATTATCATTGCCCTGAAAATATCTCAAATTTTCAACGAAACAGTCGAATCGGTATTTCGTTTGGAGGAGGACGAGTGATGAATAAGTTTAAAGTGATTTATTACATGAGTGTTCTTGCCCTCATTGTGAATGCTTTCGCTATGATTGGAACATTACTGGGGTGGTTCTATTTTGTTGAAAGTAAGTATTTGTTTTGGCTTAATTTAGCCCTCGTGTCCATTTTCAATCGGTTGAAGAAAAAGGAGAAAAATGATGAACAAGTATAAAGTGGTTTATTATGTAGTTGCCATAGCTTTATTAGTCAGCGTATTTCTATTGATTGGGATGGACTTAGGCTGGTTTAATCCCTATCAAAGTGACCAATTTATTTGGGCCTACTTTGCTCTTATCCCAGTCGTTGACTGGATTGAAAAGAAATCCAAAAATCTAGCAAGTGAAAAAGGAGAATGAATATGAAAAAGAAAAATAAACGTGTCTTGTTATTTTTAATTCCTGTTGTCTTAGGAGCTTTCTTGTATATGTTTGTAGATATGTTGAAGGCTGGTGCCGAATCCCATGGAATTATTTTAGATGTAAAAGTCTTGATACCATGGCTATCAGCCATTTGTTTACTATTAGGTTTCGTTGGCATTGTTTTGACGTTCAATTTCTTAAAGAAAAGCAGAAAATTTCACTCCTTGTATCAAGAGGAAATGGATGATGATCTGAATGAAACCTATTATGTGCAAATGTATCGTGATCTTGAGTTTGGAAACATTACTTCTAACATTACAAGTGTAGCGATTTTATTGGCTCTTGTCATCTCAGGTAGTGAAGTAATTGTACTCGATGTAAGTCGTATAACATTTTCCCTTTCCTTTTTGGAATTAGTGCTGTTCTTGCAGAGTCAAAAATATCTTTCTAAAACAATTGCGATTGTTCGTCAGTTTGATTTGGAACTTTTCGCTACACCAAAGGATGTATTGGACTATATCAATTCTTACGATGAAGGCGAGCGTCAGGCTAATTTGGAACAGAGTTTTCGGATTTTATTCCAATTAAATCAGTATGTCTTACCAGGCTTATATATTTTTCTTTTTATCATTTCTGTCTTGACAGGAGAGATTCAGCTACTAGCCTTCTTGCTTGTAGGAGCAATCCATGTTTATATCAATGTGATGCAGTTACCTATGGTAAAACGCTATTTCAAATAAAGGAGTTTCTATGATTCGTGTTGAAAATGTAAGCAAAAGTTTTGGGAGCAAAAAAGCTCTTCACCAGATTTCTTTTGAGATTAAGGAAGGTGAGATCTTTGGTTTTCTTGGGCCTTCTGGTTCAGGTAAAACAACCATGATCAATGTCTTAACAGGTCAGTTGGCTGCAGATCAAGGTAACACAGTTTTGTTAGGCAAGAACTCTCAAGATTTAACTTCAAATGATTTGGAACAAATCGGTATAGTTAGTGATGGCAGTGGTTTTTATGAAAAGATGAGTCTTTACAAAAATCTTCTCATCTATGCTAAGTTATATGGTCTCAAGTCAGACAGAGTAAATCAGGTGCTCCAACAGGTTGGATTGGCAGATGCTAAAGATATTATCGCAGAAAAACTATCTACAGGAATGAAACAACGAATGTTCTTGGCTCGTGCCCTTCTGAATGCTCCTAAGATTCTCTTTCTAGATGAGCCAACCAGTGGCTTAGACCCTACAACATCTAAGATGATTCATACCCTACTACAAGAATTAAAGCATGCGGGGACAACTATCTTTTTGACCACGCATGATATGCATGAAGCAACTCTGCTTTGTGATCGCTTATCTCTTTTGAATAAGGGAAACTTAATAGAGTATGGAAGTCCGCAAGATATTATCCAGAAGTACCATGTGGATAAGAAAGTACGTGTGGTTTATAATGATGGACGAGAACAGATAGTTCCATTTGAAGAATTGCCACATTTAGACACGACAGATTTGATGGTGGTTCACTCTTGTGAGCCGACTTTAGAAGATATCTTTATCAGATTGACAGGAGAAAAGTTAGATGTTTAGAAAATTAAATGCCCTACTATGGTTAAGATTACAAGTCCTTATTAGCAATTCATCTTTGTTGGCGACTCTATTGTTTCCTTTTGGACTGACTGTTTTATATAATGAATTTTTAAATAAGAATGGACAATTGAGCCTATTTTTTCTATCTGCTAGCTTGACGATGGTCTTGAGCATGGGAAGTGGTTATATGGTATCGATTATGATGGCAGAAGATAAGGAAAAACGAAATCTTAAATCACTCCTCCTAAGTGGTGTGACAGCAACAGAATATACTTTCAGTATGCTCGTTCTCCCTATTCTGATAATGTTACTTGCTATGATTGTGCTTCCCATCTATCTTAAAGTAGATCTATCAGGTTATTTAGTTGCCTACGTTATCTATTTGCTCCTAGCAACTATTAGTATTATTTTTCTCAACCTTCTAATTGGTGCGGTGTCAGATACTCAATCTAAAGCGCAAGTTTATAGTATCTTCCCTATATTAATTGTCTCTTTTTTACCTATGATTGCTTCTCAAAATGATACGGTTCAAAAAGTGTTGGATTACTCGTTCGTTGGTCCTATTGTAAATCTTTTAAATAAAAAAGGTGGGGAAATATCTTTTTCTAACATCGGTATGTTACTTGCCTGGGTACTTGTGTTAGGAATAGCGAACCTCTTTGTATTGAAAAATAGCTATAAAGCAAGATAGGAGAACTTTATGAAACTACTTAAAAACCTTGGCTGGTTTCTTCTAGCCATTCTATCCTTTTTATTCATCTATGGCTTCATTCAGGTGCTCGCGACTACGTCGCTTGCCTTAGGCGCTTCACCCTATGCTGTGACCTTGCTCTATGTGGCCTTGGCTGGAGTTTATGTGTACGGCATTTACAAATGGTATCAGAAAGGTCCTGTTCGTATTGAGAAGAGTGGCTTCAACCGATTTATTTGGCTTCCTGCCTTGGTTTGGTTCTTATCTCTGGTTGTCCAGTTTTTCTTGCCAAATGATCCTTCAGTAAATCAGCAAATAGCGATAGACTTGACCTTGTCTCAACCACTTTTCTCATTCTTTGCGGTCGTTATTTTTGCTCCTTTGACGGAAGAACTTATCTTTAGAGGGATGCTGGCACGCTATCTCTTTCCTAAGCAGGACAATAGTAAACAAACTCTGATTTTTCTTCTGGTATCCAGTGTTCTGTTTACCTTGATTCATTTCCCAGGTGATGTGCAACAATTTTTTGTCTATTTTAGCCTTGGTTTTAGTTTGGGATTGGCCTATATTAGCAGAAAAGGTCTGGTCTACAGTATTTCTCTCCACGCTTTGAATAATTTAGTCGGCTTTTTGATGATACTCATGCTATAATAGAGTCAGGAGGTCACATGAAACGAGTAATTTTATTAGCAGTGATTCAAGCAGTCGTTCTATTTTTCATCATTGGGGGATTAGCTTATGCCTTCAAAGGTGATTTCTTCTATAGCCACCTAGCAGTGGTCTTTGCCCCTATTGCTGGTATCTGGCGTTTTGGGACAGCTTACACAACGGAGATTGTCTTGCCTCGAAAGGCAGCTGAAATTGCTGAAAAGCGTAAAGCAGGCAAAAATTCAAAATAAAAGAGTCCGGTGAAGTTCATCGGATTTTTGTATGTGCGTTAATTTTTAGGGACTTTACCTGATTTTTAAAGTCAGGCAAACTTTTCTGATGATTTTCATGAAGAGCCTGCGCTTTTATGGTAAAATAGTAACAGAATAAAAGAGGAGAGAAAACATGAAACGTAGTATGTATGCTGGTCGTGTTCGTGAGGAACACATCGGACAAGAAATGACCTTGAAAGGATGGGTTGGCCGTCGTCGTGACCTTGGTGGTTTAATCTTTATCGATCTTCGTGACCGTGAAGGAATCATGCAGTTGGTTATCAATCCTGAAAAAGTATCTGCAGAGGTTATGGCAACAGCTGAAAGCCTTCGTAGCGAATTTGTTATCGAGGTGACTGGACAGGTCGCTGCGCGTGAGCAAGCCAATGATAAGTTGCCAACTGGTGCAGTTGAGTTAAACGTGACAACTCTGACAGTGCTTAATACAGCTAAAACAACACCATTTGAGATTAAAGATGGCATTGAGGCCAATGACGATACACGTTTGCGTTACCGTTACCTTGACCTGCGTCGTCCAGAAATGTTGGAAAATCTTAAACTTCGTGCTAAGGTGACCCACTCTATCCACAACTACTTGGATGAGTTGGAGTTTATCGACGTGGAGACACCATTCCTTTCTAAGTCAACTCCTGAAGGGGCGCGTGACTATTTGGTGCCGTCTCGTGTTAATAAAGGGCATTTTTACGCTCTTCCTCAAAGTCCACAAATCACGAAACAGCTCTTGATGAATGCTGGTTTTGACCGTTACTACCAAATTGTTAAATGTTTCCGTGACGAGGACTTGCGTGGTGACCGCCAGCCTGAGTTTACTCAGGTCGACTTGGAAACGTCCTTCCTTACTGAGCAAGAAATCCAAGATATCACAGAAGGCTTGATTGCGCGCGTGATGAAGGAAACAAAAGGAATTGAGGTAACTCTTCCATTCCCTCGTATGAAATACGATGACGCTATGGCTCTTTACGGTTCTGACAAGCCAGATACTCGTTTTGACATGTTGCTTCAGGACTTGACAGAAGTGGTCAAAGGTGTAGACTTTAAAGTCTTTTCAGAAGCACCTGCTGTAAAAGCCATTGTGGTCAAAGGCGCTGCGGACAACTATTCACGTAAAGACATCGACAAGATGACGGAAGTAGCCAAACAGTACGGTGCCAAAGGTCTTGCTTGGGTCAAGGTAGTTGATGGAGAACTAAACGGACCAGTTGCCAAGTTCTTGACAGGCATCCAAGCAGAATTGACAACAGCGCTTGCACTTGAAGATAAGGACCTCGTTCTCTTTGTGGCGGATACGCTTGAAGTGGCCAATGCAACTCTTGGTGCCCTTCGTGGACGTATTGCCAAAGAGCTTGGTTTGATTGACAATGATAAATTCAACTTCCTTTGGGTGGTTGATTGGCCAATGTTTGAATGGTCTGAAGAAGAAGGTCGCTACATGAGCGCCCACCATCCGTTCACCCTTCCACAGGAAGAAACAGCTCACGAATTAGAAGGTGATTTGGCTAAGGTTCGTGCCATTGCTTACGATATTGTCTTGAACGGTTATGAGCTTGGTGGTGGTAGCCTTCGTATCAACCAAAAAGACCTTCAAGAACGTATGTTTAAGGCTCTTGGTTTCTCAGCTGAAGAAGCAAATGACCAGTTTGGCTTCCTTCTTGAAGCCATGGACTATGGTTTCCCACCACACGGTGGCTTGGCTATCGGGCTTGACCGATTTGTCATGCTCTTAGCAGGAGAAGAAAATATCCGTGAAGTCATTGCCTTTCCTAAGAACAACAAGGCAAGTGACCCAATGACACAAGCTCCTTCAACAGTAGCTCTCAAACAACTAGAGGAACTCAGCTTACAAGTAGAAGAAGATGAAACAAGCAAAACGAATTAAGCGGTGGCGCTATTATCTGCGCCGCTTTGCTCATCAGATAAAAATTTTACGTGTCTTACAAAGCATCTCTCGTGAAAAATACGATGAGAAGATTTCGGCTTCTCTGGTCTATGGTTTTTTATCAGCAGTAGCGGTCAATTTCTTTTTCCAACCAGGTCATGTGTATTCGAGTGGTGCGACAGGTCTGGCACAGATTATCTCTGCCTTGAGTAATCACTGGTTTGGTTTTCATATTCCGATTTCGCTGACCTTCTATGCCATTAATTTTCCTTTGATGGTCTTGGCTTGGTATCAGATTGGCCATAAGTTCACCGTCTTTACCTTTATCACGGTATCTATGAGTTCCTTCTTTATCCAGTTTGTCCCTGTGGCGACCTTGACGGAGGATCCCATTATCAATGCCCTTTTTGGGGGTGTTGTCATGGGCTTGGGGATTGGTTTTGCTCTTCGCAACAATATCTCCAGTGGTGGGACGGATATTGTCAGTCTGACCATTCGCAAGAAAACAGGTAAGAATGTCGGTAGTATTTCTTTCTTGGTAAATGGGACCATCATGCTGATAGCAGGTTTGACCTTTGGTTGGAAATACGCTCTCTACTCTATGATTACCATCTTTGTCTCTAGCCGTGTGACAGACGCTGTCTTTACCAAGCAAAAACGGATGCAGGCTATGATTGTGACCAATCATCCAGATAAAGTAATTGAGAAAATCCATAAAAAATTGCACCGCGGAGCAACCATGATCCACGATGCAGAAGGAACCTATAATCACGAGAGAAAGGCAGTTTTAATTACTGTCATTACACGTGCAGAGTTTAATGAATTTAAACAGATTATGAAACAGGTGGACCCAGGCGCCTTTGTCTCTGTATCGGAGAATGTTCATATTCTGGGACGATTCGTTGAAACAGAAAATTAGTGACTAAAAAAACCAGCGCGAGCTGGTTTTTATTTTTCGATAATTTTGTGGGCGATTAACTGACGGTAACAAATTTGTTTATTGCTCTTAGCGTCGTTGATAATCTGAAGAATCGTTTCAAATGATGTTTGACCAAGTTCTAGGCTATTGATATCGACATAGGCTGCCAAGTTGAGCTTGGGATTGACTGAGTCGAAGCTGAGAACAGGGACATCTAGCTGGTGCTTAGCGATGTAGTCACAGACCCCTTCAGCTAGGAGGCTATCAGTTGTGATGATAGCATCAATCATAGGATCGTGTTTAAACAAACGCTTACTGAATTGATAACCTTTTTCTTCTAGGAATTCGTTCGCAAAATAGGTCAAGTTACTATCAAGAGGCAGTTGGTACTGTTTGAGTGCTGACTCATAGCCTGTTAAACGGTCTTGTGTTACGAAGAGTCTCTTAGTCCCTCCAATAAAGGCAATTCGTTTGCAGCCTTTTTTGATGAAATATTCAGTCGCATCAAAGCCAGCTTGAACGTTGTCATTATCGACAAGTGGAATGAAGGGGGACAGAGATTTTCCGAGGATGAGGAAGGGGAACTGCTCATCAGCCACCAGTTTGACTAAAGGATCTTCCTCTTCGGCATAAAGGAAAATTAAACCGTCTACACGTTTACCATAGACCATTTGTGAGATGGCAGTAAGACGCTCCTTCTCATCTTTCCCTGTTGCTATCTGAATGGCATAGTGGTTTTCAGATGCGACTTGAGAGATGCCGCGTAGGACTGATGGAAAGAAAGGATTCTGGTAGAAGGCATCTGAATCATCAGGAAGAACTAAGCCGATAACTTGCGTATAACTGCTTACCAAACTGCGAGCATTGAGGTTGGGGTGGTAATTGAGTTCCTTCATAGCCTTGCGAACGCGTTTTTTAGTTTCGTCGCTAATGGTTGATTTATTTTGAATAACACGGGTTACGGTTGAAGGCGAAACACCAGCAGCCTTGGCCACATCTTTAATCGTAACGGGCATAAAAATCTCCTATTTATGGTAATCTGGATCACGGAAATGCGTTTTATAAAAGATAGTGACCAGATAAAGGACAAAAAGAATGTTTTGTATAGTGATGAGGTTTGACATATTTTGGCCAAACAATCCCAAAATAAGCGTAATCAGAGTCGGCAATCCTAAACAGTTCAAGATAAAATGGTAGCACTCTTTAAAGGTCCTAAATGAAAAGAGGCGTGATTTCTTAGTGATATAAAGGAGAAGACTAGCTCCTAGAGAGACGATAAAGAAATTCAAACCAAAGAGGAAGCTTGCACCGAGAACTAGGAAGAGACTGATATAGACACGATTTTGTTGGTACCAGTCTTTAGAAATCGCTTGGGTCAAGCTGTCTTTGCTTTTGAAACTCTCGGTCTGAATGGCTCGGTAAGAAATGCGGGTCAGTTCCTTACCTTCCTTACTGATGACTAGCTCATTCGTATCGAAATGCAGTTGCAAGTCCTTAGGCAATTCCTTGCTTTGACTTGGACCGATTAAAAGAGAAGGGGCTTGACTAGCTGTTCCTGTATAAGTTAATTTACCATCAACAATTGCAGCATGCTCAGAGAGATCCTGGACAACCTCATCTGTCAATGGTTCATAGACATTATCGATAAAGGTTTCTAGCGGATAAGTCTCCTGAGAGCTGTTTTGAATGGCAATGGGTACCATAGACAAGCTGATAAGGAAGATACTGGTAAAGAGAAGTTGAAACCAGTTGAGTCCGAAACGTTTGGACAGGGGCTTACGAAATCCCCAAATACTTGAAAAATAGGAAAATGGATATGGAAGCATAGGTATCTTTCTAAAAGGTGTTTTCTATATGAGTATTATTATATAGAGAAATGCGCTTTATTTCAAGTCTAGGAGAAAAATTGCTTGTTGCAAGAATATTATTTACAGTAGCAATCGCTAATACTCAATGAAAATCAAAGAGCAAACTAGGAAGCTAGCCGCAGGTTGTTCAAAACACTGTTTTGAGGTTGTGGATAGAACTGACGAAGTCAGTAACCGTACTACGGCAAGGTGAAGCTGACGTGGTTTGAAGAGGTTTTCGAAGAGTATAAAATGAAAAAGGGTGGCGGGGATATATTATCCCTTGTCGCCACCACTTGTAAGTCCTGAAACAAAGTTCTTTTGTAGGAAGAAGAAGAGAATACAGATTGGAAGGGCAATGAGGATAGCACCTGCTGAGAAGTAGGCAATCTTCAAGTTTTTCACATTGCTAACGAAGGTTTGGAGACCTACGGCAACAGTAAAGTATTCTTTCTCACGAAGCAAGAAACTAGAGAGGATATAGTCTCCAAAAGGTCCCATGAAGGCCCAGAGAGCTTGTACGGCAACCATTGGGCGAACAAGTGGAAGAACAATTTGCCAGAAGCGGCGGAAGTGTCCTGCACCGTCTAGTTTTGCAGATTCGTCTAGAGACATTGGCACTGTATCGAAGTAGCCCTTCATGAGCCAAGCATTCATCGGGATACCACCACCAACGTAGAGGAAGATGAGGAACCAGCTGTGGTTAAGGGCGTTCAACATAAGTGCCATAACGAAGAAGGCTGTCAAAGCGGCCATGGTTGGCACCATTTGGATAATCAAGAAGAAGACCAAACTTTGTTTACGAGCCAAGAAGTTGTAACGGCTGTAAGCATAACCAGCAAGTACGATAATACTTGTTTGAACAGCCATAGTAATTAAGGCGATAATCAAAGTGTTGAGGTACCAAGTACCGTACAAGGTTTCAGTGAAGAGGCCTTTAAAGTTATCAAAATTGAGGTCGATATTAGTATCTAGTTTAAAGGCTGAGACGTTACCTGCTTTAAAGGCTGACATGATGGTAATCAAAAGTGGATAGATAATCACGATTGATAGGCCAATTAAGTAGAGGTAAGTAAGGGTTTGAGTCAGTCTACGTTTGAGTTTAATTGAGTTATTCATCTTAGACGTCCTCCATATCAAATGCGTGTAGTTTCTTGAATGCGATCATAGAGATTGAGATGACAATGATAGAGATAATCAAGGTAACAGCTGCCGCCATTGAGTATTGAGGAGATGTACCTGTTGTCAAACGGTAGATCCATGAGATCAAGATATCGGTTGAACCAGCTCCACCTCCGACACTACCAGGTCCTCCACCATTGAAGAGGTACATGATAGAGAAGTTGTTAAAGTTGAAAGTGTATTGGCTGATCAAAGTAGGTGCCGCAACGGCCAAGATCATTGGGAAAGTGATGTTGCGGAATTTTTGCCAAGCATTGGCACCGTCAATATAAGCTGCTTCGTAAAGGTCGTTAGGGATAGATTGTAAGATACCTAAAGTCAAAACGTAGATGTATGGGAATCCAAGCCAACCTTGCATCATAATCAAGGCAACCTTTGTCCAAGTTGGATCTGTTTTCCAAGGAATAAGAGCACCATCAAGGAAAGGAAGGAATTTAGCCAAGATTGGCAAGACTTGAGTGTTGATAGCACCGACACTATCATTAAACATATTTGAGAATGTCAAGATAGTGATGAAGGCTGGGACAGCCCAAGGAAGAAGGAAAATAACACCAAAGATACGTTTTCCTTTGATAAATGGTTGGTTAGCAATGATAGCTGTGAAGATACCGATTACGATTTGTAAAGTTGAGGCAGCCAAAGCCCAGATGATAGTCCAAGAAAGAACGGAACCGAAGGCAGAACGGAAGGTACTCAAACTCCAGATGTTCGTAAAGTTGGTCAAACCAACCCAGTCCAACAATTTGTTTGGTGGCAAGTGTTGGAAGTCGTAGTTGGTAAAGGCGATCATCAAGGTTACGATAACTGGGAAGATAATCGCAAAAGTCATGGCAACATAAGATGGAATAATCAAGAGGTAAGGGAAGCCATTTTCATAGATTCCTTTGACCATTTCTTTAAAGGTAAGTGCTACTGGTATGCCATTGTTAATGTGTTTGGCAGTTGTATGTGCATCTTTGATATTTGCGAAATAAAAGAGTACATAAACAACTACAAAGATTAAATGGAAGGCACCGCGAATCAACATAAAGAGGGAATTGTCACGACCTGGTTTGTCACCAAGAGTGATGAGATTGCTCAATTCAGGGGCTGCAAGTGCTAGGAAGTAGAGGACAAATACAAGGGTTACACCAAGGAAGATAAAACCTTTGGCTTTTTGTTTATTGTAAATCTGTCCTAACCCAGGAATGATAGACAGCAGGGCTGCTTTACTAGGTTGTTGCTTTTCCATAATAACTCCTTTCATAGGATACTGGTTTCTAGATAAAACCTAAACTATTTGTGTTTTCGTTGATAAATTCAAAGGGGGATTTGATTTCCACCCCCCTTGAACAAATTTCTTATTCACCAAATTTTTGTTTGATTGTTTCTTTGATCAATGTTACAGCATCGTTAGCTGCTGTTTTAGCATCTTTCTTGCCACTTACAGCATCAAAGAGCATATTTTTCGCTGGATCCCAAACCGCAGACATTTGAGAGATGTTTGGCATTGGTTGAGCGTTCTTGAACTGTTTGATAACAGCAGTTGTCAACTCATCGTTTTTACCTTCAGCGTATGAACGAGCCTCAGTGTTAGCTGGGATTTCGTTAGTCTTATCGTATAATACTTTTTGTTGTTCAGTTGAAACAAGGAAGTCTACAAATTTTTGAGAAGCTTCAAGGTTCTTAGTGGCTTGAGGGATGACCCAAGCTTTACCACCACCAAATGCAGCATATTCTTTTCCGTTTGGAAGAGTTGGGATAGTCGCAACACCGTAGTTTACTTTAGCATCTTTGAAGGCTTGAGCTTTCCAAGGTCCGTCGATGATAGCGGCTGTTTTACCTTCTTGGAAATGAGTTTGGATTAAGTTACCAGCACCTTCAGTATCTTGCATACCTTTAGGCCATTTTTCATACCAAGATTTAGCGTACTCTATACCTTTGATAGCGCCGTCGTTGGCAAGACCGATGTCTTTAGCGTCTTTACCGTTTTGACCGAATACGTAAGCGCCGTTACCAGCAAGAAGTCCGTATGCATAGTAGAAGTTTGTCCAGTCAGCTAGGAAAGCAGAAGTTTTTCCATCTTCTCCAGCGAAGGCATATTTGCTATCTTTAGCAAGGTTTTCTAAGTCAGCAAAAGTTTTTGGAGCTTCTTTTATCAAGTCTTTGTTGTAGTACATAACAAGTGACTCGATAACGGCAGGAGCACCGTAAACTTTACCATTAGCAGCTGTTACAAGAGATTTAGTTGTGTCGTCTGTTTTAGCACCATCGCTCAATTTCACTTCTGAAAGTTGTCCGTCAGAACCAAGGCTACCTACACGGTCGTATGGAGCCATCATAATATCAGGGACATTACCAGATTGGTTGTCAAGAGAAAGTTTATCAAGACCTCCTAGAGCATCACCAGTTTTAAGAGTGATTTTTACTCCAGCTTCTTTTTCATAAGCTTTAGCAACCTCTTCAATATAGCTCTTATATCCCTCGTCTACATATACAGTGAGTTCTTTTGCTTCAGATGAACCAGAATCAGCAGGCTTATCAGCAGTTTTGCTTCCGCAAGCTACCAAAAGCAAGCTAGCAAGTGTAACAGTTCCAAGCACAGCAGTGCTCTTCATGAATTTAGATGACATAGTGTATTCCTCCTAAAGAATAACAAATTTTATAATGAGGAAACGCAAACGTTTTCCTTTATGGGACTAGTATAGCACAAATAGAAAACGGTTGCAAGTGTTTTTTGTAAAAATTTTAAAAAAATTTCACGGGAATGGTAAGCGTTTTATTTATTTATAATAGAAGAAAAGTCAGAAAATATATTTTCACGATTTTACTGAAATTATTTAGGGAAACGATTGCCTAAATTTTGAACAAAAAATAAATTGCTCTAGACCAAAAGTAGACTAAGTTGCCCCTTCTATTTGTAGTTGAAGAAGATTTTGCAAATAGAAAAGAAAAAATGTATATGTATACATAAATAAGGACAAGTTTTTTTAAAAAATAATCAAAAAGTTTTTTTAAAACCGCTTGCAATTATTCCAAAAATGAAGTATACTTATATTAACGCAAACGTTTGCGCCCAAAAATGAAAAATTAAACTACAAATACACGAGGTGTTGTTTATGAAAAAACGTCAAAGTGGTGTGTTGATGCACATCTCTTCTCTCCCAGGAGCCTACGGAATCGGATCATTTGGTCAAAGTGCTTACGACTTCGTTGATTTCTTGGTTCGCACAAAACAACGTTACTGGCAAATCCTTCCACTAGGAACAACTAGTTACGGAGACTCTCCTTACCAATCTTTCTCAGCCTTCGCAGGGAATACTCATTTTATCGATTTAGATATCTTGGTGGAACAAGGTTTATTGGAAGCAAGTGACCTTGAAGGAGTTGACTTTGGTAGCGATGCGTCTGAAGTTGATTATGCTAAGATTTACTATGCACGTCGTCCTCTTTTAGAAAAAGCGGTGAAACGTTTCTTTGAAGTCGGAGATGTTAAAGATTTTGAGAAATTTGCTCAAGACAACCAATCATGGCTTGAGCTCTTTGCTGAGTATATGGCTATCAAAGAGCATTTTGAAAATCTTGCTTGGACTGAATGGCCAGATGCTGATGCTCGTGCTCGTAAAGCTTCAGCACTTGAAAACTATCGTGAGCAATTGGCAGACAAGTTGGTTTACCACCGTGTGACTCAGTACTTCTTCTTCCAACAATGGTTGAAATTGAAAGCTTACGCTAACGACAACCACATCGAAATCGTTGGGGACATGCCAATCTACGTAGCGGAAGATTCAAGCGATATGTGGGCAAATCCACATCTCTTCAAGACAGATGTCAACGGTAAGGCAACTTGTATCGCAGGATGCCCACCCGATGAGTTTTCTGCAACTGGTCAGCTTTGGGGGAACCCAATCTATGACTGGGAAGCAATGGATAAAGACGGATACAAATGGTGGATTGAACGCTTGCGTGAAAGCTTCAAAATCTACGATATCGTTCGTATCGACCACTTCCGTGGTTTCGAATCTTACTGGGAAATCCCTGCTGGTTCCGATACAGCAGCACCTGGTGAGTGGGTGAAAGGTCCGGGCTACAAGCTTTTTGCAGCCGTTAAGGAAGAACTTGGTGAGCTAAACATCATCGCAGAAGACCTTGGCTTCATGACAGATGAAGTTATTGAGTTGCGTGAACGTACTGGCTTCCCAGGAATGAAGATTCTTCAATTTGCTTTCAATCCAGAAGACGAAAGTATCGATAGCCCACACTTGGCACCTGCTAACTCAGTTATGTACACAGGAACACACGATAACAACACGGTCCTTGGTTGGTACCGTAACGAGATTGATGATGCGACTCGTGAGTACATGGCTCGCTATACTAACCGTAAAGAATACGAAACAGTTCCACACGCTATGCTTCGTACAGTCTTTTCATCAGTTAGCTTCATGGCAATTGCAACTATGCAAGATTTGCTAGAATTGGATGAGACAGCTCGTATGAACTTCCCATCTACCCTTGGTGGAAACTGGTCTTGGCGTATGACTGAAGATCAATTGACACCAGCCGTCGAGGAAGGCTTACTTGACTTGACAACAATCTATCGACGAATTAATGAAAATTTGGTAGAATTAAAGAAATAATACAATATCAGGAGACACCTTAAACATGTTATCACTACAAGAATTTGTACAAAATCGTTACAATAAAACCATTGCAGAATGTAGCAATGAAGAGCTTTACCTTGCTCTTCTTAACTACAGCAAGCTTGCAAGCAGCCAAAAACCAGTCAACACTGGTAAAAAGAAAGTTTACTATATCTCAGCTGAGTTCTTGATTGGTAAACTCTTGTCAAACAACTTGATCAACCTTGGTCTTTACGACGATGTCAAAAAAGAACTTGCTGCTGCAGGTAAAGACTTGATCGAAGTTGAAGAAGTTGAATTGGAACCATCTCTTGGTAATGGTGGTTTGGGACGTTTGGCTGCCTGCTTTATCGACTCAATTGCGACTCTTGGTTTGAACGGTGACGGTGTTGGTCTTAACTACCACTTTGGTCTTTTCCAACAAGTTCTTAAAAACAACCAACAAGAAACAATTCCAAATGCATGGTTGACAGAGCAAAACTGGTTGGTTCGTTCAAGCCGTAGCTACCAAGTACCATTTGCAGACTTTACTTTGACATCAACTCTTTACGATATTGATGTTACTGGTTATGAAACAGCAACTAAAAATCGCTTGCGTTTGTTTGACTTGGATTCAGTTGATTCTTCTATTATTAAAGATGGTATCAACTTTGACAAGACAGATATCGCTCGCAACTTGACTCTCTTCCTTTACCCAGATGATAGTGACCGTCAAGGTGAATTGCTCCGTATCTTCCAACAATACTTCATGGTTTCAAACGGTGCGCAATTGATTATCGACGAAGCAATCGAAAAAGGAAGCAACTTGCATGACCTTGCTGATTACGCAGTTGTACAAATCAACGATACTCACCCATCAATGGTTATTCCTGAATTGATCCGTCTTTTGACTGCTCGTGGTATCGAACTTGACGAAGCAATCTCAATCGTTCGTAGCATGACTGCCTATACTAACCACACAATCCTTGCTGAAGCCCTTGAAAAATGGCCTCTTGAATTCTTGCAAGAAGTGGTTCCTCACTTGGTTCCAATCATCGAAGAATTGGACCGTCGCGTGAAAGCAGAATACAAAGATCCAGCTGTTCAAATCATCGATGAGAGCGGACGTGTTCACATGGCTCACATGGATATCCACTACGGATACAGTGTTAACGGGGTAGCAGCACTCCACACTGAAATCTTGAAGAACTCTGAATTGAAAGCCTTCTACGACCTTTACCCAGAAAAATTCAACAACAAAACAAACGGTATCACTTTCCGTCGTTGGCTCATGCATGCTAACCCAAGACTATCTCACTACTTGGATGAGATTATTGGAGAAGGTTGGCACCATGAAGCAGATGAGCTTGAAAAACTTTTGTCTTATGAAGACAAAGCAGCTGTCAAAGAAAAATTGGAAAGTATCAAGGCTCACAACAAACGTAAATTGGCTCGTCACTTGAAAGAACACCAAGGTGTGGAAATCAATCCAAACTCTATCTTTGATATCCAAATCAAACGTCTTCACGAGTACAAACGCCAACAAATGAACGCTTTGTACGTGATCCACAAATACCTTGACATCAAAGCTGGGAACATCCCTGCTCGCCCAATCACAATCTTCTTTGGTGGTAAAGCAGCTCCAGCCTACACAATCGCTCAAGACATCATCCACTTGATCCTTTGTATGTCAGAAGTGATTGCTAACGATCCAGCAGTAGCTCCACACTTGCAAGTAGTTATGGTTGAAAACTACAACGTTACTGCAGCAAGCTTCCTTATCCCAGCATGTGACATCTCAGAACAAATCTCACTTGCTTCTAAAGAAGCTTCAGGTACTGGTAACATGAAATTCATGTTGAACGGAGCTTTGACTCTTGGTACTATGGACGGAGCTAACGTGGAAATCGCTGAGTTGGTTGGTGACGAAAACATCTACATCTTTGGTGAAGATTCAGAAACTGTTATCGATCTTTACGCAAAAGCAGCTTACAAATCAAGCGAATTCTACGCTCGTAAAGCTATCAAACCATTGGTTGATTTCATCGTTAGCGATGCAGTTCTTGCAGCTGGAAACAAAGAGCGTTTGGAACGTCTTTACAATGAATTGATTAACAAAGACTGGTTCATGACTCTTCTTGACTTAGAAGATTACATCAAAGTCAAAGAGCAAATGTTGGCTGACTACGAAGACCGTGACGCATGGTTGGATAAAGTTATCGTTAACATTTCTAAAGCAGGATTCTTCTCATCTGACCGTACAATCGCTCAGTATAACGAAGATATCTGGCACTTGAACTAAGATACAAATTTATACTAATACATTTTGTAAAAAAGCGAGTTTCGATTGAAATTCGCTTTTTTGAATGCTGTGGATTTGGGTCAATCTTGTCTAAAAATAGGGAAATCCTAGATACAGTGAAGGATTTAAATACTGGTTTTTACTGTCTTCAACCTCATGTTTCTTCTTAGTTGATTACCTCGTATTCCTTGTATTCGCTTACATAAAGTATTATAATATGATTATAGGAAAGAAGGTGTTTTTATGTGGAAAAAATATTTTTCAAAATATAGATGGACTGATTTATTTTGGATTTTATTTATCATTTTGACCTGCCTCTATATAGGTAACCATGATTTGTTTCCTCTCAATCATCAAGAAATCTCTTTTCGTGGTAGCTTGTGGGGGTTGGTACTGGCCTTATATCACTTACTGTTCATTGATAAGTTTGTTATTTCGAATCGAAAATAAAGATTAGAACTATGCTTGACTGCCTACTTTTATGATTGATTTTGGAGGGAAGATTTTGTCTCTGTTATTCATTATTTTAAATTTATCTATTTTGTACAAGATCTATTCTTTGAGGCGG
Source organism: Streptococcus mitis (assembly GCF_002005545.1). Classification (GTDB taxonomy): domain Bacteria; phylum Bacillota; class Bacilli; order Lactobacillales; family Streptococcaceae; genus Streptococcus; species Streptococcus mitis_I. Next base: position 573,792 of record NZ_LBMT01000001.1, read on the forward strand.
GAGAAATCGAAATACTTGATTTATACGGCCTATATCATATTTGGGGTAAATGTACTATATGGTATTCAATGGTTATTAAGAGAACTGATTTCAAATATTTCCACTTAATATGTATGGAAACTATAATAAAACGCATAAGATTAAGGTTTTTGTGAGTACCTGTTCTTATGCGTTTTTGTAATATTGAAGATTTTCGGTAAGTTGTCTACCTTTGGGAAGTCTAGTTTAGAATGCTTTCCCAACCAGAATCTCAGCCTCAATGGTAATCTCTGTCAGTTGGCTCCAGTCAATCTTGCTCTGGTCGATATGAAAGAGGAGAGGAGTCATACTGAGTAGGGCTTGGAGCTGATCTGGTGTGATAGTCTTAGTCAGAGAGGCCGTTTGGTTAGATAGGATGGTAAAGTGTCCCTGGAAATGCTCCTTGATATCTTGATTAGAATAATCCTTCTTTGTCAGCTGGTTTTGTACCTTCTGACGGATTTCCTTGAGGTGATTTTCGGTTGGGATGACCTTGATCAAGATACCGTCTTTGGATAAAACGCGACGAAATTCTCCATAGTTGGCAGGTGAAAAGATATCAAGCAGGATATCCATGCTAGCGTCTTTTATAGGGAGACGAGCCAGGTCGCCAACGAACCAATTGACTGCCCAGTTGGGTTCGCTCTTGGCAGCGATTTGGACTGAATCTTTGGAGATGTCAAAGGCATAGAAAGTTTTTTCAGAGTGACTTTCTTGGAGCTTACGAGAATAGAAACCTTCGCCACAACCGATATCTAAAATTGTTTTGGCATTTTTTGAGTTTGAAAGTAAATCAGAGATGGCCTCTAAGATAGCTTGGTAAAAGCCGGCTTCTAGGATTTGTTGGCGGTTTTGAAAATTTTCCTTGTCGTAGTTGGCAGATTGCTTAATTTGAGGTGCCAGATTGACATAGCCAAATTTAGCCAAGTCAAAAGAATGGCGATTGTTGCATTTGAGACTGCTCTCTACCAGAGTCAGATTTTCTTGGCAGATAGGACAGGCAAAGGCAGTCGCAGAAGCAAAACGCTGGAGTTTAGGTTTGAGATTTGTATTCATAGTTTAAGTGTATCAAAAGAGGCAAATGAAAGCAACTTTAGGAGTAAGTAGATGGGAGATTCAGTAGAAATAAAACTAATACTCCAATTTATAGAATGAAATTGCTTTTATATCTAAATTGCTATATAATAATGATAAGGAGGAAATAAGTATGTTAAAAGAAGTACTAACCGTTGCAAAAGTTGCGAAAAAATCATCACTCTTTTTGGGTGGTGTCGCATTTGGTACCCTTGGTTTGAAAATCTTGGCAAGTAAGGAAGCTAAAAAAGGTTATTCTAAAGCTTTGGCTAAGGCTTACAAGTTGAAAGACGGGCTAGATGCATCTGTTTCTGTCGTGAAGCAACATGGAGACGATGTCTTGCAAGATGCCAAATATTTGTACGAGCAAGAGAAAAAAGAAGAGCAATTAGATAGCCTTATAGGAGAATAATATGTCTTTTAAAGTGCTACATAGAGGATACCAACATATCCGACTATCATCTTCTTTTTCACTCACCTTGGATATTCAAGACTATCTTCGTTCCTTGGCGAGAGATGAAAAGGGGATTGAGTCTATCCAGTTTTACATGGATCAACAGCACTTTACTCTACGCATAAAAGAAGGCTTTTCTGTATTAGATAATGCAGAAGCCTTTTTAAAAAGAATTGATAAAGGGAAAGTTTCTGAGTTGATGACTCTTCCCATTCGTAGAGAAGAGAGTGCTTATTCTATTGTTTCAGGTGCAGCGATTAAGCGTATACTTTTTCGTAGTTTTGTGCCGTATCCTATTCGTTATATATGGACTTGTTATCAGGCTTTGGGTTATATTAGAGAAGCCTATCAAACACTAGCGCGTAAGGAACTAACGATGGAGGTCTTGGACTGTTCGGCGATTTTATTGTCCTTGTTTATGAACCAATCCAAGACGGCTAGCAATATCATGTTTATGCTTGATTTGGGGAATCATTTAGATCAGTGGTCCTTGAAAAAAACGGCAACAGATTTAGAACAAAGCCTTCTTGCAAAAGAGAGCGACGTATTCTTAGTACAGGGGGATACGATTGTTAGTATCAAGAGTTCCGATGTTCAAATAGGAGATGTTTTGGTCCTATCTCAAGGAAATGAAATTCTGTTTGATGGACAAGTAGTTTCAGGTTTAGGTATGGTCAACGAAAGTTCCTTGACGGGAGAGAGTTTTCCAGTTGAAAAAAGAGAGTCTGATTTGGTTTGTGCAAATACAGTATTAGAAACTGGAGAGTTGCGCATTCGTGTAACCGATAATCAGATGAACAGCCGGATTTTACAACTGATTGAGTTAATGAAGAAATCTGAAGAAAACAAGAAAACGAAACAACGCTATTTCATCAAGATGGCGGACAAGGTCGTCAAATATAATTTCTTGGGGGCGGGGTTGACTTACCTATTAACAGGCTCTTTTTCTAAGGCTATTTCTTTTCTATTAGTCGATTTCTCCTGCGCTTTGAAAATCTCTACTCCTGTAGCTTATTTGGCAGCTATCAAGGAGGGGTTGAATCGTGAAATGGTAATTAAGGATGGAGATGTTCTGGAGAAATATCTGGAAGTTGATACTTTCTTGTTTGATAAGACAGGAACAATCACAACTAGTTATCCTATAGTTGAAAAGGTGTTACCTTTTGGGGACTATAGTGAGGAAGATATTCTCAGAATCAGTGCCTGTCTTGAGGAACACATTTATCATCCTATTGCTAATGCCATCGTCAAGCAAGCTGAGATAGAGGGGATTGAACATGAGGAAATGCATGGGAAACTCCAATATATTGCAAGCAAGGGGATCAAATCTCATATAGATGGGCAACCAGTTTTTATTGGGAATTATGTTTTGATGCAGGATGAGCAGATTCATATCAGTTCAGAACAAAATGCTTTAATTGAAGAGTACAAGAGTCACTACAATCTCTTGTTCTTGGCTTATCAGAATGAATTGATTGGAATGTTCTGCATCCATACTCCTTTGAGAAAAGAAGCAAAAGCAGCCTTGGAGAAACTTAAGGCACAAGGGAAAAAATTGATTCTGGCAACAGGGGACACCTTGGTTAGAACAGAGGAATTAGTCAAGGATTTGCCCTTTGATCAGGTCTATACAGACTTGAAACCTGATGGGAAATTTGAGCTAGTAGAGGAACTGCAGAAAGCAGGTCACACTATTTTGATGGTTGGAGATGGATTGAATGACTCAGCGGCTCTAACCCTATCAGATATCGGTGTGGTGATGAATGAGAGTGCAGATATTTCTAAGCAGATGAGCGATATCTTATTGTTAGATAATCGCTTGGATTTCTTCCAAGAGTTGGATTCGCTATCATCATCTTTGCAAACACTCATTAAGAAGAATATTCAAGATACCGTTGTCGTAAATAGTAGTTTGATTGGCTTTGGCTTGTTTAATTGGCTCAGTCCTTCAAATCTCTCTATCTTACATAATCTAACAACCTTACGTATTGTACTGCGTAGCCTGTCTATTAAGCCTAGATAGATGTGCTTATCAACAACAAAAAGGAGTTACCTTTCTCGAGGTTAACTCCTTTATTTATAGATCAATGTTGAACAGTTTAGTAAGTCAATACAAAGTATTTTTTCTTCCCACGACGGATAACAGTCAGTTCGTTCTCTAACTTATCTGCGTCACTCAAGACATAGTCAAGGTCTTGGATGCGGTCGCCGTTGACGTAGATAGCTCCGTTTTGGACGTCTTCACGGGCTTGGCGTTTTGAGTTAACTACACCAGATGAGACGAGCAGTTCCACGATATTGTGGTTTTCATCTGCTTGAACTTGGTAGTTTGGTACACCACGAAGTCCTTGTTTGAGCTCTTTTACAGAAAGATTTTTGATGTTTCCTGCAAAGAGTTGTTCAGTGATGTTGAGGGCTTCTTTGTAAGCTTCTTCTCCGTGAACAAGTGTTACGACTTCACGAGCCAAGACTTTTTGAGCCAAGCGTTCGTGTGGAGCTGCTTCAAACTGTTTGCGGATGTCTTCAATCTCATCAAGTGACAAGAAAGTAAAGATCTTCAAGAAGCGAACAGCGTCAGCGTCCATCACGTTCATCCAGAATTGGTACATTTCGTATGGAGAAGTCTTTTCAGGATTGAGCCAGACTGCGTTTCCTTCTGATTTACCAAATTTCTTACCAGTTGCATCTGTGATCAATGGAACAGTGATAACGTGGCCAGTCTTGTCAGCCTTACGACGAAGCAATTCAGTACCAGCTGTCATATTTCCCCACTGGTCAGAACCACCGATTTGTAGCGTTACGTTGTGGTCTTGGTTAAGAACGAAGAAGTCGTAACCTTGCATGATTTGGTAAGCAAACTCAGTGTATGAAATTCCTGTTTCGATCCGTTTTTTCACAGATTCCTTGCTCATCATGTAGTTGACCGTGAAGTATTTTCCAATATCACGGAGGAAGTCAATGAAGCTGATGCTGCCAAACCAGTCGTAGTTGTTGACCATGACAGCTTTATTTTCGCCATTTTCAAAGTCAAGAAAACGAGAAAGTTGTCCTTGGATAGACTTGACCCAGCCATCTACTGTGTCTTTTGTTTGGAGACTACGTTCAGCATCTTTGAAGGACGGATCTCCGATGAGACCTGTAGCACCGCCAACGAGCGCATAAGGTTTGTGACCTGCTAGTTGCAAGCGACGACTTGTCAAGATTGCGACAAGGTGGCCTAGGTGAAGGCTGTCAGCAGTTGGATCGTAGCCAGTATAATAAGAAACTTGACCTTCTTCTAGGGCTTTACGCAAAGCTTCTTCATCAGTCGTTTGAAATATCAAACCACGCTCTTTTAGCTCATCAAAAATGTGCATGTGTCTTTTCTCCTTTTTAAAATTATTGTTTCTAACTATTGTATCACAAACTTGGGCAATAGCCTAGCAGAATAGGGAAGAAAGTGGCTATTTTATTGAAAGTTTCCCTTTTGTGGTATAATAGATAGAGTGAGGAAATCCATGCAAAATCAATTAAATGAATTAAAACGAAAAATGCTGGAATTTTTCCAGCAAAAACAAAAAAATAAAAAATCAGCTAGCCCTGGCAAGAAAGGTTCAAGTGCCCAAAAATCTAAATCCCTAGATAGGCCAGCCATTTTTCCAGCTATTTTATTGAGTATAAAAGCCCTATTTAACTTACTCTTTGTGCTCGGTTTTCTAGGAGGAATGTTGGGAGCTGGGATTGCTTTGGGGTACGGGGTGGCCTTGTTTGACAAGGTACGGGTGCCTCAGACAGAAGAATTGGTACATCAGGTCAAGGACATCTCTTCTATTTCAGAGATTACCTATGCGGATGGGACGGTGATTGCTTCCATAGAGAGTGATTTGTTGCGCACTTCTATCTCATCTGAGCAAATTTCGGAAAATCTGAAGAAGGCTATCATTGCGACGGAAGACGAACACTTTAAAGAACATAAGGGTGTAGTGCCCAAGGCGGTGATTCGTGCGACCTTGGGGAAATTTGTAGGTTTGGGTTCCTCAAGTGGGGGTTCAACTTTGACCCAGCAACTGATTAAACAGCAGGTGGTTGGGGATGCGCCGACCTTGGCTCGTAAGGCGACAGAAATTGTGGATGCTCTTGCCTTGGAACGTGCCATGAATAAGGATGAGATTTTAACGACCTATCTCAATGTGGCTCCGTTTGGCCGAAATAATAAGGGGCAGAATATTGCAGGAGCTCAGCAGGCAGCTGAGGGGATTTTCGGTGTAGATGCCAGTCAGTTGACTGTTCCTCAAGCAGCATTTTTAGCAGGGCTTCCACAGAGTCCCATTACCTATTCTCCTTATGAAAATACTGGGGAGTTGAAGAGTGATGAAGACTTAGAAATAGGCTTGAGACGGGCTAAGGCAGTTCTTTACAGTATGTATCGTACAGGTGCCTTAAGCAAAGACGAGTATTCTCAATATAAGGATTACAATCTTAAACAGGACTTTCTCCCTTCAGCTACAGTCATAGGTGTGTCACGAGGCTATTTATACTTTACAGCCTTGGCAGAAGCTCAAGAACGTATGTATGACTATCTAGCTCAGAGAGACAATGTCTCCGCTAAGGAGTTGAAAAATGAGGCAACTCAGAAGTTTTATCGTGATTTGGCAGCCAAGGAAATTGAAAATGGTGGTTATAAAATTACTACTACCATAGACCAGAAAATTCATTCTGCTATGCAAAGTGCGGTTGCTGACTATGGCTATCTTTTAGACGATGGAACAGGTCGTGTAGAAGTAGGGAATGTCTTGATGGACAACCAAACAGGTGCTATTCTAGGCTTTGTAGGTGGTCGTAATTATCAAGAAAATCAAAACAATCATGCCTTTGATACCAAACGTTCGCCAGCTTCTACTACCAAACCTTTGCTGGCCTACGGTATTGCTATTGATCAGGGCTTGATGGGAAGTGAAACGATTCTATCTAACTATCCAACAAACTTTGCTAATGGCAATCCGATTATGTATGCTAATAGCAAGGGAACAGGAATGATGACCTTGGGAGAAGCTCTGAACTATTCATGGAATATCCCTGCTTACTGGACCTATCGTATGCTCCGTGAAAAGGGTGTTGATGTCAAGGGTTATATGGAAAAGATGGGCTACGAGATTCCTGAGTACGGTATTGAGAGCCTGCCAATGGGTGGTGGTATTGAAGTCACAGTCGCCCAGCATACCAATGGCTATCAGACCCTAGCAAATAATGGTCTATATCATAAAAAACATGTGATTTCTAAAATTGAAGCAGCAGATGGTAGAGTGGTGTATGAGTATCAGGATAAACCGGTTCAAGTCTATTCAAAAGCTACTGCGACAATTATGCAGGGCTTGTTGCGAGAAGTTCTATCCTCTCGTGTGACAACAACCTTCAAGACGAATCTGACTTCTTTAAATCCTACTCTGGCTAATGCAGATTGGATTGGGAAGACTGGTACAACCAACCAAGACGAAAATATGTGGCTCATGCTTTCGACACCTAGATTAACCCTAGGTGGCTGGATTGGGCATGATGATAATCATTCACTGTCACGTAGAGCAGGTTATTCCAATAACTCTAATTACATGGCTCATCTGGTAAATGCGATTCAGCAAGCCTCCCCAAGCATTTGGGGGAACGAGCGCTTCGCTTTAGATCCTAGTGTAGTAAAATCCGAAGTCTTGAAATCAACAGGTCAAAAACCAGGGAAGGTTTCTGTTGAAGGAAAAGAGGTAGAGGTCACAGGTTCGACTGTTACCAGCTATTGGGCTAATAAGGCAGGAGCGCCAACGACCAGTTATCGCTTTGCTATTGGTGGAAGTGATGCGGATTATCAGAATGCTTGGTCTAGCATTGTGGGGAGTCTACCAACTCCATCAAGCTCCAGCAGTTCAAGTAGTAGCTCAAGTGCTACACGACCTTCTGCTTCAAGGGCGAGACGATAAGTTCTTTAAACTTTTCTAAATGAAGTGGCTAATCAATGGATTGCCACTTTTTTCTTTTTTCCTTTCGTGTTACAATAAAGGTATGAATCAGTATCAGAAAAAGATTGTTAAAGGAACTATTTATTCGCTTCTATCTGGCTTAATATGGGGAATCTGTGGGATTTTAGGAGAGTATTTCTTTACTCATTACCAGGTGTCTTCGGGCTGGATTACCTCTATGCGTTTGACACTGGCAGGGAGTCTTGTGCTCATTTGGTCTGCAATGCAATTAAAATCGCAAGTGCTAGATATTTGGCGAGATAAGAAAAATTACCTGCCCTTTTTAGCCTATGCTATTTTGGGGATTTTTTCAGTTCAGTATTTTTTCTATCTCTGTGTAGAATATTCTAATGCAGCGACTGCAACTATTTTACAGTTTATCAGTCCTGTTTTTATCCTCTTTTACAATCGCTTGGTTTATCAAAAACGAGCGTCAAAAAGTGCTATTTTCTATGTTTTGATTGCCATGCTGGGCGTGTGCTTGATGGCGACAAAGGGAGATCTCTCTCAGTTATCTATGACTCCGCTAGCGCTTGTGACGGGTTTGCTGAGTGCCATGGGTGTTATGTTTAATGTTATCCTACCTCAGCCTTTTGCTAAGCGCTATGGTTTTGTACCCACGGTTGGGTGGGGGATGATTTTGGCAGGTTTGTTTAGCAATGTCCTTTCGCCGGTTTACAAGCTCTCCTTTACTCCTGATATTTGGAGTATCTTGATTTGTCTCATTATCGCTTTCTTTGGGACGGCTTTTGCTTTTTTTATTTCCATGAAGGCGGTGTCCTTGGTTTCTCCCTTGGTGGTTTCTGTCATTAGTGCCAGTGAACCTCTATCTTCTGCTCTCTTGAGTGTTTTGTTTTTAGGCTTGGTAGTGGATTGGTCTCTTCTTCTAGCAATGGCCTTGATTATTTTACCTATGATTTTCCTATCGGTAGAAGAAGCGAAAGAAAGTAGATAAAAAGTCTTTTCTTAATTCTAAAAGTGTGCTATACTAGAATAGTCAATAAAACACGGGGAGATAGTTGTGAAGAGTGTTTTTAGGTTGTATCGGTAGGGGCTTGCTTTTACCGACAGCACGTTTTATCTCACATCCCTAAAAATCATCCCTAAAAATCATACCTAAAAACAAACAAAAAGGCTTCAAATTTGAGGCCTTTTTTGGTAGAATAGGTATCATTAAAATGAACTAGGAGGCGCCTATGACTGCCACAAAAATGAACGCACAAGAAATTATCCAATTTATCGCCAATGCTGAAAAGAAAACTAGTGTTAAAGTAACCTTTGAAGGACAACTTGCAACTGCTGTACCAAGCTCTGTTGTCAAACTAGGGAATGTCCTATTTGGAGACTGGAAGGACGTTGCTCCTCTTCTCGAAGGTTTGGTAGAAAATCAAGACTATGTTGTTGAGCAAGATGCTCGTAATTCAGCAGTTCCTTTACTAGATAAACGTGCTATCAATGCTCGTATCGAGCCAGGTGCTATTATCCGTGACCAAGTTGAAATTGGTGACAATGCTGTTATCATGATGGGAGCGGTTATCAATATCGGTGCTGAAATTGGTACAGGAACCATGATTGACATGGGTGCTATCCTTGGTGGCCGTGCTATCGTGGGGAAAAACAGTCACGTTGGTGCAGGTGCCGTTCTTGCAGGTGTGATTGAGCCAGCTAGCGCAGAACCAGTCCGTGTTGGAGACAATGTTCTCATCGGTGCCAACGCAGTGGTTATCGAAGGGGTCCAAATCGGTAGTGGTTCAGTTGTCGCAGCAGGAGCTATTGTTACCCAAGATGTCCCAGAAAACGTGGTGGTAGCAGGTGTTCCAGCTCGTATCATCAAAGAGATTGATGCCCAAACCCAACAAAAAACAGCGCTAGAGGATGCGCTTCGTACCTTATAATTGTAAAAGTAATAAAGAGGCGGAACCCTTCTTCCAGCCTCTTTCTGCTATATCGGAGGATAGATAGATGTTAGATTTGATTCAGACTAGACGAGATTTGCACCAGATTCCAGAGATTGGCTTGGAGGAGTTCAAGACTCAAGCTTATCTGTTGGATGTGATTGAGAAATTGACTGTGGGTAAGAATTTTGTCCAAGTTCGAACTTGGCGGACAGGGATTTTGGTCTATTTGCAGGGAAGTCAGCCAGAGCGGACCATTGGTTGGCGGACAGATATTGATGGTCTGCCTATCGTCGAACAAACAGGACTTCCTTTCGCTTCTCAACATCAAGGTCGCATGCATGCTTGTGGACATGATTTCCACATGACTATTGCTTTGGGCTGTCTTGAGCGAGCCCTTGAGGAGCAACCAAAGAACAATTTGCTCTTTCTGTTTCAGCCTGCTGAAGAAAATGAAGCTGGTGGCATGCTCATGTATGAGGATGGCGCTTTTGGAGACTGGTTGCCAGATCAGTTTTATGGCCTCCATGTTCGACCAGATTTGAAGGTTGGTCAGATTGCGACCAATACACACACTCTCTTTGCAGGAACTTGCGAGGTGAAGATTCGTTTCAAAGGCAAAGGTGGCCACGCAGCTTTTCCACATGAAGCTAATGACGCCTTGGTGGCTGCTAGTTACTTTGTGACCCAGGTGCAGTCAGTTGTCAGCCGCAATGTCAACCCAATCGAGGGAGCGGTGGTGACCTTTGGTCTTTTCCAAGCTGGAACAACCAACAATGTTATAACAGACACAGCCTTTTTACATGGAACTATTCGGGCATTGACACAGGACATGAGTCTCTTGGTGCAAAAGCGGGTCAAAACAGTTGCAGAAGGAGTTGCAGCAGCCTTTGATATGGAAGTCGAAGTAGAACTCAAACAAGGGGGCTACTTGCCTGTTGAGAACCATCCAGCCTTGGCGCGTGAACTGATGGATTTCTTTGAAGAAAAAGACGGAATTGAGTTGATTGATATCGAGCCTGCTATGACAGGTGAAGACTTTGGTTATCTCCTTTCAAAAGTTGATGGCGTTATGTTTTGGCTAGGTATCGATAGTCCTTACGCTCTTCATCACCCTCAAATGAGTCCTAAGGAAGAAGCCTTAGCTATTGGTGTGGATGCGGTCTCTAGCTTCCTGAAAAAGAAGGCAACAGAGTAGAGGGTTTGTCTATGAAATCGGAATTACGTAAGCAAGTCTTGCACGAAATGAAGGCTATCCCTCAAACTCAAAAAGTTACTATGGATCTAGCTTTAACGGATCAATTTTTGAAACATCCCTTCTACCAAGAAGCTAAGATCATCGCAAGCTACCTCTCTTTTCCTCATGAGTTTCAAACGCAGGAACTGATTGAGCACGCTCTGAAAGACGGCAAGAAGGTTCTGATACCAAAAACCTATCCCGAGGGGCGCATGGACTTTGTGGTCTATGATCCGCAACAACTGGTTAAAACTTCCTTTGGCTTACTGGAACCACAGGGAAATTTGGAAGTGGTGGATGCCTCTCAGATTGATTTGATTCATGTTCCGGGGTTAGCTTTTACGACAAAGGGCTATCGGATTGGCTATGGTGGAGGTTATTATGACCGCTATCTGAAACATTTTCCTGGTCATACTTTGAGTACGGTTTATCCTTGTCAAATTCGGGACTTTAGCCCTGAAAATCATGATATTCCTGTTCAGGAGGTACTGATTGATGAAAGAAATCTTTGATAGGCGTTACCCTGTAACGAGTTTCTTCCTCTTAGTGACGGCCTTGGTATTTCTACTAATGTTGGTGACCACAGGAGGAAACTTTTACAGGGCAGATACACTATTTCGATTTGGAGCCATGTACGGGCCTGTCATTCGTCTCTTTCCCGAGCAGATTTGGCGTCTCTTCTCTGCCATTTTTGTTCATATTGGGTGGGAGCATTTCATTGTCAATATGCTTTCGCTTTATTATCTTGGTAGGCAAGTAGAGGAAATTTTCGGTTCTAAGCAGTTTTTCTTTCTCTATCTCTTATCTGGAATGATGGGCAATCTCTTTGTTTTTGTATTTAGTCCCAAATCCTTAGCAGCAGGAGCCTCTACCTCTCTTTATGGGCTATTTGCCGCGATTATCATTCTTCGCTATGCAACTCGCAACCCCTATATCCAACAGCTAGGGCAATCTTATCTGACACTTTTTGTGGTTAACATTATTGGAAGTGTTCTGATTCCAGGAATCAGTCTAGCAGGCCATATCGGTGGTGCAGTTGGTGGCGCATTTCTAGCAATTATCTTTCCAGTTCGAGGAGAAAGACGGATGTATAGCGCTAGTCAGAGACTGGTAGCATTAGTCTTGTTCGTAGTACTCGCAGTCTTGCTTCTCTACAAGGGAATGGGATGAAAATTTATGTAATGAAAAAAGATAAGGCATTTTTTGAACCTTATCTTTTTATTTTATTCCTTCTCAGCCAATTCTTTTCCCAGTTGGATGAGGTAATTTTTCAAGGCATCTTTGACTTGTGGGTGCTTGAGGGCGTAGTCAATAGATGTTTTCATAAATCCAAACTTATCCCCAACGTCGTAACGAGCTCCTGTAAATTCACGGGCAAAAACACGCTGTGTTTTATTGAGCGTATCAATCGCATCGGTAAGCTGGATTTCATTTCCAGCACCAGGAGTTTGATTTTCTAAGATATCAAAAATCTCAGGTGTGAGTAGATAGCGACCGATGATTGCCAAATCACTTGGAGCATCTTCGGGAGCTGGTTTTTCTACGAAAGTTTCAACGCTATAGAGTCCATTACTTCCTTCACCCTGAGGAGCGATAACCCCGTATGATGAAACGTCTTCGTGTGGTACAGGCATAACAGCAATGGTTGATGCGTGTGTCTTTTCGTAATCATTCATCAGTTGTTTTGTCAAAGGAACGGCATCCTCATTTGTGATGTCCATAAGGTCATCACCCAGCATAACAACGAAGGGCTCATTCCCTACAAAAGCTTTGGCTTGTAGGACAGCGTCTCCAAGACCGCGAGGGTGAGTTTGGCGAATGAAATGGAGGCGCATACCAGTTGCTTCATCTACCAATTTTAACAAATCCGTTTTGCCTTTTTCCTTAAGATTGTATTCAAGCTCAAAGTTCGAGTCAAAGTGGTCCTCAATAGAACGTTTTGATTTACCAGTGACAACTAGAATATCTTCAATACCTGATTTGAGAGCTTCTTCCACGATAAACTGGATAGTTGGTTTGTCTACAATTGGCAACATTTCTTTGGCAAGGGCCTTGGTTGCTGGTAAAAATCGAGTTCCAAGTCCAGCGGCAGGGATGACTGCCTTTCTAACTTTTGATGTCATAAGAATCCTTTCTTTAGAGGGTCAAGACCACTCATTTTCTGCTTTAAATTCATTGTTCATGATGTCATAAATGGCATCTTTAATATTGGTTCCGTGGTAAATAACTTGGTAAATGGCCTGTGTAATGGGCATATAGACTCCAAGTTCTTGCGCTAGTTCATAGGCTGCTCGAGTTGTTGAAATTCCTTCAATTACCATGCCCATATTGGCTTCGATATCAGCTAGGGATTCTCCACGACCAAGGGCATCTCCAGCTCTCCAGTTACGAGAGTGGATGGAAGTTCCCGTTACGATCAAGTCTCCTACACCAGACAAGCCACTATAGGTCAATGGACTGGCACCGAGTGCTACTCCTAAGCGGGTAATTTCTGCCAAGCCTCGAGCGATGATGGCTGCCTTAGCATTGTCACCAAATCCCAAACCATGTAAAGCTCCAGCACCGACAGCAATAATATTTTTAAGAGCACCAGCAGTTTCAACTCCAATAACATCCGTATTGGTATAAAGTCGGAAGTAGTGATTACTAAATAGCTCCTGAACGTATTGAGCTGTTTGTAAATCTTTAGAAGCAGCAGTGATTAAAGTTAGGTCACGAACAATGGTCTCTTCCGCATGACTAGGTCCTGAAACAACGACAATATCACTGCGGAGATGTTCAGGAATTTCTTCTTCAAGGATGGTCGATAATCGTTTATGGCTATCAGGTTCTAATCCCTTTGATGCGTGCATGATGATAGCCTTATGATCCAGAGTTTGTGCAACTTGCTGGGCAACAAGTCGTGTCACTTTTGTTGGGACAACAAACAAAATCGCATCCACATCTTTCAATGTTTCTGCTAAGTCAGTGTAGGCAATGATATTTTCATCTAGAACGACATCTTTAAAGTAGTGCTTGTTAGTATGATAGGTATTAATTTCATTGATTTGCTCGGGAAGATTTCCCCAAATACGTACCTCGTGTCCATTGTCATTTAAGACTTGTGAAAGGGCAGTTCCCCAAGAACCAGGCCCCAAGACGGCGACGGTTTGTTTTTCCATGTTTTCCTCCTTGATAGAGTTCTCTTTTTATTTTATCACATTCTAGGGGATTTTGCACTTGCATTGCTGGGGAGTGGTGGCTTTGTTACTTGAAAAATACACAAAAACCGAGACTCAGTATTAAACTCTTAGTCTTTAGTTCTGACAGATAGTTTGATTCAGTATATGCTATAATAGAGGTAAACAACTCAGGAGGTTCTTGTAGGTTGCGAGAGTTTGGCGAAAAAATTAAAAGATTACGTTTGGCTAAAAAAATCAGTCGTTCAGAATTTTGTGGTGATGAGTCTGAATTAAGTATTCGTCAATTAATTAGAATTGAAAATGGAGAATCTAGACCAACACTAACAAAGTTAAAATATATCGCTGAACGTTTGGGGGTTGAAGATTACAAGTTGATGCCAAGTTATATAGAGTTGGATAAGGAATATCTAGAATTGAAGTATTTCTTGATGAGGACTCCTACATACGAAGATGAAACTATCGCCCAAAAGAAAGAGAGTGTTTTTGATAAGATTTTTGAAGAATATTATGATAGACTTCCTGAGGAAGAAAGGTTTATCATAGATGTTTTACAAGCATATGATGATTTTGGTTGGTGGAATGATGATAGCAATTTAGGAATGATTTTACAAGAGTATTTCGATCACATTTTGTTGAAATCAAAATATGAAGTTAACGATATTTTAATCATAAAGCTATTTTTGGTAAGATTAGTACACCAAGATACAATAATAGATGAGATTGAAGTGAATACCTTCTTAGCAATAGCTGATAAAATTTTACAACAAGTTGAGATGTTTGATATTGAATATTCATTTCTAATCAGAGATTCATTACTTTTGTTGTTAGGAATATTTGAAAAAATTGCTAATTACAGTCAATTTGAAGATATTCTTTACAAATTAAATGAAATTACCTCAAAATCATATGACTATCAGAAAAAACCAATTATTCGACTATGGGAATGGCGCTATGCATTATTTGTAAAAAAAGATTATTCAGTAGCTGAAAATTATTTTCAAGAAGCAAAAATATTTGCTAGAATGATTGATAATAGTCATTTGATAGAACAGCTAGAAAAACAATGGCAATATGACCTCCAGGATTTTTTTAAAAATAAACATTAGAAAATAAAAAAGTGACAAAAATGTCACTAGTTAAAAAGACCGAGAGAAAGTTTTCGAAATCATAAAAACGCATGATATCAGGTGTTTAAAAACTTGATATTATGCGTTTTATCATTTAAAGAGTTATTATGTTTTTCCCTTAGATTGAGTTCGTATCTAGTTTCTTTTTATACTAATTGAGTACTCATTAGTAGATAAGTTGTTGAAATTAGTGACATTTATGACCTTGGAGAATGTGTAACATAGAAGTATAATAATCCTGTAGAAAAAATAAGGAGAGAAAATATGTTAGTGCTAGTTGTTGCCATTTTTTGGATTTATAAATAATAAAGATAGAATGGGAAGGTCTATGTTAGAACTAAAAAATATTAGTAAAAGTTACGGACAAGGGACGCTAAAAAATAATGTCTTAAGAGAAATAAATTTTAAGGTAGTTGAAGGAGAATTTGTATCGATAATGGGACCATCAGGTTCGGGCAAATCGACATTTATCAATATTTTGGGACTGATTGATTCTGAATTTGAAGGAGAATATATATTAGACGGAAAAAGTATTGAGAAGTTAAATGAAAATCAACAAGCAAGTTACCGTAATCGTGATATTGGATTTGTTTTTCAACAATTTCATCTTATTGATGAATATACTGTTAAAGAAAATATTTTATTATCATTCCTATATTCTGACCAACAGCCAGATATAGAATACATTGATAGTTTATTACAAGACTTAGGACTTATAGATAAGATGAATGAGTACCCAAGTCATTTATCAGGCGGACAGAAGCAACGAGTTGCTTTAATTAGAGCTCTTGCTCATAAACCTAGATTTCTTATAGCGGATGAACCTACAGGTGCATTAGATGAGAAAAATAGGAATGAGATATTGCAAATTCTACAAAATTTGAATCATTCTGGAACGACAATTATTGTAGTAACTCACGATGAGTTTGTTGCCAGTCATTGTAGAACAAGGTATCGAATGAAAAATGGGTATCTAACATCTGAAGGAGAAGGATTACATGAAGTTTAAAAAGCTGTTAATAGATACTCTAAAGCTGTTAAAGAGGAATAAAAGACAAAGCATTCTGACGTCCTTAGCCATCACAGTGGCAACATTTGTTTTATTAGTAATACTATCAAGTTCTTCCTATACAACTTCTACATTAGGTAATGATTTAAAGATAGAAGAAGACACAGCAACAATGACTTATACTCCTCAGAATATGTTGGATATTAGAGGGTTTACACAGGAAGATAAACAATTGATTGAGCAAACTATTGGAAAACCTGCAAGACTTTCTGCCAGCTCTTATGCCTTGTATGCTGAAACGTATTTTAATGATTCTAAGCAGAATCTTAGTTTTCGAACATTAGGCGATTTGAATAAGAATGGTTTAGTTGTGCCTGCTTTATTAAAAGGAAGAGCATTAGAGGAACTAGATGGAGGTGTTGCTGTTAGTGATAAGGCTATCATGTCATTGACTCGAAAGGAAAATATTGAACCTTTTTTAGGAGAGACTATCAATATATCTGGAAAAGAATATCCAATTCAGGCAATATATTATGGATCAGCTGTTAATGAAAGATTACCTTCTTTATTGGTTACCAATGAAATCAAAGAGTTACTTTTAGGAGGAAGGGAATATTTTGATGAATTAGTAGTAGAAACTAATCAGTTGGAGAATATTAATAAGGCTTTATCTGCTTTAGATACTTATGGAATATTCCGCAAGGAAGGAACTTATGGATATATAGATAATAGAAGGGTATATGAGGAAACAAAGGCCCAAGCTACTACAATATTAAATTTCATTGCACTTTTATCAAGCATTTCAATTTTTGTAGCTGGTTTTGGGGTTATGAATGCTATGTTGTCTTCTGTTAGCGAACGTAGCAAGGAGATAGCCATTCGTCGAGCTTTAGGGGCTAAAAAATCTGATATTTATCAATCGTATATGATGGAGGGGACTCTTTTATCGCTTCTGGGAGCTATAACTGGTATTGGAGTAGCGACATTATTTGTTATTTTAATGAACATGAGTGGTTTTGTTACGACATTAACTCTGGATCATATTTTGATTACTCTATTCACAACGGGTGTATTTGGAATTGTATTTAGTATTATGCCTGCAATGGTTGCAGCAAATAAAAATGTTATTGAAGGTCTAAGGTAATGATGGATGTGAATTTAAAGGAGGTAAAATGAAATTTACAAAAATAGATGGAGTATTTTCTCTATTGCTAATTGTGGAATTTACAATATGTTTTTTTACACTAGATAATTTTAATCTTTTTCAATTTATGCTGTTTGTACAAATTATACCGTCAATATTATTAGCTTTGTTATCGGGAAGTATTTCTTCTAGAAGTAAGCACAGCTGGGTGTTATTAATTATTTTTGGAATAATCTATGCTTTCATGATGTTTGGAATTTTCAGAGTTACTCCTATGACGCTTATAGAACAAAATACGATTCAATCTGAAACTTCCGTATTTACATTCAATAGAAATTTACAGTTAGGAACTTATTTTGGATTTTTCCTACAGGAATTCTTACTAGGAGCTTTTATTTGCACTATTTCAAAAATTTTTGGAAGAATTAAACAAGGGAAATTTTAATGAAGCCTGCATAAAAAAGAAGAATTGCTTCTGCAGTTATTTAGAAAATGATATTATTGAAATGGTGTAACATTTGGAGAAAATTATTTTTGAACGAAAAAGATTTGAGTATGTCGGTTCTAAGAGAAAGCAAGTAAAGGACTTTATGATTCTAAAAAATTTCATGTCTAAGACAATTCAAGTTGAAATCAGAGTGGAGGGATACTTGTTAGACCTTCTTATTTTAAAAGAGATGAGTACAGAATTTTATAATTTAGATTTTCTTTCTTTGCCCTATGATGTCAATATAGATGTGAAAGAAGTTGTAGAGGATGTTGATTTAACAGTCTATAAGAATAGTAAATATAGGAAGTTTGATTTCTTTAAAAATATTTGTAAATGATATTTTTAAAAGTCTATCCACCCCTATATTAGAATTGCTACAACAAGTTTTCAACACTTGTTTCAATTGAATATACTAAAAACCGAGGCTAAGTATTAAACTCTTAGTCTCGGTTTTCATATTTCTTAAAGAATGGCTAGGTTTATTTCAATTGATCTGTAATGTCTTTTGATAGCAACATTCCCAGATGATAAGTTTTATTGATGTAAGCAATGACATCATTGATATTTTCAGTCGTGTGAATTTTCTCCTTGATGTCAGCCCTGAATGTTTCATCCTTCAAAAGTTGTTCTTGGTAGAGCCTTTGAAGTCTCTCCTTCTCGTACTTATTGAGCAGAAAAAGGAAAACCAAGCTAATCACAACGAGGATATAAGCATATTGGCTCATAGAATATCTCCTTGTATGATAAAGAAGTAGTAGTGAGTAAATCGAATTAGTCAATTCAAAATAGCAGAACAAGTCAGCAAAACTTGATAAGATTTTTGATAGACCTCTAAACCAAAGTCCGTATAGGCTTTGGTCTTAGTTACTTAGACTGCTTTACAATCAAGTAACTTGAAGATTACGACGTCATGGCCCCTAAATCGATTATATTTAGGGGCTATGACTAGTGAAGCAGTTAGCTAGTCCGCATATAAGCGGCTAGCGTCTAACAATTAGGAACTGTAGTTCCAATAACTTTAAGATTACGACGTTTTAGGACATAAATCGATCATATTTATGTCCTAAAACTAGTGAAGCGCCTAGCCAAATCTCCGACAAGATTTGGTCTTAATTACCTAGACTGCTTTTTAATCAAGTAACTTGAAGATTACGACATGAACCAAACCAAATCGATATTATTTGGTTTGGTGAATTAGTGAAGCGTTTAGACAATTCGTATTGGTTACGACGTAAAGAAACATAAATCGACAATATTTATGTTTCTTTACTAGTGAAGCAGTTAGCTAGTTCGCATAAAAGCGGCTAGCGTCTAACAATTAGGAACTTTAGTTCCAATTGTTAGTACTGAATCACATCTTCTCAGGTGCTTCTACTCCAAGCAAGCGAAGGGCTTCTTTGAGAACGACTGCGGTTGCGTAGCTGAGGGCTAGACGGCTGTCGCGTTCTGGGCTTTCATCCAAGATACGTGTATGTGCATAGTATTTGTTAAAGGCTTGAGCCAGACTAATTGCAAATTTAGCAATGATAGAAGGTTCAAAGTTATCCGCCGCACGGTTGATAATACGTGGGAAATCTTGGATGAGTTTGATGATTTCCCAGCTTTCAACATCATTCAAGCTATAGTTGCCGGCTGTTTCTGGTTTGAAGTCTGCTTTACGTAAGATAGATTGGATACGAGCGTAGGCGTATTGAACATAAGGTCCAGTTTCCCCCTCGAAGGATACCATAGCCTCTAGGTCGAAGTCGTATCCATTTGTACGGTCAGTCTTGAGGTCATAGAATTTAATAGCTCCGACCCCAACAGCATGTGCTACTTGGTCTTTGTTTTCTAGTTCAGGATTTTTAGCCTCGATTTGGGCTTTGGCGCGACTAACAGCCTCTGCAACAGTAGGCTCTAGCAAGATGACATTCCCTTTACGAGTAGAGAGTTTTTTCCCTTCTTTTGTAACCAAACCAAAAGGAACGTGAGTAATGTCTTCACTCCAGTCGTAGCCCATTTCTTGCAAGACAGCTTTGAGCTGTTTAAAGTGGGCAGATTGTTCTTGACCAACAACGTAGATAGATTTAGCAAATTGGTATTCGTTTTTACGGTAAAGAGCTGCAGCCAAGTCACGTGTGATGTAGAGAGTTGCACCATCAGATTTTTTGATAAGGGCTGGATGTTCAATTCCATATTTCTCAAGATTCACAACTTGGGCACCTTCTGATTCAACAAGAAGGCCTTTTTCAGAAAGAATGTCTACAACTGCATCCATCTTATCGTTGTAGAAGGCTTCTCCGTTGTAGCTGTCAAATTCGACTTGCAATTCATTGTAAAGACGGTTAAATTCCACCAAACTTTCATCACGGAACCATTTCCAAAGAGCGAGAGCTTCCTCGTCTCCATTTTCAAGCTTACGGAACCATTCGCGTGCTTCTTCATCCAAGCTAGGGTCATTTTCAGCTTCAGCGTTGATGCGGACATAGAGTTTAAGAAGTTCGTCGATTGGATGAGCTTTTACAGCTTCTTCGTCACCCCATTTTTTGTAGGCAACAATCAACATCCCAAACTGTTTACCCCAGTCTCCCAAATGGTTGACCTTAACTGTTTGATAACCGATTTTTTGGAAAATATGTGACAAGCTATCTCCGATAACAGTTGAGCGCAGATGACCAATAGAGAATGGTTTAGCGATATTGGGACTAGACATATCGATAACAACATTTTCTTGTTTACCAATATGTTGATCAGCATAATGTTCTTTTTCAGTGATAACCGCTTGCAACACTTGAGCAGAAATGGCAGATTTATCAAGGAAAAAGTTAACGTAAGGTCCTGTTGCAACAACCTTTTCAAAGGCTTGGCTATTAATTTTTTCAGCCAGTTCAGCCGCAATTATTTGAGGTGCTTTACGTTCGACTTTTGCAAGAGAAAAAGCAGGGAAAGCAATGTCTCCCATTTCTGAGTTTTTAGGGGTTTCCAGTAAATTTAAAATAGCCTCTTGGTCTAGGCTATCAATGACGCTAGCCAATTCGCTAGCAATCAATTCTTTTGTATTCATTAAGAGCTCCTTTTTGGACTTTTCTACTATTTTATCACAATTTTAAAGAAAGAAGAAAAAATTTTTGAAATCTCCTATTTTTTTGGTATAATATAGTTATAAAAATAGTTATAAATATTCACATAAGAGGATTTTATGAGAAAAAGAGATCGTCATCAGTTAATAAAAAAAATGATTACTGAGGAGAAATTAAGTACACAAAAAGAAATTCAAGATCGGTTGGAGGCGCACAATGTTTTTGTGACGCAGACAACCCTGTCTCGTGATTTGCGCGAAATCGGCTTGACCAAGGTCAAGAAAAATGATATGGTGTATTATGTACTAGCAAATGAGACAGAAAAGATTGATTTGGTGGAATTTTTGTCTCATCATTTAGAAGGCGTTGCAAGAGCAGAGTTTACCTTGGTGCTTCATACCAAATTGGGCGAAGCCTCTGTTTTGGCAAATATTGTAGATGCAAACAAGGATGAATGGATTTTAGGAACAGTTGCTGGTGCCAATACCTTATTGGTCATTTGTCGAGACCAGCACGTTGCCAAACTCATGGAAGATCGTTTGCTAGATTTGATGAAAGATAAGTAAGGTCTTGGGAGTTGCTCTCAAGACTTATTTTTGACAAGGAGAGACGGAAAATGGCGACAGAAAAGCTATCACCCGGCATGCAACAGTATGTGGATATTAAAAAGCAATATCCAGATGCTTTTTTGCTCTTTCGTATGGGTGATTTTTATGAATTATTTTATGAGGATGCGGTCAATGCTGCGCAGATTCTGGAAATTTCCTTAACGAGTCGCAACAAGAATGCCGACAATCCGATTCCTATGGCGGGTGTTCCCTATCATTCTGCCCAACAGTACATTGATGTCTTGATTGAGCAGGGTTATAAGGTGGCTATCGCAGAGCAGATGGAAGATCCTAAACAAGCAGTTGGGGTTGTGAAACGAGAGGTTGTTCAGGTCATTACGCCAGGGACAGTGGTCGATAGCAGTAAGCCAGACAGTCAGAATAATTTTTTGGTTGCCATAGACCGCGAAGGCAATCAATTTGGCCTAGCTTATATGGACTTGGTGACAGGTGATTTTTATGTGACAGGTCTTTTGGATTTCACGCTGGTTTGTGGGGAAATCCGCAATCTCAAGGCTCGAGAAGTGGTGCTGGGTTATGACTTGTCTGAGGAGGAAGAACAAATCCTCAGTTGCCAGATGAATCTGGTGCTCTCTTATGAGAAAGAAGGCTTTGAGGACCTTCATTTACTGGATTCGCGATTGGCAACGGTGGAGCAAGCGGCATCTAGTAAGCTGCTCCAGTATGTTCATCGGACTCAGATGAGAGAATTGAACCACCTCAAACCTGTTATTCGCTATGAAATCAAGGATTTCTTGCAGATGGATTACGCGACCAAGGCTAGTCTGGATTTGGTTGAGAATGCTCGCTCAGGTAAGAAGCAGGGCAGTCTTTTCTGGCTTTTGGATGAAACCAAAACAGCTATGGGTATGCGACTCTTGCGTTCTTGGATTCATCGCCCCTTGATTGATAAGGAACGAATTGTTCAGCGTCAAGAGGTGGTGCAGGTCTTTCTTGACCACTTCTTTGAGCGCAGTGATTTGACAGACAGTCTCAAGGGTGTTTATGACATTGAGCGCTTGGCTAGTCGTGTTTCTTTTGGCAAGACCAACCCAAAGGATCTCTTGCAGTTGGCGACTACCTTGTCTAGTGTGCCACGGATCCGAGCGATTTTAGAAGGGATGGAGCAACCTGCTCTGGTTTATCTCATCGCACAACTGGATGGAATTCCTGAGTTGGAGAGTTTGATTAGCGCAGCGATTGCTCCTGAAGCTCCTCATGTGATTACGGAAGGTGGTATTATCCGCACTGGATTTGATGAAACCTTAGACAAGTACCGTCGTGTGCTCAGAGAAGGGACTGGCTGGATTGCTGAAATTGAAGCAAAGGAGCGAGAAAACTCTGGTATCAGCACGCTTAAGATTGACTACAATAAGAAGGATGGCTACTATTTTCATGTGACCAATTCTCAACTGGGAAATGTGCCAGCCCATTTTTTCCGCAAGGCAACGCTGAAAAACTCAGAACGCTTTGGGACTGAGGAATTGGCCCGTATCGAAGGCGACATGCTGGAGGCGCGTGAGAAGTCAGCCAACCTAGAGTATGAAATCTTTATGCGTATTCGTGAAGAGGTCAGCAAGTATATCCAGCGTTTGCAGGCTTTAGCTCAAGGCATAGCGACAGTTGATGTCTTGCAAAGTCTGGCGGTTGTAGCTGAAACCCAGCATTTGATTCGACCTGAATTCGGAGATGATTCGCGAATTGATATCCAGAAAGGGCGCCATGCTGTCGTTGAAAAGGTTATGGGGGCTCAGACCTATATTCCAAATACGATTCAGATGGCAGAAGATACCAGTATTCAACTGATTACAGGGCCAAATATGAGTGGGAAGTCAACCTACATGCGTCAGTTAGCCATGACGGCGATAATGGCTCAGATGGGTTCCTATGTACCGGCAGAAAGCGCCTATTTACCGATTTTTGATGCAGTCTTTACCCGTATCGGAGCAGCAGATGACTTGGTTTCAGGTCAGTCAACCTTTATGGTGGAGATGATGGAGGCCAACAATGCCATTTCGCATGCGACCAAGAACTCTCTCATTCTCTTTGATGAATTGGGACGGGGAACTGCAACTTACGACGGTATGGCTCTTGCTCAGTCCATCATCGAATACATCCATGAGCACATCGGAGCCAAGACCCTCTTTGCGACCCACTACCATGAGTTGACTAGTCTGGCGTCTAGCTTGGAACACTTGGTCAATGTCCACGTGGCAACCTTAGAGCAGGATGGGCAGGTGACCTTCCTTCATAAGATTGAACCAGGACCAGCCGATAAATCCTACGGTATCCATGTTGCCAAGATTGCTGGTTTGCCAGCAGATCTTTTAGCAAGGGCGGATAAGATTTTGACTCAGTTAGAGAGTCAAGAAACAGAAAGTCCTGTTCCCATGAGGCAAACAAGTGCTGTCACAGAACAGATTTCACTCTTTGATACACCTGAAGAAAATCCTATCCTAGCAGAATTAGCTAAACTGGATGTTTACAATATGACACCTATGCAGGCTATGAATGTCTTGGTCGAGTTAAAACAAAAACTATAAAGAATGAATTACTTGTCATTCTAGCTATATCAAGGAGACTTCTTTGACAATCCTCCACTTTTTTGCTAGAATAACATCACACAAACAGAATGAGAAGGAGCTGACACATTGTCGCTCCCTTTTGTCTATTTTTTAAGGAGAAAGTATGCTGATTCAGAAAATAAAAACCTACAAGTGGCAGGCCTTGGCTTCGCTCCTGATGACAGGCTTGATGGTTGCTAGTTCACTTCTGCAACCGCGTTATCTGCAGGAAGTGTTAGACGCCCTCCTTGCTGGGAAATATGAAGCTATTTATAGTATAGGGGCTTGGTTGATTGGTGTGGCCTTGGTCGGTCTGGTTGCTGGTGGGCTCAATGTTGTTCTTGCAGCCTATATTGCCCAAGGAGTTTCATCTGACCTTCGGGAGGATGCCTTCCGTAAAATCCAAACCTTTTCTTATGCCAATATTGAACAATTTAATGCGGGAAATCTAGTCGTTCGAATGACAAATGATATCAACCAGATTCAGAACGTTGTCATGATGACCTTCCAAATTCTTTTCAGACTTCCCCTCTTGTTCATCGGTTCGTTTATCCTGGCGGTTCAAACTTTACCTTCTCTGTGGTGGGTGATTGTTCTCATGGTTATCTTGATTTTTGCCTTGACTACTGTCATGATGGGAATGATGGGCCCTCGTTTTGCCAAGTTTCAAACCCTTCTTGAGCGCATCAATGCCATTGCCAAGGAAAATCTGCGCGGTGTTCGCGTGGTTAAGTCCTTTGTCCAAGAAAAAGAGCAGTTTGCTAAGTTTACGGAGGTTTCAGACGAGCTACTCGGTCAAAATCTTTACATCGGTTATGCCTTTTCAGTAGTGGAACCTTTCATGATGTTGGTCGGTTATGGGGCGGTATTCCTCTCTATTTGGCTAGTTGCAGGGATGGTTCAGTCGGATCCATCAGTTGTTGGCTCCATTGCTTCCTTTGTCAATTACCTAAGCCAGATTATCTTTACCATTGTCATGGTTGGATTTTTGGGAAATTCTGTCAGTCGTGCCATGATTTCTATGCGTCGTATTCGAGAAATTCTTGACGCAGAGCCAGCCATGACCTTCAAGGATGTCCCAGATGAAGAGTTGGTCGGCAGTCTTAGCTTTGAAAATGTGACCTTTACCTATCCAATGGACAAGGAACCGATGCTGAAAGATGTGAGCTTTACTATTGAACCTGGTCAGATGGTTGGTGTCGTTGGAGCTACTGGTGCAGGAAAATCAACCTTGGCTCAATTGATTCCACGCCTCTTTGACCCGCAGGAAGGGGCTATCAAAATCGGAGGCAAGGATATTCGAGAAGTGAGTGAGGGAACCCTGCGTAAAACAGTTTCTATCGTTCTTCAACGTGCCATTCTTTTCAGTGGAACGATTGCAGATAACTTGAGACAGGGTAAGGGAGATGCTACTCTATTTGAAATGGAGCGCGCAGCTAATATTGCTCAGGCTAGTGAATTCATTCATCGTATGGAGAAAACCTTTGAAAGTACAGTTGAGGAACGGGGAACCAATTTCTCAGGTGGGCAAAAGCAAAGGATGTCGATTGCGCGTGGGATTGTCAGCAATCCACGTATTCTGATTTTTGACGATTCGACCTCGGCATTGGATGCTAAGTCAGAGCGCCTGGTTCAAGAAGCCTTGAATAAGGACTTGAAGGGAACAACAACTATTATCATCGCGCAAAAGATTAGCTCGGTTGTCCATGCAGACAAGATCTTGGTACTGGATCAAGGACGATTGATTGGTCAAGGTACGCATGCAGACTTGGTTGTCAACAATGCCGTTTACCGTGAAATCTATGAAACACAGAAAGGAAAGGAGGAGTAACATGAAAACAGTTCAATTTTTTTGGAATTATTTTAAAGTTTATAAGTTATCATTTGTAGTTGTCATTCTGATGATTGTTCTAGCGACTCTTGCCCAAGCTCTCTTTCCGGTCTTTTCTGGACAAGCAGTGACGCAGTTAGCTAATTTAGTTCAAGCTTATCAAGATGGTAATACAGAACTTGTTTGGCAAAGTTTATCAGGAATCATGGTCAATCTTGGCCTGCTGGTTTTGGTTCTATTTATCTCTAGTGTGATATACATGTGTCTCATGACGCGCGTGATTGCAGAGTCGACCAACGAGATGCGCAAAGGCCTCTTCGGTAAGCTTGCTCGTTTGACGGTTTCTTTCTTTGACCGCCGACAAGATGGCGATATCCTGTCTCGTTTTACCAGTGATTTGGATAATATCCTCCAAGCCTTTAATGAAAGTCTGGTTCAGGTCATGAGCAATATTGTTTTATACATTGGTCTGATTCTTGTCATGTTTTCGAGAAATGTGACGCTGGCCCTCATCACCATTGCCAGCACACCAGTTGCCTTCCTCATGCTAATTTTCATCGTAAAAATGGCACGCAAATACACCAACCTCCAGCAGAAAGAGGTAGGGAAGCTCAACGCCTATATGGACGAGAGTATTTCAGGCCAAAAAGCTGTCATTGTGCAAGGTATTCAAGAGGATATGATGGCAGGATTTCTTGAACAAAATGAGCGCGTGCGCAAGGCGACCTTTAAAGGAAGAATGTTCTCAGGAATTCTTTTCCCTGTCATGAATGGGATGAGTTTGGTTAATACAGCCATCGTCATTTTTGCGGGTTCAGCTGTTTTATTAAATGATAAGACTATTGAAACTAGTACAGCCCTAGGTTTGATTGTTATGTTTGCCCAATTTTCACAGCAGTACTACCAGCCTATTATTCAGGTTGCAGCTAGTTGGGGAAGTCTTCAGTTGGCCTTTACAGGTGCTGAACGGATTCAGGAAATGTTTGACGCAGAGGAAGAAATCCGACCTGAAAAGGCTCCAATCTTCACTAAGTTGCAAGAAGGTGTTGAAATCAGTCATATCGATTTTTCATACTTGCCTGATAAACCTATTTTGAAAGATGTCAGCATTTCCACTCCGAAAGGCCAGATGACAGCAGTTGTTGGGCCGACAGGTTCAGGAAAAACCACTATTATGAACCTCATCAATCGCTTCTATGATGTTGATGCTGGTGGTATTTATTTTGATGGTAAAGATATTCGTGACTATGATTTAGATAGTCTTAGAAGCAAGGTGGGAATTGTTTTGCAAGATTCGGTCTTGTTTAGTGGAACCATTCGAGACAATATCCGTTTCGGTGTGTCAGATGCTAGTCAAGAAATGGTTGAGGCAGCAGCCAAGGCAACCCACATTCACGACTATATCGAAAGCTTACCTGACAAATACGATACCCTTATAGATGATGACCAGAGCATCTTCTCAACAGGGCAGAAACAATTGATTTCCATCGCTCGAACCCTGATGACAGATCCAGAAGTTCTCATTCTAGATGAAGCAACTTCAAACGTAGATACGGTGACAGAAAGCAAGATTCAGCATGCTATGGAGGCGGTCGTAGCGGGTAGAACCAGTTTTGTCATTGCCCATCGTTTGAAGACCATCCTCAATGCAGATCAGATTATTGTCCTTAAAGATGGAGAGGTCATTGAACGCGGTAACCACCATGAACTTTTGAAACTAGGTGGCTTCTATTCAGAACTCTATCACAATCAATTTGTTTTTGAATAAGAAAAAAGTTGTCCTATGTGGGCAGCTTTTTCTTGTCCATAAAAAATTTTTATCACAGCCTTAAAAAAAACATATTAGACGAAAGGCATTTTGAGTGATATGATAGGACTATCGTTAACATTCGAAAGGAGAGACATCATGGCCAGAACGGTTGTAGGAGTTGCTGCAAATCTATGTCCCGTAGACGCGGAAGGAAAAAACATTCATTCATCTGTATCTTGTAGATTCGCAGAGAGCATTCGTCAAGTTGGTGGCCTCCCTTTAGTCATTCCTGTTGGTGATGAGTCAGTTGTACGCGATTATGTGGAAATGATTGACAAGCTCATCTTGACAGGCGGGCAAAATGTCCATCCTCGGTTTTATGGAGAGAAAAAGACCATCGAGAGCGATGATTACAATCTGGTCCGTGATGAATTTGAATTGGCACTCTTGAAAGAAGCTCTCCGTCAGAACAAACCAATTATGGCAATCTGTCGCGGTGTCCAACTTGTCAATGTTGCCTTTGGTGGAACCCTCAATCAAGAAATCGAAGGTCACTGGCAAGGACTACCTTTCGGAACATCTCACTCTATTGAGACAGTAGAAGGAAGCGTGGTGGCTAAACTATTTGGAAAAGAAAGTCAGGTCAACTCGGTCCATCGTCAAAGTATTAAAGATTTGGCACCTAATTTCCGTGTAACTGCTATTGATCCAAGAGACCAGACCATCGAAGCGATTGAGTCTATCGATGAGCACCGCATTATCGGTTTGCAGTGGCATCCAGAGTTTCTGGTCAATGAAGAAGATGGCAATTTAGAATTATTTGAGTATTTATTGAATGAACTGTAACGACTGGAACATCTAGTCGTTCTTTCTTTTATTTTTTCAAATTTTTTGGAATATGGGATTTTTACGCAAACGTTTGAATTCTGATAAAAATTGGAGAAATTCGACAAAAAAACTTGAAAAAAACGAAGGTAAGCGTTATGATAGAAAAGAAGAAATATTGGAGGAATAACATGTCACATATTAAATTTGATTATTCAAAAGTCTTAGACAAATTTGTTGCACCACATGAAGTGGAATACATGCAATCACAAGTAACAGCAGCAGATGAATTGATCCGTAAAGGAACTGGTGCTGGTAGCGACTTCTTGGGATGGTTGGACCTTCCTGAAAACTACGACCGCGAAGAATTTGACCGCATCTTGAAAGCTGCTGAGCAAATCAAATCAGACAGCGATGTCTTGGTTGTAATCGGTATCGGTGGATCTTACCTTGGTGCCAAAGCAGCAATCGACTTCTTGAACCACCACTTTGCTAACTTGCAAACAAAAGAAGAACGCAAAGCTCCACAAATCCTTTACGCAGGAAACTCAATCTCATCTACTTACCTTGCTGACTTGGTAGAATACGTAGCTGATAAAGACTTCTCAGTAAACGTGATTTCTAAATCAGGTACAACAACTGAACCAGCTATCGCTTTCCGTGTCTTCAAAGAACTCTTGGTTAAGAAATACGGTCAAGAAGAAGCAAACAAACGTATCTATGCAACAACTGACCGCCAAAAAGGTGCTGTTAAGGTTGAAGCAGACGCTAACGGTTGGGAAACATTTGTTGTTCCAGATGATATCGGTGGACGCTTCTCAGTATTGACAGCCGTTGGTTTGCTTCCAATCGCAGCATCAGGAGCTGACATCAAAGCTCTTATGGAAGGTGCGAATGCAGCTCGCAAAGACTACACTTCAGACAAAATCTCTGAAAACGAAGCTTACCAATACGCAGCAGTTCGTAACATCCTTTACCGTAAAGGCTATGCAACTGAAATCTTGGTAAACTATGAGCCATCACTTCAATACTTCTCAGAATGGTGGAAACAATTGGCTGGTGAATCAGAAGGGAAAGACCAAAAAGGTATCTACCCAACTTCAGCTAACTTCTCAACTGACTTGCACTCACTTGGTCAATTTATCCAAGAAGGAACTCGTATCATGTTTGAAACAGTTGTCCGTGTTGACAAACCTCGTAAGAACGTGATTATCCCTACTTTGGAAGAAGATCTTGATGGACTTGGGTACCTTCAAGGAAAAGACGTTGACTTTGTAAACAAAAAAGCGACTGACGGTGTTCTTCTTGCCCACACAGATGGTGATGTACCAAACATGTACGTGACTCTTCCAGAGCAAGACGCTTTCACTCTTGGTTACACAATCTACTTCTTCGAATTGGCTATCGCCCTTTCAGGTTACTTGAATGCTATCAACCCATTTGACCAACCAGGTGTTGAAGCTTACAAACGCAACATGTTTGCCCTTCTTGGAAAACCAGGATTTGAAGAATTGAGCAAAGAACTTAACGCACGTCTATAATAGAAGAAAAGAGTGGTTTGTCCACTCTTTTTACTCTCTTTATTCATAGCAATTGGACTCAGCCAAGACTTGTGATATAATATAGAGAGCAAAAAGGCAGACGCCTAGAGACTTTATAGGAGAAACTATGTCAAAAGATATCCGCGTACGTTACGCACCAAGTCCAACAGGACTACTACACATCGGGAATGCCCGTACAGCATTGTTCAACTACTTGTATGCACGTCATCATGGTGGAACTTTTATTATCCGTATTGAAGATACTGACCGTAAACGTCATGTCGAGGATGGTGAACGTTCACAACTTGAAAACCTTCGTTGGTTAGGAATGAATTGGGATGAAAGCCCAGAAACACATGAAAATTACCGCCAGTCTGAACGTTTGGACTTGTATCAAAAATACATCGACCAATTGCTAGTTGAAGGAAAAGCCTACAAATCTTATGTTACAGAAGAAGAGTTGGCAGCTGAACGCGAACGCCAAGAAGCAGCTGGCGAAACACCACGCTACATCAATGAATACCTTGGTATGAGTGAAGAGGAAAAAGCAGCTTACATCTTAGAACGTGAAGCAGCAGGGATCATCCCAACGGTTCGTTTGGCTGTAAATGAGTCAGGTATCTACAAGTGGCATGATATGGTCAAAGGCGATATCGAATTTGAAGGTGGTAATATCGGTGGTGATTGGGTTATCCAAAAGAAAGACGGTTACCCAACATACAACTTTGCCGTTGTCATAGATGACCATGATATGCAAATTTCTCACGTAATCCGTGGAGACGACCACATTGCTAATACACCAAAACAGCTCATGGTTTATGAAGCACTTGGTTGGGAAGCACCAGAGTTCGGTCACATGACTTTGATTATCAACTCTGAAACTGGTAAGAAGTTGTCTAAACGTGATACTAATATACTTCAATTTATCGAAGATTACCGAAAGAAAGGTTACCTTCCAGAAGCAGTCTTTAACTTTATTGCTCTTCTTGGCTGGAACCCAGGTGGCGAAGATGAAATTTTCTCTCGTGAAGAATTGATTAAACTTTTCGATGAAAATCGCCTGAGCAAGTCTCCGGCAGCCTTTGATCAGAAGAAACTCGACTGGATGAGCAATGATTATATCAAGAATGCAGACCTAGAAACTATCTTTGAAATGGCAAAACCATTCCTAGAAGAAGCAGGTCGATTGACTGACAAGGCTGAAAAATTAGTTGAGCTCTATAAACCACAAATGAAATCAGTAGATGAAATTATTCCATTGACAGATCTTTTCTTCTCAGATTTCCCAGAATTGACAGAAGCAGAGCGCGAAGTCATGGCGGGTGAAACAGTCCCAACAGTTCTTGAAGCCTTCAAAGCAAAACTTGAAGCGATGACAGAGGATGAATTTGTGACAGAAAATATCTTCCCGCAAATCAAAGCTGTTCAAAAAGAAACAGGTATTAAAGGGAAAAATCTTTTCATGCCTATTCGTATTGCTGTTTCAGGTGAAATGCATGGACCAGAATTACCAGATACGATCTTCTTGTTAGGCCGTGAAAAATCAATCCAGCATATCGAAAATATGTTAAAGGAAATATCTAAGTAAGAAGGGTACAATAATGGACATCTGGGAAAAGATGTACGAAGAAGCACAGAGACTATACAATCCACATGAAGTATCAGACTTTGTTTATGCGAATCATGTTGTAGCTGCAGTAGAAGCAGAAGATGGACAAATATTTACAGGATTCTGTATGGAGGGGACCTGTGGTGTTTTCCATCTCTGCGCAGAACGGGCAGCTCTCTTCAATATGTACCAATTTTCAGGACAAACTAAGGTTAAAAAAGTATTAGCCTTTCGAGACAAACCACCTTATGGTGGAAGTTCAGGAATGCCCTGTGGAGCTTGCAGAGAATTCCTATTAGAGTTGAACGCTGAAAATAAAGATGCAGAATTCATGATGGACTATAATATAAGAAAAACAGTTAAAGTCGCAGAACTAATGCCCTATTGGTGGGGAGAAGAACGTGCTTCTAAGTTTAATGAACAATAGAAGAGTCAGTACAATTCTGGCTCTTTTTACTATAATTTGAAAAACTGTACTTGAAAAGAATTGAAAGATTTGTAAAAAAGTTTAAAAAAGTAGTTGACAAAAAATAAAAAGTCGGTATAATAGTAAGAGTTGGAAATAACAACTCTGGTCCGTTGGTCAAGGGGTTAAGACACCGCCTTTTCACGGCGGTAACACGGGTTCGAATCCCGTACGGACTATGGTATGTTGCGGTTAGAACACTTGATGAAAAAAAGTTTAAAAAAGTTTCAAAAAAGTGTTGACAAGCGAAAGCCACTGTGATATACTAATATAGTTGTCGCTTGAGAGAAGCGAGTGACAAAGACCTTTGAAAACTGAACAAGACGAACCAATGTGCAGGGCACTACAACTAAGGTTGTAGTACTGAACAATGAAAAAAACAATAAATCTGTCAGTGACAGAAATGAGTGAGAACTCAAACTTTTAATGAGAGTTTGATCCTGGCTCAGGACGAACGCTGGCGGCGTGCCTAATACATGCAAGTAGAACGCTGAAGGAGGAGCTTGCTTCTCTGGATGAGTTGCGAACGGGTGAGTAACGCGTAGGTAACCTGCCTGGTAGCGGGGGATAACTATTGGAAACGATAGCTAATACCGCATAACAGTAGATGTTGCATGACATTTGCTTAAAAGGTGCAATTGCATCACTACCAGATGGACCTGCGTTGTATTAGCTAGTTGGTGGGGTAACGGCTCACCAAGGCGACGATACATAGCCGACCTGAGAGGGTGATCGGCCACACTGGGACTGAGACACGGCCCAGACTCCTACGGGAGGCAGCAGTAGGGAATCTTCGGCAATGGACGGAAGTCTGACCGAGCAACGCCGCGTGAGTGAAGAAGGTTTTCGGATCGTAAAGCTCTGTTGTAAGAGAAGAACGGGTGTGAGAGTGGAAAGTTCACACTGTGACGGTATCTTACCAGAAAGGGACGGCTAACTACGTGCCAGCAGCCGCGGTAATACGTAGGTCCCGAGCGTTGTCCGGATTTATTGGGCGTAAAGCGAGCGCAGGCGGTTAGATAAGTCTGAAGTTAAAGGCTGTGGCTTAACCATAGTACGCTTTGGAAACTGTTTAACTTGAGTGCAAGAGGGGAGAGTGGAATTCCATGTGTAGCGGTGAAATGCGTAGATATATGGAGGAACACCGGTGGCGAAAGCGGCTCTCTGGCTTGTAACTGACGCTGAGGCTCGAAAGCGTGGGGAGCAAACAGGATTAGATACCCTGGTAGTCCACGCCGTAAACGATGAGTGCTAGGTGTTAGACCCTTTCCGGGGTTTAGTGCCGCAGCTAACGCATTAAGCACTCCGCCTGGGGAGTACGACCGCAAGGTTGAAACTCAAAGGAATTGACGGGGGCCCGCACAAGCGGTGGAGCATGTGGTTTAATTCGAAGCAACGCGAAGAACCTTACCAGGTCTTGACATCCCTCTGACCTCTCTAGAGATAGAGATTTCCTTCGGGACAGAGGTGACAGGTGGTGCATGGTTGTCGTCAGCTCGTGTCGTGAGATGTTGGGTTAAGTCCCGCAACGAGCGCAACCCCTATTGTTAGTTGCCATCATTCAGTTGGGCACTCTAGCGAGACTGCCGGTAATAAACCGGAGGAAGGTGGGGATGACGTCAAATCATCATGCCCCTTATGACCTGGGCTACACACGTGCTACAATGGCTGGTACAACGAGTCGCAAGCCGGTGACGGCAAGCTAATCTCTTAAAGCCAGTCTCAGTTCGGATTGTAGGCTGCAACTCGCCTACATGAAGTCGGAATCGCTAGTAATCGCGGATCAGCACGCCGCGGTGAATACGTTCCCGGGCCTTGTACACACCGCCCGTCACACCACGAGAGTTTGTAACACCCGAAGTCGGTGAGGTAACCGTAAGGAGCCAGCCGCCTAAGGTGGGATAGATGATTGGGGTGAAG
>NZ_LBMT01000001.1:612578-637320 GCF_002005545.1 Streptococcus mitis
TTACTAAATCAGATTTACATCATTTCCCTGAATACGGAGCGTTTATTTGTGGGAGTCAGGTTCAGTTGGATGTTTCAAAGTCTAACTACTTACGAGTGATTAATGCTTTTACCCAAATTGAAGCGGCTAAGGCTTATTTATTTGCCAATTCTGAGTTTTCGGGTGCAGATTGGGATACGAAAATTTCAAGAGATATTTTCTGGGAAGAATCGATGCATGGTATCTATTCAGAAAACGTCGGGGTCAATGCTAGACTCTTTAAAGATGAGGATGATTTTTTTGATTATCTAGATTATTCTGCAATTTTTACTGCGGAACGTGATGGACAAACCTATTATTTTTATCCGATTCAGGCTAGGGACTATTTGGCTACACCTGAAATCCAAGCATTTTCTCTGAATGGGGATGAGGTTCTTATTTCCCCTCAAGAGAAGGATTTTGAAACTCATCGTAGTTATCAGTACCAAGATTTAACGGCTCGAGGAACAGTTGAGTTTCGTAGTGTGTGTACTCAGCCTCTTGATAGTACTTTTGCTTCTGCTGCCTTTCACTTGGGATTGTTGGTTAATTTAGAAAAGTTAGAAGCTTACTTAGAAACAGCACTTTTCTTTAAAGCATTTGGGCGAAATTATAAGTTTTTAAGGCGACAATTTTCTAAGAAAAAGCTTACAGATCAGGAAGAAACTGCGATTATAGAGTTTTCAAAAGACTTACTCTTGCTAGCTGAGGAAGGGCTAGTGATGAGAAATAAGCAAGAAATGATCTATTTACTGCCTTTGAAAGAAGAATTGAGCCTATAATTTTTCTTATAAAGGGAGAATTTTCTGAACAATCATGATATAATGGAAGAGACTATAGATAAAGGATAGAGAGTAATGACATTAGTTTATCAATCAACGCGTGATGCCAACAATACAGTAACTGCTAGCCAAGCAATTTTGCAAGGTTTGGCAACGGATGGTGGTTTGTTTACACCGCTTACTTATCCAAAGGTAGATTTGGACTTTGACAGATTGAAAGATGCTTCTTATCAGGAAGTTGCTAAGATTATTTTGTCAGCATTTTTAGATGACTTTACAGCTGAAGAGTTGGACTACTGTATCAACAATGCCTATGATAGCAAGTTTGATAATCTAGCTATCGCACCATTAGTGAAATTAGACGGGCAATATAACTTGGAACTTTTCCATGGTTCAACAATTGCTTTTAAGGATATGGCTTTGTCAATCTTGCCATACTTTATGACGACTGCTGCTAAGAAACATGGCTTGGAGAACAAAATCGTCATTTTGACAGCGACATCTGGTGATACTGGGAAAGCTGCTATGGCTGGATTTGCCGATGTACCTGGTACTGAGATCATCGTCTTTTATCCAAAGGATGGTGTCAGCAAGGTACAAGAGTTGCAAATGACCACTCAAACTGGCGACAATACTCATGTTATTGCTATTGATGGTAACTTTGATGATGCGCAAACCAACGTGAAACATATGTTTAACGATGTAGCTCTTCGTGAAAAATTGGCTGCTAACAAGTTGCAATTTTCATCAGCTAACTCTATGAACATTGGTCGTTTGGTACCACAAATTGTTTATTATGTTTATGCCTACGCTCAGCTTGTTAAAACTGGTGAGATTGTAGTTGGTGATAAGGTCAACTTCACAGTACCAACAGGAAACTTTGGAAATATCTTGGCTGCCTTTTATGCTAAACAAATCGGTCTTCCAGTTGGCAAATTAATCTGTGCTTCAAATGACAACAATGTTTTGACAGACTTTTTCAAGACACGTGTTTACGATAAGAAACGTAAGTTTAAAGTAACAACTAGTCCATCTATGGATATCTTGGTATCTTCAAACTTGGAACGTTTGATTTTCCATCTTTTGGGTAATGATGCGGTTAAGACAGCTGAACTCATGAATGCCTTGAATACACAAGGACAATATGAGTTGACAGACTTTGATGCTGAGATTCTGCACCTCTTTGCGGCTGAATATGTGACTGAGGAAGAAACTTCGGCAGAAATCAAACGTGTTTATCAAACAGATGCCTATATTGAGGACCCACACACAGCTGTTGCCTCGGCAGTTTATAAGAAATACCAAGCTGCTACTGGAGATGCGACTAAGACAGTGATTGCATCAACAGCTAGTCCATACAAGTTCCCAGTGGTTGCAGTAGAAGCTGTAACTGGAAAACCAGGGCTTGGCGACTTTGAAGCCTTGGCTCAATTACATGAAATCTCAGGCGTTGCAGTACCACCAGCAGTTGATGGGCTTGAAACAGCTCCTGTTCGTCATAAGACAACTGTTGCAGCAACAGACATGCAAGCAGCGGTTGAGGCTTACCTAGGACTTTAAGACAGAGGGAGTAAACTCGGTTGGGAAACCAACTGAGTTTCTTTTCATCAGGAGGAAGGATTGTTTAAGAAAAATAAAGACATTCTTAATATTGCCTTGCCAGCTATGGGCGAAAACTTTTTGCAGATGCTCATGGGGATGGTGGATAGTTACTTGGTAGCCCACTTGGGTTTGATAGCTATTTCGGGTGTATCAGTAGCTGGCAATATTATCACGATTTACCAGGCGATTTTCATCGCTCTGGGAGCTGCTATTTCCAGTGTTATTTCAAAAGGTTTGGGGCAGAAGGATAAGGTTAAGCTAGCCTATCATGTGACTGAGGCGTTGAAGATTACCCTACTAGTAAGTTTCCTTTTAGGATCTTTGTCCATCTTCGCTGGGGAAGAGATGTTAGGACTTTTGGGGACGGAGAGAGATGTAGCTGAGAGTGGTGGACTCTACCTATCTTTGGTAGGCGGATCGATTGTTTTCTTAGGTTTAATGACTAGTCTGGGAGCCTTGATTCGTGCAACGCATAATCCACGTTTGCCTCTTTATGTTAGTCTCTTGTCAAATGCTTTGAATATTCTCTTTTCCAGTCTAGCTATTTTTGTTCTGGATATGGGGATAGCTGGTGTTGCTTGGGGGACTATTCTGTCTCGTTTGGTTGGTCTTGTGATTTTATGGTCGCAATTAAAGTTGCCTTTTGAGAAACCGATTTTTGGTTTAGATAAGGAACTATTGACCTTAGCTTTGCCAGCAGCTGGAGAGCGGCTCATGATGCGGGCTGGAGATGTCGTTATCATTGCCTTGGTCGTTTCTTTTGGAACGGAGGCAGTTGCTGGGAATGCAGTCGGAGAAGTCTTGACCCAGTTTAACTATATGCCTGCCTTTGGTGTGGCTACAGCAACAGTCATGCAAGTGGCTCGAGCGGTTGGAGAAGATGATTGGAAAAGAGTCGCTAGTTTGAGCAAGCAAACCTTTTGGCTCTCTCTGGTCCTCATGTTACCCTTTACCTTCAGTATCTATGCTTTGGGTATACCACTCACTCATCTCTATACAACTGATTCTCTAGCGGTGGAGGCTAGTGTTCTAGTGACACTTTTTTCACTACTTGGTACTCCTATGACGATAGGAACAGTCATCTATACAGCAGTCTGGCAGGGTTTGGGCAATGCTCGGCTTCCCTTTTATGCGACAAGTATAGGAATGTGGTTTATCCGCATTGGAACAGGATATCTGATGGGGATTGTGCTTGGTTGGGGCTTGCCCGGTATTTGGGCCGGAACCCTTTTGGATAATGGTTTTCGTTGGTTATTTCTACGTTACCGTTACCAGCGTTATATGAGCTTGAAAGGATAGGAAATGCAAAAAACAGCTTTTATTTGGGATTTAGACGGAACTTTATTGGACTCTTACGAAGCGATTTTGTCAGGGATTGAGGAAACTTTTGCTCAGTTTTCTATTCCTTATGATAAGGAGCAGGTGAGAGAATTTATCCTCAATTATTCGGTTCAGGATTTACTTGTGCAGGTGGCAGAAGAGAAAAAACTGGATGTGGAAGTGCTAAATCAGATGCGTGCCCAGAGTCTGACTGAAAAGAATGCCCAGGTAGTCTTAATGCCAGGTGCGCGTGAGGTGTTGAGTTGGGCAGACCAAGTAGGGATTCAGCAATTTGTTTACACTCATAAGGGAGACAATGCTTTTACCATTCTAAGAGACTTGGCTTTGGAGTCCTATTTTACAGAGATTCTAACCAGTCAGAGTGGCTTTGCGCGCAAGCCTAATCCGGAAGCGGCTACCTATCTGTTAGACAAGTATCAGTTGGATCCTGAGAAAACCTATTATATAGGGGATCGGACTCTGGATGTGGAATTTGCCCAGAATAGTGGTATTCAGAGCATTAATTTTTTAGAGTCGTCTTATGAAGGCAATCACAGGATTCAAGAGTTAGCAGATATTTCCCATTTTTTTAAGGCTGAGCGATAAAAAGATTGTGTCAGTTTTGTGACAGAGACCTAACAAACTATTTCAAGTAACAGAGTTTGTTACAAGGAATAGACAGTTTTGTTAAATAGGCCCGAGAGGGCTTTTTTTCTGCATTTTTTGTGTTATGATAGACAGGTACTCATTTGAAAGGAATTTGAAAGAATGAAGAAAAGAATATTATTAGCCTCAACAGTAGCCTTGTCATTTGCCCCAGTATTGGCAACTCAAGCAGAAGAAGTTCTTTGGACTGCACGTAGTGTTGAGCAAATCCAAAATGATTTGACTAAAACGGATAACAAAACAAGTTATACCGTTCAGTATGGTGATACCTTGAGCACCATTGCAGAAGCCTTGGGTGTAGATGTCACAGTTCTTGCGAATTTGAATAAAATCACTAATATGGACTTGATTTTCCCAGAAACTGTTTTGACAACGACTGTCAATGAAGCTGAAGAAGTAACAGAAGTTGAAATCCAAACACCTCAAGCAGATTCTAGTGAAGAAGTGACAACTGCGACAGCAGATTTGACAACCAATCAAGTGACGGTTGATGATCAAACTGTTCAGGTTGCAGACCTTTCTCAACCGATTGCAGAAGCGCCAAAAGCGGTAGAAACTACAAGTACAAAAGAAGTAGCAACAAATTCAGAAGTTGCAGAGACAGTTGCTACTGTAGAAGAAGTAGCACCATCTACAAATACTTCAACGTCAGAGGAGCAAACAGCCGAGACAAGCAATGCAGTTGTAGAGGCAGCTCCTCAGGCAACAATTCCAGCTGAGAAAGAGGAAACACAAGCCAGCCCTCAAGCTGTTTCAACAGTGGAAGAAACTACAACTCCAGTAGAAGAAAAAACAACAGAAACAACTGCAACAAGTTCAGAAAAAGCAAAAGAAGTAGCATCATCAAGTGAAGCTATAGCAGCAGTTTCTACTTATCAACCAGAAGAGAAGAAAACAGTTTCAACAACTTACGCAGCTCCAGCTGCGCCCGATTATGCTGGACTTGCGGTAGCGAAATCTGAAAATGCAGGCCTTCAACCACAAACAGCTGCCTTTAAAGAAGAAATCGCCAACTTGTTTGGCATCACATCCTTTAGTGGTTACCGTCCAGGAGATAGTGGAGATCACGGAAAAGGTTTGGCTATCGATTTTATGGTACCAGAAAGCTCAGAACTAGGGGATAAGATTGCGGAATACGCTATTCAAAATATGGCTAGCCGTGGTATTAGTTATATCATCTGGAAACAACGTTTCTATGCTCCATTCGATAGCAAATATGGACCAGCTAATACTTGGAACCCAATGCCAGACCGTGGTAGCGTGACAGAAAACCACTATGACCACGTTCACGTTTCAATGAATGGATAAACCAGACTTTGTAATATCATTTTGACGAATGAGATCTAGCTTTCGTGATAGGAAGCGAGTCTCGTTCGTTTTTTGTTTGTCATACTCTTCGAAAATCTCTTCAAACCACGTCAGTTTTATCTGCAATCTCAAAGCTGTGCTTTGAGCAACCTACGGCTAGCTTCCTAGTTTGCTCTTTGATTTTCATTGAATATCAATATGGATGGAAAATGGAAGTTACCATTTTGTAATGATTGAAGCAACATTCTTGCAATTTATTTTACTTTGCATTATGATTGACTAATCAACTATTGATGAGTCAATCGAAAGGAAGAAGACATGATAGAGATTCAAGATTTACTGTATCAACTCCGCTTGTCTGAGCAAGCGAGTACGCAATTGTTTGAAAAAAGGCTTGGGATTAGTTTGACACGGTATCAGATTTTACTGTTTTTGCTGGAGAATTCTCCCTGTAATCAAATGGGAGTTCAGGAGCGTTTGAAGATTGATCAGGCTGCTTTGACCCGACATTTCAAGATTTTGGAAAAGGAAGGTTTGGTGGAGCGTCATCGTAATCCTGAAAATCAGCGAGAAGTGTTGGTAGAAGCTACGAAGTATGCCAAGGAGCAGTTAGTAGTGAATCCCCCTCTGCAACATATCAAGGTTAAAGAAGCGATAGAAAGTATCTTAACAGAGTCTGAAAGAACAGAACTCAGCCGTTTATTAAATAAATTGGTTTTGGGTATTGAAAATATAGAAATTTAAGGAGAAATAGATGTCAATTATGACAATCATTTTAGCAACGATTGTTGCTTTGGAGCATTTTTACATTTTTTATTTGGAAAGTATTGCAACGCAATCAGATGCGACTAGTCGTGTCTTTAACATGGACAAGGAAGAACTGGCTCGTCCGTCAGTAAGTTCATTGTTTAAAAATCAAGGGATTTATAATGCTCTGCTAGGAGTCTTTCTCCTGTATGGGATTTATTTCTCACAGAATTTAGAAATTGTGACTATTTTTGTCTTATTTGTGATTGGTGCTGCGGCTTATGGCTCTCTAACAGCGGATAAGAAAATTATTTTGAAGCAAGGTGGACCAGCTATTTTGGCCTTGATTAGTATTTTTCTCTTTAAATAAGTTCAAAGGTCAATCTTAGTCTCGCTAGTCCTTTTCACTCCAGAAGAAGAGAAATATGTTATACTTGTTTTTAAGAAAAAAGTCTCATTGAATTAGTTTTGAGGAGTTAGAAATGAAAGTATTAGTGACAGGTTTTGAGCCCTTTGGAGGGGAAAAGGTCAATCCAGCTTTGGAGGCCATTAAAGGTTTGCCATCTGAAATCCATGGCGCTGAGGTCAGCTGGCTAGAAGTACCAACAGTCTTTCACAAATCGGCCCAAGTATTGGAAGAAGAGATGAGTCGTTATCAACCTGACTTTGTCCTTTGTATCGGCCAAGCTGGTGGAAGATCTAGCTTGACGCCTGAACGAGTGGCCATTAACCAAGACGATGCACGCATTCCTGATAATGATGGTAACCAACCGATTGACCTTCCTATTCGCCCGGATGGTGCTTCGGCCTACTTTAGTAATTTGCCGATTAAAGCGATGGTTCAAGCTATAAAAAAAGAGGGATTGCCGGCCTCTGT
Source organism: Streptococcus mitis (assembly GCF_002005545.1). GTDB lineage: Bacteria > Bacillota > Bacilli > Lactobacillales > Streptococcaceae > Streptococcus > Streptococcus mitis_I. The sequence goes on from NZ_LBMT01000001.1 coordinate 619,899, forward strand.
TTCCAATACGGCAGGGACTTTTGTCTGCAATCATTTGATGTATCAGGCCCTCTATTTGGTAGAAAAGAAATTTCCACATGTTAAGGCAGGTTTTATGCATATTCCTTATATGATGGAACAGGTGGTGAATCGACCGACTACCCCAGCTATGAGTTTAGTGGATATTAGGCGAGGGATAGAAGCGGCAATCGGCGCCATTATCGAACATGGAGATCAGGACCTCAAGTTGGTAGGCGGAGAAACTCATTGATAGAAAAAAGCTTGAGGGAACAACCTTCAAGCTTTTGGACGTTTTCGAGCCAGTACTGCTCGATAGAAAATTATTTTATTGATTTGAATGTAGGGTAGGAGTGAAAAACTAGCAATTCCAAAGGTAATCCAATTGAGGAAATACCAAGGAAGGAGTTGTAGGTCTAGAATAAAGCGCTGAATTTTGTAACCTTTCATTAAGAAACGGCTGGTTTTAAGGATTTGTCCTGGTTTGGCTTGTCCTAAGTCTAGGGTGTCACAGAGGAGAAATTCTACCTGCGAATAGGCATAGTATTGTGGAATATAGAGACTATTTCCGACAATCATCAAGAGGATACTTGCTAGAAAATAGAGACCAAAGGTCATGAGGAAACGCTCCGTTTCAACTGACGAGAGATCCAGATTGGGAAATTCAGGATGGATTGCAACGAATTTCTTTGCTAGAAAGCTACTGTAAAAAAGGAGGTAAATCCCAAGCAAACTAGGAATGCTCCATAAGAAGAGATAGAAACGTTTGAGAAGTAGAGTCAAAAAGGTTTGTGAAAAGTGTACTTCGTTAAAGAGAGTAAGACTATTTTTGACGGATAGTTCTGTATCTGGATTCTTGATGAGTTTTAGGGTTGTATAGACTGAACTGGTTAGAAGAATAGCTCCGATAAAGGAGACTAATAGTGGAAAAAGGTAGGCTTGGAATACATGGCCAAACACGCTTACAAAGGGTTGTTCTAAAACACTCTCGTTGATGCGCTCTAAGGGATTGAGGAAGCCAGACAAGATGACCAGTATACTAGGTAAGAGATAGACGAGAAAGAGGCGGGGATTTTCAGATTGAAATTGTCTAGCCTGCAGACGAACGGTTTTTAAATCAATTTTTGGGTATTTCATTCTCTCATTATACCATAGTTCGTGACAGTTCCAGCTTTTTTTGATAAAATCATACAGTATGCCCTTGGGCACAAAGTATGAACTGGGACTGTCTTTCCCAGCTTCGGAGGTAAAAAATGTCAGATTCACCAATCAAATACCGTTTGATTAAGAAAGAAAAACACACAGGAGCTCGTCTGGGAGAAATCATCACTCCCCACGGCACCTTCCCAACACCTATGTTTATGCCAGTTGGGACACAAGCCACTGTCAAAACTCAGTCGCCTGAAGAATTGAAGGAGATGGGTTCGGGAATTATCCTGTCAAACACCTATCATCTCTGGCTTCGTCCTGGAGATGAACTCATCGCACGCGCAGGTGGTCTCCACAAGTTCATGAATTGGGACCAACCAATTTTGACAGATAGTGGTGGTTTTCAGGTTTATTCCTTAGCAGATAGCCGTAATATCACAGAAGAAGGTGTAACTTTTAAAAACCATCTCAATGGTTCTAAGATGTTTCTATCACCGGAAAAAGCTATCTCTATTCAGAACAATCTAGGCTCAGATATTATGATGTCCTTTGACGAATGTCCTCAGTTTTATCAACCATACGACTATGTTAAGAAATCAATCGAGCGTACCAGTCGTTGGGCTGAGCGTGGTTTGAAGGCTCATCGTCGTCCGCATGACCAAGGGTTATTTGGAATTGTGCAAGGGGCAGGATTTGAAGACCTTCGTCGCCAATCGGCTCATGACCTTGTCAGCATGGACTTCCCAGGCTACTCTATCGGTGGCTTGGCAGTAGGAGAAACCCACGAAGAGATGAATGCTGTCTTGGACTTCACAACCCAACTGCTTCCTGAAAATAAACCTCGCTATTTGATGGGTGTGGGAGCACCAGATAGTTTGATTGATGGGGTGATTCGTGGTGTAGATATGTTTGACTGTGTCTTGCCGACTCGAATCGCTCGTAATGGGACTTGTATGACCAGTCAAGGTCGTTTGGTTGTCAAAAATGCTCAGTTTGCTGAGGACTTTACACCACTGGATCCTGAGTGTGATTGCTACACATGTAAGAACTATACACGCGCCTACCTTCGTCACCTGCTCAAAGCTGATGAAACCTTTGGTATTCGCTTGACTAGCTACCACAATCTTTACTTCTTGCTTAACCTGATGAAGCAAGTGCGACAAGCCATCATGGATGACAATCTCTTGGAATTCCGTGAGTATTTTGTTGAAAAATATGGCTATAATAAATCAGGACGTAATTTCTAAAATGGAATTGATATAAGCTAAAAATCCAGCTAAAAATCCTAAGTTTTCTCTTGGGATTTTTCTTCTTTTTTTGATAGAATAAAGTGTACAATGAAAGGAAGAATAAACTCGTATGCGCATTAAATGGTTTTCCTTGATTAGGATTACAGGTTTACTTTTGGTACTCTTGTATCACTTCTTTCAGACCATCTTTCCTGGAGGATTTTTCGGGGTAGATGTCTTTTTCACATTTTCAGGTTTCCTGATTACAGCTCTACTCATCGAAGAATTTTCTAAAAATCATGAAATTGATTTGGTTGGATTTTTTAGGAGACGCTTTTATCGTATCGTGCCACCTGTGGTTTTGATGGTCTTGGTAACCATGCCCTTTACCTTTCTAGTTCGCCAAGATTATGTGGCTGGAATTGGGGGTCAGATTGCTGGTGTTTTAGGCTTTATGACCAACTTCTATGAACTTCTAACAGGTGGGAGTTATGAATCACAGTTCATTCCTCATTTGTTTGTTCATAATTGGAGCTTGGCTGTTGAGGTACACTACTATATACTCTGGGGATTGGCAGTTTGGTTCTTATCCAAGCAGTCTAGGTCAAATGGTCAGTTGAGAGGGATGGTTTTTCTCTTATCAACTGCTGCCTTCTTGATTAGTTTCTTCTCCATGTTTATTGGTAGTTTTCTAGTAACCTCTTATTCCTCTGTTTACTTCTCCAGTTTAACTCATGTCTATCCATTCTTTTTGGGAAGTATCCTAGCAACGATTGTAGGCGTTCGTCAGACGACTTCCCTCGTCAAGCAGTTGAATAAAATCTGGGATTTACGAAAGACCCTGTTGATTTTTGCAGGAGGTTTTGGCTTCTTACTCATTTTGACCTTCTTTGTCAAATTTACCTATCTCTTTGCTTATCTTATCGGCTTCTTGCTTGCCAGTCTTGCAGCCCTTGCTATGATTCTGGCGGCGCGTGTCTTACATGAAAAGACACATCATATACAGGAGCCAAAAATTATCAGCTTTTTAGCAGATACTAGCTATGCAGTTTATCTCTTCCATTGGCCTTTCTATATCATATTCTCACAGTTGACATCAAATCTTTTTGCTGTGTTACTGACTTTGATTTTTTCTTATGGATTTGCCAGTCTTTCATTTTATGTATTGGAGCCGTGGATTGCAGGCAAGAACACACCTGTTTTACAAACTCTTCGTCCCCTGCCTTATATTCACGCAATTCTTGCAACAAGTACAGGAATCTTGGCCTTCATTGTCTTCTTAGTGACTTTGTTGGCACCACAAGTGGGAGCGTTTGAGACAGACTTGACTGTCAATGGTTTGAAGCAAGCTGCAACAAATATTAGCCAAACCAAGGTGATGACAGAACGGGCAGAAGCTGATAGTTTAGGAATTGCTGATGGCACTATGTTAATTGGTGACTCAGTGGCTTTAAGGGCAAATACAGCCCTGCAGACAGCCCTTCCTGGAGCACAGATTAACGCGCAGGTCAGCAGAACAACCAAGACTGCCAATGAAATCATGCTAAATAATAGCCAGAATAAATTTTTACCTAAGATGGTGGTCATTGCAACAGGGGTAAATAATCCTGAAAATTACAAGGAAGATTGGGATAGTATCGTGAAAAATCTTCCTAAGGGCCACCATATGGTTTTGGTGACTCCTTATGAGGGAGATAAGACAAAAGAGACCTATGCAATCGTTGAGAAGGCTGCTGCCTATATGAGAGAATTGGCAGAGAAGACTCCTTATATCACGATAGCAGATTGGAATCAAGTTGCTAAGGAACATCCAGAAATTTGGACTGGGACAGACCAAGTCCATTTTGGAAGTGACACTAGCAAAATTGAAGCCGGAGCAAAATTGTATGCAGAGACCATTGCTACAGCCTTGCAAACAGCTAAAGACAAGCCAGTCAAATCAAAATAACGTGTATTAAAAAGAGAAGAGTTGGAGAAATCCAGCTCTTTTAAAATATCTCTAGAAAATAGGTCTATACCATTTACAAATGAATCAGAAAGGTTTATAATGTAATTGACATAATAAATATCAAAAGTAATCTTTTAAGGAGGTCATTATTATGCCTAATTACGTTAAAGCGGATCAGTTTTTCTATCCATTTGGCATTCGTCGCGGTGGGTACTTAGAACTTGTTGATGGCAAATTTGGGAAACATGTGGATCAAATTCCTGAAGGAGCAGAGGTTCTTGACTATACTGGTTATAGCATTGCACCAGGTCTTGTGGATACTCATATTCATGGATATGCAGGTGTAGATGTAATGGACAACAACATTGAAGGTACATTGCATACTATGAGTGAGGGACTTCTTAGTACCGGTGTTACCAGTTTCTTGCCCACAACTTTAACAGCCACTTATGAGCAATTGCTTGCAGTCACTGAAAATCTTGGAAACCATTATAAAGAAGCAACAGGTGCTAAGATTCGTGGGATTTATTATGAAGGTCCATATTTCACAGAAACTTTTAAGGGTGCACAAAATCCAACTTATATGAGAGACCCGGGTGTTGAGGAGTTTCATTCTTGGCAGGATGCTGCAAAAGGGATGCTAAATAAAATCGCTATTGCACCAGAACGTGATGGGGTGGAAGATTTTGTACGTACTATTACAGGTGAAGGTGTGACAGTTGCACTTGGACACTCAGATGCGACATTTGAACAAGCTAAAAAGGCAGTTGATGCTGGAGCTAGTGTATGGGTACATGCCTATAATGGGATGCGTGGTTTAACACACCGCGAACTAGGTATGGTAGGAGCTATGTATGAGCTCCCACATACTTATGCAGAATTGATCTGTGATGGTTATCACGTAGATCCAAAAGCTTGTGAGATTTTACTTAAGCAAAAGGGGACAGAAAACATCGCTCTTATTACGGACTGTATGACAGCTGGTGGGCTTGAAGACGGTGACTATATGTTGGGAGAATTCCCTGTTGTAGTAGCAAATGGAACTGCACGTCTCAAATCTACTGGTAATTTGGCAGGTTCTATCCTCAAACTTAAAGATGGTATGAGAAATGTAGTCGAGTGGGGTATTGCAAATCCACACGAAGCGGTCATGATGGCCAGCCTTAACCCAGCAAAATCTGTTCACATTGATGATGTCTGTGGCCAAATCCGTGAAGGCTATGACGCGGACTTTATCGTATTAGATAAAGATTTGGAATTGGTAGCAACCTATCTAGATGGTGTGAAACGTTATCAAGCATAAGAGAGAAAGCAGGAGTTAGAGACTAGCTTCTGCTTTTTTATCTATATTTCTTTACCGGTTAATAAAAAAGTTAAAAAAATCACAAAAAATCTTGAACAAACAAATGAAAAGGCTTACAATTACATTATAAATAGTACAAATAAAAAAACGGAGGAGTGCTTTATGAAAGCCTATACTTATGTTAAACCAGGACTTGCTTCTTTTGTTGACGTTGACAAACCAGTGCTTCGCAAGCCAACAGACGCTATTGTGCGTATCGTAAAAACCACTATTTGTGGAACAGACCTCCATATTATCAAAGGGGATGTTCCTGCTTGCCAAAGTGGCACCATTCTTGGTCACGAAGGGATTGGGATTGTTGAAGAAGTTGGAGAAGGAGTTTCGAACTTCAAAAAAGGCGACAAGGTCTTGATTTCTTGTGTCTGTGCCTGTGGTAAATGCTACTACTGTAAAAAAGGAATTTATGCCCACTGTGAAGACGAAGGGGGTTGGATTTTCGGTCACTTGATTGATGGTATGCAGGCTGAATATCTACGTGTCCCTCATGCAGATAACACTCTTTACCATACTCCAGAAGACTTGTCAGACGAAGCCTTGGTTATGCTATCAGACATTCTGCCTACTGGATATGAAATTGGTGTCTTGAAAGGGAAAGTAGAACCTGGTTGCAGCGTAGCCATTATTGGTTCAGGTCCAGTTGGTTTAGCAGCTCTTTTGACAGCTCAATTCTATTCACCAGCTAAATTGATTATGGTGGACTTAGACGATAATCGCTTGGAAACTGCTGTATCATTTGGTGCGACTCATAAGGTTAATTCTTCAGACCCTGAAAAAGCCATTAAAGAAATTTATGATTTGACAGATGGTCGTGGTGTGGATGTTGCTATCGAAGCTGTTGGTATTCCTGCAACATTTGATTTCTGTCAAAAGATTATCGGTATAGACGGAACAGTTGCCAACTGTGGTGTGCATGGTAAACCAGTTGAATTCGATTTAGACAAACTTTGGATTCGCAACATCAATGTAACAACTGGTTTGGTATCTACAAATACCACTCCACAATTGTTGAAAGCTCTTGAAAGTCATAAGATTGAACCAGAAAAATTGGTAACTCATTATTTCAAACTCAGTGAAATTGAAAAAGCTTATGAAGTTTTCAGTAAGGCAGCAGACCACCATGCAATCAAAGTCATTATCGAAAATGATATTTCAGAAGCTTAAGTAGTAAAAACATTTTGGAACATAAGCAAATAGAAATTCAGTCATCATAAGATGGCTGGATTTTTTATCAAAAAATTAAGAAATGAGCATATTTCTTTCCTTGTTTGTCTGAATTGGTTATAATATACGGTACAAAGGAATGAATGAATATGTATCGTGTTATAGAAATGTACGGAGATTTTGAACCTTGGTGGTTCTTAGAAGGTTGGGAAGAAGATATTGTAGCAAGTAAGAAATTTGACCAGTATTATGATGCTCTCAAATACTACAAAACTTGCTGGTTTAGATTGGAACAAGAATCCCCTCTTTATAAAAGTAGAAGTGATTTGATGACCATTTTTTGGGATCCAGAAGACCAACGCTGGTGTGATGAATGTGACGAGTATTTACAACAATACCATTCTTTGGCTCTTTTACAGGATGAGCAGGTTATTCCAGATGAAAAACTACGCCCAGGCTATGAAAAACAAACAGGTCAGGAAAGGCACCGTTCTTGCCGTATGAAATTAAAATAGAGGAAAAGTAACTTTTTTGGAGTTGCTTTTTTTATTTTTCCAAATCTTTGCGAATAGTATAGGTGAGGAGGTAAGTATGGTTCAAGAAATTGCACAAGAAATCATTCGTTCGGCTCGGAAAAAAGGGGCGCAGGATATTTATTTTGTTCCTAAGTTAGACGCTTATGAGCTTCATATGAGGGTCGGAGACGAGCGCTGTAAAATCGGTTGTTATGATTTTGAAAAGTTTGCGGCCGTCATCAGTCACTTTAAGTTTGTGGCGGGTATGAATGTTGGAGAAAAGCGACGTAGTCAACTTGGTTCCTGTGATTATGCCTATGACCAGAAGATGGCATCTCTACGTCTATCTACTGTAGGCGATTATCGAGGACATGAGAGTTTAGTCATTCGCTTGTTGCATGATGAGAAGCAGGAGTTGCATTTTTGGTTTCAGGATATTGAAGAACTGGGCAAGCAGTACAGGCAACGGGGACTTTATCTTTTTGCTGGTCCAGTCGGAAGTGGCAAGACGACCCTGATGCACGAATTAGCCAAGTCCCTATTTAAAGGACAGCAAGTCATGTCCATTGAAGATCCTGTCGAAATCAAGCAGGACGACATGCTTCAGTTGCAGTTGAACGAAGCAATCGGGTTGACCTATGAAAATCTCATCAAACTTTCTTTGCGTCATCGACCAGATCTCTTGATTATCGGAGAAATTCGAGACAGCGAGACGGCACGTGCAGTAGTTAGAGCTAGTTTGACAGGGGCGACAGTCTTTTCAACCATTCACGCCAAGAGTATCCGAGGTGTTTATGAGCGTCTGCTGGAGTTGGGTGTGAGTGAGGAGGAATTGGCAGTCGTTCTGCAGGGAGTCTGCTATCAGAGATTAATCGGGGGAGGAGGAATCGTTGACTTTGCAAACAAAGACTATCAAGAACATCAGTCAACTAGCTGGAATAAACAGATTGACCAGCTTCTTAAAGATGGACATATCACAAGCCTTCAGGCTGAAACGGAGAAAATTAGCTACAGCTAAACAAAAAAATATCATCACCTTGTTTAACAATCTCTTTTCCAGCGGTTTTCATCTGGTGGAGACCATCTCCTTTTTAGATAGGAGTGCTTTGTTAGATAAGCAGTGTGTGGCACAGATGTGCACAGGTTTGTCTCAGGGGAAATCATTCTCAGAAATGATGGAAAGTTTGGGCTTTTCAAGTGCTATTGTCACTCAGTTATCCCTAGCGGAAGTCCATGGAAATCTCCACCTGAGTTTGGGAAAGATAGAAGAGTATCTAGACAATCTTGCCAAGGTTAAGAAAAAATTAATTGAAGTAGCGACCTATCCTTTGATTTTGCTGGGATTTCTTCTCTTAATTATGCTGGGACTACGGAACTATCTACTACCACAACTGGATAGTAGTAATATCGCCACTCAGATTATCGGTAATCTGCCACAAATTTTTCTAGGCATGGTAGGGTTTGTTTCCATACTTGTCCTTTTAGCACTAACTTTTTATAAAAGAAGTTTTAAGATGCGCGTCTTTTCTATCTTAGCACGCCTTCCCTTTCTTGGAATCTTTGTGCAGACTTATCTGACAGCTTATTATGCGCGTGAGTGGGGTAATATGATTTCTCAGGGGATGGAACTGACGCAGATTTTTCAGATCATGCAGGAACAAGGTTCCCAACTCTTTAAAGAAATCGGTCGAGATTTGGCTCAAGCCCTACAAAATGGTCAGGAATTTTCTCAGACTATAGGAACCTATCCTTTCTTTAAGAAGGAGTTGAGTCTCATCATCGAGTATGGGGAAGTCAAGTCTAAGCTGGGGAGTGAGTTGGAAATCTATGCTGAAAAAACTTGGGAAGCCTTTTTTACCCGAGTCAACCGCACCATGAATTTGGTGCAACCACTGGTTTTTATCTTTGTGGCACTGATTATCGTTTTACTTTATGCGGCAATGCTCATGCCCATGTATCAAAATATGGAGGTAAATTTTTAACATGAAAAAAATGATGACATTCTTGAAAAAAGCTAAGGTTAAAGCTTTTACACTTGTGGAGATGTTGGTGGTCTTGCTCATCATCAGCGTGCTTCTATTACTCTTTGTACCTAATCTGACCAAGCAAAAAGAAGCAGTCAACGACAAAGGAAAAGCTGCTGTTGTTAAGGTGGTGGAAAGTCAGGCAGAGCTTTATAGCTTAGATAAAAATGAAGATGCTAGCCTAAGCAAGTTACAAGCAGATGGGCGAATCACAGAAGAACAGGCTAAAGCTTATAAAGAATACCATGCTAAACAAAATACCAGTCAAACCGTTGCAGATTAAGGCCTTTACCATGCTGGAAAGTCTCTTGGTTTTGGGTCTTGTGAGTATCCTTGCCTTGGGTTTGTCAGGCTCTGTCCAGTCCACTTTTGCAGCGGTAGAGGAGCAGATTTTCTTTATGGAGTTTGAAGAACTCTATCGGGAAACCCAAAAACGCAGTGTAGCTAGTCAGCAAAAGACTAGTCTAAACTTAGATGGGCAGACGATTAGCAATGGCAGTCAAAAGCTGACAGTTCCTAAAGGAATTCAGGCACCATCAGGCCAAAGTATTACATTTGACCGAGCTGGGGGCAATTCGTCCCTAGCTAAGGTTGAATTTCAGACCAGTAAAGGAGCGATTCGTTATCAATTATATTTAGGAAATGGAAAAATTAAACGCATTAAGGAAACAAAAAATTAGGGCAGTGATTTTACTGGAAGCAGTAGTTTCTTTAGCTATCTTTGCCAGCATTGCAACCCTCTTTTTGGGACAAATTCAGAAAAATAGGCAAGAAGAAGCAAAAATCTTGCAAAAGGAAGAAGTCTTGAGGGTAGCTAAGATGGCTTTGCAGACAGGTCAAAATCAAGTAAACATAAATGGAGTTGAGATTCAGGTGTTTTCTAGTGAAAAGGGATTGGAGGTCTACCATGGTTCAGAACAGTTGTTGGCTATCAAAGAGCCATAAAATCAAGGCTTTTACCTTGTTAGAATCCCTGATTGCCCTCATTGTCATCAGTGGAAGCTTACTTCTCTTTCAAGCCATGAGTCAGCTCCTTATTTCAGAAGTTCAATACCAGCAACAAAGCGAGCAAAAGGAGTGGCTCTTGTTTGTGGACCAGTTGGAGGCAGAATTAGATCGTTCGCAGTTTGAAAAAGTGGAGGGAAATCGCCTCTATATGAGGCAGGATGGCAAGGAAATTGCGATAGGTAAGTCAAAATCAGATGATTTTCGGAAAACCGATGCCAGTGGACGAGGATATCAGCCTATGATTTATGGCCTCAAATCAGCTCAGATTACAGAGGAGAATCAACTGGTTCGCTTTCATTTTCAGTTCCAAAAAGGCTTAGAAAGGGAGTTCATCTATCGTGTGGAAAAAGAAAAAAGTTAAGGCAGGTGTTCTCCTCTATGCGGTCACCATAGCAGCCGTCTTTAGTTTTTTGTTACAATTTTACTTGAACCGACAAGTTGCCCACTATCAAGACTATGCTTTGAATAAAGAAAAATTGGTTGCTTTTGCTATGGCCAAGCGAACCAAAGATAAGGTTGAGAAAGAAAGCGGGGAACAGACCTTTAACCTAGGTCAAGTAAACTATCAAAACAAGAAAACAAGCTTGACGACAGTAGTTCGTACATCCAAGAGTCAATATGAGTTCATATTTCCTTCCGTCAAAATCAAAGAAGAGAAAACAGATAAAAAGGAAGAAGTAGTGACTGATTCAAGTAATCAAGCAGAGAAGAAAAAATCAGAAGAGAAGGTCGAAAAGAAAGATAATTCTTAGCCAATCAAGCTACTTTGTGTTAAACTAAAAGCATGAAACATGATTTTAACCACAAAGCAGAAACTTTCGATTCCCCTAAAAATATTTTCCTTGCAAACTTGGTTTGTCAAGCAGTCGAGAAACAGATTGATCTTCTATCAGACAAAGAAATTTTGGATTTCGGTGGAGGGACGGGGCTATTAGCCTTGCCTCTGGCCAAGCAAGCCAAGTTCGTTACTCTTGTAGACATTTCTGAGAAAATGCTGGAGCAAGCTCGCTTGAAAGCGGAGCAGCAAGAAAGTAAGAATATCCAGTTTTTGGAGCAAGATTTACTGGCAAATCCCTTGGAGCAAGAGTTTGATCTCATTGTTGTTTGTCGGGTTCTTCATCATATGCCTGATTTGGATGCGGCTCTCTCACTGTTTCATCAACATTTGAAGGAAGATGGACAACTCTTCCTTGCTGATTTTACCAAGACAGAAGCTAACCATCATGGATTTGATTTAGCTGAACTGGAAAACAAGCTAATTCAGCACGGTTTTTCATCTGTGCATAGTCAGATTCTCTATAGCGCTGAAGGCCTGTTTCAAGGAAATTACTCAGAACTCTTTTTAACAGTAGCCCAAAAATCACTCGCCTAGTCAGGGAGTGATTTTTTTAGGTACGACGGGCATGACGTTCATCTGAGGTGTGAGTCCTCCGTGGGTCTCCGCTACCGGTGAACCAAATAGCGATTCCAAAGTCTGATTATCATGAGCTAGTAGAGGGAGGAAGGGATAGCGAAATCGTGGCTCTACGAACAGAAAGAGCAGAGAAAGTTGTATACAGTTTTGAAGTCTTTTACCTGTTTTTCTAGTTTTATACAGAAAATATACACACTCTATCCGATATATATATATATATATATATTAAATAAAGCGATTTGCTGATTTTATTACTATTTTTGGAGTGGTTTGATTTACAACAATATCAATGTTAGATATCCTTATACATAGAAATGAATAATAAAATTTTTTTATCATGAACGTATATTGAGTTGACTTAATATATTCAAAGAAGTAGAATATAATTAGGAAAAAATATCTTTTTAGAAGAAGGAGTAAAATATGTTTTTTAGACGCCAAGAAGGTGAATATAGAGAGACGGATCGTGTGACCCGTTTCAAGTTGATCAAGTCGGGTAAGCATTGGTTGCGTGCCTCGACCTCTCAATTTGGCCTCTTTAAAGTCTTGCGTGGTGGTGTAGATGCTGCTCAGGTAACAACTGAAGTTATCGAAGAGCAATCAGCAAATACACTAACAGGATTGGATATCCTGAAAGGGCTAGCCGCAGCAGGGACGGTACTTGGAGGAGCAGTTGCAACACAAACAACTGTTTATGCCAATGACGCTCTTGAAAAGACAGTAGAGTCAAATCAAACACTTGCGAATACAGACACAGTAACTTTGGGAACAGTAAAAGATCAGGAGGGGGCTCAAGCCGACAGCCTATCAGTTTCTGTCAGCCAAAGCCAGTCCTTGTCTGAGGAAGCTTCCAAGAATGCAAGTAAACATCTTTCAGAAAGTGAAAGCCAATCAGTAAGTACTTCAACAAGTGCTTCTGTATCAGCAAGTACGTCAGCATCAACAAGTGCTGTAGCCTCTGCATCTGCAAGTACATCAGCTTTAGCAAGTGCTTCTCAATCACAAGCTGGAGTAACTTCTGAACTTGCAAAACCAGTAGCATCAGAAACAGCTTCAAACAAAGAGACATCTGTTCGTAAGGAAGATGCAGCTAATGCGACAGCTGGCGCAGCTCTTTCAAAAGTTATCACTGAAAGCCTCGCATCTCTACAAGCGGTTGAAAATCGTTTGAGTCAAATCACATCAACGACTTCAAGTTTGGTGGATACGACGACAACAGCTGCCGTAGCGACTACAGTATCTGCTGAGAGTAACAAAAAAGCTGAAGAAGACCGCAAACGTCTGTCTAAAATCTCAGCTTCTATGGGTGAATACCTAGCTAAGTCTATCGGTCTACCAAACACAACCGAAGCCGTTGCTAAGGTGAATGCTGCTGTAACAGCTATCGAAGAAGCGCTGAAAAATCCAAATGCGGATCTAACAGATGTTATCAAGCAAGCTACATCTGCGCAAAACTCAATCGTTAACGCTGTCCTCCGTGCTAATAACGGTAAACGTAGTGTGCTAAATGGTAGACAGATGGAGCGAGGAGTTAGCTTTAGGGAGGTAGCGCCTGAGAATAGCAATCCAACATTTTTAACAGCCTCTGTTGGATATGTTGTTCCAAAATCTGAGGCAACTGACCATAATTCCAAAGCTAACATATAAAGAGGGGACATATCTTTATGCTACCGAGGGAAGAACAGGGAATGGAAAAGCGCCTGGAGCCGCTAATACTGCCACTCGTGTTCTTGTCCAAAACATTGGTGACCAAGTATTAATGACTGCCACTCGTACTGGTAGGATAACTCAATGGGAAGTTACATTTAATAACGGAGGAGAACCTCACGATAATCCTTATTTTTACTTTACTGTTCCAAAAGGGCATAACATTACCCATATGGAAGTTTTGCAAAAGGATGGAAAAAATCAGCCTTGGAGACAATTGGGAGTTAGCAATGGCAACGGTGCGTTCCTAAAAAATTCTAAGAGTGAATTTCTTTTAGCAGCAATCGGTAATGCTCAGAATAATCAAGGTGGTTCATATTATGATGGTGTAGCTGGTGTAGGTCCTAGTGGGGTCGGTAGAGGATCTCTCACTAGTTTAAGAGACTTTGCTTTTAATAATCCAGAAGTATTTTATCAGACAGATAAAATATCGGATAAGATTAAAAAAGATGGTGATTTTGCTTTTAACTCTATTGAGAATGCGACAGCGAATATCTATGCCCTCCATCCTAAGGGAAGTGCCCGTTATGAAGGATATAAAATAAAATATACGACAGATAGTCCAGAAGATACCAATGATTTTTATATGGCTGGTTTCCGTTCCTTGGAAAATTCACGTCATAGAAACTACCTACAAATGAATGGCTCTCAAGAACGGTATCGGTTGGAATTGAAATCAGGCATACCATCTACTTTTTTGAAATGGGCTGGTGGATTAGGACATTTAGCCCCAAACGACATTTCTACGATTGCGGATGTTTATGATAAAGAAACAGGTCAAAAAACACCTCTTAAAAGTGGGGATACTACTTATGAGATTGAAGGTGTCTCCAAGGATAGTAACTTCATTAAATATGATGCTGCTAATAAACGAAATGGTATTGTACTAGGTAAAGGTGAGTATAGACTTAGTGCGAAAAATTCAAATGGTGCGTCTTATAAACTTCCATTTAAGATTGTAACGCAGTCCGATGTTTACGAACCTGTAATCAATCAGTCACAGACTACTCGTCAAATGTCCAAAGGGCAGGTGGTAACTGCGGCGTCTGTTATTCAAAAATTTGATGATAAATCTTCAACTATACCAGGATTTTTAAGGCCGGAGGAACCAGATGAGTATAAGAATTCTGTGAACGACGGTCCTGGAGGCTCAGATGTTATTCCGACAACCACACCGATTACTTCTGGTGTAGCTACTGAAGAAAAGCTACACGTTCAGAGAGTTGAATGGGTTGGTGGTAGCAATGAGATTGGTTCAGGAATAGGGGAAAATATGGCTGTTAAAGCCAGAGTGGATGGGAAAGAAGTCTACTTATCCGTACCTGATAATATGGATATCTCACGACTGGGAGATGAACTGACTAATGCTGATAAACAGGCGATCCTTAAGTACAATGATTTAGATGGAAAAGCTACGATTACTGGAACTAAAATAGGACTAAGTAAGCAACTCAGAACGATATATAAAGATAATGTGGGTGGCGATTCAGTCGATGTTTCGGAAGTATTCTTTGAAAATGTTGCTAAGGCTACTGCAACAGCTCCTCATGTCGATCCTAAGAGTGATGGTAGTGTAGTTGTTCGTCCTGAAGCGAACAATGATAAGATAAATATATCTTATACACCGACTACGTCTACAACTGCTAACACTCCTACTCAAATTACGATTAAAAAATCTGGAACTGCATGGGAAAGTAGCGATCCTCTTCCAGCTGGGGTGACTTTAGATAAATCGACTGGTAATGTGACTATTTCCGAAGAGGCAGTCAAAGATAACACTCCAGTTAATGCAACGTCTTATAACTTTAACTCAGCTGGAGCGACAACCACTGCTACTGCGAAGGCACCGTATAGAGCTAAAACAGATCGTTTTTATGCCGTTGAAGGAGAAAATCCTAGTCAACTCAACGCTCGTGACTTTGTTGTAGATGGTGATGGTAGAGCCCTACCTTCAAATACCAACGTTACTTGGAAAAATGGAGCTCCAGATTTATCTACACCTGGTGATAAAACAGCAACCTTGCTCGTTACTAAAGGAAATGAGACTAAGGAAGTTGAGTATAAATATACTGTTTATCCAAAGATTGAGACAAAAACCGCGAATGGAGTCACAGGTAAGTTCTTTGCATTTAAAGGAACGCAAGGATCAGGCCTTAGTAGAGTCGACGGAGGCTGGGCTAACAACTATGGTAGAAATATAGAGCTATATACAAATCTCAGTGATTTGAAGGCTAAAAGTGAGGTTAAATGGTTCTATAAGTATCGTTTAAATGGTACAGATCCGGAGAAAACAACTGCTGTTGGCAGAGACACGTTTGGTGAAGTATGGTATACAACCAAGGAGAATTCAAGTTGGCCGGATCCTGTAAGTCACAAGACGACCTATACTGTGACAGCTGTCTATCCAACAGGTCGCTTCGGAACTCCATCAACTAACGATCGGGCTCTGACAAGCGAAACAACATTTGACTATACGGTAGTTGATCCAGTAGCCAAGCAAGAGTATGTTACAACAGTTGGGAATACAGGACCTTTGAATGAGATTATTAATGACCCAGGCAAGGCGATTAAGAATTCTAGAGATGGTGTGTCGATTCCTAGTGGTCCAGAGGAAGCTACCAGAACTACCTACAGATGGGTATCTGCACCAGATGCTAGCACAGTAAGTACTCCAGGGATTTATAAGAAAGATGTCACAGTTACCTTACCTAAAGGAGCTCAAACTGGGGACAATAGTAGTGACACCGTTCCTGTAACCATCAAAGTTAGACCAAAACCACCACAAATCGCAGATAATCAAGTGAAGCTACAAGGAGGTCTGCCGAACCGTAGTATTACAGTTACAGATGTAACACCAGGAGCGACAGTGACCTTGACAATCGGTGATAAGACATTCACTAAGGAAGCTGGACCTAACGATACAAGGCTGACCTTCACGCCAAAAGATCTCGAAAAGGCTTACAATGCTAATAACGGCTTGCTTCCAACGGGAGACGTAACGGTTAAACAAGAGAAGATTGTAACGACTCCTGCTGGAGGCACAGAGACTCTTACTTCTGACCTAACTTCTACGAGTATTACTAAAGAAGATGTAGCACCAACTGTTACTTACACCGTTAAGGTTAATGGAAAGACACCGGAAAAAGATGGCGCAGGACGCTATAAATTCTATGCGGGTGATACGATTGAAGTAACCTTTACTGGTAAAGATAATAGTGGCAAGCTTGCTTCCTTGAAAATGCGAGGAAATGGTACGGATTTAACAGATTTCTTTGAGGGTAGAGCTGAATGGGGTAGTGGTAAAATTTCAAATATTACTACAACGACGAGTGATGATCGTACGACCATTACTGTGACAGCTACTGCAAATAGTAATCTTACTTATAGAGATGGTAATAGATGGTCTCGTCAGGTTGAGGCTATTGACCCGAGTGGAAATCCTGCTTCTGAAAACTTTGGAATCCAGCAGGATAAATTGGAAAACTTATTCAAGAAACCGGCAATCGCTGTTACTGAAGTGAAGAATAAGAATGCTTTAACGGATGCTGATAAAGAAAAAGTTAAAGAAGAAATTAGAAAAGCTCATGATAAGGTGATTCCAAACGGTCGCGAACGTATTTCAAGCATTGAAGTGGCTCCTAATGGTGTTGCAACGGTCTACTATAAGGATAATGCTAGAGTAGCGTCTGGTAGTCAACCATATGAACCAACTGTTTATAACCAAGATGCAACGGTTTCTGACAAAGTATATAAATCAGAATCAGCAAGCACAAGTGCCGTAGCGTCTACCTCAGCCTCAACAAGTGCGGTAGCGTCTACTTCAGCGTCAACAAGCGCCGTAGCATCTACATCAGCATCAACAAGTGCCGTAGCATCTACCTCAGCAAGCACAAGCGCAGTAGCCTCT